>DIDP01000008.1:73933-203498 GCA_002418205.1 Anaerolineales bacterium UBA5797 | reverse complement strand
CACCCGAACGATCATGTCAACATGGCGCAATCCACCAACGATGTGATTCCCACATCCATTCGCCTCGGCGCTTTATGGCGGCTGGATGAGTTATTGACTTCGCTGAAGAATCTGCAAACCGCGCTCGAAGAGAAAGCCAAAGAATTCGATGACATCGTCAAATCGGGGCGCACGCATTTGCAGGATGCGGTTCCCGTACGGCTTGGTCAGGAATTTGCGGCGTATGCCAAAGCGGTCGAGCGCGACGCGGAGCGCGTCCGCAGATCGGCTTACGGGTTGAGGAGGCTGGGGATCGGCGGCACAGCTGTCGGGTCCGGGTTGAACGCTCATCCCGAGTATCATGCGCGTATGGTGAAGAAACTGTCCGAGTTGACCGGGCTGGAGTTGTATGAGTCCGACAACCTGTTCGAATCCATGCAATCGCAGGCGGATGCGGCGGACTTCTCCGCCTCGCTGCGGACTCTCGCCTTGACCCTCATCCGCATCGCCAACGACTTCCGCTTCCTTTCCTCCGGACCCTCGACCGGGCTCGACGAAATTCGCCTTCCCGCCGTTCAGCCGGGATCGTCAATCATGCCGGGAAAAGTGAACCCCGTTCTGGCTGAGATGCTGAACCAGGCGATGTTCCATGTGGTGGGATGCGATACCACCGTGGCGATGGCGGCGCAGGCGGGGCAACTGGAATTGAATGTGATGATGCCGATCATCGCACATAATATTTTCGAGATGATGCAGGTGACCATCGGTTCCGTGAACGCATTCACCGAGCGCGCCGTAAAGGGACTCGTTGCCAACCGTGAAAAAGCGGAAGGCTGGCTGGCAAAGAACGCCATCATCGTCACGGCACTCAACCCCGTCATCGGATATGCTCAAGGCGCGGCGCTGGTGAAGGAAGCGCTGGCAAAGAATGCTTCGATCAGGGAATTGGCAATCGAGAAGACAAAGACAGGCGCGTTGAAGCATCGCGACGAGGATCGACCCGTGACCGTGGACGAGATCGAATCCGCGTTGAGCGATTTAAGAAAGCTGACAGAGGGAGGTATTGCGGGAGAGGTCGGTGGAGGCGGGTAATCAGAAGGAATGGGAACTTCATTGCAGCAAAGATATCCTCGATGCTTCCAGATGAATATTGCATCAAGATCAAACAAATTGCCCCTGACAGGGCAATTTGTTTATAATATGGCGAATTTCCAATCACAGGTGCTGCATGACAAAGGGAAGACAGAAATTTCTTCTGGTATTCATATTGGGGAGCCTTTTTCTCCTGCCAAACTTTTATCGGAATAAATGGAACATCGTTAATTCCACTTACTATGAGGAATGGCAGACCAGATACGATCGGCTGGTGATCGCAAGGCTGGTCAAAACACGGCAGGAGGGATTCTTTTCGGCAGGAGGTCTGTTGGGACTGGGGGACGTTACCAATTGGAGTTATGAAACCCGGACCAATAAACATCAATACAAAACCTATCTGGAAAACGGCGAGTTCCAGACATATATTTCCTATAGATCAAACCCGGGGCTCCAGGGAATTCTCTACGGCATCCTCGACAAAATACCGGTCATTCCTCCAAAACAGAAACTGCAACTTTTCCGCGGTTTGACGGCGCTGGCCTCAGCAATGGTGTTCGCTCTTGGCGCTGCAGTAGCTGCCAGGGAACTTGGTCTTCTTGCGGGGCTGTTGGTCCTGCTTTCTGCATTTTTTTCAGATTGGCTCATCCTGCCCGCCGGAAGCATCTTCTACAATCTTTGGGCTTTCTACCTGCCCGCCATTTTTGCTGCATATCTACTGACCAGGGGCGTAAAAAAAGGGGAATATCCCGCTGCGCTGATACATTGGGGCTTGTTTGGCTGCATGCTGATCAAGATTTTTTTCAGCGGATTCGAGTTGATCACAACCGCCCTGATCATGGCAACCGTGCCATTCATCCATTTTGCCGTGCTTTATAAATGTCCATGGAAAGAATTCCTTATGCGAATGATAAAAGTCGTTGGTGTCTTGATGGCGGGGATCGTTATGGGATTATGTGTTCTAGCCATCCAGATTGCTGTCATGGAACACAATTTCCTCGGCGCCATGAGTTACCTCAGGTATACGGTCGACAGACGCATCACAGGGAGCAGTGAAAACTATGTCAGCGTTCTTGCGGATTCAATGAATGCGAGTGTATTCACAGTGATAGGAAAGTATTTGAGCGCGAACGCGATGACAATTCCCCTGCCACAGGCAACTATAAACATCGCTTACTGGCAACTAATTGCTGTCTTTCTTTTCATGACCGTGGTCCTTTATCTAAGGGGCAGACTTAAGGGAAACGTGAAGAACGTGGCGCTCGTAGGAACGACCTGGTACTCCATCCTCGCCCCCTTATCGTGGTATGTTATCTTTAAACCGCATTCCTATATCCATACGCACATTTACCCGATGGCATGGGAAATGCCGTTCGTCCCACTTGGCTTCGCGCTATGCGGATTCGTCATCACCGATCTGTTTAGGTGGCGGTGAGCGGTCTGCGTAAATAGACCGGAAGTGGAATGTGTAAAGATGGGCAAAAAGAAATTCCTGCAATACCGGCGGTGGTAAAACCATAAACCACGATCCCACCCTGCCAGCGGAGGAAACTTATGTCGCAATTCAAAATCCTGCAATCTCTCGAAGAAGCCATTGCATATATCAAAAGCGAATGGAGAAAGGAAAAACCAGAGGAACGTTTCGATGAGTTCCTTTCTCCCATTTTCTTTTGGATCCTCGTCGCCGTTCTGCCACTGACATATACGTTTCTCACCGAGAGGGAAATTCAGGAGGGCGGCATCTTCGCCGTGTTTTCAGAGAATAAGCTCCTGTTTGGGGCAAGCATTGCGGCATTACCTTTGCTGGTCTATGTTACATGGATCGAACTGACCAATAATCGCCCCATTCGAAAATCAGCACTGCAACAAATGTTTTATGTTCAATGCTACATTACTTCACCAGTAGTGTTGCTCCTGACCTTTGTGTTTCGTCTCACCACCACACTGAGCATGTTCCAATGGTATCTGTTGCTTTCAATTGCAGCCTTGGTCTGTTATGAAACGTTCGTCATGAAAACAGAACTCAAAGTGAACTGGCTCAAGGCGCTTGGAAATGCAATCCTTCCGCTTATCGCAACTGCAGGAATTATCGGCGCAGTGGTACTGATTTCAATCATGACCTAAGGTTTGATCGCTCGCGCCCGCATCACATACTTGTTCACCCCGCCAAAACGATACTTGTATTCCTCGTCGCCGCGCATGAAATCGAATTCGGCGCGTCCGTTTTCACAGCACCACTGAATGACCTGACCAAGCAGGACCCAGCCAGGGGAAAGTTCCATGAAATCGCGGCTGACGCCGGAGTTGTATCCCCATAACTTGTTCCTGTAATCGAAGTTGAGCGATGCCGCGGCTTTGACACCGTCGATCTCAAGGAAGGCAAGCCAGAGATAACCATACGTATGCGCGGCTTTCAATGAGTTGGACATCTGGTCGCGCATCACATCCTTGAGGAACATGGCTTTGTTCGGATCCTGCACCATCAGATGAAAGAACGATTCGAGTTCAGGCTCGATGTCTGCATCCTTGTCCACCACATGGAAGCGGACGCGTCCGCTTTCGGCGGCGCGGCGCATCTTGCGGCGGATCTCGTGGCGCTGTTTCTTGTCGATACCGGCGAGATAATCTTCGAACGAGCCGTTCAAGGCGATGCGCGGCGTGGGGCGATAGATTTCCTCGTTGTACTCCCAACCGCGCTTTTCGGATTCGGCCTTGAGCGCCGCGAGGGTGGGAGAGGCATCGGGGAGGTTGTACCAGTCGATGGCAGACCAACTATCAGCTTTGGAAGATGCGAGGAAATCGATCAGTCCCGAGAGGAAGCGCGTCAAGTCCTCAGCGCGCACGATCAGATCCAGATAATCCGAAATCTCGATGCTGCCAACGAGCAGCAACGCCCGTTGACCATCGTATTCCGCGACGAAAAGTGGAGCGATGCCAATGAGCTGGTCGTCCTCGCGCGCGGAGACGAGGATCAGTTGGGCATCCTTCCATTCTCCGCCGCCGAGGGTCTTCCACCATTCGATGAGATATTCGTAACGCGAGAACGGTGTATCGGCGATGCTGCCTTCGACCAGCGCATTCCAAGCGGAGGGGTCGATCTCTGAAAAATCATTGTGCAATGTGAAATTCATGTGCTTCTTCTACAGGCATAATTGTAGGGGCACAACGGTAGGATACCAGAGCAGTCTCTGAAGTCCATCCGCCATGCCCCTACGCCTCATCCAAATTTTACCAGTATAATGATAACAATCCTTTGACTATTCTTACGCCGTGGCTACCTTCGACTTAAACATCCTCCCCATTCATCGGTTCAACGGACAGGAGCTGGCTGACCTGCCTGGCTTGCAGGCGTTCGCGCCGCCGCGCAAAGCCGCGCGCGGACGCGAGAAGGACAACCTGATCGTCTATCTCATGCTTTCAGGCAATGCCGCCTTTTCGCCCAACGAACTGGAACGGCTGGTCGGCGACTCGGCGGGGAAATTCTATCAATCGCCCGGCTCATTGACCTCCGCCATGCGCAAATGCGCGGAACACATCAACTCGACGTTGCTCGAACGCAACCTGTCCACCACCGGACGCGGGCAATATGCCCTCGGTGTGCTCGCGCTGGTTTCCATCCGCGAGGAGAAAAGCACCATCCTGCTGAGTGGTCCGGCGCACGCCGTTTGGACGGGCGAGAACGGCTCACGTCACATTTACGACCCGGCGCTTTCGGGCAAGGGACTTGGATCGAGTCAAAACATTCAATCTTATTTCTCGCAGGTCGATCTGCACTCGAACGACCTGCTGGTGTTGTGCGGCATCTTCCCGCGGGATTGGGAGGCCGACCTCGTCAATGAACGTCCGCCTGCAACGCTGGATGCCAGTTATCGCAAGTTGACATTCACAAAAGGCGACCTGAACGCGGCGTTGATCCAGGTGCAAGGCGGACATGGCATGATCACCATGCTGCGACCGGATGTCGGCGCCTCGCGTCACCCAACCCCGACGGTTGTTCCCGCCACGGAGGAACCCGTCCAACCCGAATCTTTTGCACCGCAGGCGGATCAACAACCCCATCGGGACATTCTTTCCGCATTGCCGCATCCCACCCCGCAACAAACGGAGGTCGAGCCGGAACCTCCCGCGGTCTCTGAGGAGGAGATCGATGCAATGGCGGATTTTGCCGCGCACTACGTCCAGCCTTCTGCCTATGCAATCCCGCCTCACCCCGAAGAGACGTTTGCGCCTCCCGGTGAAGAGGCCAAAGCCTCCGCGCCAGTTCCCTCGACGCCGCGCACCTTCCCGCCCTCCATCCCGCGCGCGAAGCCTGTTGAACCCAAAATCGAGGAACAACGCCAGCCTGAGATCAAGGTTGAAGAGGATGATATGCAGGGGGAAACCGAGGTCGATTCCGCCGAGGCGAAATCCGATAAACCCGGCGCGCACGCCGAAGCGGCGCGTCAGATGGCAAAGGTGATGGCAAACGGGATCAGATTCGGGCGTCGTCTGAACGAGCGCGTTGGCGGGTTCCTGCGCAGGTTCCTGCCGCGTCTGTTCCCGACCACCGATTCCACACAGCCCCTCGAAATCCCAACCTATATCATGGTGAGCATGGCAGTCATCGTCCCCGTGCTCGTGGTGACCGCCGCGATCGTGGTCTATCTGCGCTTCGGTCAAAGCGTGCAATTCGACGAATATTATTTGCAGGCGCTCAACGAACGCGCCACTGCCGTGGGTGAGACCGATCCCGTCCGCCAGCGTACGGCGTGGAACAATGTGCTGCTCAGGCTGGACCAGGCGGAAAGTTATCGCGAGACGAACGAATCCAGGGCACTGCGCAGTGAGGCGCAATCGAACTACGATAATTTGATGGGCATCATCCGCCTTGAGTTCGTCCCCGCCTTCACGAACGGACTTGGGGGGACCACGCAGATCAGCCGCATGGCAGCCAGTGAAAGCGATCTGTACATGCTCAATGCCGAGGGCGGCAATATCCTGCATGCCACCTTCACCGGCAGAAGCCTCGAACTCGATAACACGTTCGACTGCAAGCCCGGCACTTATGGCGGTTATCAGGTCGGCACGATCGTCGATATCCTCGCGCTGCCGAAAGTGAACGCGGTCGGCGCGACGGTGCTTGGCATCGATACGAACGGCAGGTTGTTATATTGTTCCCCGGGTCAGGTGCCGCAAGCCTTCCCGCTCACCCTTCCCAACACGAACTGGGAACGCATTACGGCGTTCACATTGGATAATGGCAGGCTTTACGTCCTGGATGCTGATGCGCGTGCGATCTGGGTCTACGTCGGAAAGAACAGCGCGTTCCTCGATCCGCCCTATTTCTATTTCGGGAATCAGGTCCCCGAACTCGAAGATGCCATAGACCTGGGCGTAAGCGGCGACGATCTTTACCTGCTGCACGCCGACGGACGTCTTTCCACCTGCACGTTCAGCCGCATCGCCGAAGTGCCCACCCGCTGCGTGGACCCCGCGCCCTATCTGGATACCATCCCCGCCCATCAAGACCTGGATATCTTCACCCAGGCGAACTTCACGCAGATGGTGTTGACCAATCCGCCCAACCCGGTCGTCCTTTTGCTTGACTCCGAGAACCGGAGCGTCTTCCGCTTTACGCCGCGCTCGCTCGAACTGCAAAACCAGATCAGCGGCTACGCGGGCAAAGCCAACCCGTTCCAGCAGGGCCCTGTCGGCGCGCTCGCCGTCAGCCCGAATTACGTGCTGTACCTGGCGATCGGCGACCAGGTCTACTTCGCGACAAACCTCCCGTAACAACAGGCAAGATCCATTTTGATATTAGACATGGATGCCATGCTTTCCCTCTTCCGACGAAAAGAAACGCCTCCTTCCAAGCCGACGTTTGTTCCCGATTCCCCGGACGAGCCTCCGCAACTGACGACCCTCAAAACGCTCGTCATTGTCTACGACCCCGTCGTGGACATGGTCTCGGGCAAACAACTTTCGGAGCACATGAACTGGAATCGAGTTGAAGATCTGGCGCGCGGATTCATGTCCGACATCCTGCAAGTCAGCAACGGACTCGTCCGTTATCAGATCATCCAACGGCTCGATGTGGACGACTTCCCCGCCAAAGTGGACGGCTACAAATATGACGCCCAGACCTACCTCGATGTGCTGCGCGGCGCGTATCTGCCCTACATGCCGCAGGAAGCAAACTATTACGCCATTATCGAACGCTTCAACATTTTGCAGCGCGTGGCAGGGAACGAGATCGATGAAGTCTGGATCTTCAACTTCCCTCACGCCGGTTTCTACGAATCCATCATGGGTGGACCGGGCGCGTTCTGGTGCAATGCCCCTCCGCTGAAACACACGGAAGCGGCGAAGCGGCGGTTCGTGATCATGGGCTTTTCGTATGAGCGCGGGGTTGGCGAGATGCTCGAGAACATGGGGCATCGCGTCGAATCCATCATGGAAAAGACCTTCGAAGGAATTCCCGATGAGGCAAACCTGTGGAAACGGTTCATCAGGCATGAGCAGACCCATCCCGGTCATGCGGCGCTCGGGAACGTCCATTTCGCGCCCAACAGCGAGCGCGATTACGATTGGAACAACCCGAGGAAAGTGTGGAGCGAGTGTGACGACTGGCTGGATAACTTTCCGAACTTCAAGGGCGCGGCCCGTGAGGTCAATGCCGACGATTGGGGCAGGGGGGATACCCGCGAACATCACAAATGGTGGCTGAAGCATCTCCCAAAAACAAACGGGCGCATCAACGGGATCCATAACAACTGGTGGCAGTACGTTGCCAACCCCAATCTTGTCAACTTGTAATCCGCCCAATCACCGGTTCACAGAAACAGACAATGGACAATAGGGGTTTCCCCCCTCCCTGCTTGACAAACCTGCAAGGTAAATGTTCAGCAACTGCAATTTTTTTACATTCCATAAAGAATACAATATTGACTGTATTCTTTATGCTTGAAAATTTTCAAGCACTTTATGGCAGGCAAGAACCGCATGAAAAGGCTCGCATATCCGCAACGAAATAGCACGAAATCCATAATTATCGCCATCACTTTTATCGTCTATGGAATCGTCCTCACGATCTACAATGATAAAACGGAAATAAGCCTCGAGGACCTGGCGTTCATCCCAGTAATCGGGGCAGGCTGGTATTTTGGAATCGGCGGGGGAATTTTAGTGGCTGTGTCATCAATCCTGTTCAATCAAATAATCCCGGCCGGTGAAGGCAGCTCTTTCTTTTCATCACTGGATGATCCCTCGACCATAATCGACACTCTTACCCTGATCTTCACCGCCTTCGTCGTCGGCAGGCTGGCAACCGTCACGCGCGAACGCCATGAGGCATTGCTCAAGGTAAAGGATTACGAACAGGAACGCATCAAGTATTCAAATTTCCTTGAACGATTGAACAAGGCTACCGGCACCGCACTCGAAGCCGATAGTCTCGATTCGACCCTCAAGATCCTTGCGGAGGGGATCGGGAAACTCTTCAAAGCGGATGATTGCTTCTTCTCGCTTTGGGATGAAATAAAGGGGGTGCCTGTTCCCGTTGCCGCCCACGGCTCGATGAGTGACATCTATCCGCATATGCAGTTCGAGCCGGGTGAGAAGACCCTTACAGTGTCCGTTATGGAAGCCGGACACCCCATTGCCGTTGCAGACCTGGAAGACTCTCCGCACATCAGTTCAAAGATCGCCGCGCTGTTCCCCAGCCGCTCCATGATCGGCCTCCCATTGATCGTACAGGAACGAAAACTGGGTGCCCTGCTCCTCGGATACAACGAAAGACGTCCCTTTGCACAGAATGAGATCGACCGGGTCAAAATCACGGCAGAACAGGTTGCACTGGTGCTCTCCAAGGCGCTGTTGCTGGAGGAAGAACGCAAACAGGTCAGGCAACTGAAAGCCCTGCATGACGTCGCCCAGATCTCCACGCAGGTGGATAGCGAGGACGAACTGATCGAACGCGTGACGGACATCATCGGCAGGAACATTTTCCCCGACAATTTCGGCATCCTTACGCTGGACGAAACAGGCGAGATGCTGCATCCGCATCCCTCCTATCGTTTTTTCGCCTCGGAGGAAATCAAATTGAGAGGCGTGCCCCTCGGCGAAGGCGTAACCGGGCAGGTGGCAAAAACCGGCAAGCCGCTGCGCATCGACAACGTCAGGCGCATCACAAACTATCTCGATGTGGACGAACGCACCGGCTCGGAATTATGCGTGCCGATCAAATTCAAGGAGCAATTGCTCGGCGTGATCAATGCTGAGAGCGTTAAAAGAAACGGGTTCACGGAAGACGACGAACGCCTGCTCATGACGCTTGCCGGTCAGCTTGCCACAGCAATGGAACAACTGCGCAAGTCACGGGCGGAGCGTCAATGGCTGGATCAACTCGCCCGTTCCAACGACCTGATCTATTCCCTTGCCCACGTTACGACCCACATGGAAAAAGCGCTCAGCCAGGATGAGATCATTCTGACGTTCGGCACGGAACTCGAAAAGATGAATTTGACCTGCATCCTCGCCGTTTATGAAAATTCCCGGAGGATGTTTGAGACCAGATATACGTCACTGGACCTGGATCGTCTCCAAACTCTTGAGAGCAAAATCGGTGTCCCTCTGATCCACTACACCTTCCCTTTGGAACAGTACATGAAATTATTTCCTTCAAAGGAGAAACTGCATCAGCCTGCAATCATTAACGATCTTGCCGAAGAGGTTCAATTATTATTTATCAATAACCGGAAAAAGAATTACGCCGGGCTGTTGAAATGGGTGGGACTCGACCAAAATGCAGAATTGTTTCGTCTCCCGCTTTTGTTTGAAGATAATCTTCTGGGGATTCTCTGGATCTGGGGAAAAGGATTAACCATAGCGGACCTGCCTGTCCTTTCGATCTTTTCAAAACAGATCAGCGTTTCGCTGGAGCGCGCCCGTTTGTTTGAAGAAGTGCAAAGCCTGGCGTTGACCGACCCGCTGACCGGCCTGAACAACCGCCGCAGCCTGTTCGAGTTGGGCAGGATCGAATTCGCCAGGTCTATTCGGATGAACCGTCCGTTCTGCAGCATGATGCTCGACCTCGACCATTTCAAACAGATCAATGACACGCACGGGCATTTGACCGGCGACCGGGTCTTGCAGGAATTTGCCAGCCGCTGCAGGGGCTCGATCCGTGAAATAGACTTGCTGGGGCGTTATGGCGGCGAAGAATTGATCATCCTGATGCCGGAGACAGACCTGGAAACCGCAAAGCTGGTGGCCGAACGTCTTCGCAAGCACATTGTAGAAACGCCGTTTACGATTTCAAATTGTGAAATAAATATCACCGTCAGCATTGGCGTAGCGCACAAGGATGCAAACACGGTGGAATTTGAAACGCTCATTGCGCGCGCCGATCAGGCGATGTATATCGCCAAACATAAGGGACGGAATCGCGTGGCGGTCAGCGTTTAGATTCAGCCTGCCAGACCTGGTACAGTCCCAAATCCCCGCCTGCGCCATCGGAATAAAAAGTTTCGATCACTTGAAACCCCGAAGCCCTTGCCAATTCATTCAATTCGGATTCGCTGAAGTGATGAACATAACGCAGACCTTTTCCCCCACTCCGCCAATCGAGCAGATGATCGCCCGCCTCCACCTCCAGACCTGAAATTGATACCGTTTCCCACGGCTGGATCCTCGCTTTGAGTTTTTCGCTGTTCAGGAATTGCCAGTTCGAGTGGATGAACAGACCATCATCCTTCAATAAGTCATGGACAGTTCGCAATATATCCAATCGCAATTCAACAGACGGAACATGATGCAGCACCGCAAAGGCAGTAACCACAGACCACTTGCCATTCGCTGAAAGCTGATCCTTGAAATCTGAAAGCTTTGTAAGATCCGCCTCCACAAATCTGGCGGAAAAACCTTCCGGGATGGATTCGGCATGTTGGAGCAGAGGCAGGCTGAAGTCCACGCCCAGATACGAGCCGCGGTGTCCGCGCTGCGCCAGTTCGCGCGCCAGTTCCCCGTTGCCGCACCCCAGATCCAGGATGTCTTCATCCCCGTTCAACTTCTTGAGGACGCGCCGCACGCCGGGCTGGATGCGCTGACGCGTGGCGGAGAACGAATCGCCGAAGCGCGTATAAAACTCGCGGTTGAGTTCGATGAGGCGCCGGGCAGTGCTCGAATCCATGGGGCGATTATAATGGGTATAATCCTGTCATGTTTTCAGATGATGGTTTTAGTGGAACAGAAATGATGCATCCCGAACGAAGAGAACGCTGGCGCGAATCCCACCTGCTGACCCCCGATAAAAAAGACCTTGCGCGACATGTGCTGGAACAGATCCGGCGCGGGCGCGACGTGACGAAGACTCTGCGCAGTCACCCGCTGGAGGGCGGCGGATATTTGAACAAGTCCATGCTGGTGACGATCTATAACGAAATGGTCGCGGCGGGAGAGATGCAGGAGGACGCGCGCCTGCTCGAGCGCATCCGGATGAAACCCATGCGGACGCTGTCCGGCGTGACGACAGTCACGGTTCTGACCAAGCCGTATCCGTGTCCCGGCAAATGCATCTTCTGCCCCACCGACGTGCGGATGCCCAAATCGTACCTGCCGGACGAACCCGGTGCGATGCGCGCGGTCGAGCATCAATTCGATCCGTATGCGCAGGTGCGCTCGCGCATCGAACAATTGCAGAGTTTGGGACATCCCACCGATAAGATCGAGTTGTTGATCCTCGGCGGGACGTGGTCCTCGTATCGGCGGGATTATCAGGAATGGTTCGTCAAGCGCTGCTTTGATGCGATGAATCCCCCCCCTTCATCCCCCTATTCTGCTCCGCAAAATGGGGGGACCGAGGGGGGCAGCACAGGCGAACAGAAAGTGGAAGGCGGCGAGTTGGAGATAGACCACTCTATCAACGAAACCACCCACCACCGCAATGTGGGACTGGTCATCGAGACGCGGCCCGATGAGATCACGCCGGATGAGATCCGCTGGCTGCGCCACCTCGGTGTGACCAAGGTGCAGATGGGCGCGCAAAGTCTCGATGACCGTATTCTTGAACTCAACAAGCGCGGGCATGATGTGGAATGCACGCGCAAGGCAGTCGCGTTATTGCGCGCGGCGGGCTTCAAGATCGTCCTGCACTGGATGCCCAACCTGCTCGGCGCGACACCGGAATCGGACCGCGAAGATTTCGCCCGCCTGTGGAACGGCTTCTGCCCGGACGAGATCAAGATCTATCCCAATCAATTGCTAGCAAATGCCGAATTATATGAATACTGGCAGCGGGGCGAGTTCACGCCCTACACCACCGAGGAGCTCATCGACCTGATCGCGGACGTCAAGCCGACCATCCCGAGGTATTGCCGCGTCAACCGCGTCATCCGCGATATTCCGTCAACGAACGTCGTCGAAGGGAACCGCCGTACAAGTCTGCGGCAGGATGTGCATGAGGAGATGAAGCGGCGCGGCACAAAATGTCAGTGTGTGCGCTGTCGGGAGGTGCGCGGCAAGCCCGTGAGCATCGACTCCTTGAAACTGGATGATTTGGTCTATCAGGCGGGCGCGGCGGAGGAACACTTCATCTCGTACGTGACGCCGGACGATAAACTGGCGGGATTCATCCGCTTGTCGCTGCCGGGTGAAAATTCTCCGCAAACAGGGATTTCCGATCTCGGTGGCGCGGCATTGATCCGTGAAGTGCACGTCTATGGACAGTCGCTGCAGGTGGGCATGGAAAAAGAGGGCGCGGCGCAGCACGCCGGGCTGGGGACGCGCCTGCTCGAGGAGGCGGAACGCCTCGCCAGGGCGAACGGTTTCGAGCGGATGGCGGTCATTTCGGCGGTGGGCACGCGCGGCTACTATCTCGACCGCGGCTTCGAGCGCGGGGAGCTTTATCTGGTAAAACAAATCGTTTAAACGGAATCAGCCGTCGGCGGGGAAAGAAGCGGCTCCATCCCATCATCCATGAATTAGAGTTGTGTTAGACCTGCATGCGTGTGCTTGACTCGCCTATCCCGCGGTGTGACAATTGATAATATGGAGTACAAGGATTATTACAAGATCCTGGGTGTGGACCGTAAAGCCAGCGATGATGAGATCCGCAAGGCATATCGCAAACTGGCAAAACAATATCACCCGGATTACAACCCGAACAACAAGGACGCCGAGGAGCGCTTCAAGGAGATCAACGAAGCCTATGAAGTGTTGAGCGATTCCAAAAAGCGTTCGCATTACGACCGGCTTGGCAGTGACTACTCGAGCTGGCAGCGACGCGGCGCGCCCGGCAATTTCAACTGGGACCAATACGGCGGTTTCCCCGGCGGCACGCGCGTCAACATCGACGACCTCAACGATCTGTTCGGCGGTGGGGGCGGCTTCTCCGATTTCTTCCAGACCATCTTCGGCATGGGAGGCGGACGCGCTTCGGCGCGATCGCAGCCACAGGGCTATCAACAGGAACTTGGGGTTACGCTCGAGGAAGCCTACAAGGGCACAACCCGCTTATTGCAAACGGACGGCAAGCAGAAACAAGTGCGTATTCCCGCCGGTGTTCGTACCGGTTCGAAAGTGCGCGTGGCGGGCGCGGGGCCCAATGGTCTCGACCTGTATCTGATCGTGGACGTTAAGGACGACCCGCGCTTCGAGCGCCGCGGCAACGACCTGCACACCACGGCAACCGTGGATGTGTTCACAGCCATCCTCGGCGGTGAAGCCGATGTGGAAACGATGGAAGGCAGGGTCAAGCTCAATGTCCCGGCAGGCACCCAGCCTGAGCAGGTTTTCCGGCTTGCGGGACGCGGCATGCCGCACGTCAAAAACTCGAAGGAAAAGGGCGACCTGTTTGTAAAACTCAAAGTACAGATCCCGCGTTACCTGTCGCCCAAACAACGCGAACTCCTTGAGGAAGTTTCAAAGATAAAGTTTTAGGAGCAGTACGAATGAAAAGAATCATTTCGGCAATTCTGGTCTTGACCTTTGCGATCCTGGCGTGCCAACTCCCCGGACTCACGCCTCTTTCCCAACCGACGCCTTCACCAGCGGTCCAGGCCGTTCCCACCCTTCGAGTGCAATCCGAGACAACCATCCCGCTGGATGGCTCGCTCGAGGTGCTCTATCAAAATGTGCTTCCGGGCGTTGTCGCAATAGGAACGGATAACGGCAGTCTTGGCTCCGGTTTTGTGTTCGACAATGAAGGTCATGTTGTCACGAACCAGCATGTGATCGAAGGTGCGGGCACCGTTGAGGTCTCCTTCGCATCGGGCTATAAAGCCTACGGCACGGTCATCGGCTCCGACGCGGATGCCGACGTTGCAGTGATCAAAGTGGACGCGCCTACCGAACAGATCCACCCGCTTAATATCGGTAATTCCGATCTGCTCAATGTCGGTCAGCCGGTCGTTGCGATCGGCAATCCCTTTGGCTTGAGCGGCACGATGACACTTGGCATCATCTCCGGACTCGGGAGGACACAGCCCGCGCACCAGGCGCCGGGCGGCGGAGGCTTCTTCAGCACCGCCGATATCATCCAGACCGACGCGGCGATCAACCCCGGCAACTCAGGTGGTCCGTTATTCAATTTGAACGGTGAAGTGGTCGGGATCAACCAGTCAATTCGCACGGAAAGCTTCAACCAGGTGACCGGCAATGCCGTCAATTCGGGTGTCGGGTTTTCTGTCTCGATCAACCTGGTCAAGCGCGTCGTCCCGGTGTTGATCCGTGACGGGGAATACAAGTATCCCTATCTGGGGATCACTTCCTCGAGCGACCTCAGCCTGAACGAGATCGAAGCATTGGGATTGAACACCTATACTGGCGCCTATGTGCTCGATGTTGCGTCGGGAGGTCCTGCAGACAAGGCTGGCATAAGGGCAGGCACAACCCCCACACGACTCCAGGGTCTGAACGCGGGCGGCGACCTGATCGTCGCCTTCGACGGCAAACCGATCTCAACCTTCGACCAGTTATTGAGTTACCTCATCGTCAACAAATCCCCGGGTGATACGGTGGTGCTGACCGTTCTGCGGGATGGTCAAACTGTGGATGTGACGATCACACTCGGCGAACGGCCGTAAACAAAAAAAAATCGGACGGCGATTTGCCGTCCGATTTTTTAACCAAACCGTTCTTCGCGCCACACATCGGCGCGGTTGTGATAACCAGCCTGTTCCCAAAATCCACGCCGGTCACGCGGCATGAATTCGAGTGAGCGCAGCCACTTTGCACCTTTCCAGAAATAGGGCGTTTCAAGGTCTTCACGCCCGGGTAAGAATCCGACGACACCGCGCAACGGATAACCATGATCCGGCGTGATCGGCTCACCATTGAAATGGGTCGCCATCAGGAAGTTATCCTGCAACACGACTTCGAGAGGCAGGTTGACGGTGAAGCCGTATTCGGCGTGTTGCATCACATGTGTGACGTCTGGCTTGATTTTGAATAGTCCGTTCTCCAGCATGGACTTGACCGAAACACCCTCCCAGGTGGTATCGAACTTGCTCCAACGCGTCACGCAATGGATATCCATTTGGATTTTGGTGCGCGGCAGTTGATTGAACTCGTCCCATGTCCAGCGCTTCTCCTCCTCCACTTCACCCCAGACACGGAAATCCCAGGTGGCAGGATTGAAAGGCGGGACCGGCCCATAATGCAGAACGGGAAATTTAAAAGTCAACGCCTGGCCGGGAGGCAAACGTCCTTCCATGCGGACACGGTCTTCCTCCTTGCGGCGGTCGGGACCTTCAATTGATGAAAACATATTCTGCTCCTCAAACCAATTTATTTTGATCTCGATAGTACTGACTCCCGAAACCGATATATGTTACAGGAAAATCCTTACTTTTTCCTTAAACAAAAGATTTTCGTGTCAATATCATGACTATACGTATGAATAGGGCATCCATTTTGTGCACTGGACAGCAACACAGGTTTATAATACTATGTTAGAACCCGCATTCACAATGTCGCATGGTAACCTTTTAGCCAGGGATAACGTCTTATATATGGAACGCGGATACCGAGGACACCAGCCATGGTAAAAGATGGTGTTGCTCTACTCAAAGCCGCGCAAAAACTCGATGAGGAGGCGCTTACCGCCATCTTCGATGAGTTTGCGCCCGCGATCTACAAGTACGCATTGAGGCTCTGCCATGATGCCATCGAAGCTGACAACATTGTTGGCGATGTGTTCTCACAACTGCTTGAGCAGTTTGCCGCGGGTAGAGGACCTCGCACGAACCTCCGCTCCTATCTCTATCAGACAGCCTACCACCTCGTTGTGGATCGTTCGCGTGAGAATAAACACACTGCGCCGTTGGAGATCGCCATCAACTTACAAGAGAGAGGTCAGTCCATTCCGACACAGACCCAGATCGAGGAGCGGGTGCTGATGGAAGGATTGATCTCAGCGATGAATACGGAATTGACCGAAGATCAACGTCATGTGATCATCCTCAGGTTCCTGGAGGATTTCAGCCTCAAGGAGACAGCGGAAATCATCGGCAAGGAGGTAAATAACGTCAAGGTCATCCAAAATCGCGGTATCGCCAAGTTACGGAACGCCCTTGGTTTGCAACTCGGCGATGAATAGGTAGAAATAATGTCAAAACCGAATGAAGAGCATGTTCTCAACCTATTGAAGAGTCTGAAACAGGCGGAAAATAATTATCCTTCAGAATTGCTGCAGACGCGTCGTGACCTGTTTGCAAAACAGGTCGCGTCTGCAGCCATCCTGACGCATTCAGCCGGGAACGGAGGAGGCTCATCTGCAGCGGGGGCGGGTCAGGGGAGCGCGGGAACAGCAGCATCATCCACCGCCATTGGCTCTTCGATCGGAACAATTCTGGAAGTGGCTCTCGTGGTTGCAATCGTTGCCGAGGCGGGTGTCGCCGCTTACATCTACAGGGAGAAAATCGCAGATTTCTTTAATTCGTTTTTATCGCCCAATTCCGAGGTCGTCACAAACCCTTCTGATGATCTGAGTCTCCCGGTTACCGGGGATGTGAATATCACCGATACGCCCGTTACCGAAACGCCGATCGTCACGGTGACAGTTTCGCCGTACGATACCCCGGTGGCTCCATCGCAGGTTATAGATGCTTCAGGCAGTGGTGCCGGGACGGTTCAGGCCCCGTCCACGCCGAATCCCACGGACGACAATCCGGGCTTGCATCTTGGACAGACAAAACAACCCACCAAGGCGCCGAAGAACGACTCGAATGACGGAGGCGACAATGGCGGTGACAATGGTAGCAACGGAAACAACAATAAAGACAAAGATAAAAAATAAATCACTCGAATAAAAACGTCAAAAGGCTGGACGGCGGATGTTCCGCCGTCCCTTTTGTTTCTAATGAAAGTCAAATATTTGGGAATTATGCCGTCGTGCTATAATCCCTCCCCGAAAGGCGCCAAATGTTAAAGAATTTTGTCAAAATCTTCGGGGGAGACCCCAACAGAAAAGCCATCGAACAATTGAGTGGTGTTGTGGACCAGATCAATTCGCTTGAAGCGCAGTTCGAGGCTTTGAGTGATGATGCGTTACGCGCAAAAACGGAGGAGTTCCGGGCGCGCGTTGCCGAGTCGCTTGGGAATTTGGATGGGCTCGATGAACGGGAGCAGTTCGAGGCTGAGCAGGAAGCGCTGGAAGAGATCCTGCCGGAAGCGTTTGCCACCGTCCGCGAGACATCCAAACGGACGATCGGTCTGCGGCATTATGATGTCCAATTGATCGGAGGGATCATCCTGCATCGCGGCTCGATCGCCGAAATGCGGACGGGCGAAGGCAAGACGCTTGTCGCGACACTGCCGATCTATCTCAATGCACTGCTCGGAAAAGGCATCCATCTCATTACGGTCAATGATTATCTTGCCAGGCGCGATGCGCGCTGGATGTCGCCGATCTTTGACATGCTCGGTTTGACCGTGGGCGTTTTGCAAATGGCGGCCGCAACCGAAAACGGGAAAAAGGCTTTTCTGGTCGATCTGGAGCGTGAGTCGCCGCACGAGGACCAGCACCATTTACGCCTGGTGGACCGGCATTACGCCTACGAAGCCGATGTGACCTATGGGACCAATTCCGAGTTCGGCTTTGATTATCTGCGCGATAACATGACCATGCGCCTGAGCGACCGGGTGCAGCGCGGTCATCATTTCGCGATCATCGACGAAGTGGACAACGTGCTGATCGATGAAGCGCGCACGCCGTTGATCATCTCCGGTCCTTCATCAGGGGATCTGGAATGGTACGGCAAATTTGCGCAGATCATGAAGCAACTCAAGCCTGAAGATTATGAGGTCAACGAAAAGGACCGCAACGTCTCGATCACGGAGATCGGGCTGGCGCGCGTCGAACAGATGCTGGGGCAGCCTCTGATGGATCCCGAACGACCGGAGGATGTCACTCCGCAGCAGGCACGCTTGAGGGGCTACCTCGAACAGGCGCTGCGCGCCCAATTCCTGTTCAAGCGCAACAAGGATTATCTTGTGCAGGCGGGCAAGGTCGTGATCGTGGACGAATTCACCGGGCGTCTCATGCCGGGACGAAGATGGAGCGATGGTCTGCATCAGGCGGTGGAAGCCAAGGAAGGCGTCAAGATCGAGCCGGAAAACGTCACCTACGCGACCATCACATTGCAAAACTACTTCCGCATGTACCAAAAGCTTTCGGGCATGACCGGCACCGCCCTCACCGAAGCGGAGGAGTTCGACAAGATCTATAAACTCGAAGTTGCGCCAATTCCGCCCAACCTTGAGTATCAGGCGTTCGGCAAGGATGCGCCGCTCACCGAGATCAAGACCAAGGATGACGAAGGCTATGCCTACTCCTATTTCGCAAAGCGCGACGATCCCGAACAGAACCCGCTTTTCTATCGCCGCCAGGATTACCCGGATGTCATCTTCCGCACCGTGGAAGCCAAACTGCGCTCGATGGTGATGGAGATCGTGCGCGAACATGTACGCGGGCGGCCTCTGTTGGTCGGCACAACTTCCGTGGAATCCTCCGAGGTCCTTTCGCAGCGACTCAAGGCGGAACCTGTCCGCCGCTTGCTTCAGATCACCCTCGTCCGACACATTTGGATGCGCGAGAACAACCGCGAAGAGGACGGGCGCGTGATCCCGGAACTGGCGCAGTTCAACGAACCGCTCGACAGGGTCTCACCCGATACACTCCGCAAGTTCATCCAGCCGTTCGGTGTTACCACCATCGGTCTTGAAGACCCATCCAACCTCCCGATCGTGCTTGAAATCCTGCGGCTCGATGAAAGTCATGTGGAGCGGCTCAAGAAGGTGTTGCAGGGCGGCGTGCCTCATCAGGTGCTCAACGCCCGTAAACATACCGAGGAATCACAGATCATCGCGGATGCCGGCGCGTTCGGCGCGGTGACCATCGCCACCAACATGGCGGGCCGCGGCGTGGACATCAAGCTCGGCGGCGAACTCGCCGAGGAGGTCATCGCGGCGGTCAACCGCGTGCTCGGCAAATCGGGATATGAAAATCCCTTCGATATGACCCACGAAGAACGCCGCGTCGCGTTGAAGAACGCCGATCCCGCGAACCATGGCATCTACGCGGCGGAGGTCAAACTTTTCCTGCAATACTTTGAGGACATGGAACGCGTCAAGGAACTGGGCGGTCTGCACGTCATTGGCTCCGAGCGCCATGAAGCCCGCCGCATCGACAACCAGCTGCGCGGTCGTGCCGCGCGTCAGGGCGACCCCGGCTCATCGCGTTTCTACCTTTCCCTCGAAGATGATCTCATGCGCCTGTTCGGAGGCGACCGCGTCAGCAACCTCATGCAAAGCCTCAAGGTGGACGATTCGCTTCCGCTGGAGGTGCGCATGGTTGGCAACATCATCGAGAATTCACAGCACCGTGTGGAGGGCGCGAACTTCGACGTCCGCAAGCATCTGCTCGAATACGATGATGTGCTCAACAAACAACGCGGCCAGATCTACGGTCAACGCGACCGCATCTTCTCGAAGGAGGATCTGAGCGACGACATTCAGGAGATGCTGGACCTCGAGATCAAACAACGCGTGGAGACCGGACTGGCAGACGAAGAGGGACCGTGGAAATTCATCGCCTGGCTCGAACAGGTCCAGCCGCCGTTCATGTCCGGGGAGCGGCTCTTCCCAAGCTTCGGCTTGTCTCTGCTGCTAAAAGAATTGTCCAACGCCGACGATTTTCAACAGGCTGCCCATGAACTCATCACCCGCGCCATCGAAGCGGAGAACGCTCATCATTCCCGCGCGATCGAGGAAATGATCGATCGCACCGAAGAGGCATACGAAGCGCAGGTCGAATCCCGCACGGACGCGCTCGACGCGTACTTCGATGGCTTGCGCGACATGGAAGAGACGCCGCGCCCGCAAAAGATACTGGAGGAGATCAATGCCCTCACCGGCATGCAGATCAGGCTCAACGGCGAACAACTGCGGAAGTTCGATGAAGATATCGACGAAGCCAGGGACCTCATCCGGAATTTCGTTTCCGCGCAGCTGACCGGTATCTACGCCTCACGGTTGATCGCTTCAGTGGCGAACCGCGTCGGCGAATCACTCGGGGAAAAGTTCGAAGTCAAGGATTGGGACGACGCGGCGGATATGATCCAGGAAGCCGCGGACAACGCCCTCGAACGCCGCCGCGAACGTCTGGTCGGTGAGAAGGGTCAGATCGGGCGCGACCTTGAAAACCTGATGCCTTCGGAACCTACCGACACGAACATCCTGAAACTGCTCATTACGATCTCACAGGGCGCACGGACCGTCTTCGACCAGAGGACCCATCGGCAGGTAAGGCAGGTCTTCAACCGCTTCACGTACATCTTCCTGATCGCGCAGTTGCTGGAAGGCATCACAGCCGAGCAATTGACCGAAGATGTGCTGGCACACCTCGAAGAGGCGGAGGAAGCGCTGGTCTTCGCGATGGGACAGAGCGAATACAACCGCCTTTCCGCGAATGCCACACGGCTCGCAGATTTTGGCGAGGCGGCGAAGAAGGCTTTCGGGGAGGAAAGACTCAATGAAACGGCGGCAGGCCTCGGTGAGTCCGACCGGGAGGCGTTGGTCGAAGCCATTGGCAGATATGTCCTGAACGAAATCCGCAGGCAGTTGTTGCTGAGCGCCACGTCCGAACTGTGGGTGGATTACCTGACCCGCATCGAAGCCTTGAGGGTTTCCATCGGTTTGGAGGCTTACGCACAACGCGACCCACTGGTACAATATAAGACGAAAGCGTCCGAGATGTTCGCGCAGTTGGTGGAAGATATTCGCGGACTTGTCGTCAGTCGTGCATTCATTGCTCAACGGAGACCGATCGAGATCAATCCAGTCGAGACCACAGACCAGCCTCAACAACCTCAAATACAACCCAACACCCAACCGGCAGGCAGTGGCAGAAAAAAAAGGCGAAGACGAAACTGATATTTTAGATGTATGAAGGAACGAGTCACAGCTTCCCTCAACACGTACCGTGCGCTCCCAAAGGTGGAATTGCACCGCCATTTGGAGGGTTCGTTGCGGCTGGATACGATGGTCGAGGTTGCGAAGCAACACGGCATCACCATTCCCGCGGACGTGTTGAGGCTGAGTACGCTGGTCCAGATCCAGGAAGAGGATAAATTCACCTTCCAGAATTTCCTTTCAAAATTCAATACGTTAAGATTGTTCTATCGTTCCCCCGATGTGATCCATCGCATCACGCGCGAAGCCATCGAGGACGCGGTCAAGGACAATGTGAAATATCTGGAACTGCGCTTCACGCCTGTGGCTTTGAGCCGGGCGGAACGCTTCCCGTTGCACGATGTGATCGACTGGGTCATTACCAGCGCCCGGGAGACCGCCGGCAAATATAACATCAACGTGAAATTGATCGCCTCGGTCAACAGGCACGAGAGCACCGAACTTGCAGAGCAGGTTGCCTGGCTGGCGGCAGAGCATGTCAAGGACGGGCTGGTCGCGCTCGATCTGGCTGGCAACGAAGCGGAATTTCCAACCGAGCCGTTCTTCGGCATATTCAAGGAAGCCCGGCAGGCAGGTCTGCACGTGACCATCCATGCAGGTGAGTGGGGACCGGCGGAACATATCCGGGAAGCCATCGAACAACTCGGCACGGAACGGATCGGTCATGGCGTGCGCGTGCTGGAAGACGATAAGATCATCGCGCTCGCCCGGGAACGCGGCACGGCTTTTGAAGTCTGCATCACCAGCAACTATCAATCGGGCGTGGTCGAATCGCTCGATACCCATCCGTTGATGAAGATGTTCGAGAACGGCCTGAACGTGACCATCAACACAGATGACCCGAGCATCTCCCGCATCACACTGAGTCACGAATACTATACCGCCTGCGAAGATCTGCAAATGCCGCAATTTACCTTGAAAGAGAGAATCGTCGCCGCGGCACAAGCCGGCTTTCTGCCTGAGGACGAAAAGAATAAGTTGATCCAACTCCTCAAGACAGACCTGAAAATGTAAACCGCACCACACAGCAAGGATAGAAAAGGCGCTCCTTTATGTCTTTCGCACGGCTGTGGTGACAAATCCCCCACCTCATTGGTGTGGGCAAATCACCAAAGGAGTATCCTATGAACGATTTCTTTAAAGCACGCAACACTTTGAAAGTTGGGGATAAAGAGTACGTCATCTACCGCCTCGATGCCCTGGAAAAAGCGGGTCTCACGGACCTCAAGCGGCTTCCGTTTTCGATCCGCATCGTGCTCGAGGCGGCACTCCGTCAATGCAACGACAAGGAAATCACCCAGGCAGACGTAAAGAATATCGCCGCCTGGACCGCCAAAGGCACACGCCCCGGCATCCCCTTCCTGCCGGCGCGCGTGGTGATGCAGGATTTCACCGGTGTGCCCGCGGTCGTCGACCTCGCCGCGATGCGCTCCGCAGTGGCACGTCTCGGCGGCGACCCGAAGAAGATCAATCCGCTTGTGCCTGTGGACCTGGTCATCGACCATTCCATCCAGGTGGATTTCTTCGCCACAGCCGACGCGCTGGCACGCAATACCGAGGTTGAGTTCCAGCGCAACCGTGAACGCTACGAATTCCTCAAATGGGGACAAAGCGCCTTTACCAATTTCCGGGTCGTCCCGCCGATGACGGGCATCGTCCATCAGGTCAACCTGGAATACCTTGCCAGTGTGGTCATGGCAAAACTCGAAGGCACGGAGACCCTTGCCTTCCCTGATACGCTCGTTGGCACTGACTCACATACCACCATGATCAACGGTCTCGGGGTGGCTGGCTGGGGCGTGGGCGGCATCGAAGCCGAGGCGGTCATGCTCGGTCAGCCCATGGACATGCTCCTGCCCGATGTGATCGGCTTCAAGATCCATGGCAAACTGCGCGATGGCGTCACTGCGACGGACCTCGTGCTCACCGTCACGCAGATGCTGCGCAAGAAAGGCGTGGTAGATAAATTCGTCGAGTTTTATGGCGAAGGTCTCGACAGCATGTCCCTTACCGACCGCGCCACCATTGCCAACATGGCTCCCGAATATGGCGCGACGATGGGCTACTTCCCTGTGGATGCGGAGACGCTGCGCTACATGAAACTCACGGGACGTTCAAAGGAAGTCATCGAGCGCACCGAAGCCTACATGAAAACCCAGGGACTCTTCCGCGACTCCTCCACGCCTGATCCTGACTTCACCGATACGCTCGAACTGGACCTTGGGTCTGTTGTGCCCTCATTAGCCGGACCCAAGCGTCCGCAGGACCGCGTGCCAATGTCTGAACTCAAAGAGACATTCCAGAGGACGCTCGTTGCACCTGTCAAAGAACGCGGCTTTGAACTCAAACCCGAAGCCTTGAACACCGAAGCCACGTTCGGGACGAACGGCGGCTCGATGAAGATGAAGCACGGCGCGGTCGTCATCGCCGCGATCACCTCCTGCACCAACACTTCAAATCCCACGGTGATGGTCGGCGCGGGTCTGCTTGCGAAGAAGGCGCTCGAAAAAGGGCTGAACGTCAAGCCGTATGTGAAGACGAGCCTCGCGCCCGGTTCACGCGTGGTCACCGAATATCTCAAACAGGCAAACCTGATCGACCCGCTGGCGCAGCTCGGCTTTAACATTGTCGGCTATGGCTGCACCACCTGTATCGGCAACTCAGGTCCACTTCCGGGAGAAGTTGCGAAGGCTGTGACGGGAAGCGATCTCGTCGCCGCGGCAGTCCTTTCAGGGAATCGCAACTTCGAGGGGCGCGTCCATCCCCTGGTCAAGGCGAACTTCCTCGCCTCGCCTCCACTGGTCGTTGCCTACGCTCTGGCTGGAACCGTCGATATTGATCTCGACAAGGAACCGCTCGGCGAAGGGACGGAGGGTCCCGTTTATCTCAGGGACATCTGGCCCACACAAAAGGAGATCGCCGAAACCATCGCCTCCAGCCTGGATGTGAAGATGTTTGAGGATCGCTATGCCAGCGTGTTCGAAGGTTCGGACATGTGGAAGGAGATCAAGGTCTCTGGCGGCGACATTTACGAATGGGATGAGGCTTCAACCTATATCCATCACCCACCCTACTTCCAAACGTTGAATCTCGACCTGCCTTCTGTCGGCAATATCAAAGGTGCGCGCGTGCTGGGGATGTTCCGCGACTCGATCACGACCGACCATATTTCACCGGCAGGCAACATTGCAGCCGACAGCCCGGCAGGAAGATATCTGCAGGAACGCGGCGTCCAGCCCAGGGACTTCAATTCATACGGTTCGCGCCGCGGCAATGACCTGGTAATGGCGCGTGGTACGTTCGCGAACATCCGCCTGAAGAATTTGCTCGTCGAACCGAAGGAGGGGAACCTGACCCAACACTTCCCTGATGGAGCAGAAATGAGCATCTATGATGCGGCGATGAAATACAAAGAGGAGGGCATGCCGTGCATTGTTATCGCGGGCAAGGAATACGGCACCGGCTCCAGCCGCGACTGGGCGGCAAAGGGACCCAACCTGCAGGGTGTGAAAGCCGTCATTGCCGAATCGTTCGAGCGCATCCACCGCTCGAATCTGGTGGGCATGGGCATCCTGCCATTGACCTTCATGGACGGCCAGAATGCCGAGACGCTTGGCTTAAAAGGCGACGAAGTCTATGACATCACGGGACTGACCGATGAGATGTCACCCAAGCCGGTTCTAAATGTGAAAGCCACAAGAGCTGACGGCTCTTCGTTCGAGTTCAAGGTCACCGCCCTGCTGAACACCGAGGTGGAAGTGAACTACTATCGCAATGGAGGCATCCTCCATACGGTGTTGAGGAATTTGGTCAAGTAGTTTGCCTCGGATTTCTCCAATTTGGTCGAAACGAAACCCGTTTATGCGGGTTTCGTTTTTTTGTAGTCAAAATTATCGGTGATGAAGGAGTATGAAATGAGCGTTTATCTGCTCGTCCTGCGGCTGGTTCACATCGTCACAGGGATCATTTGGGGAGGCGGCGCCTTGATTATGGAGTTCTTTATCGGTCGCTCCATCGCCGCCACCGGTGAATCGGGAAAAGAGTTCGCGCAATACCTGTTGGTCCGCCTGCGCATGCATAAATTCATGACAGCCATGGCACTCTCCACGATCCTTGCAGGTGCCCTGCTCTACTGGCATGACTCTGACGGATTTACCTCCGCCTGGATAAAGTCGAATACGGGCATCGGGTTTACGATTGGCGCCACATTCGGTCTTATCGCATTTGTATTTGGCGCCATCTTTGGAGCCAGTAATGCCAAACTTGCCATGGTAAGTTCACAAATTCAGGGGAAACCGACCGGCGAGCAACTCTCTCAAATCCAGGCCATCCAAAAGAGGATAAAAACTGTCTCCCCCTTTCATGTATATAGCATGATCCTCGCCATGATCTTCATGGCAACCGCAAGATACTTTGTGTTCTAGCCTGATATCGGACACTTGGTACCCTGCCAAAATCAGCCAAGACCGAAACGAAACCCACTCCGGCGGGTTTCATTGTTCGTTGTTTATGTTTGCCAATTGCCAAATTAGGAGCAGACCATGACCCAAAACATCTTTATGAGCTATTCCCGCCGCGAATTGGGCTTCGTGGACGACCTCGTCGGCAAACTTGAGGGCGAAGGGTACAACGTCTGGCTCGATTATCGCGTCCTCGTTCCGGGTACTCCTTGGAAGGAGCAGATCGACAAGGGGTTGAACAACTCGGATACGGTTCTTCTGGTCGTGTCGAAGGCTTCCCTGGCTTCAAAATACGTAACATTGGAATGGCAACACTTCCTCGAAACAAACAAGCGCGTCATCCTCCTGATCTTCGAGGCTGTAGATCTGCCAAAGGAGTTGGAAAAATACGAATGGGTGGATTTCCGTGGCAGTTACAAGGCTGGGTTGCAGGAACTATTTTCCCAACTCAAACAACCCATTCGGGAGGAGCATCCCGTCCCTGAGACCGGGTTCAAGGCGCCGCTGATCGTCTGGTTCACCATTGCAGTCAGCGTTGTCACAGCCATCTGCACCCTGCCGTTATTATGGACATTATTCCTGCCATGGATTCTCATTCCTCTCCCATACCGCATTTTTAAACGAAGCTTCAATTTTGCCCAGGTGCAGGCCGCCCTGCTCATGCTTCCGTTTTCATTGTTCTTCGAAGCGGTGATCACCGAATCAGAAACGAACAACCTCGACAGGTTGATCGTCTACATATTTATCTCCGTCATTGCGGGGCTTCTACTTTTCTTCGTCCTCCGCTCCCCGGCTTTACAGCGATGGGGCAAACCGGAGGCGAACATGAGAAAATTCGCAAACCCATACAAACCGGATGATCTTGCACCTGCGCCCGTCTCCTTTTTCGTGGATTATGCTATCCAGGACCGGCACGCCGCTGAGGATTTGATCGCCGCTCTCAAAGCACACAGACATATCCTCACACAGGACATCCACAGCGCAAAAGCGGTATTTGTCCTGATCTCCCGCTTCAAATCGGACACTGAGGCTGACCCCGAAAAACAAGTCGTTTATCCCGTCCTTATCCAGACCAACCCCAACCTGGCGGAGAAGCTGTCAAAACTTCAATGGATCGATTTCCGCCCGGGCGTCCGGAAACTGGATGTGATTGCAAAGTTACTGCCGGAACCATCCAAATTACTCAAGGCGCTGGGCATGCGACCCGTCAGTTCCCAGACGGTTTATTCCCCGATCATCACCACCATGTATTACTTCCTGATCTTCCTGGGTGCATTCACCATCGGGAGTTCCTACAAATATTTCGAAACGTCCCTGGATGCCTTATTGAGTCTGTCCGACAACATGTTCGGGAATGTGTTCTTCGGGTTGATCTTCCATGGGATCGTCTTCCTTGTCCTGCTCTACCTGATGCTCCGTGGAATCACACGACGCACTGGATGGTTTTCCTCGTTCAAATGGGTGGTAGCCGGATTTTTCGGAATTGGAATATTGACCTTATGGCAATTCAGCCTCTCACTGGATGCGGATTCGGAACTGCAAGCCGCCGGCAACAATTTACAGACCAGCGTCGCGTCCTTCCTGCCATTTTTGATCTACTTCCTTGGGATCACCGCAATGGCGTTCTTCTTCTTTCTGAACAGGCGTGACATCCAACGCTGGTTCCCTGTAAAAAAATAACCCGCGAAGCGATAAATCATTGAGGTTGGAAACCATCTTCAGTCGATTGAGCGCTTCTCATTCCCCAAAAAAAGTAGAGCGAGATGGTCTCTCGCTCTACACACGAATCAAATCAGGCTGTTTTTGCAGATTGGCCTGCATGGACCACGGTCCCGTCCACGTGACGGTGACCGGCAGGAGTCTGCCTTTCAGGTCTTCGTCCGATTCGACGAAGACCAGTTTGTTCGTGGGGGTGCGTCCCTTCCAACGGTTCTTGACCTTTTCCTCGAACAACACATCCACGGTTTGACCGAGATACTTCTTGTTGATCTCGCCGACGATCCCTTCCTGCAACTCTTCCAACATGCGGAAGCGGCGCATTTTTTCCTCGTCGGTCACGTTGTCTTCCATGCGGCGCGTGGCGACGGTCCCTTCGCGGGAGGAGTAACGGGCCAAATGCGCGACGTCCAGTTTCAGGTCCGCGAGGACGCGGTAAGTTTCCATGAACTGTTCCTCGGTTTCGCCGGGGAAGCCCACGATGATATCCGTTGCGATGGAGCAGTCGGGGATTTTCTTGCGGATGAGGTCCACGAGGTCGCGGTATTCCATTTGGGTATAGCCGCGCTTCATGTTCGCCAACACCCCATCGTCCCCCGCCTGAATGGGAACTTCGATATGCGGCATCACTTTGGGAAGCTCTGCAACGGCTTCCATCAAATCTTCGCCAAAATAATTCGGGTGTGAGGTTAAGAAACGAATACGTTCAATGCCTTCCACTTCATGCACCACACGCAGCAGACCTGCAAGATTGGGGCCATCGGGGATATCCTTGCCGTAGCGATCCACGATCTGACCGAGCAGAGTGATCTCTTTGACACCCTGAACGGCAAGCGAACGGATCTCGGAGACGATATCGACCACCGGGCGGCTGCGTTCGATGCCGCGTCGGAACGGGATGATGCAGAAGGTGCAGGCGTGCGAACAGCCATACACGATCGGCACGTGTGCGCTGACCAGTTGTCCACGTTCGTGCTGCGGCAGGATGAGTTCGTCGTCCATCATGAGGAAGCGGCGCGTCGTTTCGGTATCCTCCAGCGAACGGATCTCGCCCTGCGTGAGGAACGAGACCAGCGGTCCCGGGTCGGAGGGCGGCGAGAAGACGTCCACGTAGGGGAGTTTTTCTCGCAGTTTTTCCGCACCACGCACGCCGACGAGGCATCCCATCAGGTTGATGACAAGGTTGGGATTCTGTCGTTTTAACGGAAGCAGGCTGGAAAGGCGTCCGAGCGCCTTGTCCTCCGCAGATTGACGCACGACGCAGGTGTTCAAAACAATAACGTCTGCTTCTTCGGCTTTATCGGTAAAGGTGTATCCCAGATGCTCAAGAGACGAGCCGACGCGTTGTGAGTCGGCCACGTTCATCTGGCATCCTTCGGTCCAGATGTGGTATTTCATAGGGGGTGAATTATACCAAGTGTGTCAGGATTCATGCTGGTCGGGAGCTGGGATTAAAGAGGTTTTAAGCCAGCAGATTTGAGATGCGAAGTGCATGAATAGGCTCATCTCAAGATTTGTTGACAGTTATTCATGTACTGGCGCTATTCAAGGAGGCCTTTTTTCTGGCGGGCCGCCATTTCAAGCCATCTCTTTCTATAAAACCACAGATTAAAGTAGCCCCGGATCGTCTTCATGATCTTCATCCTGCTCTTCCCCACCCGGACATGGGTATCCAGAATCATTGGCACTTCCGAGATGGTCATCTGTAAATACATGATCTTCATGATCATCTCGACCATGCATTCAAATCCGGTTCGTTCGACAATACCAGATCCGTAAACATCCTGTAGCCTTCTTAATGCAGTCGATCGATAGAGGCGAAAGAAGGAACTGACGGTCAGGATACCATGAATGCCGAGAAATTCCTTAATAAATAGATTGGCAACGCTGCTGAGAAAAATCCGGTAGGCTGAGGTATTTATGATCTTGCCTCCGTACATATACGGGCTTGCAAGAACAAAATCATAGCCCTCATTCATGCGAACCAGCATCTGCTTGACCAATTCCAGCCGGGAGGTGTTGTCCCCTTCCATGGTCACCACCAGGTCATCTTTGCCAAGGGCAGTAGCAAGGTGACTAAATCCCGTGGCAAATGCCTTGCCAGGACCATGGTTCGTCTCGTGCTTGAGCACAGTTAATCGGAGGCCTGTATCCTTGGCTGTTTGCTGTGCGAGCGAGGAAGTCTGATCTCGGCTGCCGTCATCCACCAATACAACCTGGACATCCCATTTGTTTTGCAACTCCGTGGACAGATTCCTCAGGCCATCCAGAAGCCTGACAATATTTCCCGCTTCGTTGAGAATGGGAATCAAGACAAACAATTTGTTCATGGAAGCGATCTCTCAATCGGGACATCAGGCGTTTCCATGCCAAGCGCCCGCCGGCGTTGGACCTGCCACAGGATCGTTTTCCTTAACCCGGCATCCAGATCCACCTTAGGCTTAAAGCCAAGCAAAGTATGCGCCTTCTCAATGTTCGGTATCCGCCGTTGAACATCTTCATATTTACCAAAGGTCTCGTATGGGATCAGAGACAGCTTGGGCTTGCTGTCTGGCCGAATCATTTTCCAGATTTTCATCCCAAGGTCCCTGATCGTGATCTCATTTGTATTGCCGATATTGAATACCTGGTTATTTGCATCATCCTTTTCAGCGCAGGCAATGATCCCGTCAACGTGATCGCTGATGTATGTAAAGGAGCGGGTCTGCATCCCATCCCCGTGCAATGTGATCGGCTCATCGTCGAGGGCGGCGCTGATGAACACCGACTGGGGACCTCCCCACCACGTCAGATGCTGGTTGGGTCCGTATCCACCGAAGAAACGCAAGGCAACAGCATGGATTCCATGTCGCTCATGGTAACCAAAGACCAGTTGCTCCTCAAACATTTTGGAGATTGCATAAGACCAGCGCTTGACCTCCGGCCGGCCAATTACTAGATCAGAGTCTTCCGAAAAGGGCACAGCTGGATTCTTGCCATATACATCCGAGGTCGAGGCGATCATGACCTTGGCAACCTTGTTCTTAACCGCTGCATCCAGGACTACCTTTGTGCCCATCGAATTAATCAGCAGTGTGTCCAATGCATCGCTATAACGGGGAATCTTAAACGCAGCAAGATGGATCACCAGATCGCATCCGGTGGCAATTTCATCCAAAACACGGTCATCCCGAACATCTCCCTCGACAAATTGGAATTTCGGATGATCTTTGAACTCCTCGATATTCAGGAGGAATCCCTGGGAGAGGTTGTCCAAGCCCACCACCGAGTGTCCCCTTTCGAGCAATCCTTTTGACAGGTTCGATCCGATAAAACCTGCCACTCCTGTGATCAATATTTCCATAACGCACCTTTGCAATGTTTATTGAGTCAACTTACAACCTGAATCCAGGTTATAGTAGAGATTTCCAATGGAGAAGGAGCCTAAAAGTCTCGTATGCAGGCGGTCACCCAACAAATCGCGTGCTTCCCGGTTCATCAACAGGTACTTCGATTTTACAGGTGTCTGCATATTATCCGCGTCTAAAATATAAGAAATGCCGATTCCGGGAGGAATCATGGTCAATCGATGATCATAAAAATGTAATGGAATAAGCAAAGTGTTGCACCATGGATTTTGGTTGGTTTCATTGAAGGTGATCCACTTTGCAATCTCTGCCTGCACTTGCGCGTCCTCTAAAGACCCGTTAGCAAAATCTGCCTTGATGATGGCGGCGTCCCCCGTGTGGGCATAGAAGCTCATATAAGAATGGAAAAATACGATATTGATCGCCAGCAGTGATAGAAGCATTCGGTAATCTTTTTTTGCCGCCTGCAGCAAATACACAATTAATAAGGATGGGGTAAATGTGCGATAAAAAGCTTCCTGGATGTAAAACAGGAAGCCGGCGGCTGTCAGGGAAACAACATTATACATGTCCAACACAGCCCGGGATCCTAAAATGGATTCGGCCGAAAGCCTTGACCTTATCATTCGGATCACTCGGCTCATGTTCCAGCCCAAGATGATCAGGATTTGGAGCATGATGGCGATATTCGGATTCAACTGCTTGAACTTGAACATCCGCTTGAGCTGGAAGGCTATGTAGTCAATCAAGACTCGAGGGCCATCAGTGAGACTGCCATGTAAATTCTGAAAGATCGAGTTGTTAACGGGTGGAACAAGGTAGTTCGTGATCAGAACCGCCAAAATGTAGAGGCCCACTCCCAGAACAACTGACAAAAGAACGCGGCGGAGAAGTCTACCATTCAGGGAATAAAACAGAACCGGCACGAGAAACAATCCCCACGATAAACGGAACAGGGCTGCCAGAAAAACCAAGAAAACAAAAAGGATGCGTGCAGGCAGCCTGACCTTTTCACGGTTGGTAAGAAAGCGAAAAAATATGATTGCGAGGATAAACCCAATTGCCTGATTTAATGTCTCATGGGTGGTCATGGGGAGATACAACAAAATAGGCCAGATCAAGACGGCGACGAGACCTACAAAGATAATCTGTACGGAATCAAGTCCGGTAGTGTGAACAAAACAAAAGATCGCTAGGACAAGAATCACAAAATTGATGAGAAGGGGAAGCTGCGGAAGCCAGCCTGTCAGTTGAGCGATTGCACCGTACAGGTAAATATAGAGGGGACTGCCTTCCCCATAATGATTGAATGGAGCACGGGCCAGCAATTCATTGGGGGCATTGTAACCGGAATTAAAACCCGCCTGGCTAAAAGACCGGAGCCAAATCCAATAACTTAACTCATCATTCCAAAAGGACTTGGGACCATAGTCCGACAGGCGCGCACCCAATCCCAGGTAGATTACCAAGCAAATGATCACAATTGGAAGAAATGCAACGATGATCCCCGGGATCCAGGCCGGGACCGAATTTATTTTTTGAACCGCCTTTTTCCAGAAAATAAAAAAGTGCTCCATCCAGGGAAGCGGGAAATGATCCAGTTTTACAGGTTGAAGAAATAAGCCCACAAAAAATAAAAGAAGCAAATCGATAAAAGGAATGCCTCCGCGCAGGGAAGCTAGTGGAATCCGGACCGTTAGTAGCGTAACGATCCCCAGTAGAGCAAATACACAGAGCAGCTCCCTGAAAAACCTGATCAGCCAGTAAATGAAGATGGGGAACGGATGATTGGGAAAGAACCAAAAAACGGCTACGACAGCAAATGAAAACAACATGGACCCAAAGGAAAGCGCAGAGATCAGCCCGGTCGGGATGCCAAAAAGCGCCTCCTGGGCACTTAACAATGCAAGGACAAAGATGGCTCCGGTGCTTAGCGCGGAAATTGTTGCCGCGAGTTTTACCCAGATGGGAATCAGTCCATCATCTTTATCCGCTTCGATGTTTTGAATACTCATATCCATGTTGTACAGCCTGAGCATATTTGTCAAAAAACAAATTGATGCATTATATCAACGATTATGAGCACGCACGAATCCGACTCTACTACGCACTCCCGGTTATAATCGGAACTCGGTGATATCATGAAATCAAAGAATTTTGCAATTGTCGGCGCCGGGGGCTATATTGCCCCTCGGCATCTTAAAGCGATACAACATACCGGGAACCGGCTGATCGCCGCAGTGGATCCCAAGGACTCTGTCGGGGTATTGGACCAATACGACTTCAACATAAAATTCTTCACAGAGATCGAAAGGTTCGACCGCCATCTGGAAAAGTTGCGCCGCGGTCCGGTGGACGAACGCTTGGACTATCTCACTGTCTGCTCACCCAATTATCTTCACGATGCGCATTGTCGCCTGGGATTACGGCTGGGGGCGGATGTGATTTGTGAAAAGCCGTTGGTGATCAACCCCTGGAACCTGGATGCCTTGCAGGATCTGGAACAGGAAACCGGTCATCGCATCCATACGGTGCTGCAATTACGTGTCCATCCTGAGCTGATTCGGCTAAAGCAGAGCCTGGCTTTGGAGCAGGTCAGGCAGCATGAGGTGATGCTGACCTATATAACAGGAAGAGGCAACTGGTATCAAAGCTCATGGAAGGGGCAGGTAGAAAAATCCGGCGGTGTGGCAACCAATATCGGCATCCACTTTTTCGATCTACTCATATGGTTGTTTGGAGTCGCCGAAGATATTCGTTTATACCACTCTGATGCATATCGGATGTCAGGTTTCGTTGAATTGCAGCGTGCCCGGGTCAGCTGGTTCCTTTCCGTGGATCCTGATGACCTGGCGATGGTACAAGCTCCCAAGGGAAGTAACACGTATCGCTCGATCACCGTGGACGGAAAGGAAGTGGAATTTTCCGGAGGGTTCGCGGATTTGCATACGCGTGTCTATGAAGAGACTCTCGCCGGTCGGGGGTTTCGGATCGAGGAGGCGCGACCTTCCATCATTTTGACCCACGATATCCGCGCTGCAGCGATTTCGCCTTTGGACACTTTAGCTCATCCGATTCTTCGATCCGGAATTGGCAGATTCCACCCAGCAGCAGAAAAACTCAAGAGCATCCATGACTGAACCCTTTGTGCATGCTTCCAGTTATGTGGATAAAGACGCCCGGGTAGGGGCAGGCACCCGCATCTGGCACTTCTGCCACGTAATGTCCAATGCCAGGATTGGCGAACGCTGCATCATCGGGCAAAATGTTTTTGTTGCCGCCGATGTGCAGATTGGTAACAATGTGAAAATTCAGAACAATGTCTCGCTGTATACCGGCGTAATCGTGGAAGATGATGTGTTTCTGGGTCCGTCCATGGTTTTCACTAATGTAGTCAACCCACGCAGTCATGTAAATCGAAAGAATGAATACAAGACCACTTTGGTCAAGAAGGGGGCTAGCATTGGCGCGAATGCGACTATCCTGTGCGGTATAACACTGGGTCGTTATTGTTTTATTGGGGCCGGGGCGGTCGTCACACGCGACGTTCCGAATTATGCCCTGGTCTACGGTAACCCGGCCCGCATCAAGGGCTGGATATGTCAGTGCGGAATCGAGTTGAGCTTTTCTCGGGATGAAGGATCCGGTATCGCCAGCTGTGAGGCTTGCGGACAGCAATATAAAAAGAACGGGGCAACTGTCTCGCTCCTAGGAGAGACTACATGATTCCACTCGTTGATTTGGTTGCCCAGTATCGTTCTATTCAATCTGAAATCGACGCTGCTATTCATCAGGTTCTCGAAGACGGACATTTCATCCTGGGGTCTAATGTCACTTTATTGGAGCACGAGGTCGGGACCTACCTGGGAGCCAAACACGCAGTCGGAGTTGCCTCAGGTACCGACGCGCTTGTGATCGCTCTGCGGGCGCTAAACATTGGTCCTGGGGACGAGGTGATCGTTCCCTCTTACAGTTTTTTTGCCACCGCCGGTGCGGTAATGCTGACAGGCGCTAGGCCCGTGTTTGTCGATATCAAGCCCGATACCTATTGCTTGGACGAGACCCAAGTTGTCGACAGGATCACATCCAGTACGAAAGCCATCATCCCTGTGCATTTATATGGTCATCCCGCGGAGATGTCCACCTTGCTCGATATCGCCCGCATGCATGGATTGAAAGTCATCGAGGATAATGCCCAGGCCTTTGGTGCTGAATACCGGGAAAGGAAAACAGCCAGCCTAGGCGATATTGGCTGTCTCAGTTTTTTCCCTACCAAAAACCTGGGCGGCTATGGCGACGGCGGCATGGTGATCACCAATGACGATGAACTGGCGGCCAAGGTACGCATTCTGCGAACTCATGGGTGGAGGAAAAAATATTTTCCCGAAATGCTTGGCTATAACAGCCGCCTGGACGAACTGCAGGCGGCCATCTTGTGTGTCAAACTGCACTATGTGGACGAATGGAACCTTCGGCGGCGTATGCTCGCTTCCCAGTACAACGAGCGTTTTTTTGAGATGCGGATCGTCACGCCCCGGGAAATGGAAGACGTCAGGCACGTCTATCATCTGTACACTGTTCGATTTGCAGAGCGGGATCGAGTCCAGAGCGGGTTAAAGAGTAACGGCATCGCATCGGAAGTTTATTATCCCCAGCCGCTTCACCTGACAGATCCTTGCCGCCAGTTCGGCTACCAGCCCGGGGATTTCCCTGCAGCCGAGCAGGCCAGCCGCCAAGTTCTGAGCCTGCCTCTCTATCCTGAAATGAGTGAGGCACAACTGGATTCTGTCACGGATCATATCCAGCGCATATTAGAAGAGGTACGGGCGTGAAAGTAGTCACAGTCGTTGGTGCCCGTCCACAATTTATCAAAGCCGCTCCGGTAAGCAAAGCTTTGCGCAAGGCCGGGCATACAGAATTCTTATTGCATACCGGCCAGCATTATGACCACGGCATGTCGCAGGTTTTTTTTGAAGGGCTCGGTCTGCCCGCGCCGGATATCAATCTGGATGTTCGCTCTGGAGAACATGGGGCACAGACGGGACGAATGCTGGAAGGGATCGAAGCAGTTTTACTTGCAGAAAAGCCGGATTGGGTTGTGGTATATGGGGATACAAATTCCACACTGGCAGGTGCTTTGGCGGCAGTGAAGATCCATATTCCACTTGCCCATGTTGAAGCCGGCCTGCGCTCACATAACCGTAGGATGCCCGAGGAGCATAATCGCATCCTGACGGATCATTGTGCGGACCTACTGCTATGCCCAACCAAGACAGCGGTGGAAAACCTTACAAAGGAGGGTTTGACCAGAGGGGTGCATGAAGTAGGCGACCCAATGTATGATGCTGTCCTGATGTTCTCGCAAAAAGCCAAGGAACGGTCAAACATTGTAAAAAAGCTGGGGCTGCAGAGGGGATGCTACATCCTAGTCACAATTCATCGCGCCTACAATACCGATGATCCTGCAGCTTTAAAGACCATTCTTTCAGTGCTGCAAGCTGTCAAGGAAACTATCGTATTCCCGGTCCATCCACGTACCCTGCAGAAGTTGAAAGAGTACGATCTTGAGAGTTCTATTCAAAAGAACTTGTTTCTCATCGATCCAGTGGATTATCTTGACATGCTCATGCTAGAGCAGAATGCCCGGATGATCCTTACCGACTCGGGAGGAATCCAGAAGGAGGCGTATTTTTTTGCCGTTCCCTGCCTGACACTGCGCCCGGAGACCGAATGGGTGGAGACTATCCAGAGCGGATGGAATCTGTTGGTAGGCATCGATCTCGAGAAAATATTGGGTGGTTTAAAGCATACCTTTCCACTCGCCGACCGGCAGCCTGAACTGTTTGGCAACGGCCATTCTGCAGCTACAATCGTTCGGCTACTTGGGAGTTAAAGAAAAAACATTCTTTACATACTGTATGAATCTACACAAATGAACTGTTTCCTTGCCTTTCTTATGGTAAAATGACGTCCGCCTCTCGGGTGAATTCGGAATCGATTTGGAGGGATGGCCGAGCGGCTGAAGGCGCATGTCTTGAAAACATGTTTGGGTCACACCAACGTGGGTTCGAATCCCACTCCCTCCGCCATCGGTTGCAGGTTACCAGGTTGAAGGTATAAAGTTACGAACAAGCCAACCTGTAAACCTTGCACCTTCAAACATCATTGGGGAGGTGCCAGAGTGGTCGAATGGGGCCGCCTGCTAAGCGGTTACCGGGGCGAAATCCTCGGTCGCAGGTTCGAATCCTGTCCTCCCCGCCACGAAACGAACACGTCCGTGTAGGGCGTGTTTTGTTTTTCGGTCACTGGTCCCCGGGGATGCTATTCCCCTGAAGGGGACGATGTCGAATCCTGCCGCCAGGTCCCCGCCAGATAAGAAAACGCGTTCCATGAGGAGCGCGTTTATCTCTTTACCGTAAAAGGATCATTTGAGATTCAACTTCATTCCCAAATGTGACTTTGTGAATCCGAGTCGTTCATAGAACCTGTGCGCGTCTTCGCGGGACCTGTGGGTTGTCAGTTGAACAAGATGCGCATCGCGCGCCCGGGCGCGTTCAACAGACCACTTCATCATTTCACTGCCGATTCCCTGGTTTTGATGCTTCCTGTCTACGCGCACAGACTCGACTTGCGCCCGCAAGCCACCCTGATAACTGATGGATGGAAGGAACATGAGATGCAAAGTCCCGACCACCTCCCCATCCAACTCAGCCACGATCAATTCATGGTTCGGGTCATTCTCAATTTGCTCGAACGCGGAAAAATATGATCCAGGCAGCGGATCTTCGTATCGCTCGCGCTGACTGCCCAGATCATCGTCTGCCAGCATGCGGACAATGGATGACAGATCCTGGCGTTGTGCCAATCGAAAACTGACTTCGCTCATTCGTCCGCGCGTTGTTTGGTCAATTCCGCATATTCCGGATGCCTGCGGATATATGCCGCGGCATAGGAGCACATGGGCACAACCCGCAGCGAGTTCCTTTTGGCGTACTCGATCCCCACCTGCGTGATCTTCCCCGCCACTCCCTGCCCCCTGAAAGCGGGATGTACCCCCACATGAGTGATCACAAAGTTCCTGTCATCCTGAATGTAATCCAGTTTCGAGAGTTTGTTGTCGATCCATGCTTCAAAACGATTTTCGTCCGGATTTTGTTTTACGTCGAGTTCATCCAAATTGACTTCCATGTATTAACCTCCTTGCTTTTGTTTCTCGCGCGCAATGACCGCAATATATTCCATGATGATCTTCAGCGCCGCAAAGACCGTTGCCTCGGAGGGATCGAGCGGCGGCGCCACCTCGACCAGATCCAAACCGACGAGCGGCAATCCCTGCAATTCCTTGAGGAGCACGATCACTTCACGGGTGGTCAAGCCGCCAGCATCAGGTATGCCCGTGCCTGGTGCAAAGGCAGGGTCGAGGCAGTCGATGTCCAGTGAAATATGGACGGCGTCACAATCGCTCAACTTACTGCGGACAACCGAGGCAATGCGATGCATCCCCCGTTCTTCAACCTCAGCCGCGGTGTAAACATTGAGTCCGCCGTTCTCGATCAGGTCGATCTCCTGGTCCTCCCACGAACGCAGCCCCACCAGGCAGACCTCACCGGGGTCGTATCCTGCATCAAGCGCGCGACGCAATACGCAGGCATGTGAGAGTTTGGAATCCGTGAACACATCACAGAGATCGGGATGCGCATCCACCCATAACAAGCCGAGGCGCTGTCCTTTAAAACGCTCGCGCTGCGCCTGCAGAACCGGGATGCTGATCGAATGATCGCCGCCGAGGATGATCGGTATATTGGGCAGTGCCGCAATCCTTTGCCGGATCAGGTCAAAGCTTGATTCCTGACTCTCAACCGGGATGTCGCCCAGGTCCGCAATGCGCATGTTCCTGAGCCTCGTCCGATCCTCGCTGAACGGTGTCAGATGCGTGGACCAGAAACGGATCCGTTCGGGACCGAGCGCGGCGCCTTTCCGCGAGGAGGCAGATCCATCATAGGGAACGCCGATCACGGAAAAATCGGCGTCGGAGAGGGAAATGTTTGGGCGATACAGATCAGCCCAAAGTCCATGAGTTGAAGCGGGGTCGGTCATGTGTCCTCCGTTTTTTCACGATTGTATCGTTAAACAAAAACGGACAGTGAATCAATCACTGTCCGTGCAAGATGGTCGCAAAGAAATTCATGATGTGGAAAGCCTGCGCCGCCATAAGAAAATCAGGACCGCCAACGCTATCGTGAGCGCGATCAAAGGGATGGGCAAATATTGGGTAAAAGTGCCAGCAGGCTGGAATTGGGTATCTGTGTTCCCGGGTTGAGACGCCGATAGAACAGGTTGATTCTTTTCCGCCGGCATGATCGATTGGATTTCCGCGGCAAGCGCGGCTTCAAACAATGGCTTTATCTTCGAATTGGCTGTATACCATTTGTCGTCATATTCAGATTCGCCGTTGATGATGCCGTCATAGAATACAAAACCGGTTTCGGGATAGTACAGCAAACGGTCGAAGGCGATCTCACGTTTGTCATCGATGTAAAAGCGCATGATCTCGTAGGCTTCGCCGGGATTTGACGGTTCTTTGATCCTGTCCTCGTAGAAGTTGGCGAAAGCGAAGAAATCGGTTGTCAACCCGGGGTCAGTAACACGGACTGCCTCCTTCAGTTGCGGTCCGCTGACCGTGATGAACGAGAAACCTCCCTTGGCAAAGACCGCGACGGAAGTGACCAGACTTAACAACAAACTCAAACCGAACGCATTGCGAATCCGGAGAAACATTCGTACCTCCTTTGGCGAATGGAATTTCAATATCCATACACCGCCTGTGGAGATTCGGTTCCAGGACTATGGGATGGGCTGGAGCGATTCGGCGACCTTAACCGCCTCTTCCAAGCTCAAACCGGTTTCAAGACGATAGGTGATATTCCCATCCGCCCAGATCAGCACGTGACCGTCGATCAGACGCGTGATTTCGATATTGCCATCCCTCATGGCCATTGGATAGGGTCCCACCGCCCAGATCGCGCGCTGACCGCTCACCTGCGTTTCCCGAATCACGACCGGTCCCATTTTGTTGATCGCCCAACTGTTCGTTGGGATGAAGTGCAGGCTCATGGTCACGAGTTCGGGTTGTTGAGGGTCCACCCAAACCAGGATCGTCATGACACCGTTCGCATCCTGGATATAGACATGATTCGGTTGACCCAATTCCGGCGGATAGGTTGGAAGCAGGATCGGGTACGGGGCGGCCAGTTGGGCGTTGGCAAGTTTGGTCTCGCCCGCGATGTTATCGAGGAATGGGAAAAGCAATTGTGAATCGGATCCAGGCGCGGAGGCTGGAGTTGGAATGCTTTGAGGTGTAGCGGTGGTGACCGCTTCAATCGTCGGCGTTGCGGGCTGCGGGAAGATGCGGACGATCCCGATCTGGATGAATTCGAGGATCGCGGCGCGGGCGGGCGGGATGAGCATCAGGCTCGAGAAGAGGACCAGGATGATGGTCAGCGACCAGGCCAGTTTCCGGGAGATGAAGCGTGGACGGATTGAGGAGCGAAGACGCCTTGTCACATCTCCCGCGATATTGGGAGTGCGGGGATATTCCATCCCATTGGCAAGGATACGGATCTGCTTCTCGAATTCCATATCGGTCATGGTTCACGTCCTTCGGTCAGGACAGGAAAATCCTGTTGAATGATGTTCCGCAGTTTATCGAGGGCGCGGCTCAAGCGCGACTTGACCGTGCCTTCGGCAACGCGCAAAACATCCGCTGTTTCGGTAACGGACAGGTCAAGGAAGTAACGCAGATACACGATCTGCTGGTCGGTGAAGGTCAGCTGCTTTACCGCCTTCCAAAGATGATCGGCTTCGATGCGCTGCAGACTTTTTTCTTCAATGTTGGGTGGCACGGGATCGTCACGGAAGGCACGCGTGAGAGCTGAAATGTATCTGCCGATGGAACGGCGGCGGTTGCTCGCCAGATTGGATGTAATGGTCAGCAACCACGGGCGGAGGGGACGCGCCGTATCGAAGCGTTTGAGGTGATCCCAGGCGCGCAAAAATGTTTCCTGGGCGATATCCTCCGCGTCGTCCGGATCGCCGAGCAGGAGGTATGCGAAGCGGAATATCGCCTCCTGATGCGCGACCACCAACGGTTCCCAGGCTGTCGTATCGCCGTTTGCGGCGCGTTGGATCAATTGGGATTCATCCAACGAGTCTCTCCGGGGAGTTCATTTGTTAGTTATACACCGGTAATGTGTTGGTGGTTCCATTTCCCCAGAATCTTTTAACCACTGATCCCACAAATTCAAATTTTTATGGCGAATCTGTGAGATCCTGTTCTGGTCAATTGTTTGCTGAACATGAGCTCTTTACCACGGAGACACTGAGACACAGAGTTTTTCTTTGATTTTCTCTGTGTTGCCGAGTCTCGGCGGTTCAAAATTGTCCAGGATGATCCTGACCAGGACCCAATCCGGGAGATCCGTGGCAAAGTAGACGCTTACACTTCCACCGGGTAGTAACACAACCCAGCGGTGCCGGGTCCGGTGTGGACTGCCAGCGCGGGGGAAAGCTCCGCGAAGAAAGATTCGACCACATCCACTTTCGATTCGACGAGTTGCTTGATCTTTTCCACTTCGCACTGCGCCCCGGCGTGGACGTAGGCAACCTTGGCTTTGCCCCTGCCGATGGTCTCGGCGACCATGTCTGCCATTTGCTGGTAGGCTTGTCCGCGGCTGTGGGTGCGCCCAAGCGGGACGATCACACCGTCATCCATGCCGATCAACGGTTTGATGTTGAGCATACTGCCTACCAGATGTTGTGCCCTGCCAATGCGCCCGCCGAGATACAGATACTTGAGCGTGTCGGCGGTCTGGATCATGTGAGTGATGGGGATCATCTTTTTAACGGTGGCAGTGATCCGGTCCAGGGAAAGACCCGCCAAGGCGCCGCGCGCCGCTTCGATCACCATCCATCCCTGGCAAAGCGAGACGTTCTGCGTATCCACCACTTCGATCCGGACGTCCGGATATTCGGATCTCATCATGGTCTGCGCGACGGTCGCGGCTTGATAGCCGCCGCTTGCCCTGGAGGTCATGTGGATGCTGACGATCGCGTCCCTGCCCTCCTCTGCCAAACCCTTATAGGCTTCGAAATAATCGTTGGGTCCGGGGCAGGCTGTGGTTGGCACGAAACGGGCGGTCATCATCCAGCGCAGGAATTCCTCGCGTTGAATGGTCACAAGGTCGCGAAGGACTTCCTGTCCGCGGTGGATGTAGTAGGCAACAGTTCGAATGTGCAAGCGTTTTAGAATTTCCTCGGGAATGCTTGCGGTGGAATCGGTCAGAACAGCAATGTTCGCCATGTGCACTCCTTTTCTCGATTCCATTGTACCCACTTTCGGCGCAATTTGTGAATTGAAACACAATTTTGCGGGCAAAATCCGCCCCGCCAAAGTTATCATTGACCTGCCTTTTGTTTCCTCTTACAATACCAACATGAAATTAAAGTTCGCCGGATTTTTCAGGCCCGATCACGATCCTCCGCAGAATAGTCCTGTATCGTTTGTCGATTTAGCGTTGTTCAAATCATAATCAATTTCGGAGGAAAATATGCCTACACCGTTCGTTTCAAAACGTGCCCCCATTTATGCCGATGTTCCCGATGAAAAGTGGAACGATTGGCGCTGGCAATTAAGCCATCGCTTGAATACAGCCGAAGAGATCGAGAAGGTCATCCCATTGACCGACTCTGAACGCAAAGCCCTGCAAACCCAGGGATTGTTCCGTGTGGATATCACCCCTTATTTCATTTCATTGATCGATCCGGAAGATCCCGATGACCCGACTCGCAAACAGATCATCCCGCTCGCCGAGGAGATGGAATCCTTCACCGCGATGATGGAGGACTCGCTGGCGGAAGACCGCCACTCTCCCGTGCCGGGGCTGGTCCATCGGTATCCTGACAGGGTGCTCATGCTCGTGACGACGCAGTGCGCGTCCTATTGCCGTTACTGCACGCGCTCGCGGATCGTCGGCGACCCCGGGCAGACGTTCAACCGCCAGGAATTCGAAATGCAGATCGAATACCTCAAGCGGACCCCGCAGGTGCGCGATGTGCTGCTCTCCGGGGGCGATCCGCTCGTGCTGGCGCCCAAAATTCTTGAAGAACTGCTCTCCCGTTTGCGCGAAATTCCGCACATCGAGATCATCCGCATCGGTTCGCGCGTGCCGGTCTTCCTGCCGATGCGCATCACGCAGGAACTGTGCGACGTGCTGGCGAAATACCATCCCCTGTGGCTGAACATCCACGTCAACCACTCGAACGAAATTACATTGGAACTGGAACAGGCTTGTGATCGTCTTACTAAGGCGGGAATTCCGCTCGGCAACCAGTCTGTACTGCTGGCGGGCGTGAACGATAACGTCCACATTCAGCGCAAACTGGTGCAGGACCTGGTCCGCATCCGCGTGCGCCCGTATTACCTTTACCAATGCGATCTGGTCGAAGGCGCAGGACATTTCCGCACACCGGTTGCAAAGGGCATCGAGATCATGGAAGGCTTGCGCGGACATACCTCCGGTTACGCTGTCCCGCAATACATCGTGGATGCGCCCGGCGGCGGCGGAAAGATCCCCGTCATGCCGAATTATCTGCTGAGCATGTCCGATCACAAGATCATCCTGCGCAACTACGAAGGTTACGTAACGACCTACGAGGAACCGACAGATTATCTGCCAGGCGATGCCGCCAAATTCAAAGGTGAAAAACGCCCCGAACCCGGACAGGAAGGTGTGCACGGATTACTGGAAGGCAACCAGATGTTCATCAAACCCGAAGGCTTCGATGAAACTCACGACCGCCACGGCATTCAACACCGCCTCAAGGATGCAAAGAAGTGGCAGCCGCTCGGCATCGGTGACGGCTCTTCAAAACCGAACGAGCAATAAACAAACCAAGGAGACAATTATGAATCAACCAATCAAGCGCGTGCTGTTCCCAATGATGGCGATCATCTTCCTGATCGCCGCCTGCGCGCCCGCCCCGGCTCCCACCCAGGACCCGGCGGAAATCCAACGGCAGATCCAGGAATCCGTTGCCTTGACCGTTGCCGCGCAAAACGCACAGGCGACCGAACAACAAGCTTTGATCGTACCCTCCAATACGCCGCTTCCGACTCAAACCGAGATTGGCGCGGTCGATACCCCAACCCCGCTCATCCCGACCGCGACCCCGTTCGTCATCGTGCCGCCGACATCCTCCTCCAGCGGTGGCGGCGGTGGCGGTACCACCGTCAAGCCGGAGTACGCCTGCGATATCATCGGTCAAAGACCGTATGATGATACCTACTTCAAGCCCAAAGATACCTTCGATGTCAAATGGACCATTGTCAACACCGGGACGAAAACCTGGGCAAAGGGGCTCGACCTCAAGTATCAGACCGGTCCCCAAATGACAAACATCAACCGCATCGAACTGCCGGAAATGAAACCCGGAGATCAATACAGCGTGGTGATGGATGCGACCGCGCCCGCAGACGAAGGCTATCAGGTCATGGTCTGGGTGATCGAGGGAGGTTTCTGCTTCCCGTATGTGCGCATCATCGTGGAAAAATAACGGATTGTCCCGCCCGGAATCATCTGTGAGAGGAAAACATGTCGACGCGTAAATCGAATATCCTGATCTGGCTGCTCGCCCTGGTCATCGTCTTGGCATGTGTACCAGCCCTGCCCTCCACATCCTCCATCCCCACGATCGACCCGGGCTTGATCAATACCTACATTGCACAGACCGCGAATGCCGCAGCCACACAGACGAGCGCCGCCATCCCAACATCCACATCCACTGCCACGCTCACGCCCACTCCAACCAGCACCGAGACAGAGGAACCCACTGCCACAAACACCGTGGTCTTCATATTGAAAAGCCCGACCCCCATCGTGCTGGCAACCAATACGAGTACAGGCGGTTCGTCCACAAGCAATAAGAATTACGCCTGCGAACTTGTCAGTGTCAGCCCGGCAAATGGGACAGTTTACAACGGGCGCACAGACTTTGATGCAAAGTGGCGGGTCAAGAATATCGGCAAAAAGGAATGGGATAAGGGCAGCGTGGATTTCGTCTATGATGGCGGCGATAAATTCCACAAAGTCTCAGGCTACGATCTAGGCAAGAATACGAAAGTCGGAGATATTGTGGATTTGATCGCAGACATGGAGGCGCCCAAGAATTCCGGCACCTACACCACCTACTGGACGTTGAAGGCGGGGTCGGAGGAATTCTGCCGGGTCAGCCTGACCATCGTAGTGAAATGACCTGTTTATCAATGAATGAAAACGGCGGATATGTGTCCGCCGTTTTTTGCTTTCAGGAAGCTGGCGGAATATATGAGATCTCGTCGGCCTCTTCCTTTTTGCTCAACCGGAAAGAGAACACGCCAACCAAAATGGGAATGACCAACAAGACCCCTCCAAAGCACAGGAACATCGCCGCCCCCAACATGACATCCTGAGGTGTCGATCCCGGGTTTTGCGCCATCACCTCCGGCACCTGCGCCCCGAACAGCGCCAGCACACCAAGACACATCAATACCAACGATGGAATGCCGCAAGCCAACGCAGAGACGATTGTTACGATCATGGCAGTTGTGCGATTCATTTACATCTCCTTTCTTGCTTTCCAGTATACACAAAAAAAACGGGCAGACCGTCATGGCCTGCCCGTTCGGTTCAACTTCTCAACTTCGCTTTGACCTCATGCTCCAGCCGCTTGACGATCTTGTTACGGATCGCGGCCGCCTCGGCATCGGTCATCGTTTTATCAGACTGATACGTCAGGCTGTAGGCGAGGCTCTTTTTGCCCGCGCCGATCTGTTCGCCGCGATAGAGATCGAACAGCCTGACATTTGTCAGCACCCTGCCGCCGGTCTGACGGATCAACGCCTCCACTCTGGATGCCGGAACTGATTCATCCACGATCACGGCAATATCCTCAAGGACGGGCGGGACATCGGGGACAGGTTTGATCTCATAGCCCGGTGAAACCGCGTGCAAAACGTCCAGATCGAATTCCGCCACTAGGATGGGAGCATCCTCGACTTCATATCTGTCCTTGACCAGCGGATGCAATTCACCGAACACACCCACAACCTTGTCATTGACTCTCACTTCTGCTGCTTTGCCGGGATGCAAATAATTAACGGTGTCGGTCGGAGCGTAGACAACGTCCGTGTAACGGAGACCGCTCAAAAGGAGTTCGACGCGCCCCTTCATGTCGTAGAAATCGAAGTTCGGGGAGTCCTTCACATCCCACGCCAGCGCCTCTCTTGATCCGGTCATCGCAAGGACAAGCCTGCGCGGTTCGTCCGGCAAATCGTTTTCAACAGGCTCAAAGACGGGACCGAGCTCGAACAAGGCATTCGACTCGGCGCGGGCGTTGTGTTCCACCACCTCCAGCACGGACGCAACCAGGTTGCGGCGCATGACGCGTCGGTCAGGCGTGATGGGGTTGGCAAGCGTGACGTATTCGTCATATTGCGCCACGCGGCTTTCACGCTCGGGCGAGGTCAGTCGATAACTCACGATCTCCTGCAAGCCAAGACTGACGAGAATATCGCGCAGGTGTTCCTCCCACTCGTGGACCGGATTGCCGATCTGCGGCGGGAGCGCATCAGCCATGCGCGTTTCGGGGATGTTATCGTAGCCATAACTGCGCGCAACTTCTTCGAGCACATCCGCCAGACCGACGACGCCCTCGCCAATATCGAGGCGATGCGAAGGAGCGGTAACGCGCAGTCCGTCTTTGGTGATTTCGCATTTGAATTCAAGCCGCGTGAGCAGTTCGGAAATCTGTTCAACCGTGAGATCGATGCCAAGCAGGCGTTTGACATCCTGAGGCGTGACATCCACCACCGAATCCTTCGGTTTGAGCGGATATGCGTCCACGAGCCCGGGCGCGACCTCCCCACCTGACCATTCCGCCATAAGCTGCAACCCGCGCCGGACGCCGGTCTCCGCCAGCGAGGGATGCACGCCGCGCGAGAACCGGAACGACGCCTCGGACGGAAGATTATGCTGTTTCGCGGTTTTTCGGATGTTGATGAAATTCCATGCCGCGCCTTCGAGCAGGATGTTGCGCGTCCCATCCGAGACCTCAGACTCGGCGCCACCCATCACACCTGCGATCGAAAGCGGACCCTTTTCATCGCAGACCAAAACATTGGCGGAGGTCAGTTTGCGCTCCACGTCATCGAGCGTGGTGAGTTTTTCGCCATCTTTCGCGGCGCGGGTGATGATCTTGACGTTCTTATTACCTGCACGTTCCTTGAGTACATCGTAGTCAAAAGCATGGAGAGGCTCGCCCTGATCGAGCATGGCGTAATTGGTCGCGTCCACAATGTTGTTGATGGGGCGGATGCCTGCCAGCCGCAAACGCCGCTGGGTCTTATACGGACTCGGTTTGATCTCCACGTTGCGGATCAGCCCAAGCACAAAGCGCGGGTTGAGTTCGGGCTCCGTGATCTGGATGGACGCCAGTTTTTCAACGGATTCACCGTGGGTCTTGTATTCGATGCTCGGCTTTTTAAGCTCGCGCCCCGTCAACGCAGCGAGTTCACGCGCAACACCGATGACGCTCGCATTGCGTGCCATGTTCGGCAGAATGGAAATATCCAAAACCGCATCGCCCATGTAATCCACAAGCGGCATGCCGACCGGAGCATCGTCATCGAGAATGATGATGCCCTCATGTTCCTCAGAAATGCCCAGTTCCTTTTCCGAGCAAACCATCGAGTAGGATTCAACACCGCGGATCTTGGCGCGTTTGAGGGTGGTGAGAACCAGTCCGTCTGTGTGACCGTCGTAGATGGTCGAGCCTTCCTTGGCATACGCCACTTTGATCGGCCTGGCAAGTTTGCCTGTACCCTTCAAATGGAAGATGTTCGGCGCGCCGGTGAGAACAACCTGGGATTGCTGCCCATCGTACAGATCGAGCAGGGTCAAACGGTCCGCGTTGGGATGCGGGTTGACCTCACGGATCTCCGCCACGACGATCTTTTCGCGGTCCCAGCCAATGCCGCTGGTCTTGAACTCGTGCCGCTCGCTGGAGTGCATGCCCTCGGCGGATGCGCCGGACACTGGCAAACCGACGTACTTGATCTCCTCCACTTCCAATCCGGCGAGGGTCAACTTGCGGGCTATTTCTTCGACGGAGAGACCGTCAAGGTCGATAAAGTCTTTCAGCCAAGAAATTGGTAATTTCATATTTCACCTTTTATGAGCAACTCGTTGGTTGAGTAGCGAACGTTTGTTGCGAGCGTATCGAAACCAACAAGTAACAATTAAACATTTGTTGCAAGAATTATTTTGCTTACCGGTGGTTTCGACTGCTTGCGCTCAACCACCAAGAGTATCTAGAACTGCCCAAGGAAACGCAGGTCGTTTCCCCAGAAGTATCGAATATCATCGATGCGGTAGCGCACCATCAACTGGCGCTCCGGCCCCATACCCCAGGCATAACCCGAATAACGCCTGGGGTCGTACCCGCCGTTCTGCAACACGACAGGGTGCACCATGCCGCATCCGAGAATTTCGAGCCAGCCCGAATTCTTGCAGACCTGGCAGCCTGCCCCGCCGCAGACAAAACATTCCACATCCATCTCAGCGGACGGTTCCGTGAACGGGAAGTAGGAAGCGCGGAAGCGGGTTCGCGCGTGCTGACCAAACATACGCCGCGCGAAATCGCTCAACGTCCCCTTCAAATCGGCAAAGGTAATGTTCTCGCCCACCACGAGTCCCTCCACCTGGTTGAACTGGATTTCCGAGCGCGCCGTGATCTGCTCATACCGGAAACACATCCCCGGCAGGGCAATCCGGATCGGTGGCGGATTATCAGGGTTAGCTGCGGCGAACTCACGCATCGCGTGGATCTGCCCCGGTGAGGTATGGGTGCGCAAAAGGATCGGGTTATCACCGCGTTCCCCGGCTTCGATAAAGAATGTATCCTGCATGTCACGCGCGGGATGGTTCGGCGGGAAGTTGAGCAACTGGAAGTTGACCTCATCCGTTTCCACTTCGCGCGACGTATAGACCTGAAAGCCCATATCCGCAAGGATATCCAACACACGGCGCAGTTGCTGTGTGGATGGATGCAACCGTCCAACATGGATACCGCGTCCTGGCAGCGTAACATCCAGCGATTCTTCCTCGAGGGATTTCGCCAACGCCGCCTCTTTGATCGCCTGAGCCCTTTCCTCCAAAGCGGATTCGAGCGCCACCTTGACACGGTTCGCCGCCGCCCCGACGGTTGGTCGCTCCTCCTTGGAGAGTTTCCCCAGCCCGGCAAAGACCTGCATCAACGGCGAACTGCGCCCAACGTTCGCAACGCGCCAGGCTTCGAGCACGGCTGGATCGGTGACCTCGCTTAGTGCATCCAGTGCGGTCTTTTCGATCTCTTTCAATTGTTCCAGCATTCGTACCTCCATGATCTCGTCATTGCGAGGATGGCTTTAGCCTGACGAAGCAATCCCATTATCGACCTGGGGATTGCTTCGCTTCGCTCGTAATGACGGATGAATTTACAAACAAAAAACTCCCGTCCACAAATGGGACGAGAGCGTTTACGCTTCCCGCGGTACCACCCAGATTAGCCTGTTCAGGCTCACTCGTGCTGACCATCATCAGCCTCCCCGGTAACGCTGGGACTGCGGTTCATACTACCACCGTGACACGTGGAACCTGACACTTGACACGCCTTCACATGAACGGCTCGAGAGGGAACTTCAACTGGTTTCGGACGAATGTAACTTTCAGCGTTTCCGTTACATCTCTCTGGCGACTCCCGCCAGCCTACTTTCCTCTGTCATTGCCTTTGGATGATTGTTGGCTCTTATTATCTGCGAAAATGGGACAATGTCAAGGCTTGGATTCGATTCGGGATCAGGGGAGCAAGCCCGAACCCGGAAAGAGGCGAAGCATTCCCCATTTAACGGCATACTCCGCGATCGCTCGCGGAGTAGCCAAAGACCAACTCAGAGGGAGGAGAGAGTTTGTTTGCCAAATGGGCTGTAAATGAAGCCCACTCAGTCTACGAAGGAAGATAACCCGGATTTGTGCCGCACCAGGCGCAGGTCATCCTGTCCATTTTGTTGCATTCAGCCGCATTGGAGCAGCGGCGGGCAAGGATGCGAGGCGGCTGGTCAGGCAGTTCCTCCGGCGGGTACACAACTTGCGTCTCCAGGGCAATCTCGTGCCCGACATGTTCACAGTAGCGTATCTTGCTGACCTTCCACTGTTTCTGAACCATTTGACACCTCCAGTGTACAAAGGCATTGTATGACAAATTAAAAACGCCTGCCAGTGACAGGCGTCACAAGTTCAGATGACAATCCGCCTATAGTGGATGAGACTTGACCAATTTACTTCCGGACGAGTTGATACACCCCCCCGCTGTCAGCCACGAGATATATTTCGCCGGCCGCGTCCTGCCCGAACGATGTGATATTGACATCCGTATCGAACAACCTTTGGGCCTGCCAGCCATTGTCCGATTTGATCAACCCCCAGATGAATCCCGTGCAATAATCGCCGTAGAGGTAGATGCCGTTCCATTCGGGCATGGAGCCGCGATAGACATAGCCCCCGGTGACCGAACAACCGCCCTCCGGATGGCTGTATTCCGCCACCGGGAAGGTCATACCCGTTTCGGAGGGATTTCCGGAATATGGATGATTGCCTTCGAACCGGTTCCAGCCGAAATTTATCCCGCCCGCAGAACCGGCAGGGAGGTAATTGATCTCCTCCCATTCGTTCTGTCCCACATCGCCGATATACAGATCGCCGGTCAATTTATCGAATGAAATCCTCCAGGGGTTGCGCAAGCCGTATGCCCAGATCTCGTTCCCAAACGGGTTGTCAGCCGGGATCGAGTACGGGTCGCCGTGATCGGCATCCAGACGCAGGATTTTTCCAAGCAACGCGTTCGTATTCTGTCCGTTGCCGTTGGGATCGCCCCGCCAACCGCCATCGCCCAGCCCGGCATAGAGATACCCATCCGGACCAAATGCCAGCACCCCCCCGTTGTGATTGGGGAAAGGCTGACTCACGCGCAACAGGTTGACTTCGCTGGATGGATCGGCACTATTCCGATCTTCGCGCGCTTTAAAACGGGAGATGAATGTATCACCGCCGCTTCCGGTGTAATTCACAAAGAAGTAGCCATTCTGCTCATAATCGGGATGGAACGCCAGCCCCAGCAACCCCATTTCGTTGGAACTGTCGTTGACGCGGTCTTCGATGTTCAAAAACGGTGTTTCGATCAATTGTCCAATTTCGATGATGTGGATATGGCCGGGTTTTTCGACCACGAACAAACGCCCGGAGCCATCGGGCTGCAGGTCAACGGGGCGGATCAGGTTCGATGCAACCAACTGCCAGGCATAAGCGCCGGGATCAGGAAACGCCGTTACATCCGGCGGAGGCGGGGGCGCATCGGTTTCGGAAATATCGGTAGGCGCCGGGGAAGCAGGGACCGTTGTCGGCAGGATCGGAGTGGGTATGGTGGAGTCAGGCGTCGGCGTGGAAGGAGGCGGGGTACTTAATCCATTACAGGCAACCAACGAAAACAGCAACAGGATCGATAATCGTTTCATGAATCAGTCATTTACATCCGTGGCTTCGGCATCCACCACATCGTTTGTATCCTCAAGATTGTTTTGAAGGTCGGCTGTGATCTCCTTGACCACATTTGGCGGACAAAGTTCAACAAACAGGTTGGTGCCGATCCACAATACCGCGGCATCGTCGAGCACGCCGATCACCGGCAGCACGACCCCCGGAGCAAGATCGACCGGTGAGATCAGATATGCCAGTGATGCAAGCGGCAGGAGCTTCAAAAAGAAATTGACGCGCCGGTCTGCCATCAACCGCCAGATCAGTTTGATTCGCACCACAAAATCGCGCAACATGCCACCCTGCGGAACCATTAATTTGTTGGACTTTTTATCGGTCATGAAACTCTCCTTCTTGATATGAAACGATTATAAACAACCTAGATTAATTTACGAAAAGAACCCGGACGGGTTTCATTGTAAAATATTCACATGCCCTATCTCATCGATGGACACAACCTGATTCCAAAACTGGGATTGCGCCTCGATTCACCCGACGATGAAATGGAACTGATCGCCATCCTTCAGGAATTTCATCGAATCGAACGGAAACCGGTGGAGGTCTATTTCGACGGAGCGCCAGCGCCTCAAGCCGGGACCCGCAGGCTGGGCACCGTTACCGCGCATTTTGTCCCGCTGGGAACGACCGCCGATAACGCCATCCGCAAACGCTTGAAACGAATGGGCAAAAGCGCGAAAAACTGGACCGTTGTTTCATCCGACCGGCAGGTGCAGGCAGATGCACGCGCTGCACAAGCGGAGGTGCTTTCTTCGGAAGGCTTTGCAAAAATACTGATGCGTGTTCGTAACTCTACCCCCAAACCCGCACAGGAGCGTAAACTCTCCGAGCAGGAGGTGGACGATTGGATGAGGCTGTTCAAAGAGAGAAAGAACAAATAGGAAGTTCGGGGGAGAAATCTGGATAATTTGTATCGTATTTCTAATCATTATTTAATGTTACCTGTTTTATTCGGGAGTATATTGGTGTTATTGACACCTGCCCTCCCCTTTACTGGTATTAGGTGTCCTGACCATCGTCTTGACCAGCATGTCCCCCCCATGTTGGCAAGGCGGTGGTTTTTTTTAATTTCCAGGGTTTATTAAGATTTCTTAACGGCATGTAGCCGATTCATAATCTCCTTTGAAGGTTTGTGTAACAAGTTCGTTCTACACTGAAGGCATCGATTTCGATCCCAACGAAAGGAGGTGCCTTCGACAAATCACAGACCGGTTGATTTCAAACGAACAGATAAACAATCCAAAGGAGATAAGAATGAAAAAGAAACTTTCCATCGTGCTGCTTGTTCTGGCAATTTCGCTATTTTCGGTGACCCCGGCATTTGCGGGACGCGGCAATGAAACGCCCGGGGTGATCTATGTCACCAGCCAGGGACTGTATTATGAAACCTTCGCTGCTGCCGATCCGCTCCCCATGCAGGGCCGTTTCCAAAAACTGGAAGTCGTGGACGGTCAGCCGCAGACGGAATTCGGTCCTGGTGATCCTGGTTATCTTGGCGGACGCTGGTGGGTGGATGAAAACGGCAACGGTTACATGGATGAAGGCGATCACTTCTTCCTCTGCCCGCTGCTCGGACCGGGACAAACCTCACCATAACTTATCCTGACATTCCATCCCCCAAATCCGATTCAAGGTTTGGGGGATCGTTTTATTTAAAGGGCTATAATCAAAACATGACGACCATCTATACCTTTGTGGAATCGCCGGAACATGCTTATCCCGACCATCCAGAAAGACCCGGGCGATTGGATCTATTGAAGCCAAAATTAAAATCGTTCGATGCGGAGCTGGTCGAAGCAAAACCTGCAACGCGTGAAGAGATCGAGCGCGTTCATGAACCGGGGTTGGTCAGCAGTCTTGAAAGGATTTGCCGCGAAGAAGCGCCCGGCATCATTGACTATGCCCCCACCTATGTGACCAGAGCCTCGTATGCGGATGCCCTGCTCGCGGCAGGGGGAGTGATTACCTGTTCGCGCGCGGTGATGAACGGCGAGGCAGGGAACGCCTTCGCCATCGTCCGCCCGCCGGGGCACCATGCCGAGCCGGACCGCGCGATGGGATTCTGCATCTTCAACAACGTTGCCGTTGCCGCGCGCGACGCGCTCGCAAACGGATTGGAACGTGTCATGGTCATCGACTATGACGCGCATCACGGCAATGGTACGCAAGCCGCGTTTCTGAAAGATGAACGCCTCGCCTTCCTGTCCGCGCATCAGTGGGGAATCTATCCCGGCACAGGCTGGGTCACTGATGCCCCTGATGCCAAAAAGCGGATCGTGAATGTGCCTCTGCCGGCGCGGGCGGGGGACCAGGTCTATGAGCAGGTTGCAGACCGCATTTTCGAGCAGTTCGTGGAAACGTTCAAGCCGCAGATGATCTTCGTCTCGGTTGGCTTCGATGCGCATTGGAATGATCCCATCACGATGCTCGGGTTATCCACGCAGGGGTATTTGACGCTTGCCAAAAGAGTCGTCGCACTGGCGGAGGAACACTGCAACGGGAAGATCGTCTTCGTGTTGGAGGGCGGCTATGACCCGGTCAATGTGGCGAACGGGGCGGAAGCGGTTTTTATAGCGGAAACAGGCATAGGGGAGTCTGAAGCGAATGATCCCGATCCGTATCCGGAACCGGACTGCGAATCCCGCATCGAAGAGATCCGCAACTGGCACGGGTTCGATTGAGCAACCGGTAATGCCGAAACAGAATTACAAATGCGTAAACATGATCGAAATATCAGAGTCATATTTTATAATTGCTTCATCCAGGATCATTGACAGGAACATGAACACAAACCTGCAAGAGGAGCAATCATGGCACGCAGACGAACCCTTGGTTATGTGCAAAACGAATGGACATGCCCGAACTGCAATACGCGCAATAAAGGCGGACTGAAGACCTGCGAAAATTGCGGCGCACCGCAGCCGGAAAATGTCAAATTCGAATTGCCGTCCGAGCAGAAATTTGTAACCGACGAAAACCAGGTCCAGGCCGCGCAGGCGGGCGCGGATATCCATTGCGGGTTCTGCGGAACGCGCAACCCAGCCACCGCAACGACCTGCTCGCAATGCGGCGCGGACCTTAAGGAAGGCAAGGCGCGTGAAGCCGGGCGGATCATGCAGGCGCCTCCCGCGGCGCCCAAAGTTGTGAAATGCGATAACTGCGGAACAGAGAACCCGGGGAGCAAATCCGTCTGCTCGAATTGCGGCTCGCCGTTGCCAAAAGTGCAGGCGGCACAACCCGCCCCTCCCAAACCCGCGGCGCCTGTGGCTAGACCTGCAGTAAAGAAAAAAACAAACTGGTTGTTGATCGGCGGCATATTGGGCGCGCTTGCCATTTGCTGTGTTGTGATCGGGGCTTTGTTCCTCTTTCCCACTTCGTCTGTTGAAGCCACAGTGACAAACGTCCATTGGCAGACGGTCGTGCCAGTGCAGGAGGTCCAGCCGGTCAATTATTCCAACGAGCGCGGCAGTCCGCCTTCGGGTGCGTACAATGTTTCCTGTCACGATGAAAGCAGGGATGTCTGCGAGCAAAAGACCATCGACAAGGGCAACGGCTATTCCGAGGTCGTGGAGGAATGTCATACCGAAACGGATCAGTATTGTTCGTACACCGTGGACGAGTGGAAAACCATTCAAACGTACACGCTCGAAGGAAACGACCTGCGGCCTGTTTACGAAACGCCGAACATTTCCAGCGACCAGCGGATCGGAGATGAAACCGCGGAATACACGGTCAACTTCTCGACTGACGACGGCATAAAAACATACTCACCGGGTTCCATCTCGGAATTCCAGCAGTTCACCATGGGCAGCACGTGGACGCTGAAGATGAACGCCCTGGGCGGCGTGGTGGGCGTGGAACCGTAGATCACGAGCGGGCAGTTGAACTGTCCGCTCAGTGTATTTATTGGAAGGAGTTTCCGGATGAAAGAGGTTGACCGAAGCCTAGCTGAGGAATATATCCTGTTGGCGTTCGCCATCGAGGAACACATGCCCGGTTATGTGGATGCCTATTTCGGACCACAGACATGGCAGGAGCAGGCAAAACAAGCTGGAAAACCCCCGCTTCAAGATCTGACCGAGAGAACTGCCCGACTTGCGAATGACATCTCCCAGGCTGACGGCATGGACGCGCAACGCAAAGACTTTCTAGCGCGTCAGGTCAAGGGGATGCAGATGAGTCTGCGCTTACTGCGCGGCGAAATGGTCCCGCTTGCTGAAGAGGTGGAGGCGCTCTACGATGTCCAACCCGTCTGGGTGGATGAATCCAATTTCGAGCAGGCACACAAGGAATTGGATTACCTCCTTCCGCGTGGCGGCTCCCTCGCTGAGCGCAAACAGGAATGGAACCGCGCACTTGAGATCCCGGTTGAGAAAGCAAAGGAACTGCTTCCAGCCATCATAAAAAGACTGCGGGATCTGACCCGCCAAAAATTCAACCTGCCCGATGCGGAGGACTTCACACTCGAGTTCGTCTCCGACCGACCCTGGAGTGCCTACAACTGGTATCTTGGAGGCTTTCGCTCACGCATCGATATCAATACCGACCTGCCCCTGCAGATCAATGAATTGGCGAATCTGATCGCGCATGAAGGCTACCCTGGACATCACACCGAACTCTCGATCAAGGAACAAAAACTTGTCACGGAGAAAAACTATTACGAACATACAATCGCCTTGATCAACTCCCCCTCCTGCGTTGTATCGGAAGGGATCGCCACCTCGGCGCTGGAAGCCCTGTTCACAGACGATACGCTGAACGCGTGGTATCGGGATGAGTTTCTGCCGCGGGCGAACATGTCGCACATCGACTCGAAACGAATTGTAGAGATCGGGAATGCCCTCAAAAAGGCAGGAGGCATCATGGGCAATGTTTCGTTCATGCTCTACGACCAGCACAAGAGCGAGGCTGAGGCGGAGCGATACCTTCAAAGATACGCCCTCTCCACTGAAAAGGAAAGGAAACATCTCATTCGATTCGTTTCCAATCCGCTTTCGCGATCCTATGTTTTCACGTACGACATTGGGTATGATCTTCTCGAAGAACTTTTCGCACACGGCGATCACGACCAATATTTCAAACGCCTGCTTGAAGAACCGGTTACACCGGGACAGATTAGAGAGTGGATTCAAAAAGACTCCTGATCGGTTCAGGAGTCTTTCTTTATGTTCAGCATAGGCATAATATAATCATCCCATGAGTGCATCAGTAGCCGTTATCGGCGGCGGACCAGCGGGGTTGATGGCTGCGGAGGTCATCAGCGCGCGCGGTGTGAAGGTGGATGTGTACGATGCAATGCCATCGGTAGGCCGCAAATTCCTCATGGCGGGCAAGAGCGGACTGAACATCACGCACTCCGATCCGTTCGATGTGTTCATTTCAAGATACGGCAAACGCCGTCCGCAGATCGAACCCCTGCTGAAAGAATTCGGGGCGGACGAATTACGTAACTGGGTCTACAGCCTTGGCATTGATACTTTTGTGGGGACCTCGGGACGCGTCTTTCCCTTCGGCATGAAAGCCAGTCCGCTGTTGAGGGCATGGCTCAAGCGATTGAGCGATTCAGGCGTGACCTTTCACCTGCGCCACAAATGGAGGGGGTTCTCTGCACCTGCTCCCGCCACCTCGAGCATATTATTGGAGTTCGTCACACCCGATGACGAGGTGACGATCAAAGCCGATGCGGTCGTCCTTGCCCTGGGTGGCGGGAGTTGGCGGCGACTCGGCTCGGACGGGGCATGGGTCGATTGGCTGAGGCAGGCTGGAGCAGAGGTCGAACCGCTGCGTCCCTCCAATTGCGGATTTGACGCGGCATGGAGTCCGCACTTCCGCGAGAAGTTTGAAGGACATCCGATCAAATCTGTAGTTTTATCGTTCAAGGATTTTCGTCAACGGGGCGAATTCATCGTGACGAAAGAAGGTGTGGAGGGAAGTCTGATCTACGCCGCCTCGGCAATGATCCGTGATGAAATCGAGGCAAATGGCAGGGCGGTCATCGATTTGGATTTAAAACCGGATCGAACTTTGGAATGGCTTGTAGATAAATTATCGCGCCCGCGCGGCAAACGTTCACTGGCAAGTTACCTCGATAAGACGTTGGGGATCAAAGGCGTGAAAGCCGGCTTGTTGCGCGAGGCTGTTTTGAAGCAGGATTTTACGAACCCGGAAAAACTTGCCGGGTTTATTAAAGCATTACCTGTATTGCTGGTCACGCCGCGCCCGCTGGATGAAGCCATCAGCAGTGCGGGCGGCTTGACGTTCGAGTCGCTGGACGAGCATTTGATGTTGAAGAGCCTGCCCGGCGTTTTCTGCGCGGGCGAAATGCTCGATTGGGAGGCGCCAACGGGAGGTTATTTGTTGACAGCCTGTTTCTCAAGCGGCTATTCAGCGGGACATGGCGTGTTGCAATGGCTGGGAATTTCGTAATGGCGGCAGGCGGGTGGAAATCATCGAAGCACAACAAACTTGTCTCCTGATGACATATAACCCGTTCCTGTGGTGTACAAGTCATCCGTTCTATTGAATAAAATGAACCTGCCAAATTTCGTGAAGACCTCCTCACAATCCTTGGCCGGATTCTCGTCAGAAACCCAAATGAATCTCACCTCGCTGGCATCTCCCACCCACAGCTCGCCATTGGGCTCCACGATCAATCCGGCTGCATCGGAAATCGTCAAACGTTCCTCTCCATCAAAATGGAGGAATATCGTGGAGCCGACCACCTGACAGGCGATCGGGAGATGCGTCCGCTTCCAATCATGAAACCCGGAGAGCCGTCCGGCAATGATGAGGAGAAAGGGGCGATTACGCGCCGAGCGAATCCACGCAAGGAGGAGGTCTTCCATTTATTATTGAGGCGGGGCTATCTCAAACGAGGCAACCAGGGTATTTTGATTCCATTCACTCGGATCAGTGGAAATAACCTGAAGTACGAAGTATCGCGCCGGATTTGGGTCGCCATTCTCATCGAAGTTATACATACCGGTAATCCCCTGAAAATCCTGAAGCGCGCGGACAGCGTTGGCAACCTCGGCGCGCGTGGGGATTTCGCCGCTTTTGGCTTTGGAGGCTTCCTCGATGGCTTTAAGACATATCCCCGCCGCATCGTAGGCTTGCACGGCAAACATCTCTGGCACTGTGTTGTAAAGTGTCTCGAAGTCTTCAATGAAGTTGGCGGCATCGGGATAACCGCTGGCGGGGAGGACAACGTTTGTGTAATACATCCCTCCGCCATCAGTCAACAACGGACCCGCAAATTCCGGCAGGGAAGGGGTATCGAGACCGCTCATTCCCATTAAAGTGCCCGTGTACCCCGCGGCGCGCACTTCCCTGAAGAAGGTACCTGCCTGCTCAATATTGAGAGTACTGAAATATATCAGGTCGGCGTTGCTCGATAAGACACGCTCAATGAGCTTGCCGAAATCCCTCACCGCGTCAGTTGACATATCGCCCACAACGGTCACACCGAGGCGGCTCACTTCGTTCTTGAAATTCTTCGCGATGAACCTGCCAATATCCGAGTTTTCGCTGATGATGAAAACACGCGAAAAACCCCGGGCTTGGGCAAACTGCGCGCCAGCCGCCCCTTCACCATCGTTGCGCCCCAAAACGCGATTGACCTCAGGGTATCCGCTGGCGGCTGCGAATGCGGCGGTCGCAGATGGAGAAACGAAAGCCAGCCCCGCCTGATGATAGATCTCTTTCACTTGATTCAAAACGCGCGAAGTGAAGGGACCGACAACACATAATATTTCCGAGTCGGCGACGATTTTCTTTGCAACCGATGCCGCGACTCCAAAATCGCTCTGGTCATCATGGGACGCAAGTTCCATCTTGTATCCCAATTCCATCAACGGACCAGCCAATTGCCCGACCGCCAGATCCGCGCTGCGCATGATGTCTGTTCCAAAGTTCGCAAATTGGACCGACAACGGGCTTTGACTGGCGATCTTGATGGTCGCCTTGGGCACGAAGGGTGTCGGTGAATCGGTTGGGGTCGGGGTATCTGTCGGGATCGGCGTATCAGTTGGAGGCGTGGTCGGAGGCGCAGTGGGTTGGGCGAGGGTGGCAGAGGGCGCTGCTGGAATCTCGGTTATCCCCGATCCGCATCCAGTCATAACAAGGGTCAATGCGATCAGCAATATTGAAACGGCAGGTTTGCAATGCAAAAATACTGGAATGTTCATCTTATGCTCCTCATGTCATGTTGGCGCATACGCGCGTAACTTTTTGCCGTTGCACATTAACTCGCGGTCTGAGTTAAGGCACCACGGGTTCATATCCAAGTTCGCGTAAAAGGCTGGCGATCACTTGCTGCCCAAGGTCACTGGTGTGTATGTCGTCAGCCCCAATGTAGCCCATATCTCGGGGGTCAACATCGTGATTGGGTCCATTGAGCGCATCGTAGACGCGAGCCACGGGTATATTTTGTGCGGCAGCGGCTTCATGCACCGCGGCAACCATGTTTTCGATGCACCGGGTACATTCGACTTCCAAGCCCGCCTCCCGCCATTGGGTTAGAACCGGCACATAAAAATCCGTGGCGCGAATGATCGTCGGCGCGCCATCTCGGAGAGCAAGAATCTCTTCGACGATTGCCTCCAGAGTCGCCTGATATTCAGAGAAGGTCTCCGGCGAACAATCCTTCACATAATTGGCTCGAGGAACACAGCTCCAGTCCCCTGTTGCGCTACCCACTGGGTTGCCGAAGTACACCACGACTTCAGAGTCCCGAAGAATGCGGCGCAATCTTTCCTCCTTCTGTAATTGTTTCAGCAGAGTTTTCGCGCTCAAAGACCCCTGCCACTCGTCATGCAGATTGACCGTGGCATTCAGGTCCTCTTCGATGTAAGCGGCATAATATTTCCCGACGCCCAATAGAGAGGAATCGCTAAGGATAACAAGATCCAATTCTTTCATTGTCTCCGTCGCTGTGGGAATCGGGTTCAGTTGGAGTGCAGGGGTTAAGCTGAGAGCGGGTATGCCTGTTGCAGTAGCAACTGCAGAAGGGGATGTGCCACATGCTCCCAAGAGTATGGCAATTGCTGTCACTAGAATTGCTGCAATTTCCAGCAATTCCTCCTTATTGTTCATTTTTCTTCCTTCGTTTGAATGAAGCCGCCTAACGGATCAGACGGAAAAATCCATGTACAAAACGGTCTATCTCGAGCTCACATTAACTCGCAAACCAGACTCTCAGATCGCGGTGGGGAGGATCGCCCCTCCCCACCATATGCGGAAAAACGCATTATCCCATTGGCTCAAGCCAGATCAGCACAACATACGTACCCTGATTGTCTGTGCGAAGATTATCGTTGGGAGTGAACCACAATGTACCGTCCCGCTCCGCAGTGAAAGTGCCACCTGCACCGACGTAAAATGGCTCACCGTCATCAATCCGCCCCAGCAACGCCATGAAGCGCAATCCTGGTCCGGGGAAGTCGCCAAACTCATTCTCATCCGGCACCACGCCTTCCGCACCCTGTGGTGTAAAGAAGATGCAGTAATCCGCGCCATTGGGGTAGGTATCTGAGCAGGGATTCATGAGCCCAAACGCCTTGATCATAAACGACTGCCCGGCGCTGACGGGAATCCCGGAATCTACCCAGCCCTCCTGATTGGCGACGACAATCAGTGTGGCTCCCGGCGGAGGTGTGCTCCCCTCATTTGCGTCTCCATCTTCGTCGTAGACGTGAACATAGCTCCATTCTCGCATATCTTCAGTGATGTCGAAGCCAATGATCTTGAAATCAGCCAGCCATGCACCAGTCGCGGAATCGGCTGTCATCATGAGGCGCTCCTGCCAATCCTGTGGACCTGCCGCCGCCCAGACTTCCGATCCCGGAGGCGCGAACCCAGCCATAATCTCATTTTCAGTATCGAACACTGTCACAGAGATTGGTTGCAGCACCAGGCTTTTCTGATTCACCCGATCAGAGACCACTAGATAATTGCCCGGCACCAGATCCAGATCGTGGACATTCGGCTCAATGACTGTAATGCCCCACAGGTCTATAGCTTCCTGTTGACCCGACCACAACAGCGTTGCACCCTCATCGGCAGATTCATAGATGAATAGATCCAACAGTCCCGGGTAGAATTCTGTTACCCAGAACCAATCCCCGGCTTCTGAAGCGACAATGCGGGGATTGGGTGGAATGATTGCATTTGCCACCCAGTTCCCATCGGGTCCTGAATACCCCACACCCACATCCTGATAGGGTTGAATATTCCACTCGTCTGCCCAGGAGCAGGAATATGTGTCTTCGCCATCCGGCAGAACCGTGTCGTACTTCAGGATTTCTTCCAGCAGCGGCGCACCCCACGAGTGACAATCCACCTCCACCTCATCCGAGAACCACGGCGCATTGACCGTGCCTTCGATGGAATCAGCATTAAGATCGATCGTCCCGCTGATGTCGCCGATCTGCACCTGGGCGCTGGCACCGTTGTCCACCCATCCATACACCCAGTCAAAGGGCTGGATGTCGGGCGGGTTGTCCATCGAATTTCCATCCGGATCAATCCAATCCGACCACTGTGTCTGGAAGCCGGTCTCACCGCCCCAGAAATCCTTTGGCTCTGTAACAAGTTCGGCTGTTGCCTTCAGATTCCCATCGCCATCGGTGATAGCGACCCATACTGTATGCCCGGCTTCGTAGAAACTCTCCACCCAGTCATGCCCATAGTTGACTCGCAAACCAAGCGCAGGAGGTTCCTCTGCCTGCCCGCCACCGGGACGATGCCAGATGGTGACCTGCCCAAACCAATAGCGAATGGAAAGCGTGTTCGTGATTGGATGGTAGCGGAACGTGACGTGGAAATCGAGCGTCGCACCGCTCCTGAAGCACTCCAGATGCACATCAGCCTCGAGGAGATTCGGATCATTCTCGTTGAGCGAAGCGGTTCCGCGCACAATACCAGCCTCCCCATTGCAGTAACTGATGTAGTCGTCCGTCCATGTGATTTGGAATGGTCCTGCGGGAGGACCGCCAATCGCCAGCGACATCTCACTCCCATCCACATCAATCGCGCGCCATTTCCCAAGGAATGGAGAAGAAGGCGCAGCGTACGCACTCCCCACCACCGGAAACGCCAGCGCCAGGATGACAAGGACACTCAGGACGTTCGCAAACATCCTTATGAGTTTTCGATTTGTTGATAGTTTCATGTTCATTTTGATCCCTCCCGTGATCAATTTTTCAAGAAACGAAAATGGCGTTCGATGACAGAGCCATCACGCCGCCTGTGATGTCAGTGGAATATGGTTTCGTTTTCTCTCATAGGCTGCCCTCCGTCAGTGATACCGATTCGCACCGTCAACTGGCTGCAAACAGAATGAAATTCGCCACCCTTATCCCCAAAATTCATGGACTTTCCTCTCGGTTTCATGACTACACTATGTCGCTTGACGACTGCCAAAACAAGCGCAAGAACTGCCAAAAACCGCCAACGTCACCGGCAGGGTTCAAGATCCGTGTCCCGATAGAGACACGCCACACTCACCTTGATATTCAAAGGCATACGCCCTCCTTGCAAATGAATACACACCCCCATCCACAAGCAATATGAAATTAACATGCCGCACGCCTGGAACGTATAAAACCCTGGATGCTCCCCCAGTCAACTTCTAAGTTAAATAACCACCGCTAAATATTGCCGCGGCGATGTGGTACATCAATTTTTTTGTAGCACAAATCGAAACTCATTTCAAGTGTTTTTTGTCATCAACGGGTTACAGTCACAGATTTTCAGACAAGACTTTGAAACTGACTTGTTATGGACAATTCATCAAAGGAATTGCACCTTGAAACGATTACGAAAGTAAATCGAGGTTCTCCACCTGCAAATAGGACAGATCAAATCATCAGTGACCACACGCTTAGGAGTCATTCCCTCTACTTTTTTATGTGGACCAGCCAGATCGACGTCCATGCCTACGCCGGTTAAATATCTCATCTGTGATCATCACCTGACCAGACTTGTGCTTTCATCAAGAACTACAGCGAATCGGTTTTGTTCGAATCCGTATCACAATGCCATCCCCAGTTTCAGCGATCCGATGGCAGTAACGCAGACAAAGCATCCATTTTGAACTGAAATTATCGGATTACCAGTCACCCACTTGAATCGGAAACAAAACATGATCATAATGAGTCTATGAAATGACAATACAGTTCCAACCTTGACAATAAGCAGGTTACAACCTGCCGCCGTGAGAAAAGTCAATTCATAATTCCCGGTTTAGGACCGACTACAAGGTATTCCCTGGGAGGGAACCATGAGAAAGATAGCTTTGCTTCTTTCGATTTCGATGCTGTTCACCCTCGGCAACGCGCCTTTGAAGGGTGAATTTGTTAAAGAAGTTACCCTAAATGCAAGCCAGGTGACCGGTGCAATGGATATCGAACTTGCCATGGAGGCGGCAACGGATCGGGGCGAGCACCCCGGTATCGTCACACTCGATGCAAGTGCCGGGGACTTCATATATACCAGCGACGATCGCTCCATCAATATCTATCTTTCTGATGTCACGCTCCGCTCCAAAAACGGAGCCATGATCACCAATTGCGCCGATGGCATCTTCTTTGACGACTTTGTGACAGACAACGTCGTCATCGAAGGCATTCGATTCGTCTGTGAGAACGGGATCATTGCCTCATATGGCACGCACAGGAACGTCACGATCAGGGACAATGTCTTCATCGCAAACAGCTATGCGATCGGAGCACGCGGCGCGGACGGTTGGATCATCACCGGCAACCACGCAGCAGGGAATGCCACAGTCATTCAACTACTTGAGTCCACAGAGACAATCATCTCGGACAATTCACTAATCGGCTCAAGTCAGGGACTTGGCATCTTCCTCGAAAAATCAGATGGCAATACGGTCAGCCACAACATAATCGGGAATGGCTGGCAGGGCATCCTCATTGGATCGGGCTCGTCGGGCAACCGCGTGATTAACAACACGATCCAGTTTGTTCAACAAGCAGGCATTTCGTTTGAAGGGAATAACGAATACAACAGCGTGCTGGCGAATAAGATCAATTGCCTGCCGGGTACGGACTGCCTTATCGTCAGTGTGGGTGACCCGCCTCTCTCGCCCACCAACAAGGTCCACGGGAACAGGTTCGTTCGTTAAGCCTGCCATATCATTGCAAGGAGCCCGCAAGGCAACAAAGCAATCTCCTCTTGCCTGCCATACTTCTGGTTCGAGGAGATTGCTTCGCCTCACTTGCACTTGCATGCAGTGCGAGCGTCAGTTCACAACGACATATAAAATCTACCCCAACTCCCCCACCACCTTCTCCACTTCACTCAATATCTCACATCGCTTCACCAGTTCCTTCATGGAATTGTGGTCGTTATACAGCGGACGATCTACATGCAAATGTTCAACATACTTGCGAATCACTTCGCGCGCTTTGTTTGATCCTTTGCCAGGACTGAACTCACGGAAGTCAAGCGCCTGTGCAGCAGCCATGAATTCAATGCCAATAACACCGTAGGCATTATCAAGGATCTGTCCGTTTTTGATGGCGGTGTTCATGCCCATCGAGACGAAGTCTTCCTGGTCCGCCGCGGCAGGGATGGATTGAATGCTGGCAGGCGTGGACAAAATCCGTTGTTCGACGATCAAGTGATCGGCGGTGTATTGGCTGAGCATCATCCCAGAGTAGAAACCAGGCTCATGGGCGAGGAAATCAGGCAGTCCCTGAGAAAGAGCCGGGTTCGTCAATCGGTTCATGCGTCGCTCTGACATGACACACACCATCGTGATCGCGGCGCCCGCCATATCCATTGGCAAGGCAACGGGAGTCCCTTGAAAGTTTGCGCCCGTGAGAGTCAATTTATCTTCTGGAATAAAGATCGGGTTATCCCCCACGCCATTCAATTCAATTTCAACTTGCGAACGCGCATACGCAATCGCATCCCGCGCTGCGCCGATGACCTGCGGAGTAGAACGCATCGAATAAGCGTCCTGCACCTTGGTTTTCATCTTGCCCGTGGTGAGGTCGGAGCCTTCGATGACCTTCATGATATTTTTCGCAGACATGACCGCGCCACTGAAGCCGCGCAGTTCATGCAGTTTGGTGTTGTACGGTTTCATGTTGCCGAGCAACGCCTCAATGGACATCGCCGCCGCGATCTCTGCCTGCTTGAGGAAACGTTCCATATCGTAGATGTGGAGGGCGGACATGGCTGTGAGGAGGTTGGAGCCGTTGATGGCGGCAAGACCATCGCGTGCTTGTAAACCTGGGACTTCGATCCCTGCCCTCCGCATCGCTTCGTGACCTGCGAGTCGTTCGCCGTTATAAAAAGCCTCTCCCTCCCCCATGAGTAACAGCGCCGCTTGCGCCATCGGAGCGAGGTCGCCGCTCGCGCCCACCGACCCCTTCTGACAAACAACTGGTGTGACGCCTTTGTTCAGCATCTCCACCAGTGTCAGTGTGATCTCGGGTCTGCAACCAGAATTCCCATGCGCATGAACATTGATGCGTCCCGCCAGCGCCGCGCGGACATATTCAATGGGCGCAGGGTCACCGATGCCCGCCGCATGGTTGTAGATGAGGTACTTCTGAAATTCCTTCACCTGCTCATCGTTGAGCATGGTCTCCGAAAACTCGCCAATGCCCGTGTTCGTGCCATACATGACTTCTTTCCTGGCAAGTTTCTCCTCCAACATGGCGCGGCAGACTTTGATGCGCTCCAGGGCTTCGGGAGCAAGTTCTACTTTCTCATTATCTCGTGCAATCGCGACAAGTTTTTCTATCGTGAGGGATGATCCGTTCAGGGTGATGGTCATGGGCATGGCTCCTATGTGGGATAATTGAGAATATTGTAATACTTAATTTCACCAGGAATAATTCATGATCTCCACAGCATCCTTATCAGACAAAGCACAAATCACGGACATCACAGCCCGGGCGGGGGTATTCAGCCAGGAGGAGATCGACTCTGTCCCTGTGATGTTCGATGAATATCTCGAATATGGCACGGAAGGCGATGGGTACAACTTCCTTGTATATCGGGAAGGAGAGCAAGTCCTTGGGTATGCCATCTTCGGCTATCGTGACCTGACCGAGGGCGTGTATGACCTGTATTGGATCGCCGTTGACCCGAATGCCCGCCGCAAAGGAGTGGGGCGGGCGCTGGTCACTGCGTGTGAGGAGGCTGTCCGTGACTTGGGCGGGCGAATGCTCATTGCGGAGACTTCCGGGACGGCGGAGTACGCATCGACGCGGGAGTTTTACGTCCGCACGGGGTATGTCAACGAGGCGACGATCAAGGATTTCTACAAACCCGGCGATGATTTGAAGATCTTCGTGAAACGCGTGTAGAATTTAATTCAAGAGAAAGAGACATCATGTTAAAGATAAAACGCGTGTACGAAAAGCCGGAAGCCGATGATGGCATCCGTTTTTTGGTCGAACGGCTGTGGCCGCGTGGGTTGACCAGGGAAAAACTGAAGGTCAAAGCCTGGCTGAAGGATGTCGCTCCCAGCCCCAGCCTGCGGAAGTGGTATGCGCACGACATCGATAAATGGCGGGAGTTCCAACAGCGTTACCGGGCGGAACTGGAAGCCAACCCGGACGCCTGGAAACCCATCCTCGAGGCAGCCCGGGATAACGATGTGACTTTGACCTACAGCGCCCGTGACACAGAACACAACAGCGCGCTGGCGCTCAAGTCATTTTTGGAAGAACGCATCCAGAAGTGATGCGACGCGATACGATCCTTTCATGCCCACCAGCCTCACTCCCCCACCCAAAGACGATGAAATCGAATGCGGCAATTGCGGCGCGTACATCTACCATGATCTGGTGCGTTGCCCCAATTGCAGCGTGTATTTGATCGAACCGGGCGAGGCGGAGGAGGAACATCCCGCATTTCGACCGAAGAGTAAATTGGCGCTGTGGGTTGAATCCGTGATGCGGAAGTTGCGCGGAGAGCCGCACGTTGCCGAAGAGTTGTTCACCGGCGCGTTACGGGAGGCGGCGTTGTTCGATGATCTGCTCAAGAAGGCGGGCGGAGACCGGTCAGTGGCGGAGAGGCTGATCGAATATGAGAAACAGTTGTCCCCCGGTGCGACGCGTTTGGTCTGCATCCAAAACGCGATCCGGCGTTGGGAACGGGAAAACAGTTAGCGGAGACCGATCGGTCTCCGCCTGTCATTGGTCAACCCACACATCCTTCAAACAACGTTCATGGATTGCTCGCGCAGAAGCTGCAGCATCTTCCTGCGGTCCGATTTTGCCAGCGACAGGGCATCGTCTGCGGCGCGCAGGATGTCGTCGATCGTGTCGTATTCCCCGCCGCACAACGCGACCCCCACGTTCGCCCGCACCTGCAACTCGTTCTCTTTTCTCGCGAGATATTTTCTGATCTTTCCCTGAATGCGGGATGCGATCATGATCGGCGCATCGGGGTTGCTGATATCCTCGATCAGGATGGCGAAGACGCCTTCGCCGATCCGCGCGATGGTATCGGTGGGACGCAGGATCGTCTTCAACAATCCCGCCGCATCTTTCAGGACCCGTTTGTTGTACTCGCTGCCGAACAGGAACTCGAGTTTGACGGATTGTCCGAGGTCGAGGTAAAGGACCGCGAATTTGTTCTGGGGGAGCTGCTTGGCGCGTTCCAGCGCATAGTTGAGGCGTGCCATAAAGAACGAGCGGCTGTAGACCCCGGTCAGCAGGTCCCAGGGTAGGCTTTCCACGGCTTTCTCGGCAGGGCAGATCCGCTGGATGAGGTTGGTCATCTGTTCGATATTGACCGGTTTGATCAGGACGAGTTGCGGCTTTTCGGTCAGCGTCTCGACCAGATTTACATGCGCCGTGATCACAACCACAGGGACGCTCTTCAGCCGTTCGTCGGCTCTCATCATCCTGAGAATCTCGCCCCCTGAAACGCCCGGCAGGTTCAAATCCAGCAGGACGATATCCGGCGTGGTGGTGGCAAGGTACTCCACCGCCGCTTTGCCGTGCAGAACGATCTCCGTCTGATAGCCTGCCAGGTCCAGGACATGACGGAACAGGGCGACGATGTCGCGGTCATCTTCGACGATCAGTGCAAATGGTCTTTCCATGCGCTCTCCTCTGCGCTAAATAACAAGACGTGCAACGAACGGAATGGTTACGAAAAAGCGGGTACTGATCACGGTCCAGGCGGGGATAAATCAACGGAAGCGGATGCCATAACAAGATCCGCTTTGATCCGTTAATGTTTCGGTCAGAAAAACAATCCCACAAGGGATAAGGGTATTGCAACTGTCATGAACATGAGGCATGTTATACTCGAACCATCTTATCGGTTATCGTCTTTTTATTGGTCGTCGGGCAGAAGGAGCGCATCCATGCTGACCATGTCGGCATTCCACGAAACAGGCAGGACGGGGGAAACCGCAATTATTCGACACCTGTACCAGCCGAAAGCGGATTGTTGCAGTTCTTGATTCCTGAAATATTCAGATCAAGTGCATTATCATGATTTTCACATCTCTTGATTGGAAGCGTTTGGCAAGTTCCCTGCTGATCACCGCCATTGGGCTGATCGCCCTCGCGCTCACAGACCGTTATTACCGCGGCAGTGTGAGCCAGGCGAACGCCCAGGAACTGCAAAGGACCGCGGCGAATGTGCAGGACGAACTCAGCCAGAACATCAACGCCCAGATCACGGTTGCCGAGGATCTGCAAGCCTTCATGCTGGCGCCCACCTCCCTGCCGGATTATGAAACCTTCGACCGTTTCGCCGAACTTTTGCTGGATCACTACCCGCAGGCACTCGCCTTTCAATACGTTGATCCGGATCTTATCATCCGTCACATCCACCCGCTGGAGGGCAACGAGTCCGCGCTGGATTTGGACCTGACCACCCGCCCGGCGGCGCCCTTTGTGGAAAAAGCGATCCGGGAACGGCGGCTGACCGTGAACAACCCAACAGTAACGGTGCAGGGACCGCTGGCGGTGATTCCCCGCGCGCCGCTTTATCGCGGCGATGAGTTCCTTGGGCTGGTGCAGGTCGTCGTGGAGATCGATCCGCTGTTGGAGGATGCCACACAAAGCCTGGGGGAACGTTTCCAATTCCAATTGCGGGATGCGACCGGCGCCCTCTTCTGGGGACCGGAGACCCTGGGCGATGGAACCGTGAATGCAATCATCCCGGTGGGAGATAACCGCTGGACCCTCACCATAGGCTGGCGGAATGCGCCGCCTGTACCTGATCCCTTTGTGCTGGTATTGATCTGGGGCGGCGGCGGGGCTTTATTGCTGAGCCTGCTCTTCATCCTGAACCGGGCATGGGCACGGACGGAGTGGCTGCGGCAGGCAGTTGCTGATCGCACAGAAGCGCTCGAAGCCGAAGTAACCCAGCGCCGCCAAACCGAGGCACGCTTGCGCGAAAGCGAAGCCCATCTCCAAGCCATTCTGAACAGCGCGCCGATTGTGATCATTGCCACCGATAAGCACGGCACATTCACCCTCTCGGAAGGCACAGGCTTGAAACGAACCGGTCTCAAACCAGGTCAGGTGGTGGGACAATCCGCTTTTGATCTATACGGTTCACTTAAAATTATCCTGCCGGATGGGAATTCGATTTCCGGTGAGGAATTATTGGCCCGGGTTTTTGCAGGGGAGACCTTATCCGGGATCACAGAACTAAACGGAACCTTTTTTGACAACCGGTTTGCTCCCATCATAGATGGGAACGGTCTGATCAAGGGAATGGTCGGTGTATCCATCGACATCACCGAGCGCAGACAGGCGGAGGAGGCGTTCCAGTCTGCAGAGAGTCGCTTCCGCACGCTGGTCGAAAACAGTTCCGATGAGATCTCCATCATCACTGCCGATGGCAGGCTGTTGTATGAAAGCCCCACGAACAACCCCACGCTCGGCTACCCGCGTGATGCCTTCCGTGAACAGAACATCTTCCAATTGCTGCACCCGGATGACCTGGAACGCGTCCAGACTCTTTTCGGACAACTGATCCGGGAACCGAACCTGCAGATCCGTGACCAGTTCCGCCTCAGGCACCAGACCGGAGCCTGGATCTGGGTCGAGGCGGTCGGCACCAACCTGATCGCCGAATCGAGCGTGGGCGGCATCGTCATCAACTATCACGACATCACCAGCCGCAAACTCGCCGAGAACAAGACACGTCAACAGCTCGACCGCATGACCATCCTGAGGAAGATCGATCAAGCCATTGCCGGAAGCATGGACCTGCATTCCGTCCTGGAGATCATCCTCAGCAATGGACTCGACGAACTGAGAGTGGATGCCGCTGTCATTCTTCTGTACGATCCCGTGGAACAAATTTTGAAATTCGAACTCGGCGCCGGGATGCACACGGAAGCGCTCAAATTCACCCACCTGAAATTGGGAGACGGGTATGCAGGCAGGGCGGCGCAGGCGATGAAGACCGTGCACATCCCGCAGTTGCAGGCGCATGGGAACGAATTCCAGCGCTCACCCGATTTCCCAATGGAAGGTTTCGAAAGTTATTTTGGCGTGCCGTTGATCGCAAAGGGTGAGATCAAGGGCGTGCTCGAGATCTTCCGGCGCGCGCCCTCGGAACCCGAACAGGACTGGCTGGATTTCCTGGAAACGCTGGCAGGTCAGGCAGCCATCGCCATCGATAATGCTGAATTGTTCGAAAGCCTGCAACGCGCCAATATAGAACTCGAACGCCGCGTGGAAGAGCGCACCGCGGAATTGAACCGTTTGAACCTCGAACTCCAGCATGCCAACCGCGCCAAGGATGAGTTCCTGGCAAACATGAGCCACGAATTACGGACGCCGCTCAACAGTATTTTGGGAATGTCGGAAACCCTTCTGGAACAGAGGCACGGCACGCTGAACGAATACCAGCAAAACACATTGAAGATCGTCGAATCCAGCGGGCGGCATTTGCTCGAGTTGATCAACGACATCCTCGACCTGTCCAAGATCGAAGCGGGCATGTTCGATTATTATCCGCAGGTCGTCGATCTGGAGACGTTGTGCCGTTCCAGCCTGGCATTCGTCAAGGAGCAGGCGACTCGAAAATCCATAAACCTCGTTTATGAAGAGGAACCGGAGGTTTCCAGGATCCATGCCGACCCGCGCCGACTGAAACAGATCCTCGTCAACCTGTTGACCAACGCCGTTAAATTCACCTCCGAAAACGGACAGGTTACTCTTCAGGTCCGCGCCGATGCGGAACAGGGGCGAATCCGGTTCTCGGTTATGGATAACGGCATCGGCATCGCGCCGGGCGACCTGAAACGGCTGTTCCAGCCCTTCGTGCAGGTGGATAGCGCCCTCAACCGTCTATATGAAGGCACCGGGCTGGGATTGGCTCTCGTCCAAAAATTGACCGACATGCACGGCGGCAGCGTGGAGGTGGAGAGCGAGATCGGCAATGGGAGTCGCTTTACGGTCAATATCCCCTGGGGAAAAGACCTGATCGCGCAACAGGAATCCATCGAAGCGGGCGGGGAACCACCCCCCTCCGTCATATCAGCCAAATCCCGCGCGCCTTCGGGGCAGGACCCGGACGGAAGCCTGGTTCTGCTGGCTGAGGACAACATGGCGAATATCCTGACCATCGGCGAATACCTCGAAGTTCACGGCCATAAACTCGTGAACGCGCATGATGGGCTTGAAGCCATTCAACTGACGAAGGAAATGAATCCGGATATCATCCTGATGGACATTCAGATGCCCGCGCTGGACGGACTGGAGGCGATCCGCCGCCTGCGTTCGGATCCTCGCTTCGAATCCACGCCGATCATTGCCCTGACCGCCCTTGCCATGCCCGGCGACCGGGAGCGTTGTCTCGAGGCAGGCGCCAACGAATATCTGAGCAAGCCCGTCAGCCTGAAGGAACTGGATAGGATCATTCGAAGCCTCACCAAACGCGAGACTTAAATCAAGGCGTCAGCGCGGATAAACCATCGATGGCGGATTCAGGTTTACGTCCGGGAGATGCGAACGGTGTGAAGGCTGATCCATTATCGAAGCGGGAGAGCAGTTCGTCCAGTGCGGGCGATTTTGCTTTCGGGTAAAATCATCCCTTATGAAGAACGAAAACATCGACGCGCTGAAGCGCCATCCGCATGAAGAGGCAAAACTCACCTACAAGTTAAAGAACGCAAACGTATATGTTTCGACCGGCGGGTTTCATTTCATAGATTATCTCGACCCGGTCGAGGAGATCGCGCCCGGGATCGATGCATCGCAATTAACAGAGAAAGTGTCCGCTTACATCGAGACCCAGTTGCAGGCGAACGCGCAGAAATTCAATAACCAGGTGGAGATCGTCCGGAGGCATCTCCCGCTTCAAAACGCCAGAGTGCTGGATATCGGCTGCGGCGGCGGACTGTTTTTATCTTTGCTGAAACAGCAGGGGGCGGATGTGACCGGCATCGAATTAAGCGACAGCCGCGCCCAATACGCCAAAACAAAACACGGTCTTCTGATCGATAAACACCCCATCGAACACGATTTCTGGCAGAAAGGATATGCCGGGCATTTCGACGCGGTCACGCTTTGGGATGTGATCGAGCATGTCAATTATCCGTTCGAGACCCTGCGGTCCGCGGCAAATGTTTTGAAACCCGGCGGACTCCTCTTGATCGATACACCCTGCCGCGATGGTTTCTATCACCGCTTCGGCGAATTCACGTACCGCGTCACGCGCGGCAGAGCTCCCACGTTTTTGAATGCGATGTATTCGTCGCATCTCTTCGGTCACAAGCAGATCTTTTCCACGGGCGAGATGAAAGATCTGTTCGAGTCGGCTGGTCTTGAAGTTATCGAATTGAACAAGTTCCACGAGCTTTCGTTTCCGTATGATTTTTATCTCAGGAAACTATTCAGGTCGAAGGCGATCGTCCGGTTGTCGCTGCCGCTGGTGAAATTGTTTTTCAAAGTGTTCAGAATACGAAACAAGATGCTGGTGGTCGGAAAAAAAGAATCAAGTTGACGCTTCCTGATACAAAATCGAATCCTTCGTATGGAATCATTTCTCAAAAACATCCGGTGGTATTTATCCGATAAATCCCTGAAAGCCATTGAGATATTAATCCTTGGAATATTATTGTTTTGGGGATATACGAGAGATCTGGGCTCGGTGGTCTTTTTTCCGGACGAAAATTTCTGGACCGCATCCAGCATACGCTTCGACAAACTCCTGTCTGCCGATTTCGACTCGCATATTTGGACGGAAAACCAGGTCATCGCGTTTGAGGTGCGCCCCGTTCCAAGTTATCTTACGGGCTTCAGTCAAAGACTCGGGGGCGTTCCACCCAACGACCAACCGGTCTACTGGAATTGGGGATTGACGGAGGCTGAAAACATTGTCCGGGGCGCCATGCCCGGCTACGTGACTTTATGGTGGTCGAGACTCCCGATGGCAATCATTTCCACCCTCAGCCTGCTGCTTACGACCCTGTTCCTCGCGAGATACCATTCGAGGCTTTCCGCCTATGCTTTTACGTGGATCGGTTTCAACGGTTATTTTCTGACAAATCTGCGCAGAGCCATGAGCGAAGCATCCATTCTCTTTTTCACCGTGCTTGCCATGGCTGCGTCCTACAAACTGATCACTGCCGCAAGAGAAAGGAACCTGAGCAGGAGCATCCAGTGGTCATTGATCGTGGGACTCTTCAGTGGGCTGGCGGGACAGTCCAAGTTAACCGGTCTGGCGTGTGCGGGCATTGCCATCTTCGGCTCGTTTCTGGTGACTGCGCCCAATCCATCGCAATGGCTCACCCTGCTCAAACAACGCGTCCTCTTGATCGTTGTATTCCTGGTCACTGTCTCCACTCTGGCGACCTTTATCCTATCCTATCCTTTTTTCTACACAAACACAGTGAACAGGATCTGGGGAACCTTCGATGTCCGCGATCAGATCGTAAAGTATCAACTTCACACCTACACCGACCAGTTAATCCCCCCCGATCACAGACTGGCGATCCTGTTCGAGAGGATCCTTGATTATCCGCTTCACGTGGACTCGCATCAGGCATTGGGCCTCCTGTTCCACTGGCTCAATCTCCTGATCGTGGTCATCGGGATCAGTTACACGATCAAGCATACAGGCAAGGGGTTTATCGAACAGGATTACGGTATCATTCTATTATTGGGCGCGCTGTTCTGCGTCGTCCCAATGTTGTTCACTCCGTTCGACTGGGAACGATACTACCTCTTTCCTGTTTACTTCAGTTGCATCTTCTTTGCAATTGGTATCGGACAATTAATTTTAAAAATATTGGAGAAAACAAAATGAGCAATGAATACATGCCACAACGCGCGATGAGCATTCACGCGCACCCCGACGATCAGGATTTCACCGTCGCCGGGACTCTCGCCAAATGGGCAAAGGCAGGCTGCGAGATCGTCACCGTCATCATTACGGACGGCTCCGCCGGTACGAACGACCCTCAACATGGTCCCGATTACAAGCCGACCCTCGCCCGCATCCGCGCGGACGAACAGCGCGCCGCCAACGCCGTCCTGGGTGTCAAAGAAACGATCTTCCTCGGATATCCCGATGGCGAATTGGTCGCCTCCATCGCATTGCGCAAGGAACTGACACGCCTCATCCGCAAATTCAAACCGGATGCAGTGGTCATCGGCGACCCGACCGCGTTTTTCTACGGGAGCGGATATATCAATCACCCCGATCATCGCGCCGCGGCTGAAGCCGCCATGTACGCCGTGTTCCCCTCCGCAGGCTCGCGTCCCATCTTCATGGACCTGCTCGATGAAGGTCTTGAACTGCACAATGTGAAGCGGTTATACATCCACGGCTCTGAAAAGTCCGACACCTGGGTGGACATCACAGAGACATTGGACACCAAGATCGAAGCGCTGAAAAAGCACGCCAGCCAGTTGGATACGCACGATGTGGACGACTGGATGAAGAAATGGGCGGAGAGTGAAGCTGAAGGACAGGAGATGAAATATGCAGAAGCATACAAGGTGATGGTCCTGCAAAAAGATGAGGACGAAAAGGAAGGTTCGTGAGGTCATTGCGAGTGACGCTAAGGCATCACTCGCAATGACCTCAAAATACGATGTGACCGATCAACGCCGAGACCGCCGTCAGCGTGATGTTGTCAACATCCCTGAACGGCAGTGACTCGATCAACGTCCCGCCCAACGCGATCCAGAATATCGGAAGAAGATACGCAGTAAACGGTTGTGCAAATATGCCGAGGCTGACATAGACGAACAGGATCAATGCCGTGAGCAGCGCCCCTCCCGCGAATACGCTCAAAGAGCCGGCAATGCTCTTTTCACGGGACCAGGCCAACTTCGGCGATTGGACGCGCCGCCCGACGATGTCGGCAATGCCATCTCCGCCGCACATCATCATGAGGGCGATGATGCCGATCGGGGAGTCCTTCCAGTAGATGATCGTGAGAAGCACGAACATGATCCCGTAAAAAAGTGGACCGCGCAGGATCTCGCGCCGGTCGCCTGTGCGTGACATTGCCTGCACCGAGGCTTCATCCTTCATGATGCCCAATCCCACCAGCGCAAACTGGACCGTGATCAACAAGGGCACCAGCGCCGCGAGATAACGTGAGATGGGCAGGTCTGGGAACATCAGCCAGCACAAAACGAAAATAGGACCGGTGCCGATGTGGATCAATTTGCGGCTGGACTTGCTCTCGATCCAGCCGCGCTGGGCGATGAAGTCCATGAGACGGAGGAAGGTAAGCGCGATGACGAAGGTGAGGAAAGTGGCGAGGTAGGGGTTCATGGAATTATCCTGGACAAGTTTACTGTATTAACACCAATCGCCGTGGTTCAGCACGGCAATCGTAAACTCAAAAAACAACAAAAATAATCTCTTTCCTGGTAACCCTACCAATGATAGCCGGTTCAAACCCCACCAGAACCACCAATGAAAACACAATAGAACCCATCAAAATGTTCGTTTTTTCTTCACACCAATTAACCCGGTAGATGGTCGAATTGATATACTTACATACCTGACCAACTTGCATTCCAAAAATGATCGGAAACATCAGATCGCCTGAACGAGGATCATCCCGATGCAACCCTCCCGATCTCCACAATTGAGATACACTTTAATGCGAATGCCATTCTCTCACATCCTCCAGGCAGAAGCGGGTTATGGCAAAAGAATCTCGATGGTTCATTGGCACTTATCCATTTTCCCTGAACGATTGAATGTATGAAGACTTGAAAGGAGTTGGACATGGGAATGAATATTTCACAAAAACTGATCAGGGAGCATCTGATCTCCGGCAAAATGACGCCGGGAGATGAGATCAGCATCCGCATCGACCAGACCTTGACGCAGGATGCCACCGGGACGCTGGTAATGCTCGAACTGGAGGCAATGGGACTCAACCGTGCCAAAACAGAAGTCTCGGTTCAATACGTGGACCATAACCTGATTCAGACCGATTTCAAGAATCCAGACGATCACCTTTTCCTCCAATCCGCCTGCCAACGGTTTGGCATCTGGTTCAGCCGGGCAGGCAACGGCGTCAGTCACCCGGTACACATGCAACGGTTCGGTGTGCCCGGCAAGACATTGCTCGGTTCAGACAGCCACACACCGGCGGCAGGCTCGCTGGGCATGCTTGCCATCGGCGCCGGCGGACTCGATGTAGCCATGGCAATTGCGGGTCAACCCTTTTATTTGAAAATGCCGAAGATCTGGGGTGTAAAACTGACCGGCAAATTGCCCAACTGGGTCAGCGCCAAGGATGTGATTTTGGAAATGCTGCGTCGTCATGATGTCGATGGCGGTTTGGGTTGCATCATCGAGTATTACGGACCGGGGTTGGAATCGCTGACCGCCATGGACCGTCACGTGATCGCCAACATGGGAACGGAATTGGGCGCCACATCCACGGTGTTTCCATCGGATGAGGAAGTGCATCGCTTTTTGCAGGAGCAGGATCGAGGTCCGCATTGGAACGAGATTGTGGCTGATCCTGACGCAACCTACGACCGGGATGAGGAGATCGATCTTTCCTCACTCGTACCGTTGATCGCAAAACCGAGCAGCCCTGGGAACGTGGTGCCGGTGGAGGAGGTCGCCGGCGCATCGATCTATCAAGCGTACATCGGCTCATCAGCAAACCCCGGCTACCGTGATTTTGCCATCGCGGCAGAGATGGTCAAGGGTCAGCGCGTTGCCGATAATGTTTCGTTCGATGTCAACCCAACTTCGCGGCAGTTGCTCGAAGAATTGGTCGCAGAAGGTGAACTGAATCACCTGATCCATGCCGGCGCAAGATTACACCAGGCGGGCTGCAATGGATGCATCGGGATGGGACAGGCTCCCGCCAGCGGACGCATCAGCCTGCGGACGGTGCCGCGCAACTTCCCCGGACGTTCAGGCACGAAGGAAGACCAGGTATATCTGTGCAGTCCCGAAACAGCGGCTGCTTCTGCATTGACCGGCGTGATCACCGATCCGCGCACATTGAACATGCCCTATCCAAAGGTAATGATGCCAGCCAAACGAATCATCAATCAGGAGATGTTGATGCCTCCGCTTGAAGAATCACTGGCACAAAGCATCGAACTGGTTAAAGGACCGAACATCGCATCTCTGCCCGAATTGGACAACTTCCCGGATGCGCTGGAGATGCCCATCCTATTGAAAGTTGGGGATGACATTTCCACCGATGAGATCATGCCGGCAGGCGCGCGCATTCTGCCGTATCGAAGCAACATTCCGCGCATCAGCGACTTTGTCTACGAAATGGTCGACCCCACATATTCAAAGCGGGCGCTCGAACAAAAACTCAAAAGCGGACACGTCATCATCGGCGGTGAAAATTATGGGCAGGGTTCGAGCCGTGAACATGCGGCATTGGCGCCGCGTTATCTGGGCTTGCGGATGGTCATCGCAAAAAGTTTTGCACGCATCCATCGCAAGAACCTGATCAACTACGGCATCCTTCCGCTGACATTCGACGACCCTTCCGCTTATGACAAGATCCAGAGCGGAGATGTGATCGCGCTGGCGCTCGTTCGCAAACAGCTCGCAGAAAACGATAGTCTCGAAGTGCATGTACCAAAAAGGGATTTGGTCTTCACGGCAAGTCACAACCTCACCCCGCACATGACCGAGGTGTTGCTCTCCGGCGGCTTGACCAACTGGGTCCGTGCAAGCGGGACGGGAAAATCGCAAGCGTGATCTCCAGATTTACACAGAAAAGCCAGCCCTTTGAACCGGGCTGGCTTTTCGTTCGGTTTGATTCAGGAGATCAACCTTCCAATAATAACCTCTCGGGGTCTTCGATCAACTCCTTCACTTTTACCAAAAACTGAACCGCTTCACGACCATCCACAATGCGATGGTCATAACTCAACGCCACATACATCATCGGGCGTATCACCACTCTCCCATTCATCGCAATGGGACGGTCTTCGATCTTATGCAAACCCAATATCCCAACCTGCGGCGGGTTGAGAATCGGCGTGCTCAGCATTGAGCCAAACACGCCGCCGTTCGTGATCGTAAACGTGCCGCCGCGCAAATCCTCTATGGATAGTTTCCCCTCGTTCGTCTTCGTAACATATTCCTTGATCTGCCGCTCGATCCCTGCAAAGCTCAAACGATCTGCATCGCGCAGCACCGGCACCACCAAACCATCCTCCGCACCGATCGCAACGCCCATATCAAAAAAATGCTTCAACACGATTTCATCGCCATCGATCTCTGCATTCACCTGCGGAAAAGCCTTCAACGCGCCGATCGATGCCTTTACAAAGAATGACATGAACCCCAATTTGATGCCATGTTGTTTTTGAAATTCTTCGTTCCGCCGTTTGCGAATTTCCATCACTGCGCTCATATCGATCTCGTTGAATGTGGTCAACATGGCAGTGGTCTGCTGCGCCTCCAGCAGCCGTTCGGCAATGGTGCGGCGTCGACGAGACATTCGAATCCGTTCCTCGGGGCGCGAGGATGAAACTTCCCGCTGCGGAGATTGGACCTCCGCTTCCTTCCCAGCCGGAGCCTGTTCCTTTGTTTCTTTGACATTTTCTTCGGCTTGAAGAAATTGCTCCACATCCGCACGAGTTACGCGACCTTCAGCGCCGGTGCCGCTAAGCTTGCTCACATCCACTCCTTTTTCCCTTGCCAGTCTCGAAGCGACCGGTGTTACCTGTGGCGCAGTTTGACGCTCGCGTTCCCGTCCATTTCCCTGGGCAAGCTCCTTCTCACGGACCGCATTTTTCCCCGGCGCGGCTTCTGCCGCTTCATCCACTTTCTCATCGATCAAACCCAACACATCCCCCACTTTGACATCCTCGCCCTCCTTCACCTTGATATTCACCAGCTTTCCTGAACTCTTCGCGCCGACTTCCAGATTGACCTTATCCGTTTCCAACTCAACGAGCACATCACCCACGTTGACAAAATCCCCTTCCTGTTTCAACCACGAGGTGACAGTAGCTTCCAACACCGATTCACCCATTTCAGGCACCAAAATTTCAACGGTCATATCAGCCTCTCTCCTTCACCACACTACGGGTGCGTGTTTGTTTTTCAAATTCAAAAGCCTGCTCGATCAATTCCTGCTGGTTGATGCGGTGCAATGTCGAAGACCCTTCAGCCGGGCTTGAGCTTTCCGGTCTCCCCACATAATGCAGGGGTAAAGCATTATCCGTCAATTGGCGGAGGCGCGGGCGTAGATAATTCCAGGCGCCCATGTTATTCGGTTCCTCCTGCACCCAGATCAACCTTTTGAGATTGGGGTACTTTGTCAACACCTCCTCAAGCGCCTGTTTTGGAAACGGATACAACTGCTCCACGCGAACGATCGCATCGTCAGGGTTTTCTTCACGCAAATCGCTGGTGATGAGATCCAAAAATACGCGTCCGCTGCACAGGATCAAATTTTCGACATCCGATCTCTTCCCCGGCAGGGCAGTATCATCGATCACCGATTCCCAACCGCCATCCGTCAACTGTTTGACCGACGATGCGACCAACGGATGCCGCAGCAAACCTTTCGGAGTGAACACGATGAGCGGCAGGGGATCCGTCTCCAGCAGCAAAGCCTGTCGCCGCAATAAATGAAAATATTGCGCTGCGGTGGATGGATAAACGATGCGGACGTTCATCTCCGCCGACAAACCCAGAAATCGTTCGATGCGCGCGCTCGAATGGTCGGGTCCCTGCCCCTCATTTCCATGCGGCAATAACATCACGAGCGAGGGCGTCAGCCCCCATTTGGCGCGCCCCGAAAGCAGGAATTCATCGATCAATGTTTGAGCATTGTTGACAAAGTCACCATACTGCGCCTCCCACAACACGAGACGGCTGGGAGCCTGCACGTTATAGCCCACTTCAAACCCCACCGTGCCCGCCTCGCTCAATGGGCTGTTCAAAATCTCAAACGAAGCTTTCGCCTGCGGAATTTTTTGCAAAGGGATGTGCGTGCTGTTATTTTCGATATCATAAAACACGGCATGCCGCTGACTGAACGTACCGCGTGCGCTATCCTCTCCGGTCAATCGAATCGAAGTGCCATCCTGCAGGATGGACGCGAACGCAAATTCCTCCGCCGTTGCCCAATCTACATGATCAGAAGATTTATCGAATAAATTCCGTCTGCGTTCCACCGACTTCTCAAGTTTTGGGTTGACATGAAAACCCTCGGGGAATTGCAAGAGCGCATCATTCAGTTCCTTCAGTTGCTTCAACGAAATGGACGTCTTGACCTTCTGCGCCGCGCCGCGCGGAGGCGACTGCGGTACCGGCTCGTCCAGATCCTTTTCAGCATCCAGTTTTTGATTGATCTCCTGCAACTCATTCAATCGATCCTGCAATAACGCTTCCGATTTGGATTCATCCATGACGCCCAACGCATCCAACGTCGACGCCAGAAGCTGTCTCACGGTCGGATGATGATCTATCGCCTGATACATGAGCGGATTTGTAAAACGCGGCTCATCGCCCTCGTTGTGACCATAACGACGATAACCAATGAGATTGATCACAAAATCCTTATGAAATTTCTGGCGATAGGCAATCGCCGTTCGCGCAGATTCAATGCAGGCGGATGGGTCGTCCGCATTGACGTGAATGACCGGCATTTCGAATGCTTTCGCCAGATCGCTGGCATGCAGGCTGCTGCGCAATTCTTCATCGGTGGCGGTGAACCCCAACTGGTTGTTCGCGATGATATGCAGCGTGCCGCTGGTTGAATAACCATGCAATCGCGAAAGGTTCAACGTCTCCGCCACGATGCCCTGCCCCACAAAAGAGGCATCACCATGAATCAAAATGGGCAGCGATGCATTCTCGAAGAATCCTGGCGCGCCCTTCCTGCCGACCTCCTCGTCTGCCGCGCGTGCCATGCCGAGTATGAACGGATCGACCAATTCCAAATGACTGGGGTTGGCTGGCAAACGGATCACAAGATCGGCTTTCTGATTTTCCTTCGGTGATTTGTATCCGCCCATGTGATATTTCACATCACCCGTCCAGCCGAGTTCATCCCATGTGGTGGCGCGTCCCTTGGGATCCTTGAACTCTGCGAAGATTTGGGGATATGGTTTTTGAAGAACATGCGCGAGCACGTTTAACCGTCCGCGGTGTGCCATGCCGATCAGGATCGCGCAGATTGTTTCACGTGCTGCAGCGCCGACGATCTCATCGAGCATCGGGATGAGCATATCCAAACCCTCGATGGAGAAACGGGTCTTTCCCGGATACAGACGATGCAGGAACAACTCAAAGGCTTCGATCTGCGTCAAACGTTCGAGTAAATTCGTTTCATCGATGGTGGTACGGAAACGCCCATTTTCAGCCGAAAGATACAGCCATTGGCGTTCCTCAGGGACGCGAATATGTCCATAATCGTAGCCAATGTTTCCACAATAGATCGAGCGTAGCTGTTGGATGGCAAGGTATGCAGAGTCCCCTGTCAAACCAATTGACTCTGCAGAGAGTCGTTGTAAGTCATTTTCCTGCAGGTTGTGAAATTCCATGGACAGCGAGGGGTCATTGACCGGTTTCGTACCCAACGGGTCGAGTGTTGCAGCGAGATACCCGCGTGAGCGAATGGCATGGGCGAGGTCCGAAGCCCGGGAAACAAGAAGCAGGTTGGGGGAAGTTCGAAGCGCTTCTCCCGCAGGCAGGGACGGTCTCCAATGTTCGAAGAGTTTGCGCGTCTCATCATCCACAGAATCAGGATCATCCTGAAACCGTTCATATAGTTCCAGGATGTATCCAAGGTTGGGGCCGTGAAAGTTTCGTTCAATGCTCATAAAATGAGGCTAGATCAGTGTGGCATCGATTTCGATCTTTAGCCCATCACGCAACAGGTTCGACACAGGGCAGTTCTTATCCGCCTCATCCACCATTTTCTGAAATTTGGTGTCATCAATGTTGGGAACATCGGCACGAATATGAAGCTCCATACCGGTAATCTCGTAACCACCGTTTTCGGGTGCGAGCATGCATGTGGCGGTGGTATCAGTCTGCCTGGGTTCGAAACCGTTCTTTTTCAACGTGCTCGCAAGTGCCATGCTGAAACAAGCTGCATGTGCCGCTGCGATCAATTCTTCGGGGTTGGTGCCGGTGTTGTCGCTGCCATCGAAGCGAGTTTTATACGTATATTTTTTTTCAAAGAGCGTCTGACTTTCGGTGCTGATCACACCGTTGCCGCTTTTGGTGTCGCCATTCCAAATGGCGCCGGCTTTTCTCTTAATAACGTCTGCCATTTTCAAATTCCTTTCTCATTCTGAATACTGTCTCAGGCAATGATGTAGTCTGTCATCTTTTCTGTGATTGTTTCGATCAATTTGTCGTAAGGCTTCACGAATTTTTCTATTCCTTCGTCCAAAAGCTGGCGCGTGACATCATCCAGGTCAATGCCAAGTTTGGCTAATTGATCCAATTGCCCGCGGGCTTCGTCAAGATCCTTCTCCAATGTGGATGCAACGGTTCCATGATCCATGAAGGCATCGATTGTCTTCGGCGGTATGGTATTGACGGTATGTGGCCCAATCAGGTTATCCACATACATCACATCGGAATACTCTGGATTCTTGGTACTGGTGCTTCCAAACAACACGCGTTGGAAACGCGCACCTTTTTCACTGAGATATTCCCAGCGCCTACCGCTGAAGAATTTTTTGAACCGCTGATAAGCCATCTTCGCGTTGGCAATACCGATCCTGCCTCTCAGCGCCCTCGCCTCGGGCGAACCCAGTTCATCGAGCATCTTATCGACCTTTACATCGATACGGCTGATGAACAGCGATGCCACCGATGCGATGCGGTTCACCGCCAGAACCTTGCCCGCTCGTTCCTGCAGGGCGACAAGATAAGCCTCCGCCACGACGTCATATTGCGTGGTCGAGAACATCAGCGTTACGTTGATGTTCACACCGTCGCCGATCAATTCCTGAAACGCCAGAATCCCTTCAGCCGTGGCAGGGACCTTGATCATGACATTCGGGCGACCCACAGCCGTGAATAGATGCTTCACTTCGTTGATCGTACCCTGACGGTCATGGGCAAGATGCGGGTTGACCTCCAGGCTGATATACCCATCCTCGCCACGGCTTTTATCGAAAACAGGGCGAAGAACGTCTGCAGCCCTACGGACATCCTCAATTACCAAGGCTTCATAAATTTCGCCGGCATTCTTACCTTCCAACGACAGTTTTTGGATCTGGTCATCATATTCGTTGGTTTCGGCGATTGCCTTCTCAAAAATCGACGGGTTGGATGTAATACCGCGTAATCCATTCTTGACATATCGTTCCAGCTCGCCAGAGTTGATCATCGAACGCTGAATGTGATCCATCCAGATCGACTGTCCAAGCTCGGCGGTTTTATCCAGTTTTGGTCCGGTCATGATTTTTTTACTCCTTTCCTGTTCTGTCCATACTTTTATTAACTTGTATAGCGATAATTGCTTTCGAAAGAGTTCAACAGGTCAAGATAATTTTCCAGCAATTGAGTCATCAAAAAATTCCTGCGCACCTTCTCATGGGCTTTTTCGCCCATGCTTTCACGGAGGTCTTCGTCCTTGATCAATTGCACAATCCGTTCCGCCGCTTCCTCCACAGAGGAGACCAGAAAACCATTTTCCCCATCGTCGATCTGATGTTTGATACCGCCCACATCCCCGCCAATGACCGGTGTCCCCTTCCACATGGCTTCAGTCACCGTGAGACCGAATCCCTCACGCAGGGATTTTTGAAGAACAACAGCAGAACGACTCTGCAAGGCGTTTACCAGTGCCGTATCCTCCTTTGAGAGTATGATGATGCGATCCTCCCGTTCATCCAAAAGGGATTGATAGACCTTCATGCCTTCCGGGTCATCGGTTGCCACGTTCCCCAGAAGCACCAGCGTTGCGTTCATGGATTGACGCGCCTGTTTGAAGGCTTTGATCACGCCTTCCGGATCCTTCCATTTATCGAAGCGTGAGATTTGAGTGACAAGCGGCAGATCTGTCGGGATGTCGTAGTGATCCAATCGTTCCTGAATCTGATCCTGGCTCATCTCACGGTTCTTTATGCTGAACGGGTCAACTGCCGGGCTAAAGAAGACCTGAGGCGTCTCCAGTTCCTGTCCATATTCGCGCAGGCTGAAAATGACTGCATCATATTTCTCTACAAAGTTTCGCAGGTAGTTCCATGTCTCCTCGTCGCGTTTCGTCGGGTCGATATGGCAATGCCAGATCCACGGTCCACGTTTACGATAATGATCGATCATCGGCAGCGGCTGTGGGTCATGTATGATGACACGGTCGTGATCCAAATGATTGCGAACCGCGTTTTCATACACCACGCTTTCGTAGATATTCTTCTTTAGATCGGTCAAATTGATCCCACCACCTTGAAGTGCATTGTGGAATTTTTTGGTAACGCTGAAAAAGTCGGGACTTCCCTGAATGACACGCCAGCCCGTTTTGATGCCAGCAGAATTCATGAGCAGCGTCAACGAACCCAACAAGGTGGCAACCCCGCCACCATAATATGTGGAATTCACATGAGTAACGTGTAATCCCCGGATCTCACCCGCTTTTTCCTTGATCCGTTCGATGACGTGTGAATCCACATATCGTTTGTAATCTTCAACGTGAATCATTCGGTGGTCTGTTTTCAATTTGTTATCGATCTCCATCTCCTCAATCAAAAGTTGTCGTTATTGCAGGCACCGGCCGACAACAATTTACAAAAATTAATCCGTCTTCAGGTGTAATAAAACCTGCAAATAAACCTGTACGCCATAAAACCATAGCATACAAAAGTCATTTGGAATATGTATAAATGCATAAAGAAAAGATACATATTTGGATATATCTGGTCACATCTCCGCCACGGCTATAGTAGTATAAAAACCGTATTGTCCTTTTGGTTCACATGGTTCACAACGAATCACAAAGTGAAAGGTTTATGGAGAAAAAGAAATCAAATTCCGATAACGATTTTCGTTCCCTATCCGAAGTTCATGAAACGGTCACTGTGCCGTCGCGCGGACCATGGTGGCGGCGCTGGCTGGCGATCACCGGTCCGGCATTGATGGCAGCCGTCGGTTACATGGACCCGGGTAACTGGGCCACCGACATTGCCGGTGGCAGCCGCTATAACTACGCCCTGATATGGGTTCTGCTAATGTCCAACCTGATGGCGATCCTGCTCCAAAGTCTGGCGGCACGGCTGGGAATTGTAAGCCGCCGCGATCTGGCGCAGGTCTGTCATGAGGAATATCCACCGATTGTCAACATCCCTCTCTACATCCTGGCGGAGATCGCCATCACCGCCACAGACCTTGCCGAAGTGCTCGGTTCCGCCATCGCACTACAACTCCTCTTTGGGATTCCGCTGATTTATGGGGTCATGCTCACGGCGTTTGACACGCTTCTGCTGCTTTTACTATCGCATATCGGCATTCGCAAATTGGAAAGTGTTGTTGTTGCCCTGGTTGGAACCATCGGTGTGGCATTCCTGATCGAGATCATTTTGGGACAACCGAACTGGGCAGGCATTGTGAACGGATTTATCCCGTCTCTTCCGGACGCCACGGCTTTATACATCTCGATCGGCATTCTCGGTGCGACGGTGATGCCGCACAACTTATACCTGCATTCGTCGCTTGTACAGACACGCAAGATCGGACGAAAAGATGAAGAGATCAGGGAAACGATCCTTTGGAACAATATCGATACCGGCGTTTCGCTCAACCTGGCTTTCTTTGTCAATGCCGCAATACTTGTCATGTCGGCAGCCGTGTTTTATCGGCATGGTTATTATCAAGTGGCTGAGATACAGGATGCGCAGCGTTTATTGGAACCAATCCTTGGCGCATCGATTGCGCCGATTGCATTCGCCATTGCATTGCTTGCATCGGGACAGAGTTCCACCATCACCGGCACACTCGCCGGCCAGATTGTGATGGAAGGTTATCTCAATCTTCGCATCCGCCCGTGGTTGAGACGGTTGATCACGCGGCTATTGGCAGTGATTCCAGCAGTGCTTACCATCGCTTATTATGGGGAAAACTCAACCAGTGCGATGTTGGTTTTGAGTCAGGTGATCCTGTCGTTGCAGCTGCCCTTTGCCATCATTCCACTGATCCATGCCGTTGCTGACCGGCGGCGCATGGGAAAGTTCAGCATCCGTCCGTGGCTTCAGGGGCTTGCGTGGACGGCGGCGATCATCATCGTGGTGCTTAACATCAAATTGATCACAGACCAGATCAAAGTCTGGTTGGAAGCAGCAGGGAATGAGGCATGGCTGTTGGAAGTAACGGTCATCCCGTTGACGGTCGCATTGGTGCTTCTGCTGGTCTACGTTACATTCCATCCGTGGTTTGAAAAACGCCTATTGTCCCTGCCCTGGCCCCGGTTGGGAGGCATCCACGAGGAGACCAAGGAGACGTCGAAGAAGATTGAGACACCGGAACCCTATCGGAATATTGCCATTGCCCTCGATTTCTCCGGCAACGATGAAATGTTGCTAAAGGAGAGCATGCGTTTCCTGCGAGAAGGGGAAACAAAGCTCATCCTGTTGCACGTGGTGGAAAGCCCGGTAGCGCGTACGCTTGGCGCGGAGGGCGAAGACTATGAAATTCAAGAGGATAAAAATCGTCTCAAGGAACTTGCCAGTCTTATGCGGAAGGCTGGCTTCGAAACAGAATATCGGCTCGGCGCAGGCGACCCCACAACGGAACTGGCACGCATGATCAATACACTTGATGTGGATATGGTCATCGCTGGCGGGCATGGTCATTCAGGCGTTTCGGATCTGGTCCATGGAACTGTCATCAATGATCTTCGTCATCGAATCCATGCCAGCGTGCTGATCATACAGGTGAGTAAAGGTAAAGAGGAACGCAGCAAGGCATGGGAGTGAACACGATGATGAATTGCCTGCTTCCAATTCTGGGACTTAACAGGTGTATTCAAAGTTATATCTCATCCGTATATCACGATACCTAAACAGAATCAATAGATCATGCTAGGTTTAATATTGACGGGAAAGGAGGAATCTTATGCACAAGTTGCTGAAATATATGAGGCTCCTCTTCATCGTAACATTATCTTTATCCGGTTGTGGGACTGCATTTCAGCCTGAACCAACGCCCACGCAGAATCCGAACGCGCCTGAGATCGAATACACGATCACCATGGATGAATTCAGGTTCAGCCCTGACCATATCAGGCTGGTGGTGGGACAGGATGTTACGCTTCACGTCGTCAACAAAGGACAGGAGGAGCACGAAATCATGATCGGACGAAACCTTCTTCGCAACGAAGACGGCACTCTTGGGGATGGGTTCGAGCACGATTTCTTTGCATTGACGAATGTCACTGTGCCAGGCAACGCTGAAGTCATGGGAATGAACGGCGAAGGTATGAATATGGAGATGGATAACCCCACACCGGAGAGCGCCATGAGCATGACAGCCACCCCATCTGCAGAAGGTCACGGCGATGATCATGGTGAAGCCATGGCAAACGGCGGAATGGTCATGCTTATGCCAGAGAACGAAGCCTCCATTTATTTCAAAGTCACTGAAGAAATGGTGGGTACATGGACCATGGGCTGCTTTGAAGGCGAGACTCCAAGACATTTCGATCTGGGTATGGCTGGCATACTCTATGTCCGCAACCTGGATTGATCACATTTCACATGAGTCTTGGGTAAAACCAACAGGAACTCCACTCATCATGTGGAGTTCCTGATTGAAAGGCGGACTCATCTTTGATCGAAAGGAGAAAAAATGTTGCCAAATCTGTCCACAAAGAAAGTTAAAGTTAGGCATTGGAGGCAGTTTACGAAAGGGATCCTATAATCGGGCACTACTACGCAGTGTGTGCCCACGAACATGCTGCCGCTGAACAAACCTCGGGTGTTTGTCACCCACTCGGCAGAAAAATTCGACCCGATGGCAGACCTACAGATGAAGATACAAGGGAACATGTGCGCAAATTGATGGAAGCCCTTCTCGAATGGACCGCAAACTTCACTATGAGAATATCGTGATGGAGATGGGAAACAAGACCCTGCTCCATAAGGATGGCTAAACCCATTCAGCCCGTGAAAATACTTTCTTAATTCTTTCTCATCTGCGTATTCAAATCCATACCCTTCCCGCCGTTTTGACGTATAATTTTTTACATGAGTGAAATGGCCGAAAGACCCTCACGCCCCATCAACATTTTATTGGTGAACGAATTCAAACTAATTGGCAATGTCATTGGGGCCGCCCTGGAAGACGAACCGGATATTCATGTAGTGGGATGTGTAACGAACCCTGAAGATGCTCTGAAGATCGTCCAGGAAAACGTTATCGATGTTGCCCTGGTCAGCACACGCCTGTCCGATCTGGGGGCGCTCAAGCTGACCAGCGCCATTACAGAGATGGCACCCGACACAAAGGTCCTTGCGCTCGGGTTAACTGAAGAAAAAAAACGTGTATTGCGATATGTGGAGGCGGGCGCCACAGGATACATCCTGAAGGATGACTCGCTCGAAGAGTTGATCGAGACCGTCCGCGCGGCACAGGATGGCAAGGTCTTTGTCTCTCCCAAGATCGCCGCCGCAATGATGGAACGTCTCTCCGATCTGGCGCATTTGTTCTCGGGTGTGGAAAACAGCGTGACAGATGCATCAGGATTAACTTCACGGGAGCTCGAAGTGCTGGGGTTGATCGGCAAGGGATTGACCAATCAGGAAATCGCCGAACAACTTGTGATCGAGATTGGCACTGTCAAAAATCACGTTCACAGTATTTTGGAAAAACTCAATGTTGGCAGCAGAGGGGAAGCCGCCGCCTACCTCGCATTTATCAAAAAATAACCCTCTTTTTACAAGATATATCCAAATATATATCCGCGCCCTATTACCTTGCATATGGTGCTTTAAGTACCGTGATGCTATCCTGTAACCATCGATTACATCATATACCATGCATTGGAGGGCTTTTACTATGTCTGACCAACGAATCATTCTGGCAAACGGCTCGCGGTTACTGCGCGAAATGCTGAATCGTATCCTGATCAAAGCCGACCACCTGGAGGTGGTACAGGAAATTTCTGATCACACCAGCCTGCCCGCTGCCCTTGAACAGCACGAGGCAGAATGGGTAATCATGTCTTTACCTGCTGATAAAAAAATCCCGGAGTGGACCGATACATTTATCAAAAAACATCCATTGATAAGAATCATGGCTTTTTCATCCGACGGGAGTTGGATAAAAATGAAATGGTTGGAAAGTCACGAGGAAGACCTCACCGATCTTTCTTTAAAAGAATTGATTCACGTCCTCGAAAACAACCCGATACATGCCTAGTGGGCATTTAACATAATTTCAAGCACCTTCTACTTAACTTGAGTTTAGAGTTCAACGGACCTTAACATAAATGGAACTTGCTGATAAAAGTAAAGTGTGACCAATACAAAAATCAGCGAGTTCCGAAAAGCAGTATACCAAAGTCTGAGAAGGCGAGCGGACATTTTGTTCGACCTGATCGACGCCCTGACGGTAGCAGGTCAGGTGAATTCACCGGTGACCTTGAGTGAACAGAAGCCCTTTCGGCGCAAGTTCAGCAGTGTGTATGATGGTCTGGAAAATGGTGAGATGGACATTGGTAAAATTCTTTCGTTGTTGCCGGAGTGTGTGCCGGAAGACAGTGAAACGATTGCAGGCTACCGGGTGTATGCGGTGGATGCCACACCCAATGAACATGAAGAAGCCGAGACCCTGCCAGATCGGGGGGTGTTGAAGTCGAATCAAAAGGATCCGATGCGTTATGGACACAAATATTCCTGGTTGGTGCGGCTGGTTCAATTCGGGACATCGTGGGTTGCACCGGTCGATGTCGAACGGATCGACACCGAGACAACCGACACCCAACTGGCGGCGGTCCAGGTGCAGGAATTGGATCTACGCGATCGACACCGCAAAGTGATCGTGGCGGACAGTCGTTACGAAGAACACCGTTTTCTAGGCTTGTTCGAGCGGTTCCAGCACACGTTTGGGCTGATCCGCCTGCACGGCAACCGGGTCTTGTATGAAGTGCCCAAGCAGAAACCCAAGGGCAGTTGCGGGGCCCCCCGCAAACACGGTAAGTCTTTCAAGTTGCATGGCGCTCATCGTGCTGCCGATCGGTGCGAAACCTTCTCGTTGGGAGATCAAACTGTCCGTGTCCAGGCCTGACAGAAATTGCACTTCAAGAAGCTGGCCAGCCTGAGCGCTACACTGGTCCAGGTGGAATTTCTCAAAGCCGATGGGGCGCCGCGCTATAAACGACCGATGTGGTTATTCTGGAGAGGACCGCCAGAGGTTGCGCTAGCAGATTTGTGCCGCATGTATCTGTGGCGCTTTGCGATCGAGCACCTGTTCCGGTTCTTGAAACAGCACATGGGCCTCAATACCAATCGCTCGCCCAATCTCGTGAGCGCTCAGCAATGGATGTGGTTGTGTGCTCTGGCGTATTGGCAACTGCTGCTCCTGCGGGAACAGGTCAAACCCGATCGCCCGGCTTGGTATCCACGCAAGCCAGGTCAAGGCAGCCCACTCACTCCGGCCCAGGTGCAACGTTCGGCTCTGGTATTTTTAGTGGAGTTGGGTACACCGGCCGCGACTGCCAGACCGGCTGGAAAAGGCACTGGCAGACCAAAGAATTATCATCCGGCGCCTCGCCTCCGTTATGCGGTGATCTTCAAAGGCAAAAAGGTGCCAAAATCACCTGCCGCCAGCCCGTAATCGGTATTTGCTTTTCGTTTTTTAAGGCTCAGTCTGATCGCACATTCTCTGTGCGTTACTTTGCTACTCTAAACTCAAGTGCTTGAAGTACAGAGCATTATCCAGAAAAAGCAATAATTGGTTATTTAAGACAAAACGACCATGACAACCTGCTGCCCAGATCGTTTGCGAAGCATGCGTTTCACGGCTTAGATCGTTGCCCTATGACCTTTATTCAAACAACTATGCAGAATATATGATTTGAATTGCTTAACCCTAAAGAGTTTCAGCATCTTGTGGATATATTTTTTCAGGTTTTACTCTTGCCCTGGGCCGCTGAATAAGTTCCAGTGTGACGCCCAGCGGTCGCTCCGTCTCAAGGTAAGCATAATGTCCATCTCCATCGAGACCAAATCCGGAACCATCCTGGATTATATTGAAGCCGGCAGATCGAGCCTGTGCCAGCGCATTATCCATGTCTTCCACCAGAATGCCCAAATGATGTACACCATATCCGTGCTCTTCGATAAAGTCTTTATAGATTGAATTGCCTTCTTTCGCTTCGATTAGCTCTATGCGCATCGAGCCAATCTGTGATAATGCAATCCGCATCTCATACTCAGCCGGATGCCCATGATAAGACATTTCTTTGACCAAGGGTTTTGCGTAAGTATAGATATGCCAGGGTCCAATGCCGCATAGGAACCAGTAATTTTCAACAGCTTTCTCAAGATCATCAACAAGGATGGCGATTTGAGCAATGCCATTTTTTAGAAATGGCAGGGGAAGAGTCGAGTCGATCTCTGATTTTGTCATGTTATTTTCCTTATGAAGAGTCGTTGGAAAGACCGGTGATGGCTTATTGATGATACCTCTTAAGCCTGGAATTTCAATCAGGAAAAACAGGAGCCAATGGATTCTTGTTCACATTTGTGAATGTTGTCCACCAATGCTTTGCAATCCTTGGTTTCATGGGTAGAATATTTTTATATTCGTTTCATGATTTACCAAACACCATGAAACGAACCAAAGAATTTGATGGCAATTATTTGAGCCTTCCAATTACCCCGACAAAAAGGAACTGTCGATATGCAATCCATCCGTTCCACCGGTCTAGCCGAGCTTGGCAATCTGAGAGGGTTGATTATTGACATGGATGGTGTGCTTTGGCAGGGAGATACTCCCATGCCAGGACTGCATCAATTCTTCGATGCGCTCCGACGGCGTCAGATCAAGTTTATGCTGGCGACCAACAACAACACTCAAACACCAGAAGGATTCGCGCAGAAAGCTGAAAAAATGGGAGTTGAGGTCCTGCCCGAGCAGGTGATTACAGCTGCGATTGCCACAGTCCATTATCTACGATCGAAATATCCACCCGGAAGCCGCATATATGTGGTTGGAGAGGCTGCGCTGAAGGGATTGATTTCCGAGGCAGGATTTACCCTGGCCGACACGAGTGTCAGCGCTGTTGTCGCCACAATGGATCGGCAGCTCAATTATGAAATGCTCAAGCTTGCCACCCTGCTCATCCGTGCAGGAGCTGAATATATCGGTCCGAATCCCGATACGGCGTATCCCACACCGGAAGGATTGGTACCGGGAGGAGGCGCGATCCTGGCGGCGATCACCGCTGCTTCGGATCGTCAGCCGCTCATTATTGGGAAGCCCGAGGGTTGGATGTTTCGGATCGCGATGGAGAGGATGCAGCTCGGAGTGGATGAGACCGGGTCATTAGGGGACCGACTTGAAACGGATATCCTTGGTGGTCAGCGTCTGGGATTAAAAACGATCCTGGTTCTCAGTGGCGTCTCCACTGCAGCCAGTCTTGCCTCCAGTTCGATCCAACCCACGTGGATATTCCCTGGGATTGAGCAACTGGCTCAGGCATTTTAATTACCGCGCAGGATCCTCCTCATGGACTTTCTGCTTTGTACTCATTTGCCTGATGCCTAAGACTCTTTCCGCGCTATTTGCTTTTCGAGGTCATCGCAAAACCGGCATAGGGCAGCCATGATCGCTTCGAGTGTATCAACACCGGGCAGATCGGCAAGCAGGGAATAATGCAGATGGTTGGGATCTTTGGGATCTGAGAGCAAGTCAAAGCGCGCCCGCAATCCCGGAAATTTCAATAAAGAATCACGCAGCCTAGTATTTGTGTCAAAGAGGGTTTCGCCTAAGCCAGAAGGGGTGCTGTAGATCCGGAAGCGGTTGACAAACGCCAGCACCCCGCTATCCTCCAGCCAGTCCCCAAAGATTTGAAGGCTGGTCCGCTGTGGATTTTGAACGCTCATACGGATCTGGAGCGCGTTCTCTTCATTAGTTGTTCCAATGGAAAACCAGCGGTTGTTGTAGACGCCACTGACCACATATACATGCTGGGGAACATATTGCAATCCTCTCTGCTGAGCCCACTCAGCCAGCACCGATCCAAAGTCACGTTCCTTGGGAGGTGGGACGAGTGACCATTTCTGGCTGATGCCAACAATAAAGAGAATCGGAAGAATTAACACAAGTGTGAGAACGATTAAGTTTGTGTATGCGCCGAAATTTCCTGCCATTTTTACTCCTACCAGTTAAAGTTTTATTTATAATATCAGGGACGTTGGAAGTTCGATAAATTTTACCTGTGTAACCATGACAACCCATGTTCAATTGTGGCGTTTTTCCCAGGTAAACTCATTCGCTGACAGATATGCCCTCTCCATTTGGGAAACGGGCAGCCATCAGATTAATAAAATCGAGGTTTTTCCTTCTGTTAAATGCTAAAATGTTGAACACTGCATATCCCAGCCCATGAAGCGATCGATTGCTCTACTCCTGTTGGTTTGTTTCGTCTCTGCCTGTGTTCCGGCGCCTGAACAATATACTGTTTTGGAACCCCGCCTAACCGATGTCAAGGACGTACAGTCGATCCTAATTCAAATTGATTACGGTGAAGTGATCCTTTTACCATGGGATGATTCACGCGTCAGCATTGGTGGAGAGGTTTTGTTTGTTGATGAATTGGAATATCAGGTTGAATCCGATGAAAAAAAGATATCGGTCAAGGTGTTTTCCCATCGTGATAGTCCATCCAGTGCCCCCCTTAAGGTAGTCATCCATTTGCCCAAGGACAAACAAGTGAAAGTCGAAACAGACAATGCCTCGGTGCTGGCACAGGGTTATCAGGGGGATATGGAAGTCGCTTCGATTTCCGGGGATATCGATGTTGAACAGATGAATGGCAAACTGACCCTTCGCTCCAACCGTGGAAGCATCACTGTCGATGACAGTTCAGGAGTTGTAAGTGTGGTGGGGAATTATGGCGCTCTCACACTACGAAATGTGAACGGGGAGATTGCCGCATCTACGATCATGGGGGATATCATGTTCGATGGTTTGATTCAGGGAGGGGATGTTGTCCGCCTCGAAACGGACCATGGGGCGGTTGCCGTTAATTTGAACGCGGACTCAGCCCTGAACCTTCAGGCACGCTCCACAAGCGGAGAGGTGACCTGTCTGCTGCCGGGCATTACATCAACGACACGGACGTGTGATGGGGAAATCCATTCCGCTCAAGGCAGCCTGTCCATCCGGACCGTCAGCGGCGCGGTGACCCTGCAATTGATGCCCTGATCGATCCGATGGTTCTTGCCATGTCAGATGATTGAAATAATGCCGTTCCCATAATGAGGATATCTGCACCGGCCCGCACAAGGGCGGCCGCATTCTCTGGTTTGACTCCTCCATCGACAGCGATGGCAGGTCGATGACTTGTTCGATCGACAAGCCTTCGAGCGAATTTGATCTTCTCGTATGTACCGGGTTGAATCGTTTGTCCGCCGAAGCCTGGATAAACTCCCAGAAGCAGGAGCAGGTCAATTTCTAGAAAGAACCGGGAAACGTCATCAAGTGCATCGTCGGGACTCAACCCCAATCCAACTTTTATTTTTTGTGAACGGATTTTCTCGAACGTACGGAGTGGGTCCGAAAGTGTATCCCATTGTACGATGATCATGTCCGCTTGCAACGACTCGAACTTGGATAAAACATCGTCCGGGTTATCCAACTCAAGATGTGCGTGAAATGGCAGGTGTGAATACGAGCGCAGCGTCTTAAGATGTTCGGGGGCAAGCGCAAGGTTCGGTACGTAATGACCATCCATCATATCGAAATGATAGGAATCCACTCCTGCGTTTTCAGCGCGTTGTACTTCCTCGCCCAGGCGGGCGTAATTCGCGGCAAGCAGGGACGCGCAGATCTGGATCATTTCATGTGTTCCAGATCTCATGAATACGCCTGGCGATCGTTTCTGCGGTTTGCGCAGGGTTGGGTTGCGCAGTGATACCGCGTCCAATCACGATCCCATAAATAGGAACACCACTCAGAAGGGGGAGAATATCATAGTGAATGCCGCCTGCGATGACTACATCGATGCCAAGGGCGCACATATCACGAACCGTGTTCACGGCTCTTTCATCCCAGAGCGCCCCTTCTGTAAGCTCTTCATCAATACTGCGATGATAAAGCACAAGGCTCACACCAGCCTCCATGACTTCTTTCGCCCGTGCCACGGGATCTTTGACGCCGGTCATATCCACTTCGGCGCGGCGTTTCCACTTATCCGCTTCCCGCTGGACCTCGGCAATGGTTGCGTACGTGGTAATACCCTGGGTGGTGACAATATCTGCCCCGGCATTGAATGCCATGTTTGCTTCATAGGCACCTACGTCACTGGATTTAAGATCGGCGAGAACCAGCTTATCTGGGTGAGCAGATTTGAGTCTTCGCACGATGGTGATGCCCACCGATTTTATGAGAGGTGTCCCGGCTTCCAGAATATCAACGAATGATGCGGTACATTCCGCCAACCTGAGCGCCTCATCGCCATCAAGCGTATCCATTGCCAGCTGCAACTTGACCATTGCTTCCTCCAGCTCACAAATGTGAGTATAATATCACAATTGTGAATATTGTAACGAAAGACGGGGGCACTGTCAACGATTTGGAGCGACCATGACAGAAAAAATGCGTGCAGTAGTGTACCTTGGACCTGAGCAGGTCGAATTGCGTTCCCTTCCCATCCCCAAGCCTTTGGATGGGGAACTTCTCGTAAAAGTACGCGCCGCGCCGACCTGCGGTACAGACGTGAAAACCTACCGGCGCGGGCATCCAAAATTCCCGCCTCCATTCATCTTTGGTCACGAATTTGGCGGGGATGTGGTCGCGGTTGGCAAAGGTGTTGTCGCATTTCGCGAAGGGATGAGGGTCACCGCCAACGTGTTCGCCGAGTGCGGGGAATGCTTTTTCTGCAAACGCGGGCAGGGAAACCTGTGTGTTAATCTTGTTTACAACTTCGGTGCATTTGCAGAGTATATGATCGTCCCTGCTTCGATTGTGCAACGGACAACCTTTGAGATTCCGCCTCATGTTCCCTATGCCCATGCAGCGCTCCTGGAGCCGTTGGTCACAGTGGTGCACGGATGGCATAAGGTGGCGATCCGATCAGGGGAAACGGTGGCAGTGATCGGAGCAGGCGGACCGATCAGCCTGATGTTCATCCAGTTACTCTTGCGCTCGGGGGCAGGTCAGGTGATCGCCATCGGCCATAGTCCGGCGCGGCTGGCGGTGGCAGGACAGCTCGGGGCAACACACTTGATCAATGCAAAGGAACAGGATGCGCTTATGGCTGTCCGTGAACTGACACAGGGCTTCGGCGCTGATGTGGTTATCGAGTGCGCGGGGACAAAATCCACCTGGGAAAGCTCGGTGGAGACGGTCCGGAGAGGCGGGCGGGTATTGTGGTTTGGGGGATTACCGGGTGATACGAAGGTCGAGATTGACGCGGCGCGGGTCCATTATGGTGAGATCGACCTCTTCAACATGCACGGCGGTACCGCAGAAGATGCGCGCGAGGCATTTGATCAGATTGTCTCGGGCGTCATGAATGTTGCGCCTCTGCTAAATGGGGAATTTCCCCTGGAAAGTGTGGAATTGGCACTCCAAAAAATGATCGCCGGAGAGGTGGTCAAAACAGTGATTCGGCCAGACTCCTGAGATTTGGCGTAACTTTGTTGACATGCCAGTGTTTCAATGATAAACTCACATATGTGAAAAATAGTTCACTTTTGTGAATTTGGGTTTGCCGGGAGTGGATCCATGCCAGAAACCATGACGCCTCGTGAACGTGTCGCTGCCGCCTTGAACCACAAGGAACCGGATCGGGTTCCAATCACTCTGGGGGGTTCCGCCAATCATTTGACAGAGCAGAGATATATTTTGCTTCGTGATCACTTTGGGGTGCAGGATGTCCCGCGCAGGACTTTGGTGGGTTTTTACACTACCCCGGATTACAACCCGATCCTCGACAAACTTGGCACGGACTTTCGCTTTATCCACATCCGTCCGCCGCAGAATTACATCGCCAATTCGATGATCGGGGAATTCGAGGAGTTCGTGGATGAATGGGGTATCACCCATCGGCTGGTCTCCGGTTACTACGACCTGCACGGCGCGCCGCTCGGCAGGGATTTATCCATCGAGAAGATCGAGAAGTATCCGTGGCCCGACCCGTACGACACGGTCCGCCTGGAGGGGGTGAAGGAGGAAGTTGAACACCTTTACTACAACACGAATTATGCCATTGTGGCACACCGCCCGGTTTATGGCAACCTGTGGGAGATGACCCGCGCTCTGGTGGGGATGGAGAACGCCTTGCTCCTCACCGTGATGGACACCCACATCTTCGATTATCTGCTGGGCAAATTGGCGGAAGTGTTGGATGGTTTTTACGATGCCTTCCTAGGCGTGGTCGGTCCGTATGTGCAGGTGGTGGAAATGGCCGACGATTATGGCACGAACGCCGGTCCCATGTTCAACCCCAATGTGTACACAAAATTCCTCAAGCCCCGCTATAAAAAATCGATCGAAATGATCAAGAAGAAGGCGCCAAATGCAAAGGTGCTTTTGCATAACGACGGCGCGATCCGCAAATTCATCCCTGATCTGATCGAAACTGGCTTCGACATTCTCAATCCCATCGAAGGTCACCTGCGCGGCATGGATCCGGTCGAACTGAAACGCGATTTCGGCAAGGACCTCACCTTCCAGGGTGGCGTGGATGTGAAGACCGTTCTCAATAACGGCACTATTGAAGATGTGCGTCGTGAAGTCCGCCTGCGCATCGAGCAGATGGGCGAGGGCGGCGGTTACATCCTGGCGCCCGCCCACAATTTCAGCAACGACATTCCCCTTGAAAACATGCTCGCCTTTTTCGAAGCCGGCCACGAACTTGGAAAGTATCCATTGAAATGATCCTCGAAGAGTTGCGCACCCAGGTCCTGCGGACAGCCCTGCTCCTGCCGAAATACAGCCTCGTGTGGATGGCGGGAGGCACGGTCTGCGCCCGCGATCCGCAAACGGGATATGTTGTCGTGACGCCAAGTGGGCTGGACTACGAACGTCTCACACCGGACGACATGACAGTCACCGATATGGACATGAATCTCATCGAGGGCAGATTCCGTCCCTCCGTGGCACTCAACCTGTGGATCGGTTTCATGCGCGCCCGGCCCGATGAAATCTACGCGGTTGTCCACACTCACTCCCCACATGCAACTGCGTTTTCAGTCATCCATCAACCTGTTCCGGTCATCACCGAGACAATGGCGGACTGGTTCGGTCAACCCGTGCCGGTGACGCGCTACCTGAGCGTGGAAGATCCCGAATTTCCCACCCTGCCTGTTGCAGTGATGGGGAATGGCTATGCTGTCCTGCTTGGCAATCACGGACCGATCACCGTTGGCAAGACGCTCGAACACGCCCTCGAACGCGCGGTGACGCTGGAGGAAGCCGCACGGACGTATTCCATCGCCTGCCCGATCGGCAAGCCTGTCATATTGACCGATGAACAGGCGACTGCTTGTTTTGATTATTACCACAACCGGTACGGACAAAAGAAATCATAGGACATCATGGCACTGGAATTCAACGAGACGTTGATCGCATTTGACCTTCAGGCGAAGAATGCAAAAGAAGTGATCGATTTTCTTGCAAAGAGGATGTGCGCACAGGGACTGGTCACTGCGGAGTATGCGGCGCAGACCTGGGCCCGCGAACAGCATCACCCGACCGGGCTGCCAACCAGGCCGTTCTGCATTGCCTTTCCCCACGCGGATGCCGAGGGAGTTCACCGGTCCGCCCTGGGGGTGGCAGTGCTGCGTCAGCCGGTGACATTCCAAAACATGGCCGACCCGGACGAAGGTCTGGAAGTGAGCATTGTCTTCATGCTGGCGAATCGCGATCCAGAGGAACAGATTCATACATTAAGAAACCTGGCTGAGTTATTCGGCCAACCGGAAAAATTAGTTGAAATGCGGGAGCAGTCCACTCTGCAGGAGGTCGAATCCTGGCTCAGGCGTGAGCTCCGCCTGGGCTGAGGAACCAGAGGTTGGGCTGTTCTCGAGAAGGAGGCAGGTCGCCAGAGATGTTTCCACTTGTTAGCCCCGATAGTCGACTATCTTGTGTGGAAGGAGGCAGAACGTTTCATGGGTAAATTGATCGTAGTTGCTTGTGGTGCCGGTATAAATACATCAACGATCGCGGAGGATTCGATCCGTGAACGCATGGCGAAGGAAGGATTCACAGATGTGGAGGTCAAACGCATTCTGATGGCCGATATCGAGGGCTATCTGACACGCACCGACCTGGTCATGATCGTATCTATGATGAAAATCTTCCGTACATTCGATGTGCCGGTCATCCAGGGGATGCCGTTTCTCATCGGTTCACAGACCGAGAAGGATGTGCTCCTGGATAAGATCGTTGATGTGGTGAAGAAAGTTTAACTGGATCATAGTATCCATAATCAAATTCACAAAAGGAGAATGTGAAAATGGGAATCCTGTCTACGATTGTTAACTGGCTTTTGGGTCTCGGTTCGTCGCTGCTCGTGATGATCGTTCTGATCATCCTCGGTTTGATTTTCCGCGTGGGCTGGCAGAAGGCGGTTCGTGGCGGCATCACCACCGGTGTTGGCCTGGCAGGTTTGTTCCTGGTGGTGAACCTGATCATCAGCGCCCTGCAGCCAGCCGTGGCTGAAATGGCGACTCGTTTTGGCATCTCGAAGACCTTCGTTGATGTCAACTGGGCGGACGCTGGCATAGCCTGGGGCTGGCCTGGTATCGCCGGCCTGATCGTTACACTGCTCATCGTCAACATCCTGATGGTCGTCTTCAAGCTCACCAAGACCCTATGGACCGATGTATGGTCCTACTGGCATGGTTCCGCTTTGGCGGGTTTTGTCTGGGCGCTGACCGATGGGAACGTGGTATTGGGAATCGCCGCCGGCGTGCTCTACCTTGTTCTTGGCAGTCTCATGAGCGATCTGACAGCCAAGAAATATCAGGAATTCAACGACATGCCGGGTATCGGTGTTCCCTGCGGAACGACCGTGCAAGCCAGCCTGTTTGCCATGCCTGTGGTCTGGCTGCTGGACCGCATTCCCGGGATCAAGGATTGGGACGCCTCTCCGGAGGGCATCAAGAAGCGTTTCGGTCTGGTGGGCGAGCCCGGCGTTCTTGGCTTCATCCTTGGTGCGATCATCGGCATCTTCGCCTATGGGACCACCAGTGGTGATCTCGGCCTGACCAAGATCCTGGGCCTGGGCATGAACGTTGCCGTCATGATGATGGTCCTGCCCCGCATGGTCTCGATCATTGCCGAAGGCATCGTGCCGATCACCATGTCGATTGTCCAGTACATGCGGGAACGCTTCAAGGACCGCGAACTTTATGTGGCGGTTGATTGCGCCGTCCTGCTTGGACACCCGGCCGTGATGGCCTCCTCTGTCATCCTGTTCCCGCTCTGTGTCCTGTTGGCAGCTATTCTGCCTGGCGTGCAGATGCTGCCCATCGCCTCACTGGCGGTCATCCCGTTCTGGGCCGGCGCGGTGGTGCCCTACACCAAGGGCAACGTGGTCAAGACCGTGATCGTTCTCTTGCTCTACTCGATCCCCTTCATGTACTTCTCCACCCTGACCGTGGATTCGCATACTGCCGCTTTTCAGATGATGGGACAGTACGGCGAGCAGATCGCCCAGGGCCTCAAGCTGGCAAGCTGGGATATGGGTGGCGACATCCTCGGCTTCTTCATCCAGAGGCTGTTTGGCTTGTTCGGTTAGACCTACAATAGAATAGACGGGTGGCTTTCTCATCAATATGATGGGGAGGCCACCCCAGATGCGTGAATGGATCAAGAGGCGATCATGAAAGGTTATAAAGTTTGCGTGGTCGGCGGTCATTGCTCCAACCGGGTCATGATCGTTGCTGAACAACTCACGGAGTTTTTTGAAAAGCAAGGCATCGATTGTCAGGTTTTCACACACCTGGCGGCGGGCGAATACGGTTTTCCTCCGCGTTCAAATTTGATTCTTCAGCTTCTGCCCGCCTTTACAGACGAGGAGGCAGGCTGCCCGGTCATCAATATCAAGCCGCTGATCGGCGATCCCATGCACCCCGCCACCATCGAAAAAATACTGAAGCAGATACGGGCTGATTACCCAATGTAGTCATTCCATACGTGCCTCCGTGAAATTATCGAAGATCACATGAGCGAACGAATTTACCTGGATTACTGCGCAACAACCCCGGTCCATCCGAATGTACGGGATCGGATGCTGGAGGCCCTGGATGCCGACTTTGGCAATCCATCCAGCCTGCATTGGGCAGGGGAACATGCCCGCCAGTTGATGGATCAGGCGCGGGCAGATGTCGCAGCCGGGATCGGATGCCACCCGGACGAGATCATCTTTACCAGCGGCGCAACCGAGGCAGACAACCTCGCTCTTTTCGGGACCCTCAACCTGTTCCCGTCCGAAGAGGCTCACCTCATCGTCTCGTCCATCGAGCACCATGCCATCCTGCACGCGGCCCATCAACTGGAAGACGCAGGTTATTCGATAACCTGCCTTCCGGTGGACAGGAACGGGCTGGTGGATCCCGGGGATGTGCGGAAGGCGATCCGCCCCGAGACCAAATTGATCTCGATCATGTACGTCAATAACGAAGTCGGCTCGATCCAGCCGGTTGCCGAAATCGGAAGGATTGCCCGTGATCACAACATCCCCTTTCACACGGATGCCGTCCAGGCAGTCGGGTTGTTCGACGTGGATGTGGATGAGCTAAATACGGACATGCTCTCGCTCTCCGCACACAAGATCTACGGACCGAAGGGCATCGGCGCGTTATACGTCCGTTCGGGGATTGGATTGGCTCCGATCCTTTTCGGTGGTCCGCAGGAACGTTCCCTGCGCGCCGGGACGGAAAACGTCCCCGGGATCGTGGGCCTGGGTGCGGCGATGAGCCTCATTCGCGAGCGAAGGGCCGAGGAGCGTGATCGGTTGGTGCAGCTGAGGCGATATCTGATGGACGGATTGCAGGCTCTAGGTCCGGGGATGATCGTGCATGGCCGGGAGGAAACCACCACGCCACACATCCTGTCCGTCAGTTTAATGGGCGCGGACGCGGAGATGCTGCAAATCCGCCTGAACAATGAAGGGGTTGCCGTCTCCCTGGGGTCTGCATGCAACTCACAATCCATTGAGCCGTCGCACGTGCTGACCGCAATGAGCATGTCGCGGGAGCAGATCGAGTCCACCGTGCGGATTTCGCTGGGTATGCCCACTACAGAAAAGGAAATCGACTTTTTGCTTGAGGCCCTGACGCGTGCTCTGCCGCGCGTGATAGTTCAATAAATTTTATCGTTGGAGAAATCCATGGAAAAAAGATCTTTGCAGGACCGTGCCAGTTTGCTGGCTGATGTGGCGGAGATGTACTATCTCGAACAGAAGAACCAGGCGGAGATCGCCAAGGCCGTAGGCGTGACACGTTCGATGATCTCGCGCATGTTGACGGAGGCGCGCGAGAGCGGCATTGTGGAAATACGCATCCAGCGGCCGCTGCAATCCGACCTGGAACTCGAAGCCGCATTGACGGAGCAGTTCGGTCTCAAGGATGTTTTTGTGGTGATCACCAGCCATAGAAGCGGTGAAAGGCTCACCCGCACCCTTGGCAGCGCCGGCGCTTTAATGCTCAAGCGTTACCTCGCGCCGGAACGAATTCTCGGATTGGCGTGGGGCACCTCCATCAGTGCCACAGTCGACGCATTCGAGGTGTCCGAGCCGATGCCGGTCAAAGTGGTGCAGTTGGTGGGCGCGATGGGCGCGCGCATCATGGAATACGATGGGCACGACCTGGTCTCCCGCATCACCGAAAAACTGGGCGGCGATGCCTACTATCTTAATGCGCCGTACCTGTGCCAGAGCGCGGAAATTGCGCAATCGCTGCTCGAAACGAAAAGCATCCGTGAAACCATCAACGTGGGGAAAAAGGCTGACGTGGCATTGCTGGGGATCGGAAGCACCGCCCTGGAATATTCCAGTTTCCATCTGGCTGGGTATGTTACCCGCCGGGAATTGGAGGAGTTACGCCGGGCGGGCGGAATTGGGGACGTGTGCGGCCTGCACTTCAACCTCGACGGTCAACCCGCCTGTGATGATTTTTGCGAAAGGCTGGTGTCCATTCGCAGATCAGATTTGTTATCCATTCCGGTACGTTTGGGAGTGGCAGGCGGTGAGGGCAAGGCGGATGCGATACTCGGCGCATTGCGAAGCAAGTATGTGAACGTATTGGTGATAGACAGCATGACTGCCAGAAAAGTGCTTGAACTGGCTAAATCAAAATGAGCGAGGTTTTCAATGTCGGATGACAATGGGAAGGGTGCAGAGAAAGACATAGGTTCACGTGAACAGTTTGAGGAAATGGTGAAACGATTGGAGTTGTCCGATAACAGCCTGATCGGTTTGTATCGGACAATGTGCACGATCCGTCACTTTGAGTACATGGCGGATAAGCTGTATGCGGCGGGAAAAGTCCATGGGACGATGCATCTCTCGGCGGGCCAGGAGGCGGTGGCGGCGGGCATCAGCCAGGCGGTACGCCCTGATGATTATCTGATCAATCATCATCGCGGGCACGGCCATTTCATTGCCAAAGGCGCGGACATCAATATGATGATGGCGGAATTCCTGGGCAAGGATACCGGCTACAACCATGGACGCGGCGGTTCAATGCATATTGCCGATTTTCAGTCCAACAACCTCGGCGCGAACGGAATTGTGGGAGGTGGAATTCCGCAGGCAGTGGGGGTGGGGCTGGCGCTGAAGATGCAAAAGCGGAAGGAGATCTGCATCTGCATTTTCGGCGACGGTGCCGCCAATGAGGGTGTGTTCCACGAAGCCATGAACATGGCCGCATTGTGGAACCTGCCGGTGTTGTACATCTGTGAGAACAACAAGTACGGCATGTCCATGGACGTGGAACACGCGGTGGCAAAGCTGCCGATCGCCCAGCGTGCCGATGCCTATGGCATCCCCTGGGCATGCGTGGATGGCAACGATGTGGTCGAAGTGTACGAGGCGATGAAGACCGCCGCAGATCACGTCCGCGCTGGCAAGGGGCCCTATTTTGTCGAGACGATCACCTACCGGTATTTCGGTCACTCCAAGAGCGATAGGAACCTATATCGCTCAAAAGAGGAGATCGAAGACTGGAAGCGGAACCGCGACCCCATCATGCGCTTTACCAAGCATCTCCTTCAATCCGAAATTCTGGATGAGGGTCAGGCGCAGGAGATCGATACGCAGGCGGAACAGGTCATCGTCAAAGCCGTTGAATATGCCGAGGCATCCCCTGAACCGGATATTTCCACCCTGATGGAGTACGTCTATGCCTGAGCTATCCTATCTTGAAGCCATTCGTCAGGCATTGTGGCAGGAAATGAAACGGGATGAACGCGTCTTCCTGCTGGGCGAAGACATTGGTCGTTATGGCGGCGCATTCGGTCTGACACACGGAATGCTCGACGAGTTTGGCGAGGAACGCGTGCGTGAGACGCCCATCTCGGAAGCTACCATTGTGGCAACAGCCATCGGCGCCTCTCTGCTGGGGATGCGCCCCGTGGCTGAGATCATGTTCATGGATTTCATATTGCTGGCGCTGGACCAGATGGTCAATCAGGCTGCCAAGATGCATTTTATGTTTGGCGGGCGCACCTCGGTGCCAATGGTCGTTCGCATGCCTGGCGGCTCCGGCTCCGGTGCGGCTTCCCAACATTCGCAGTCACTGGAAAGTGTGCTCATGCACTTTCCCGGTCTGATCGTTATCAATCCTTCCACGCCGTACGACGCCAAGGGGTTGATGTTGTCTGCCATCCGTAACCCGAACCCGGTTTGTTTTGTGGAACACAAGATCCTTTACAAAACAAAAGGCGAAGTACCGGAGGACGATTACACCATCCCGATCGGTGTAGCCGAGATCAAACGTCCGGGTCGTGACATTACGGTGGTTGCCAATAACATCATGGTCATCAAGACCATCCATGTTGCCGAGAAACTTTCGAAGGAGGGGATCGAGGTCGAAGTCATCGACCCGCGTACGTTGTTGCCTCTCGATACCAAAACCATCATCGATTCCGTGGCGCGCACGGGGCGCCTGCTGGTTGTGCATGAAGCCTGTCAGACGGGCGGCTGGGCGGGAGAGGTGATTGCCTCCGTTGTCGGAAGTCCCGCCTTCGACTACATCGATGCGCCTGTGCGGCGTCTCGGCGGAAAGGATATTCCGATCCCGTACAACCGCGGACTCGAAATGGCTGCCGTTCCGCAGGAGGCTGAGATCGAGCAGGAGATCCGCGCGTTGGTGGGAGGCAAGATCTAACATGCCCGTTCCCTTTATCATGCCCAAGTTCGACATGGATCAGGAAAAAGCCACCATCATTTCATGGTCCAAAAAAGAGGGCGACTTCGTCAAATTCGATGAATCGGTTCTGACCGTTGAAACGGAAAAAGTCGCCATCGATGTTCCCTGCCCTGCCACCGGGACACTTGCACGGATCCTGTTCAAGGATGGCGATGTTGTCCCTGTGACGAAAGTGATCGCATACATCTTAAAGGAAGGCGAGACACTTGCTGACCTTCCGAACGCGGATCTGCCTACGCCTCCATCCAAGCCGGAAGTTGTTCCCGTTTCAAAACCTGTTGCTGCACCTCAAGCCGCTCCCGTGACCGCCACACCGATCGCGATCCGCATGGCGAAAGAGGAAGGTGTTGACCTGTCCCGGGTCCCGGCATCGGGCGACAGGATCACACGCGAAGATGTGGAACGTTTTATCTCAGATCAAAAATCAAAAGGTCGTGTGACCGTCGCCGCGACACCTGCCGCCCGCCGCGTGGCGCGAGAGAGTGGAGTCGCTCTTGAAACGGTGGCAGGTTCCGGTCCGCGTGGACGCGTGCAGTCCGTTGATGTCGTGACTGCCGCCAAATCGATCCCGGTGCCCACAACAACGGTCAGTGGTCGTGAGGCGGAAATTGTCCCGCTGACGAGTATTCGCCGGACGATCGCCGAACGCATGCAACAGAGTTTTCAGGAATCTCCGCATATCGCCTTGACCGTGGAAGTGGATATGACCGAGGCGGAAAATACTCGGAAACGCTTCAACACGCAAGTAGAGAAATTGGGGCAACCGCGCATTACAGTGACGGCTTTGATGATCAAGGTGGTTGCCTGGGCGCTGGTCCGAAACCCATATATGAATGCATCCTTCAATGGAAATTCGATTTCCTTGTGGAAGGATGTGAACATCGGCGTTGCTACGGCAGCTCCGCAAGGGCTGATGGTCCCTGTGCTCAAGGGCGTGGATCATTTGGGCGTAAGCGAGATCAACATGCGTTTGCTCGATTTGGCAGAACGAGCGCGCGAGAACAAACTGAAGCTTGAGGATGTGCAAGGTGGGACATTTACCATTTCCAACCTGGGAATGTTCGGCATTCGCCAATTCCGTGCTGTGATCAATCCGCCGGAAAGCGCCATCCTTGCAGTTGGAAGCGTTGTGCGGCAACCTATTGTTGTGGACGAGCAGGATCGCGTCGAGGTACGCCCGATACTGTCGTTGACCCTCTCTGCCGACCATCGCGTGATCGATGGAATTGTGGCGGCTCGTTTCCTGTCCGACCTTGTAGTCGGGCTCGAGGCCCCAAGCATGCTGTTGCTTTAGAGAAACAACACCATGAATATTCTTGATTTTCTGGTTCCCAGTTCGATTGCCCTGCATTACCCGGCGAGTGATTCGAAAGAAGTGATCGCCCATCTTGGAAAGCTTTTATTCGATGCGGGCTATGTGCGTGAGACCTTTGTGGAGGCTGCGCTGGATCGTGAAAGCAGGCTGCCCACCGGTTTACCCTTGAGCGGCGATGTCAATGCAGCCATTCCCCACACCGAAGTGGAGCATGTCATAAAACCTGGGCTGGCAATGGCGACCTTGTCCACACCGGTCACGTTCCAAAACATGGTTTCCCCTGAGGAAGCTGTGCCCTGTCAGCTTGTGTTTGTCATGGCTTTGGATCAACCCAAGGCACAGATCGAGATGCTGCAGGAGATCGCTGGCATCCTGCAGAACCCATCGATCATCGAAAGGCTGATGTCAGCAAATGACTTCGAGGAGGTCCGAACTTCATTTTCGAATGATCACTCATGAACGCAGCCACTATTCATCTTTTGGAAGGAAAAGGAGGCTTATATGCCGATGCGAAAAACAATTCTGGTGGCTTGTGGCACGGCAGTTGCCACTTCCACTGTTGTGGCAAAATCCCTTGAGGAGATCCTGCGCGACCGCGGGATCGATGTTGTCACCCGCCAGTGCAAGGCATCTGAGGTCGCGAGCATGATCTCTGGTGTGGATCTGGTTGTCACAACAACCCCGTTACCGGGAAACCTTGGGGTACCTGTCATTCAAACTCTGGCATTCCTCACTGGAATAGGGAAGGAGGCAGTTATCACACAGATAATTCAGGCTTTGAAACTGTAGTTCTCAAGTTATACCAAGTTAAATAAATTTGAAGGAGAATGAAAAATGGATACTTTCCTTTCAGCCCTCAAGGCAGTGATTGACAGCCTTGGTGCCACAATTGCATTACCCATCATCATCTTTTTTGTGGCATTGATCCTGGGTGCCAAACCCGGTAAAGCATTTCGCGCCGGTGTGGTCATCGGTATCGCCTTCATCGGCATCAACCTGGTCATCGGTTTGATGTGGGGCGCACTGTCTGAGGTTGGACAGGCACTGGTGAAGAATTTGGGCATCACCCGCGATGTCGTGGATGTTGGCTGGCCCTCTGCCGCGGCAATCGCCTTCGGCACCAAGGTCGGCTTGTGGGTCATCCCGATCGCGATCCTGGTTAACATCCTGTTCCTCGTCTTGCGCTGGACCAAGACCCTCAATGTCGATATCTGGAATTTCTGGCATTTCGCATTTATCGGTTCGATGGTCGCTGCCGTCAGCGGCAATCTGGCATATGGACTGATCGCTGCCGCCCTGGCCGCGGCTCTGGCGTTATTCCTGGCTGACTGGACCGCCAAGGCTGTTCAGTCCTTCTACGGATTGCCCGGCATTTCGATCCCGCATCTTACCACTGCTCCCGGTGTGCCTTTTGCCATTTTCACGAACTGGTTTGTGGACAAGATCCCCGGCTTGAACAAAATGGAAGCCGATCCTGAAACCATTCGCAAGCGCTTCGGCGTGATGGGCGAACCTGTGATCCTTGGTTTGATCATCGGTTTGATCCTGGGCATCCTTGGTTTCTATAACGCTGGGGACTTCCAGACCGTTCTGGTCAAGGTCCTTGGCCTTGGCATGAACCTGGCTGCGGTTATGTTGCTCCTGCCGCGCATGGTCTCGATCCTGATGGAAGGTTTGATGCCTGTCTCCGAAGCCGCACGCGAGTTCATGCAGAAACGTGCGGGCAGCCGCGAGATCTACATCGGCCTGGATTCCGCCATCCTTATCGGCCATCCAGCCGCCATTTCGACCTCACTCCTGCTCGTCCCTGTTGCCATTCTGTTGTCCCTCATCCTGCCGGGCAGCCGGGTGATCCTGTTTGCAGACCTGGCAATCATCCCCTTCGTTGTGGCAATGTTTGCTCCTCTCATGCGCGGGAACATTGTCCGCATGGTCATTGCCGGAACGTTGGAACTGCTGGTCGGTTTCTATCTTGCCACCTGGATGTCGCCGCTCTTCACCTCAGCCGCATTGGACGCTGGTTTCAAGATGCCTGAAAACGCCCTCTCGATCACGAGCATCGGAGATGGCTTCCTGTGGCCGCCGGCGCTCTTTGCCCAACTGGTGAATTACCTGGGCGTATTTGGCCTGGTGATTGTCGCCGCTCTTCTCGGCGTTGCAATGTTCTTCTACATGAAGAATACCAAAGCCTGGGAAATTGCAGCGGGCGCACCAAAAGAATAAACAATTAAATAATTTTGTCGTATGGGGTGACCGGGATCGTGGTCACCTCATACGTACGGATGTGATTCATGATCGATGCGCTTGTTCGCAGGTTCCTGGGAACAGTTGGGAGCAGCCTGCTTGACTTTTATATCCAGAATAACCTCTGGATCAATGCCATCCTGTTCACGTACGCCATATTGGTCGTCTTTGCACGTCGCAATTATTTTCAAATCGCCCGGTTGATTCTTGCTGATTTCATTCACGAATATGGCGACAAACTGACGGAGAAGAGTCCAAAGCAGGTTCGGACTCTTCTCGTGAAATGGAAAATCCCATGGGAGAACGGGATGCAGGCTGGCTGGTTCCCATTCATTTCATCTCCTCAAAGCATTTTATTGCGCCTAAAAAGCGACAGAACCTTCCAAAAGATTTTCTCCATCGATGCATTGGTGGAAATCGCAGTTCAACAAACTTCCTCAAGGAGCAAATAGACCCTCATGGCTGAAGCAACGATCCAGGTAAAACACAAAGTAGGTTTGCATGCCCGCCCCGCTGCGCTGTTCGTTCAAACCGCCGCCAAGTTCTCATCCAAAATCAAGGTGAAAAACCTGACGGCGAATGGGAATTTTGTGGACGCCAAAAGCATCATCATGGTTCTGACGTTGGGCGTGATGAAAGATCATGAAGTCGTCATCCAGACCGAAGGCACAGATGCTGATGCCGCACTCGACGCATTGAAGTCATTAATCGAAGGAAATTTTGGCGAGGCATAATCCGCTACGGAGAGATGGGAGCACTCATGCCCGAGACTAACTTTAAAGGCATCCCTGCAAGCGACGGAATTGCGATCGGTTCTATTTTTTGCTACATTCCCACAAAATTGGAGATCCCGGTCTGTGTGGCTGGCAGTGTGGATGAAGAAATGGCACGTTTTGCTGCAGCCCGCGAACGTGCCCGGGTCGAACTGCAAGGCTTATACGATGCCATCGAAAAGAGGGTGGGCAAAAAGGAAGCTTCCATTTTTGAAGCCCATCAGGAAATGTTGTTTGACCCTGCCCTCGAAGAAAAGATCCGTGAATTCGTGGAGATCGGTCAAACCGCCGAGCAGGCTTTGGTCATGGCAACGGAAGAACTCGCCCGCCTGTTGGCAGGCATGGACGATGAACTTTTCGCTGCGCGCGCACTGGATGTGAAAGATGTGGGTCGTCGCGTGCTTCGCATTCTGCTCGGATTTCCCGACACCGCCTTGAGTGCAGTCACCGAACCATCCATCATCATTGCGGAAGACCTCACACCTTCCGATACAGCCAGTCTTGATCCGGCACTGACGCTGGGTTTCATCACCGCCCAGGGTGGACTCACCTCCCATAGCGCGATTCTAGCAAGGACCCTTGGGTTGCCAGCGATCGTTGGCATGGGAGATGGCCTGCTAGATAATATTTCCAGCGGAACATTCATTGTGATGGATGGGCGCACGGGTGAAATGATCCTAGAGCCTGATCAGGAAACCATTGCACGCTACAAGCAGATCAAGACACAACGCGATTCGCTTTTGCAGATCCTCAAGGCCGCCGCGGAAAAAGATGCCCTCACCGCGAACGGTCGCCGCGTGGAGGTTGCCGCGAACGTTGGCGAAGCATCCTCTGCGCGCGATGCCTTGGAACATGGCGCCGAAGGTATTGGGTTGCTTCGCACGGAATTCCTCTACCTCGAAGACACCCAGCCTCCGAGCGAAGAGAAGCAATATCGTATTTATCGCGAGATCTTTGAAGTGATGGGAACCCGTCCCGTCGTTGTCCGAACGCTTGATATCGGCGGGGATAAGCCGCCATCCTATATGCCTTTTCCCGATGAGATGAATCCATTTCTGGGCTGGCGCGCGATCCGTATCAGCCTGGATGAACCGGAACTCTTCAAGACCCAGCTGCGTGCCATTTTGCGCGCGGCTGCAGGATATCAAGCCCGCATCATGTTTCCCATGGTCTCGGATCTGGATGAACTGCGACGCGCGCGCGATATCGTCGAAACGGTCAAACGGGACCTTGCGCTTGCCTCCGTTGAATTTGCCGCGGACGTCCCTGTAGGGATCATGGTCGAGACTCCCGCCGCCGCAGTATTGGTAGACGTACTCGCAGAAGCCTCTGATTTTTTCAGCCTCGGCACCAATGACCTTACTCAATACACCATGGCAGTGGACCGCGGTAATGCAAAAGTATCCGGGCTTTTCCAGCCCTTGCATCCTGCCGTGTTACGCCTCATCCAGCAAACGATCGAGGCAGGCCACACAAAGGGAAAATGGGTGGGCATGTGCGGCGAACTGGCTGGCATGACAAAAGCCATTCCCATCCTGCTCGGCTTTGGCTTGGACGAGTTCAGCATGAATCCCCGAGCCATTCCGGAAGCAAAGAATTTAATCGGCAAATTGACGGATGAACGGGCGCGTGAGATCGCCGGTCAAGCCATGTCCTTTGGCACCTCGGCGGAGATCGAAAACTATATGAAGGGCATCCTGGCTGCGTTGTAGTATGGCGATCTATCTGGATTCGGCAAAACTCGATGAAGCGCGTCAGGCGAAGGATTTCGGCTGGATATATGGAGTCACAACCAATCCATCACTGATGGCGAAAGCGGGCGTTGAACCCGATGTGGCGCTCAGGGGATTGGCAGACCTTGAATTTAACCAGGTGTATTACCAGCTTGTATCCCAAAATCTGGATGATATGCTTGCAGAGGCATACCAAGCAAACGAGATCGTCAAAGAAGGATTGATTCTCAAGATCGCACCGACAGAGACCGGATTTCGGTTTGTGGCAAAACATGGAAAGGTATTTCCCTGTTGTGTAACTGCCATATTCGATCCTGCCCAGGCGTTGATCGCGCGTGACGCAGGGGCAAGATATATCGCGGTGTATGTCAATCGTGCGACGAAACAATTGGGCGATGGTCTTGCACTGGTGCGGGAACTGGCAAAGGTCCTCGCCGGGAGTCAGACCGAGATATTGGCAGCCAGCCTCAAGTACACGAAAGAGGCGGTGGATGCTTCCATCGCAGGCGCGCAGCATATCACGGTCCCGTTTGACCTGCTGACGAGCCTTTCGACTCATCCGCTGTCCGTGCAGACGGTTGAACACTTCAATAAAGATGGTGTTGGCATTCGTTTGAAATCATAAGGAGAAGAAAATGGAAGAGGTTTTGAAGAATTTATTTGATGCGGTGTTAGGTGGGGATTTTGAAGGCGTGAAAACGAATGTGCAAGCTGCATTGGATGCCGGGCTGGAGCCGGGGGTCATCCTGAATGATGGCATGATCGCAGCGATGCGCGAAGTGGGAGCCCGTTTCGAAGCAGGGGAGTATTATGTACCCGAGATGTTGATCGCAGCGCGCGCCATGCAAAGTGGAATGACGCTCTTGAAACCGCATTTACAGAAGACAGAACGGAAGTCGAGCGGCAAGGTGTTGATGGGCACGGTGAAAGGCGACCTGCATGATATCGGCAAGAACCTGGTTGGGTTGATGCTCGAGGGTGCGGGATATGAGATCATCGACCTGGGCGTGGATGTCCCTGCCGAGGAATTCGTCAAAAAAGTAATGGAACTCAAACCGGATGTGGTGGGCATGTCTGCCCTGCTGACCACCACGATGCAGTCCATGCGGACCACGCTGGACGCGTTGACCGCCGCCGGGCTGCGAAATCACGTCAAAGTGATCATTGGCGGCGCGCCCGTCACCGAGGCGTTCGCGCAGCAGATCGAAGCCGATGGATTCTCTCCTGATGCGAGCCGTGCGGTCAATGTGGTCAACAGTTTGATGGAAGAAAAGTTGTGATCACATCCGTAGAGAATGTTATTCAGGTCAACGTGGATTGCATAACGAAACCTATGTTGAAAAAGTCGTATTTTGAGCGAATTTTGTAAGCCGATTATGGTTAACCTGAATTGTTACTTTAAGCCAAAATAGCCTTGCCAGAACAAAATCTCCGTTGCTCTCTTGTTGATGAAACAGGGGACCCGGAATACACTTGGAAAATCGTCATTTCTGTTCCGCACCAAAAAGGAAAAATCAATGGCATATATTCGCACCATTTCCCCTGAAGAGGCGACTGGGACAATAAAAGAGATCTACGAAGAGCAAATCCAAAAGCTTGGCTATATTCCCAATTACCACAAGGTTTTCAGTCTGCGACCGGAAGCCAGTTTGGCCTGGAGAAATCTGCAGAGCGCCATCCGTTCCCAAATGAGGTTGCGGCGTTTTGAATTGGTCACCTTTGCCGCCGCGCTGGCATTGAAATGTCGTTACTGACTGCTCGTTCACGGGGCGTTGCTTCGTAAAAATTCATTCAGCGCCAAACAACTGATTGCGATCATTGCAGATTACCGGAATGCCGGCCTAGATCCCCAGGATGTGGCGGTGATGGCTCTCGCTGAAAAAGTCATCCTCGATCAGCATGGTATTACCCAAGACGATATCAATGGTTTGCTTGCGTATGGACTAAAGGATGATGAAGTGCTGGATATTGTCTTGACTGCGGCAGCCCGTTCCTTTTATACCAAGGTCCTTGATGCGCTAGGCACAGAATCGGATGATGTTGGTATGGAACTTGAGCCCGAGCTCGAGGCGGCCATTATGAATGTAGGGAGCCATCCCTGAGGTCTGCATCAAAAGTGCCGGATAGTGAAAACTGGATGCCTGGAACCTAAATCACCTGGCTTTATGAGCTCTGTGAGCAAACTGTCAGGTGGCTAGAAATATTTCTAACTGACCTCAACTTTGCTTATACTGCAAAGGTCGAGGCGATTTTCTTCAAAAACGGGGGCAAATTTGTGGGCCCAGCAGGATTCGAACCTGCGACCAAGCGATTATGAGTCGCCTGCGCTAACCGCTGCGCCATGGGCCCATTAGCTTTTAGCGGTCAGCCATCAGCGTTTAGCGGAGTTGCTAACGGCTGGCGGCTAACCGCTATCGAGAGCGGGAGACGGGATTCGAACCCGCGAATATCAGCTTGGAAGGCTGATGCCTTACCACTTGGCGACTCCCGCGTGCGGACGAAATTTTACCACAACCAAATTATAACGTCATTGCGAGGAAGGCTGATTGCAAATAGCCGCGGACAGCAGACACGTGCTTTGCCAATGAGAGCGCATATCATATATAACTGCTTGCATAATGAAAAGAAAACCTTTAAAATAAAGGCAGAAATTGAGTAGTGCATTCCTGCTTAAATTCTTCAATCCAGACTTAATTCACCCTTCCAGATAATGACAACATAATCGGCAGCTCAATTGCACGCAGATCCAATCTCTAAGCAACAAGGAGTTGCCGAATGTCTTATGCTGCCTATGGTCAGGAAGCCATCCTCGGGAGGCTTCTGGTGGACATCGTTCACGGTGATCTCACCAATGAAACGATTGGGCTGGTGAATCAACTCGACCCTGAGGATCTGGTACTGCCCATGCTGCATCTTGTACGTTATGTGCAGGGGATGAATATGTCACCGCATTTGCGGGCGCGTATCAACTGCGATCTTCTCGATGAGCTAAGGATCATCACAATGGAACAAACCGCGGATTTATATCCGCCAGATCCTGAAGACAACCTGCCGACATGGCGACTGGATGCTCTCATCCCCGACCGGGTCCTACCCATCATCAAGGATCTGTTGCTGGAAACCCTGCAAGGCGGGATCAGTTATGAAACACTCACCGCCATCGACGATCTGGGGGAATTGGAGGATGTGCCCGAACCCTATCGGGAACTCCTCTCGCTCGTCCAGAGCTTTCGTCAGGATGGGCAGGAAATCTCCGACTTTCTGCTCTACAACTTGAGCGGCGTCATCGACCAACTGAAACTGCTCAGGCGATAACCAACCGGCAACGATACTTAATCCCTCCCATACGGATACCAATACTCCTTATCCTCCAGGTTAAAATCCCAGTGCACGTGCTTGGTCTCGCGGAACTCATCGAGCCCCTCGATGCCGAGTTCACGCGCGCCGCCGGAATACTTCATCCCGCCGAACGGACCGGCATAATTATCCGTCAATGGGTCGTTGATCCAGATCGTCCCGGCTTTGACATCCTCGAAGAAGGTCTTGATCTTCTTCGGGTCTTCCGAAAGCAGCACCGCGCCCAGACCGTACTGGCAATCGTTGACCAGATCCACCGCCTGCTCGAACGTTGTGTATTCCATCAACGGCACCGCCGGACCGAACGTCTCCTCGCGCATGATGAGCATGGTATGGTCCACGCCGCCCAACACAGTTGGCTCGTAGTACCAGCCCTTTGACAATTTTTTCGGTCGCTGACCGCCTGTCAAAATTTGAGCACCGCGTGAGCGCGCGTCTTCCACATGCTTTTCGATCTTTGCGCGATACGAATCGCCGATCATCGGTCCGACATCTGTTGTCGGTTCCAGCCCCGGTCCCAGCCGCAGGGATTTCACATGTTCCACGATCGCCTCAGTGAACTGCTTTGCCTTCGGCTTCGGGATGTAGACCCGCTCCGTGCTTGTGCAGACCTGCCCCGCGTTGATGAGCGCAGCATACGCGACAGCCTTCGCCGCGATCTCAGGGTCGGCATCCTCGGCGATGACCGTCGCGTCCTTGCCGCCCAACTCCAGATGCAGTTTCTTCATCATCGGCGCGGCGTGCGACGCGATGCGTTGTCCCGTTGCCAGGCTTCCCGTGAACGCGATGACCGGCACATCGGGGTGTTTCACCAGCGGCTCGCCCGCCTCCGCGCCAAAACCGGTTACCACACTGACCACGCCCGCGAGCAAACCATCGAAACAATATTCCGCCAGATATAATGCGGTCAACGGCGTCATCTCGCTGGGCTTGATCACCACCGTGTTCCCCGCCGCCAGCGCAGGCGCCACCTTCCACGCCATCAACAACAGCGGATAATTCCACGGCACGATGCAGCCCACAACGCCATAGGGTTCCTTCAAGATAAAATTGAACTGAGAATGTTCACCCGGCGGGATCACGCGTCCGCGGTCATGCCGCCCCAACTCCGCGTAATAATCGAACGTATTCGCCACCCACTCCAACTCCTCCTCGTCCTCCGAAACCGGCTTGCCCTCCTCAAGCGTCAATAAATGCACGATCTCTTCCTGATGATCCCTGATCTTCGACGCCACCTCATGCAACAGCCTTGTCCGCTCGTTGGCTCCCATCCTCCTCCAGGATTGGAACGCCTCATTCCCTGCCCTGACAGCTGATCCCACATCTTCAGCCGTTCCCCTCGGGACGGTATCCAGCACCTCCTCCGTGGCGGGATTCGTCACCTCGATCTCACCTTCTGCACTTCCCTTTGTAAACTCGCCGTTGATATACATCAATCTCATCGCACACCTCCATCAGAATTGGATTCGATCTTCCGCAACAAAAGAATGCTCAAGAGTATACACAATCCGCCGAAGATGAACAAACCTTTATAACCGATCCACGCCCCGGGATATGCCGCGTTCAACCAATCCAGTGCGGGACCCTCGAGCCGCGCCAACGCGCCCGATCCCGCCGTCGCCAGGTTGGTGAGACCGAGATATTTACCCGCTTCGGCTTCGGGAGCCAGCGAATTTGCCAGCGCCCAATTGGAGGTGAGGAAGAGACCAATCCCCGCGCCGAATACCGCGCCGAAGATCAAAAGTCCGCGCATGTCGTTTGCAAGGAGCATCAGGAATATCCCGGCGGCAGAGACATACGTGGCAACGCTCAAGATCCTCTTCGCGCCATATTTATCCGACAGCCAGCCACCGATGAGAACGAGGATAACCAGCGCGACGGTCAACGCCGCAAGCAGGTCGCCGGTCTGTTTTGGTGGATCAGGGACGCGGATCACATCCTGCAAATAATATTGCGCAAATGCCTGCACACCATAAATGCCGAGCAGGAACAGGGCACGTTCCGCGATCAGCCACCAATAGGATTCGTTTTGGGTAAAGTCGATTTTGAATTGACCGAATAGTCCATTCCAATCGGTGCGTTCATCGTCTCGTGCCGGTTCTTCCTTCACCCCAAAGATCGTCACCGACGCAGAGACAGCCAGCAGACCGATCAGAACCAGCATAATGGTGGTGGGATCCCTCGAAACGGGATCGAGCAAACGTCCCGCGAGAAGCGAGGCAATGATCAGGGACAGCATGTCCATGAAATTCTTGAACGAGGAGGCGACTCCCAGTTGACGCTTCGGAACGCGGTCAGGCAGGAGTCCCTGCAACGGACCATGGGCAATGTTCGAACTCAATTGCAGTCCAATGTATCCGACGAACAGCCAGACCAACCCGCCGCCCCACGCCAGGATCGAAAGAAAGACGAAGTCGAACAAAGTCCCGAACACGATCAGCGGACGTCTGCGCCCGAAGCGCGATTTCCAGCCGTCCGAGAGCGCGCCGGAAAGCGGCTGGATGACCATCGCGAGGATCAAACCGAGGAAGGTCAGCAAACCGAGGTAGGTATTCTTCTTCGCGTCAGGGACGTAGTTGAGCAGGACCGCGGGCAGGATGATCGGATGCAGCGAGTTCCACATGAACGAAAGCCCGACCCAATAGGCGTTGAGGACGAGCAGTTGCGGGATCGGTAATTTTTTCATGCGAATTCTCCTCTGAGATGCGAGGGCAAAAGTTTCGCGATGTTCCTCATGATGCATCGCGCGGCCTGCGAATCTTTCTCCTCCGCCGATAAGCCGCGCTCGACTTTCAATTCATAGGCTTCACCAAAATGGACCATGAAGACTCCATCCGCCTCATACGCGCCGACGGGGACGAACTTGAGTCCGGCATTTGCCAACAACAACCCGAATCTTCCGGCGCCGGAAGCCGGTCGCGTCAAAACGCCGCCAGGTGGATCATGCCCTTCAGGCGCAAGCCCAAGGATCAGGTCTTTTGTGTTTCTTACAACATCCAACACCGCACGCACGGATCTGGCACGCGCTTCCACATCCTGCGGGCGCGGCGGCATGGGCGGCATGGAGGTAAAGCCATACAGGCGGGCAAGTCGATGCAGGATAAAACGCGAATACATGGAACCCAGAGGCGCGTACCATTGACCGGGATACGTCCACTCGCCGGTCATCACCCAGTGCATGTCAGCAGGGACGGTTGCGGCGATGGCAAGCGCGATCCACTCGGCACCGAAGCCTTCGCGATGATAATGGTTGACCGTGACGACACAGGGTCCGCGCCCCGGAATGTTTTCCTCCCCCAGAATCCTCAACGGCGGATGCAAATTCCCGATACACGTAATCGCATCCTTACGAAAATTTCTGCGGTGCAACAGGAGTGCATCGAGAGCGACCTTCGCGAACAGACCGCGCGGATAAGCGTAATTGGGCTTGTCCATAAAAATGACGCTCGTTGACGGGCTTAGCCCATGAACGAGCGTTTGTTGTTTATTTCTCTTTCGGCTTCTGCGATTCTTCGATCAGCTCCGGCGGGGTTGCCGCGCCGCAGGCTGGACAGGCGTAGTTATGGTCCGCAGGGACATACGATCTGCGGCAATACGGACAGTCGATGGCGCGCGGCGCGACGGGCACCTCCACCGTTTTTTCCTTCACCACCTCACGCGTCACTTCGCGCGTGCGCCCCATGTTGCCCAGCACGACCACATTGCCAAGGTTTGGAATGCCGGACGAGCCGCGCGAGGAAGATGAGGACGAGGGCGCGAGATCCGCTTTGACCTTCGAGCCGCCGCCGGAGGATTTCTTTTTCGAGGAGCCGCCCGGGAGTTTTCCGCCTCCAGCAAGAACGAAGAATAACACAGCCACAATGACAACCGCCGCCACCGTCAGAAAGACGATGATCGCGGTCAGGCGCACCGCGCGTGGGACGTTGTATAACTCATATCCATAACTGAACAGGAACACACCGCCCACATAGAACGGAAAAAGGATGGCAAGCAATACGATCCCCGTGCTTTGATCCAGTTGTCCCTCGAACCACGTCAGATAGCCGACAAGGATGATCACCCCGAGCGCCGCCAGCGCCACCAGCCCGCCGGGGATCAGGATGTGCAACGGCTTGCCGGGCCTGGATTCATCGTGGTCGTACTCGATGACTTCCTGGGTCTTGGCGCCCACCTGCCGGGCGCGGTATTGAGATTGAGGCATGGAGATTCCTTTCAGTACCTATATACGCAAATCACCGCGCTTAAGCCTCAGGCTACCGGTTCAAGTCCTCGGCGGTCTCATCCATCTGACGCAGGACCAGCGGGACCTGACCCTCGGTCAGATCGGGGTGACGGATCGTATCGAACATATCGCTGAACCCGTCCTCCAGCATGACGCGCACGACGCGCCAGGAGGCAAGTTTGGGAGTCATCTCGCCTTTCGGCAGGAGGTTGACTGCTTGCACCCACTGCGGATGAGAAGCCGCGTAATCGGCAAGCAGGTCCATCGTCGAGACGCGCAGCGGGAAGAGACCCGTGCTCTGCACCCAGCGCGCCTGATTCTCAGACGAGAGCATCCAGCGGATGAAAAGCCAGGAGGCAAGCTGGGTCGCTTCGTCTGAGTCAAAAACAATGAACGAAGATCCATACACAACGAACGCGGAACGGTCGACACCGGGATAAGGCAGGATGGTCCATTCGTCGCGGCTGCCGGCAGCGGCGAAGGCGCGGGTCTGGTCAGCGAGTTCCTCGAGGCTGGCGTTCGCGAACAAAGCCTGCCGCGCGGCAAAACGATCATACGATGATGTGCCGGAGGAGGCGACCCAGGCGCAATTCTTTTGCTGCAAGGTCTTCAAATATTTCAGGGCATCGATGTTGCCCGGCGTAAGGAAGCGGTATCCGTTCTCCTCCTGCACGCCGCCGTCGAAGGCGATCATCCATGCCAGCGGCGTCATTGCGTCTGCATCCACAAGCCAGCCGCCGAGTTGATCGTTATCCGGATTTGCATCCCTGCCCACTGCCTCATGCGCCGCGCAAGCCTGTCGCTCGAATTCGGTGGAAGTTTCCGGCGGGGTTGCATATCCGAGTTCACGCGCCCAGCTTTGGTTGTAGAGAATGAAGCGGGCGGTCCGTTGCGCGGGCATGCCGAGGCGCGCGCCATCCACTTCATCCTGCATCCAGATCACGGACGGAAATTCCGACATCTCCAACGCGCTCATGCCAAATTCCGGATCGCGCACGTAAGCGTTCAAATCCACCACGTGCTCACGCCAGCCGATGGCATGTTCGGGGAAGGCGATCACCAAATTCGGGTTCGTGGAATCTTCAAGGGCGGCGCTGGTCTGTGAGAACAACTCGCTGAAATTGGTCTTGCTCTCGGCGCTGACCACGATGCCCCACTCGTTCTCCGCGTTGAATTCCCTGACCTGTGATTCGAAGAGACTCGCCTCCGCGCCGAACCACGGATGCCAGACCGTGACCTGCTTACCGCGCAGCGCTTCCTTCCCGACGTTCAAACTGCTCGCCGCTTGGGTGGGCATCTTCGTCGCTGACGCCACTTCCGCTATACCCGGCCGCGGGGTCTGGGTGGGAGCGGACGGGTTGGGCGAAGTACAGGCGGAGAGGATGAATGTAAATATGAACAGAGAAACAAAAAGTGTACGGGGCGTCCGCATCAGTAGGCTACCATGGGGATCGGCGTGAAGAGCAGGAGGAAGACGATCAATATGAAATATCCCAGCGCGCGGCGGGTTGGATCAAGCTCGGTAATGTCATCGAGTGGCTGTGTACGGACGTTGCCAAGCCAGAACAGGATGAGCAACCACAACAGCCAGCTAAAGTTGAATCCGCCGGTGGAGAATGTGATCAAACCGGGCAGGAAGATCAGGGCGATCAATACACCGATGGCAACCGGGAAGATCCTGCGCGCTTTCTCGCCAAAGAGACCATACGCCACGTGACCGCCATCCAGCGTCCCCACCGGGACGAGGTTGAGGGCGGTGACGAGCAGGCCGAACCAGCCAGCCAGTGCAACAGAATGTAATTGCACATCCAGGCCATGCAGTGGGATCGGCTGACCGGTGAAAAAGTAACGCAGCCAATACAAGGTCGGTGACAACCCGGCAAAGTTGACCGGCTCAGGCAGCAGTTTGCCGAAGACCACATATTTGGCGAACAGATAGAAAATGGAATTACCCTCCAAAAATCCACTGGCGCCCTGCGGACCGGGTTCGATCGGTCCCAGCGGAGACAACCACAAACCGAGGAACAAGACCGGGATGGCGATGATCAATCCCGCAATGGGACCCGCCACACCCACGTCGAACAAAATCCGCTTGTTCTTTGGGATGCCGCGCATCATGATGAACGCGCCCAGCGTCCCCACCGGGCTTAGCAGCGGCGCGGGGATGAAGAACGGCAGCGTAGCCGGGACCTTGTAATAGCGGCAGGCGATGTAATGTCCCATTTCGTGGGCGAACAAAATACCCAACATGCTCAAGGCAAAGGGCCAGCCTGTCAGAATATATTTGAACAGCAAGGTCAGGGGAAACGACCCATCCGCGGGCATGGCTTCAGCCGGGACATCCACGCCCATCAGCATGACGCTGAAAACCGTCAGGATGAACAGGATGACGTTGACATAAGTCCGTGCGGCGGGTCGGGGCGGCACAGGGCTTGGCAAAAGATAAATGACCTGCTTCTCCCCCTCCTTGCGGAATAATGGCGTGATGCCATACGGCTTGAGCGAATCCGCGAGTTGATCGTATAACGCGGCGCTGTCTTCACCCAGTAAAGAACCGCGATACCGCGCCAGCCATTGACGCGGCTCGCCCGCGGTGACATCCTCCACGCGAAAGACGCGCGATACATAATTCGTAAGCACTTCGATTTCAGGGACTGTCATGATGCACCTTTGTTTGGACCATGGACCAATGACGATGGACCATTTCGACCATCGTCCTTCGTCCAACGACCATGGTCAAAAAAATAGGCGGGAGTGGATGGGAGTCGAACCCACCGCGGCCCGCAACGCGACCCGCCACAGGTTTTGAAGACCAGGAGACCCACCGGGACCTAACCACTCCCATCTGCAAGGATAATCGAAGGGGAAAGGGATTGCAAGAAGGATTATCAGGAGGGATTAAGAATTGGGAAGCAAAAGACCTGACAGGTTTGAGAAACTTGTCAGGTCTCGTAATTCCGAGATTAATCATGCTTTGTTCCGCCCGGCATGATTGTACCTCTTAACCGTGCAGTAAATATAGGCTCAAATACAATTTGAGGAATTTTTGCGTTGCTCAGATTAGCCCCACCTGGTTATGCGTCAAGGTTTAATGCAAACTACCTCGGTCAAGGTTTTGAGCAATGACCAGTAATTATTCGAATCCAAGCATTGATATCAAAGCTAAGCGCCGGTATGTTTGGTTGGATTTTTGTCAATGCGATGAAATCGATATCCTTTGACAAACAGGATATGGAATATCAACCAAACCAGAAGACCGATCACAAGAAGAAAGATTGCCAGTATTGACATGATATCCTCTGCCAATCAATCATACCACAAGTACCAAGTTTCACAAGCTATCGGCTTTCATTAAAAATAAGCGAATTAGTTCCTCAGATCAGATACAGCTTATAGTCTCTGATAACATTGCAAGAACAAACTAAATAATGGTACGTGCAGCAGTTGAACTTCTGCATGAAACACTCGACCAGGGCAAGAGGATTTGTTGAGCCTGCAAAATTCCCACAGAGGAAACCGAAGACCACTTGCAAACCATGTAAACATTCAATAAATTATTAGAAGTTAAAAAGAGAGACCCTCTTGCGAGAGTCTCTTTTTTGTCGGGGCGAGAGGATTTGAACCTCCGACCTCTTGCACCCCATGCAAGCGCGCTAGCCGGGCTGCGCCACGCCCCGATCAACAGGGCAACATTATAGTCTCATTTGAACATTCTGGCAACTCAATGACATCCACGATTGAATATGCTAAAATACATCCATCTCGATTTGGAGAACCCATGCCTGAAATGATCGAAGTCCAAATAGACAGCGTACGCGTGCATTTAATGACCCCGCAGCGTCTGGTCGTTTTAAAACAGGTTAATTCCGAGCGTTACCTCCCCATCTGGGTGGGACCCTATGAAGCCGAAGCCATCACGGTCGCATTGCAGGAAGTGGAGATGAGTCGTCCGCTCACCCACGACCTGCTCAAGAACGTCTTCGGCGCGCTGAACGCCCGCATCACGCGGATCGAAATCGTCAAACTGCAGAACGACATCTTCTACGGCAACATCATCGTCGAGGTGGACGGCAAGGAGGTGCACATCGATTCGCGTCCCTCCGACGCGATCGCGTTGTCGGTGCGTGCGCACGTTCCCATCCTCGTCCACCCGAGCGTGATGGAGCAGGCAGGCATCCTGCCCGAGCAGGATATATCCGAGGGCGGGGAAACGCCCGAGAAAAGCGAACCAGCCCCACTGTCCAAGGAGGGAGCCGAGCGTTTGTCCGTCTTCGAGGATTTCCTCGGCAAACTCGATCTCGACAAGCTCGACGACAAGGACAAGCCCGACGACGACGAACCGCCACCCGATAAACCAAAGAAACCAAAGAAGAAATGACCGACACCCTGCCACCCGAAGCCATCTTCGATGATGACAAGACCACCGCCCCCGCAACATCAACGGCAGTCCCTCACAGCCGAGAAGCCGAAGAAGCCGTAGTAGGGGCGGTATTAATTAATCCCGAAGTGTATTATGACGTCGCGCAGTTTTTGACCGCCGACGATTTTTACATCCACAGACATAAATGGATCTGGGAGGCGTTCACCTCCCTGCACGAACAGCGCATCCCCATCGACCTGCTGACTGTTTCCGATGAACTGGACCGCCGCGCCCAATTGAGCGAGATTGGCGGACCCGCGTACCTGACGTCGCTGGTGAACCAGGTGCCGTCGTCGCTCAACGCCGAATCCTACGGGCGCATCGTGGAGGGATATTCCGTCCGGCGCAAGATGATCAACGCCGCCAACCAGATCGCCTCCATCGCCTACAACGAGAAGACCAGCGTGGACGATGTGATGGACGAGGCGGAGAAGGCGGTCTTCAACGTCAGCGAGCGGCGCCTCAAACACGACCTCCAGCCGATCTCCACGGTATTGAGCGATTACTACGACCGGATCGACGATCTCGCCAAACGCCCCGACGACATCCACGGCGTGCCGACAGGTTTCATCGACCTCGATAAAATGCTGACCGGCTTGCAGCCGTCCGATCTGTTGATCATCGCCGGGCGCCCCGGGCAGGGCAAGACGGGCTTCCTGCTTTCGATTGCCAAGAACGCGGGGCTCACACACAAAAAACACGTGGCGATCTTTTCACTGGAGATGTCCAACGAACAGGTGGTGCAGCGTCTCATCGCGCAGGAGACCGGCATCGATTCACAGCGCCTGCGCACGGGCAAATTGCAGGAGAACGAATGGCCCCTGTTCACTCATGCCATCGAAGTTTTCGGCGATACGCACATCTATCTCGACGACACGCCCGCCATCACCCCGCTCCAATTGCGGACAAAATGCCGCCGCCTGCACATGGAGTTCGGGCTGGATCTCGTCATCGTGGATTACCTCCAGTTGATGGGCGGCGACACACGCACCGATAACCGCGTGCAGGAGGTCTCGTATATCTCGCGAAATTTGAAGGTCCTGGCGCGTGAGTTGAATGTCCCTGTGCTGGCGGCGGCGCAGTTATCGCGCGCGGTCGAACAACGCTCCGATAAACGTCCCGTGCTTTCGGATTTGAGGGAATCAGGTTGTCTTACCGGTGATGCGCTTGTTAGCATCGAAAACGGGAGGAGTGTTCCCATTCGCGAATTAGCGGGGCGGACCAATTTCAAGATTTGGGCATTAAACCCTGCCACCTGCAAGTTGGAAACCATGCCTGTCAGCCGCGCTTTTTCCACAGGCACAAAACCGGTCTTCAAAATGAGAACAAGGCTGGGCAGGGAACTTCGCGCCACTGGCAATCATAAATTTCTGACCATTCACGGCTGGAAACGATTAGATGAATTAAATAAGAACGATTATATTGCCTCGCCGCGCATTTTACCCATTGATCAAGCTGAACAAACCATGTCGAATTCCGAGTTGGCCTTGTTAGGTCATTTGATTGGGGACGGCTGCACCCTGCCGCATCATGTCATACAGTACACGACCCGGGAAAAGGATCTGGCAGATACTGTGGTAAATCTTGCTGTGAAGGTCTTCGGAGAAGACGTCAATCCGCGGGTGTCTCCTGAAAAACAATGGTATCAGGTCTATTTAAGTTCTACACGACATCACACCCATAATGTCCGAAGCGCCGTCACGGAATGGTTGGATGAACTGAATGCTTTCGGGCTTCGGGCTTATGAAAAACGAGTCCCGGTCCAGGTCTTTGAGCAACCCAAAAACGCAATTGCTCTTTTCCTGCGTCATTTATGGTCCACTGATGGAAGCATTCAACTTGTAAAAGGCAAAAAAGTTCGTCCGATTGTCTATTATGCAACCAGCAGTGCCGGGCTGGCAACTGATGTGCAAAGTCTTTTGTTACGCCTTGGAATCAATGCCATCCTGAAACGAATCCCCCAAAGCGGAAAAGGGCGCGACCAATACCACGTGACCGTCACAGGAAAAACCGACCTTCACAAGTTCATAAACAAAATAGGCGCGGTTGGTGCATATAAACAAGGCAGACTAGCCGAAATCAAGGATCATCTTTACATCCATCCTGAAAATACAAATCGCGATGTAATTCCCAGGGATGCATGGCGAATGCAGGTTGTCCCTGCCATGCAGAGAATCGGCATGACAACGCGCCAGATGCAGGCGGCAATCGGAACAGAGTACTGCGGCACTGGATTGTACAAGCAAAACATGAGCAGGAAACGCGCTGCCCGTGTCGCTGTTGCCGTACAATCTGCTGAACTTCAAATATTGGCGGATAGCGATATTTACTGGGATTCGATCGTTTCAATTGAACCAGATGGCGAGGAACAGGTGTACGACCTGACCGTGCCTGGACATCACAATTTTGTCGCGAATAACATCATTGTTCACAACAGCCTCGAACAGGACGCGGACATCGTGATGTTCATCTATCGTCCCGATCAATATGAGAAGGATACCGTCAAGCAGAATGTGGCGGAGATCATCGTGGCAAAGCATCGTAATGGTCCCGTTGGCAGCGTGGAATTGGTCTTCCGTGGTGCGCTGGCAAAGTTCGAGAACGCCGCGACGCGGGTGTTCAAACCGAATGAGTAACCCTCACCCCTGCCCCTCTCCCAATGGGAGAGGAAAAAGATGATGTCCAAATTCAAAGGCTTTACTGATTCCGAGACCTTCACCCAACTCCCTGATGGATTCATTCATCGATTGTTGAATGAGATCAAGGATGCGGACGAGTTAAAAGTCACTCTATATTTCCTGTGGCGCGCCGAGCATATGGACGGTCCGTTTCGGGCGTTGAGCCGAATGGACTTCGATGTGAAGGAGTTGGGGCTTTCGGCGGACGAGATCGCACACGGGTTGGAAAAAGCCGTGAAGCGCGGGAGCATGTTGAGGATCCAGAGAGAGAAGACGGTTTATTTCCTCTTGAATTCCCCGCGCGGGAGAGCCGGAGTCCAGGCGATCGAAAGTGGAAAGTGGAATCCAGAAACGGACGGCGCAATTGCTCCCTCCGAACATCCGAACGTGTTCAAACTGTACGAGGAGAACATCGGTCCGCTGACGCCGTTGATCGCCGACGCGTTGAAGGATGCGGAAGAAACCTATCAGGCCGAATGGATCGTCGATGCAATCGAACTGGCGGTAAAGAACAACAAACGTAATTGGAAATACTGTGAAGCGATATTGAAACGCTGGAAGGAAGAAGGCCGTGCCGAAAAGCAGGATAGACGCGACGCTGAAAAAGATCGCCGAAAATACGTCGAAGGCAAATATTCCGATTTCATCGAGCACTAGCCTCGGCGACCCGAACTGTCCGCATTGCGGCGGGCAGGGATATTTGCGCGCCGATGTCCCGATGGGACATCCGAACTTCGGTAAGCTCGAGGTATGTGTTTGCCGCCAGCAGAACGTCAGTGACCAGATCCGTGACCGGTTGTTCTCGCTCAGTCACCTTGATGAACTGGAGGACCTGACATTTGCCACCTTCAAACCTCGCGGGCGCAAGGGGCTCGGCGAAATGCAATCCAATTCGCTGGAGATGGCTTTCAACCAGGCACAGCATTATGCAAAAAACCTGAAAGGCTGGCTGTTGCTGCAGGGCGGATACGGATGCGGTAAAACGCATCTCGCGGCGGGCATCGCAAATTTCGCGGTGGAGATGGGCGTGCCCACCCTGTTTTTGACCGTGCCCGACCTGCTCGATACCCTGCGCTTTTCGTATGACAGTGAAGATACAACCTTCGAGGAACGCTTCGACGAGATCCGCAACGCCTCGCTTTTGATCCTGGACGATTTCGGCACACAGAACGCAACCGCCTGGGCGCAGGAAAAATTATTCCAGATCGTCAACTATCGCTATATCAACAAACTCCCGCTGGTGGTGACGACCAACCTTGCCCTGGATGAGATCGAGGCCCGGATCCGTTCGCGTCTTGCGGACCCGGAACTTGTCACCGCCTGCCGGATCAATGCCCCCGATTTCCGCCGTCCCATGGACGATACCGGGCATCCCGAACTGTCATCGCTCAATTTGATGGCTGGCAAGACGTTCGGCACCTTCGAAGAACGTGCCAACGAAAGCTTGCAGGCCGACGAGTTGAAGTCCCTGCAGAAAGCCTTGAAAGCCGCGCATACCTTTGCCGAAAAACCCAAAGGCTGGCTGGTGATGATGGGGACCTACGGCTCCGGCAAGACCCATCTCGCCGCGGCGATCGCGAACTATCGCGCAGGTCTCGGCGACCCGCCGCTGTTCGTGATGGTTCCCGACCTGCTCGATCATTTGCGCGCCACCTTCAGCCCGAACAGCAATGTGACCTTCGACCGGCGCTTCGACGAGATCCGCACTGCTCCCCTGCTGGTGCTCGACGACCTCGGCACACAGTCCATGACACCCTGGGTGCGCGAGAAGTTGTACCAGTTATTCAACCATCGCTACAACGCGGAACTTCCCACCGTGATCACAACCTCCGACTCGCTCGATGAAATGGATGCCCGCATCCGTTCGCGGTTGCTCGATGGAAAGTTGTGCACGATCTACGCGGTCACCGCGCCGAGCTATCACGGCGGCAAAGGGAAGAAGACGAAGAAGTAAAAAGCGGACGCCGACTGGCGTCCGCTTTCGATTGACAATCTCAAACTTTCTTCGGCGGGAGTTTATTCCCCTCGCCCTGTTTCGTCACCTCCACCCACAAAGCCCCGGATAATTCATATCCAATGATATGATGATGATTCTTCAT
>DIDP01000008.1:0-73870 GCA_002418205.1 Anaerolineales bacterium UBA5797 | reverse complement strand
AAATACCGCAACTTCTCTTCATCGTGAGTCCGCACGCGACTGACAACACAGTCCGAACCGGAGGGGACCTCCAATAAATTCACATCGTTCACAACCGGCATGACCCCGTCCTTGCCTGGTATGGGCTCCCCGTGCGGGCAGCGCGTCGGATGTCCCGTGATCTCATCGATGCGATCCTCCACCTTGTCGTTGACCCCCAACGCGAAGGTATCCGATAACTCGTGCGCCTCGTCCCAGCCATACTTCATCACCTTCACCAAAAAGACCTCCACCAAACGGTGACGCCGCAGGGCGGGCATGGCGATCTTCTCGCCTTTGGACGTTAGACGGACGCCGCGGTACAACTCGTGTTCAAGATAATCCAACTCCTTCATGCGCGCCACCATGCGCGAAGTCGCCTGCAGGGACGAATTCGCGCTTTCCGAGAGTTCGGTCAAACCGACATAGGGGATATCCTGTTGAAGTCTAAAGATCTCAGCCGCATAGCGCTGCATTGCGGGTGTCGCCATGAATCGTTCTCCAAAAAAGATAAAAAAGTTTCACCCTGGGTGAAACGTGGTATCAAACAAGTTTCTGGATATTTCCGGTCATTCCGATTATAACACCCGTAATCAGACCCTATAAATCTTATAAGGAGCTTCCAAAAAACCAATGTTGGCAACCTTTTTACTTTCCCTGCGTGAGGGACTCGAAGCCGCCCTGATCATCGGCATTGTCCTCGGCGCCATCAACAAGATCCACCGCAAGGACCTCGCCCCCTCCGTCTGGCTGGGTACGCTCAGCGCGGTCATCGTGAGCATCGTAACGGCAGTCATCCTCACCAGTTTTGGCATGTCCCTCGAAGAGCAAGCCGAGCAGATCTTCGAAGGCATCACCATGCTCGTCGCCGCGGGCATCCTCACCTGGATGATCTTCTGGATGGGCAAACAAGCCCGTTTCCTGAAAAGCGAACTCGAAGACGGCGTCAATAAAGCCGCCGCGACCACCGGCAAACGCGCGGTCTTCACCCTGGCATTCATGGCGGTCGTGCGTGAGGGCATCGAACTCGCGATCTTCATCACTGCCGCGTTCTTCGCGGGCAATCAGGTGGAAGCCTCCGCCAACCTCATTCAAACGCTCGCGGGGACGATCCTCGGTCTTGGCACCGCGGTCCTGCTAGGCTACACCATCTTCGCAACGACGGTTCGCCTCGACCTGCGCCGCTTCTTCCAGGTGACCGGCATCCTGCTTATCCTGTTCGCGGCGGGTCTCGTGGCGCATGGCGTCCATGAGTTCAACGAAGTCGGCTGGATCCCCGCAGTGGTGGAACACGTCTGGGACGTCAACATGATCCTTGATGAAAACTCCATTGCCGGTCAATTGCTCAAGACCCTCTTCGGCTACAATGGTAATCCATCCCTGACCGAGATCATCTCATACTTCACTTATATCGTTGTCGTGGCATTCTTCTGGAGACGGGAAAACGCCATCCCTGCCAAGGCGCCAGCGACCGCTGAAGCAAAGGCATAAACATAAAAGTGACAGTCCCTTTTGATGGTGACTGTCACTTTTTTTATTCGACAGGCTCACGGCGCTTCCTTCCCAGCCGGAGCCTGTTTCCGTTTTATTTGCCTGAGTTGCCCTCAAAATTCATCCGCCAAACACTTCTCCAAACGCCTTGACCACTTCCGCTTTGACGCGCTCCATCGGAGGCGGATCAGGGAACAGGTCCGCGAGGGAGACGATGGGTTCATCCTGCAAGCCGCAGGCGATGATGCCATCCCAATAGTCCATATCAGGATTCACGTTCAGCGCAAAGCCATGGCGCGAGACACCGCGCGCATCCACCTTGACGCCGATCGCCGCGATCTTCGCCGGCTTCTTCCTATCTTCCGGTGAACAGCGCGGACACCGCGAATGCACATCCGCCTGGATCCAGACACCCGTCAACCCCTGACGCTGACCGGAAACCAACCCAAGCCGCGCCAGGGCAGTGATGATGGTTTTCTCCAAATTGCGGACGTAACCAACGTAATCGGCTTGAGGAAGTTTGTTCTCGGAGTCAACCTTTCCCAAAGGCAACAACGGATACCCCACCAACTGTCCCGGTCCGTGATAGGTGACATCGCCGCCCCGATCCACCCAATGGATGGCAATGCCCTTTTCCCTCAACTGCGACTCACCCCACAACAAATTCTCCTGCTTTCCCCTCCGCCCGAACGTGTACACATGCGGATGCTCCAGCAACAGCAACGTTGGCGGGCGCTTCCCCTCCGCGATTTCCATCGCATACCGATCCTGCAACTTCCAGGCGGTTTCGTATTCGATCAAACCCAAATCTTCAACAATAAATTTCATAATAAAACCTGCAGGGAACAGCAGTTGCCGTCCCCTGCACATTATTTGAATATCCTCCGATACAGATCGGATTCCAGCAATCCGTTCGGGTCACAGCGTTTTTTGAGTTTCTTGAATTTTTTGATCGCCTCATCGCCCAGAAACCGGCGGGTGCTTTCGGCAGATGTTTCACTATTCTTTGCAAAATAGAATCGCCCGCCGGCATCCAATACGATTTTGTCGAACTCCTGCAACAGCGAACTTAATTTCGCACGGCGGCTGTCGGTCACCTTGAAATCCATGGCGAGCGAGAAGCCGTCCACCGCATGGGTCAGCAGGAACTGGTCCGGTCGGTGGCGCTTCGTCACGCCCAGGTAGGAGGGCAGTCTGCGCCGATGCGAGAGTTCGATCATCTCGCGCCATGCGGCTTCCGCTGTCTCCTTTGGCAGGAACGATTGATACTGGATCAATCCGCCGCGCCCGAACGAACGCTCCCAATCCGGGACGTAATCGAGCAGGAAATGAAACTCGGCATGAGATTCACGGAATGTATGTTTGCGAAGGCTTGCGATATATTTCGCGGTATTGATCCCCCACGTCCCCAGATCATTCATGAACGGATTCATGAAATAATGCAGCAGCGATTTCGGCATCACGCCAAACAAACGGTCGGGCAGGTGCTGATACGAAAGCTTCATGGTCTCATGGGCATTCGGGTCTTCGCCTTCCTTCAAATTGTTTGCGGCATGGATCTGTCCGCGCCCGAGGTTCTCTCCATGCGCCAGGGTATCGAGCCAGCCCACGATGTAATCGTAATGCGGCGCATGCTCGAGCAGGGCGCCCAGGTGTCGGTTGAGATTCGGCACGGGCCAGGCGTCCACAGATATCAGTCCCGAGTGGATGCGTTTCATCTTCAGGGTGATGGACGTGAACACGCCCAGCATCCCAAGTCCGCTGATCATGGCGTGGAACAAGTCCCCGTTCTTGTCCGGGGAACAGGTCACCAGCGCGCCGGTCGGGAGCATCGCCGTGAATTCGAGGACCTGCTCGCCGATGGTGCCCACCTGAAAATTGTTCTTTCCGTGGATGTTCGCAGACAGACAGCCGCCGAGCGTGGTCTTCATCGTGCCTGAGACGACCGGGGGCCACCAGCCATCCGGCTCGACCTTTTGCCATAATTGCCGGAGTGTGACCCCGGCCTCGCATCGGACGAAGCCGGTAACCGGGTCCCATTCGAGGATCTGATCCATGCCGGTCATATCCAGCAAGATGCCGCCTCCGTTCAGGGACACATCGTTATAGCTGATGCCCGTGCCGCGCGCGGCCACGGTGAGGCCGAGGCCTTTGGCGAGTTGAAAGGCTTCGTAAATATCATCCGGTTGTTTGACCCGGATCACGTAGGATGGGGCTTTGAGGGAATGCCCGAAGTTATCAAGTTGGGTGAAGGTGTTGAGAGGCAGGGACATGAGTATGGAGACCGGAAACTGGAGACTGGTCATTAATCTCCAGTCCAGAGTTTAGAATGTCAGTCTTCTGAAAATGAACGAAGGCGTGTGTTGGATCGCGAGCATGATCCAGCGCCAGATGGATGCGGTATAGATCTGCTGTTTGCGTTTTTTCATGGCGCGCAGGATATCTTCTGCGGCTTTTTCGGGTTCGATGGCAAAGGGAGTGGCTCCCTGCGCGGCTTTCAACATTTCCGTTTTCAAAAAGCCGGGTTTTACCGTCAACACGTTGACACCGTGGCGGGTGAGGCGGTTGCGCAGCGCCTCGAGGTAGGTCGTCAGTCCCGCTTTGGATGTGTTGTAACCGGGATTGCCCACGCGGCCGCGGTCACCAGCCACGGATGAGATGCCCACGATCTGCCCCGCTTTTGCAGATTGGAACATCTCGGCAATCGGCGTCAGCCATGCCATCGCGCCGATCAGGTTGACCTCGACCATTTTACGGTCGTTCTCGAAGTTATATTTGTCGATGCCGCCGGGCGGGGAATTGACCCCGGCAACGAAGACGACCAGGTCCAGGCCGCCGAGGTCGGCAACGATCTTTCGAAGCAGATCAGGGACCTCATCGTATTCGGAAATATCGTGGACATAGGCAAATGCGCGCGCTTCAGCGAGGGTTGAATTGATCGCGGTGCAGACCGCTTCGAGTTTTTCCCTGCGACGCGCAAGCAGTGCAAGTGTATAGCCTTCGCGTGCAAGTTGACGGGCGAGTTCGGCGCCAAGTCCATCTGATGCGCCGAGGATGATCCCGCGTCGGCGTGGATTCAGAGGGGTGGCGGGAGCAGGTTTCGGGGAGTCCGACACGTTTTCTTCCATAAAGGGATACATCCATTTTAACATATCAACCTGACCCTGTAACGCGCATGTAATACAGTCAAAGGGAGGGATTGTTATAATCACCGTCAAGGAATGCCGGTACCAGGACATATGTCCCTTATGGGAATCTGTCAAAGTGTGCTTAAATGTCCCTCCACCGGCAAACAAAATGGACGAAGATAGAAAAAAGATACTGGCAGACGCGCGTCTCATCCTTGAGGAACTGGGCGAACCGCCGGAAGAGCGGGAATATCTGTCGAAACTCATAGATATTCTCACAGCTTCGATCGAGAAGCATTCGCCTGATCAAATGGAAGAACTTGCCCAAAGGGTGATAGACAACCGCGCCCTGCTCGGGCATCTCAAACAACTGACCGACGAACTGGACGCGCTCAAGGAACTCAGCATCAATCTTACCTCGAGCCTGGACCTTCCGGATGTGCTGGATGCCGTGACCCGCGAGGCAATGCGGTTGATCAAGAACGCACACGATACGAATATTTTTCTCTACAAGAATCAAAAACTCATTTTCGGCGCGGCGCTGGACGCGGACGGCACGCGTAACAAAGCCTACGCAACACCAAGACCTGGCGGCTTGACCTATACAGTCGCCCGCCAGGGGGAGATGGTCATCGTTGAAGACATCCGGAATCATCCATTGTTTGCCAATGCTCCAAAGGAGTGGGCTGGTTCCATCGTCAGCATCCCGCTGAAGGTGAGCGACATGGTCGTCGGCGTGATGAACATGGCGCGTGTAAAACCGGGTGGATTTTCATCATCGGAACTGCGTTTGCTCAGCCTGCTCTCCGATCAGGCCGCGGTGGCGATCTCGAATGCCAACCTGCACCAGTTGATCAGCCATCAGGCGTACAGCGACACCCTGACGGGCCTGCCCAACCGCCGCGCACTGGATGAACGATTGGAAGAGGAAGTGCAATCTGCGCGCAGGAACAATTACTCATTCGCCGTGGTCATGATGGACCTGGACGGTTTCAAAACCATCAATGATACCTACGGACACCCGGTCGGCGATGATGTTCTCAGGCTGGTCTTCAACCAGATGTCACGCGGCGTCCGCAACACGGACTTCCTCGCCCGTTACGGCGGCGACGAATTGACACTGATCTTGACACAGTCCGACATCTCATCCGCCAGGATCGTGACCGAGAAGATCACCGAAGGCATGAAGCGGCTCAATTTCACCTTCCCCGACAAAAGGAAGCTCAAACTGGGGATATCAGGCGGCATCGCCATCTACCCCGTCCATGCCCGCAACGGACCGGACCTTTTACGCGCCGCCGATACCGCGCTGTATCAGGCAAAAAAATATTATCGAGGGACATTCCAGATCGCACGCGGGATCACGGGACCGATCTCCAAACACGACAACGAGGGCGGATAGCCTCCGATCGGTTCCTTCGGGGTTGTAATCTCCGAGTTTCAAGACAGCCATTACCACGCAACGGAGGAACCTTCATGCACCGGAAAATCAAGATCATCCTGAACCCCATGGCAGATATGGGCAACGCCTGGCGCGTGGCGCGCGACCTGCGTTCCATTACAGAACAACACGGAGGCATCGACTGGAGCGGGACGGTCTATCCCGGTCATGCGATCGATCTGGCAAAACAGGCTGGCGAACAGGGTTATGATCTGGTCATCGCCATGGGCGGCGATGGCACGGTCCATGAAGTGATGAACGGGCTTATGCAGGTTCCCGAAGAGAGGCGACCCATCCTCGGCGTTGTGCCGGTTGGTTCAGGGAACGATTTCGGGCATGGCATCGGCGCATCCATCAAACCGACTGAGGCCCTCACCCGCGCCATCGACGGCGAGCCGTCCACCGTTGACCTCGGCTTAATGACCGATGAACGGGGACACAAGGAATACTTCGACAACACGCTTGGCATCGGGTTCGGGGCGACAGTCACCATCCGTTCCCACCAACTCCCCATCCTGCGCGGCTTCCTCATGTACCTCACCGCCGTCATCCAGACCATCATCCTTGACCACAACCCGATCAGGATGCAGATCGAACTGGACGGGCAAAAGATGGAGGAAAGCATCATTTACCTCGTCCTGTGCAACGGTCCGCGCGAAGGAGGCGGATTCCTCGTCGCGCCCGATGCGAAGATCGACGATGGCGTTCTCGACTATGCCATGATCACAAACGTCAGCCGGCCGATGATGTTCAGGATCGTGCCCGAAGTCATGAAAGGCACGCATGGCCGGTTCAAACAAGTCCATCTGGGCACGTGCAAAAAGTTCACCCTCAGCGCGGATCGCCCACTTTACATTCATGCCGACGGTGAGATCTTTTCCGGTCCCGGCACGGACATTCGCAAAGTTTCGTTCGAGATCCTTCCCAATGCACTAAAGGTGATTCGCGGTTAATCACTCCCTACTTTCCACTTTCTATTTTAGAATATGGAAGGTGGAACGTAGTTAATGCCCGATCTATTTCATTCCCTCCTCAAACAGGATATCGGACACCTCCGCATCGTTGCAGAATTGTGGGGAATCGAATTGGAATCCCCGAAAGCCGAAGGCGCGCTGGAGGAACTGTCCGCTTCTCTTCTGGACCCGGACCTGCTGACCGAAATCATCGACTCCCTCCCACCCGAAGCGGATTCCGCCATCACCGCCCTCGTCAACGCGGGCGGACGACTCCCCTGGGGCACATTCACGCGCAAATACGGCGATATCCGCGAAGCCGGCGCAGGCAAACGCGACCGCGAAAAACTCTACCTCAAGCCTGCCTCCGCAACCGAGGTTCTCTTCTATCGCGGACTCATCGCCCGCGCTTTTTTCGACACCCAAAAAGGACCGCAGGAATTTGCCTACATCCCTGAAGACCTGCTCTCCCTGTTTTCCCGCACGGACGAGCAGCCTCCCGTCCCTACAATATCTGTCGAACCCCTCGGCCGCCCTGCCTCCCCCGGCGAGCGCGGAGGGGAGATCCCCGCCGATGATTCCATCCTTGATGATGCAACGACATTGCTAGCGGCGTTGCGTCTCGGCATCGAACCGCCCGAAACAAAGATTCCCAAAAATGTGATCCTCTCTCTCCTGCAAGCCGAAAAGATCCTCAACAAAAAAGGGACACCCCAACCCGAACCGATCAAGAAATTCCTCGAAGCGCCGCGCAAAGACGCGCTTGCAATGCTTGCAGATGCCTGGCTCGAAAGCGAGGCGTTCAACGAACTCAGGCTTATGCCGGGCATCGTCTGTGAAGGCGAATGGACCAACCAGCCGCTCGAAACGCGCGAATTCCTGCTCAACCTGTTGGATGCCATCCCTGAGGGCAAATGGTGGAGCCTCAACTCCTTCCTCCGCGACGTCAAGGTGAAATATGCCGATTTCCAGCGCCCCGCCGGTGACTACGACTCGTGGTTCATCAAACGCGCCTCCGATGGGCAGTACCTGCGCGGCTTCGCGCATTGGGAAGAGGTGGACGGTGCGCTCATCAAATATTTCATCACGGACATCCTGCACTGGCTCGGTCAAGTGGATTTGTCCATTGCGGAGGGAGCGGCAGAACCGACCTCTTTCCGTCTTTCCTCCATCGAGAGTTCAAATGAGGAAAAAGGGAAGATAAGTGTTGCATCAAATGGGAAGATAAATATCGAACGAACCGCTCCTCGTGTTGTTCGTTATCAGGTCTCGCGCTTCTGTGAATGGGAGGAACCAAGGCAGGATGAATATCTCTATCGCGTCACGACCCGCTCCCTGACCCACGCCAAGGAACAGGGGCTCAAAGCCGAGCAGTTGCTGGCGCTGCTCGTCAAGCACACGGGCAACAAGGTCCCACCGTCACTGGTCAAGGCGCTCAAACGCTGGGAGGTCAACGGGACCGAGGCGCGGGTGCAGACTCAGGTCATTTTAAAGGTGAGCAGACCCGAAGTCCTGGAAGAGATGCGCAAATCAAAAGCGGCGAGATTTCTGGGTGAGGTATTAAGTCCCACAACGGTGGTCGTCAAAGGCGGAGCCATCCAGAAAGTGATGGATGCATTGACCGAGCTGGGTTTGCTTACGGAGGTTGAGGAGTCGAAAGAATGAACGGTTGTCATCGGCGAATCATGACAACCGTTTTATGTTAAGTCAATATAATATTTTTATAGCAACCCGCTGGTTGAGTAGCCGCGAAGCGGCGTACACCTGCACCTGCCGCAGGTACGGTGTCGAAACCAGAAATAACAAGAAAGCTTGAAATAACATCTTTGTGGTCTCGATACGCCTCGCTACTCGACCACCGTTTGTATCAAAGGAGATACCATGTCAAAACTCGATTGGGTCACACAAGAGATCGACGGCTTGAAAGAACAAGGCTTGTACAACCGCATCCGCACCATCGGCTCTCCGCAGGGCGCCTGGCTCACTGTAGATGGGAAGAACGTGCTCAACTTCTGCTCGAACAATTATCTCGGGCTGGCGAACCACCCGAAACTTGTCGAAGCTGCCAAGGAAGCAACGAAGAAATACGGCGTCGGTCCCGCCGCGGTGCGTTCGATCGCAGGGACGATGGATCTGCATGTGCAGCTCGAACAGCGCCTCGCCAAATTCAAGGGCGCGGAAGATGTCATCACGTTTCAATCGGGCTTCACTGCCAATCTTGGAACCATCCCTGCGCTGGTTGGCAAGGATGACGTGATCTTTTCAGATCGCCTGAACCACGCTTCGATCATTGACGGATGCCGACTCTCAGGCGCGAAGATCGTCGCGTATGAACATAACGACCCAGGCGCCTTGGAGGACGCCATCAAGGAACACGCATCAAAATACCGCCGGGCTTTGATCGTCACCGACGGCGTTTTCAGCATGGACGGCGACATCGCTCCCCTGCCCGCCTTGTACGAGGTCGCGCAGAAATATGACATCCTCTTCATGGTGGACGATGCGCATGGCGAAGGCGTGCTCGGTAAGGGCGGACGCGGCATCGTGGATCACTTCAACCTGCATGGAAAGATCGACGTGGAGGTCGGCACAATGTCGAAGGCGTTTGGCGTGGTCGGTGGGATGGTGGCAGGGAAGAAGGAGATCGTCGAGTGGCTGCGTCAGCGCGGACGCCCCTTCCTGTTCTCGTCGGCGGTCACTGCGCCCGATGCGGCAGCATGCCTCGCGGCGGTTGACCTGCTCGAGGAATCCACCGAACTCGTGGACAAACTCTGGGCGAACGCCAGATACTTCAAGGAGGAAATGAAGAAGCTCGGCTTTGATACGGGCATGAGCGAAACCCCCATCACGCCCGTCATGCTCGGCGAAGCGCCGCTGGCGCAGCAATTCAGCCGCGAACTCTTCGAGGAAGGTGTTTTCGCGATGGCGATCGGCTATCCCACTGTACCGCAGGGCAAGGCGCGCATCCGCGTCATGATCTCCGCCGCGCATGACAATGACGATTTGGGGAAGGGGCTGGATGCATTTGCAAAGGTTGGAAAGAGGTTGGGTGTGATTTAAATCGAAGACCTCCGAGTTCTTTAGGATCTCGGAGGTCTTTTTATTTTTTCATCCTTCTTCTCTTCCTCCTCCCCTTCATGATCAACGATTCGATCCACGCCGCGAGCGGTTCGGGCGGCGGGTAACTTTGCACATCGAAAACTTCCTTTCCACATAAAGACAATACACGGTTGGCGGCTTCGAGTCCCGTCACACAGGCGCGCTCCAAAAAGAAGGACGGATTCCTAAGCCAGACCCAATCTCCCGCGCAAAAGAAATTCTCCCAGGGTGTGTCCACGCCCAAATGCGTGCCGCGCGCGCCCAACGCGGGCAGCGTATGCGTCGCGGCGTTGCGCTGGATGTGCGGTTTGATGAGATGTCCCTTCAACTCGGGGAAGGCGCGGAAAAAATCCGTCAGCACGTTCGTGATCAGGATCGTGTCCGACTGCGCCAGCACAGCGTCGGGTCCGTACACATGCACCTCGATGCACGCGCCGCCCGTCTCCTCGTGCCACTTGCGATATGCGTCATAGATCTTGTGCAGCCAGAAAAAATTGTGCATGATGAAGTCGCCGCTGAAGATTCCCGATTCGGGAGTCTTGCGCGGGGATTTGTCGAACCACAGACGGATCACCGCGTGAGCCAGCCCGTGCGGGAAGAAGTAAGGACGGGGTGACCCCGCCCCAACATCAGCGGGGAAACTGCTCCTGATGATGGATTCAGCCGCGGGGGAGTCTGAAGCGAGGATGACATACGGGGCCTTGACCTCCTCGTGGACTCCGTCCGACTCAACGTGCGCGGTCCAATCCCCGGCTCGGGCCATCCGCTTCACACGGGACTTATATCTGATCTCGCCACCCAACGCTTCGATCTTCGCTGACAGTTCCTCGATGACCTCACCGCTCCCGTTCGGGAGATATTCGAACGCCCAGGCATCGCGCCGCATGACCGTGTAAAAACGCAGGAAGGCGAGGAAACCCGCCAGCGGGACCTGATCGGGATCGGTCGAAAGTCCGTTGCGCGTGAGACCGAAGAACAGCGCCCGCATGGCGGGTCCCCAACGCTTGAGCGACTTGCCGAACGTGAGACCTTCGAGAGGCTGGTCCTCCACGAACGGATCGATGCCGATCGCCATGAGTAGAGTCGACCAGACGCTGAAGATGCCCGCCCAATCGCGGGGATCGAGCATGAGGAGGAATTGCGGGAGAAGAAAAAGCTGGATGTAATGCAGCGGCGCAGGAAGTTTGCTGTGACGGATCGTCGAACCTATGGGCGCGCGGCGGACAAGGTCGCCCGTGCGATAGATCCATTGCTCTTCGGAGGCGGGAAGGAGTTGCGGCAGGAGGTTGTGCCGTTTGAGCATATGCTTGAGATTCACATACGAAGACCAGATGCCGTGCACGCCGTGCTCATTCGGAAACTTCCACCCGTTGATATCGATCTCATCCCTGCCTGAAAGCCTGCCGCCCGCCCGCTCACTCGCTTCGAGGATGAGCGGTTTAAATCCGCGCTCGGCGAGGTGCAGGGCGGCCGTCAACCCTGCAACCCCGCCGCCAATGATGACTGCGTCGTGATGATTGGTCATTGTAAGGATTATATGTCAGAACTGTCAGTGCTGACATCGTACCCTTAAGGGTAACGAAATGTGGTAAAGTCGAATCGTGTTATCCGCTTTGGAAACCAACGGAACAGATTCATCGCTGCCCCTCTTTCACTGGATTGTGACTTTTGTCCATTCTCAATCCAACCTGGCGCAAGTATCATAACCGCATGACGCAACAACAAATCAATCGGAATGATCTAATGCAGGACCGCGCCTCCCTCACAAAATTCGCCTGGCTGTCCATTGGTGCGGCGATCCTGACCATCGCGCTCAAGGCGGGCGCATACTTCCTGACAGGTTCCGTCGGTCTGTTGTCCGATGCCATTGAGTCGCTGGTCAACCTGGCGGGTGCCCTCATGGCATTGACCATGCTGATCATCGCGGCGCGTCCGGCAGATCACAACCATGTTTACGGGCACAGCAAAGCCGAATACTTTTCCAGCGTCACCGAGGGCATCCTGATCTTTGGTGCAGCCATCGGGATTATCGTTACCGCCATCCAAAGACTGCTTAATCCGCGCCCGCTGGAACAATTGGGCATCGGTCTGGCTGTTTCCGTCGCGGCGTCTGCCATAAACTTCTTCGTGGCGCGCATTCTAATGAACGAAGGCAGGAAGCGCAGATCCATCACGCTCGAAGCGGATGCGCACCACCTCCTGACCGATGTGTGGACCTCCGTTGGAGTGATCGGAGGCGTTGCGATCGCGGGGTTCACAGGCTTTCACAGCCTTGACCCCATCGTCGCCATCATCGTTGCCCTCAACATCCTGTGGACTGGTTTCCAGCTCATTCGCCGCTCCGTCTCGGGACTCATGGATGAAGCGCTGCCGGAACAGGAACAGGAGTTGATCCAGGGGATCATGGCAAAATACCGTGAAAAGGGTGTAGACTTCCATGCGCTGCGCACACGTCAAGCCGCGGCGCGCAGGTTCATCTCGGTGCATGTACTCGTCCCCGGCGATACCTCCGTCCATGACGCGCACCACATCGTGGAGGATTTCGAGAACGAAATCCGCGTTGCATTGGGAGGCGCGGTCACGGTCTTTACCCACCTCGAGCCTGCCGAGGATGAAATCTCCATGGACGACATATATCTGGATCGATAAAACAACCCAGTGCAAATCAGAAAGCAGTGAATATTATGACAAATGCAGAACAGGGGCACGGCAAGATCATAGAACAGGTGCGCCTGCATGACCACCATGATCCTCATCATGGTGAATTTCGTTTATCGGATGTGATCCTCGGCGGGCAGGATGGACTGGTCAACGTGCTCGGCGTCATCCTCGGTGTTGCCGCTGCAACCGCAGACTCCCGCATCGTCATCGCGGCGGGTCTCGCGGCGACCTTTGCGGAATCCATTTCGATGGGCGCGGTCGCCTACACCTCAACCCTTGCGGAAAACGACCTCTATCACAGCGAACGCGAACGCGAATATCGTCACATCCACCTCGCGCCGGATGTGGAGGTCGAGGAGATCCGCGATATCTATCGCAAAAAAGGGTTCGAAGGCGAAACGCTTGAAAAGATCGTGGATGTCATCACCTCCAACCCGGATGTGTGGGTCAACGTGATGATGTCCGAGGAGTTCCAATTGACCCCGCCTGAAAAATCCAGGGCGCTGAACTCCGCGCTGTTGGTGGGATTCTCCGCGCTGATCGGCTCGTTCATCCCCCTCTTTCCGTTCTTCTTCTGGACCGTGAACCTGAGCATCGGACTCTCGATCGTCATCGCCGCCCTGACCCTGTTCATCGTCGGCGTGTACAAAGCCCGCGTCACCGTGGGCAAGCCCTTCCGCAGCGGGCTGGAAATGGCGATCATCGGCACGATCAGCGCGCTGGCGGGTTATGTAGTCGGGTTGATCTTCAAGGTACCGACGGTGCCGTGAGGCAATTACTTATTCTTCCACACTGTAAAATTCTTCAGGATCGAGCCGCCCAAAAACTCCCGCAATAACGAATTATCGGGCACGAGATTCATATCCAGCGGCAGGAACCACTCCAGGAACGCCAGCAGGCGCTTGGCTTCGATGTATTCCGGCGTGCCATGCGGCACCTGTCGCAACAGCGGTTCGGCAAACGGTTTGAGCGCCGCCATTTCATATGCCAGCGCGGAATTGAACATCACATCCGCGTTCTCCTGAAACGGAAAAATATGCCGCTTCTCGCCGCGCCGCACTGACTCCCAGTGACGGATGGTATGTGCGGCGTTATAACCGCGCTCGCGCGCATCGCGCACGATGCGGCGCATGAGTCGGGTGTCGGTGGTGGAGACGCGGTTGTGGCGGTCCAGGTTCAATTGAGTCAGAGCCGAGACGTAGATCCGGAATGCCTCGCCGCTCAAACTCTCCGGGATGAGTCGCGGGTCCATGCCGTGGATGCCCTCCAGGATGATCGGCTGTCCGCGTTTCAACTGGATGGTATGACCCGCCTCGCTCTTCCCGGACTTGAAGTTGTAGCGCGGCAACTGGACCTCTTCTCCCCGGATCAGACGCGGCAACTGATCCCACAGGAGAGGCAGATCGAGCGCATCGATGGTTTCGAAATCGGGTTTGCCGTCCTCGCCGAGTGGCGTCTTGTCACGGTCGAGAAAATAATTGTCAAGCTCCAACGGGAATGGGGAAATGCCCAACGCGAGCAGTTGAATGGTGAGACGTTTTGAAAAGGTCGTCTTGCCCGAAGACGAAGGACCTGCAATAAAGATCAACCGACTCTTATCGAGTTGTTCCGCAACAATGCGGGCAATATCCGAAAGGTTCTGCTCGTGGAACGCCTCCGAGACCAGAACGATCTCGTCCACGCGCCCGCTTTCGATGGCTTCATTCAACGAACCCACATTATCGATCCCAAGACGCGTCAGCCAGCCGCCATATTGTTTGAACGCCGAAAGCAGTTTCGGGTATTCGGGCATTGGCATGATCTCGTTGGGATTGTGCCGGCGCGGATACCGCAGTGTGAAGCCGCCCTCCGTCGGGACGAGGTCGAACATGCGCAAATATCCCGTGGAGGGGACCATGTAGCCGTGGTGATAATCCATACGCTCGCCAAGCCGATACAGGGTGAGGTAATTCTTTTTGCGGAATTTCAGCAAATGGACCTTGTCCTCATAGCCGCGTGACTGGAAGTATTCGATGGCTTCCTGCAACGGGACTTCGTTCCGTTCGAATGGCAGGTCCGCGTCGATCAGCTCTTGCATGTGGATTTTCAGCGCTTCGATCTCGGACTCTGACAATTGCCCGCGCCCGGTCACCTGACAGTAATACCCGCCTGACGCGACCGAATGATCCACGAACAACGTGCCGTCCGGGAACAGATCGGTGAACGCCATCTCCAACAGAAACGTCAACGAACGACGGTAGATGCGCGCGCCGTCCGGATCGGAAATCGTCACCGGTTGTACCTGTGATTCGATCTGGATGGGATAGGTCAACTCGCGCAGATCACCATTGACAATTGCACCGACAAATGGCGAGTCGTGTTCGAGCTCCGCGAGGAACTCCCCCACCATCGCCCCGCGCGGACCCGACAATACGCGTCCATCGGGCAGAAAAATTTCGACTTCGGTTCGAGGGGAAACAACATTTATCTTTTTATTCATAATCCGATCTTGTAAAACATCACAGGTCGAACGTGCAAGGTCAGGCCAGCATCAAACTTTTGATCTTCCACCTTCGACATTCGACAATAATTTTTCAGGCTGATGAGCGAACTCCTCCAGCGGAATCTCCCCGTTCGTCAACGCCATCAGGGTCTCGGTCAATACTTTATTGACGGGGGTGGGCACATCGCATTTCTCGCCCGCCCGCACCACTTCGCCATGCAGATATTCCACTTCGCTTTTACCGCGCCCGGAATGCAGGTCAATGTGAAAGGATGGCATCTTGGCGCCGCGCCCCGCGCCCGCGGCTCGACCAAGCAGCGGCTTCGACAGCCATAACGGCAGTTTCGTCGCAAATGCCAGCGCGCGGACCGGCGTGCCAGGCAGGTCAACGACTTCAAGCCCCTGCGCCTCCATCACCGCGAGACATTCCTTCAGCATGTCGATCTCGAGCTTATATAAATCATTGTTGGCAAAGACCTGGGCGGCGGTCATATCCAGAATGGCGGAGGTCGGGTTCGCAAGCAGGTTGGTCAGCATCTTCGACCATTTCATCGAAGCCGCGTCCTCATAGAGTCGCGAGTTGAGAAACGCCTTGTCCAATGCCTTGTTCAGTTTTTCTGAAAGCGGATGTCCCTTTGCAACGCCCATGCCGCGCAAACGCTCGAGCACAACATCGCCCGCGCCGCGCCGCCCAATGGCGGATGTCACTGTGCCGTGGATGACCTTGTCCTGCCCCAGTGCTTCGGCGATCGCCGGCTCATTGGATACCCCATTCGACAGGCACAGGATCGGCGGCATTTTGTCCGCGAAGGGTTTGAGCCCCTCCAAAGCGGTCCGGGTGTCGTAGGATTTCAGGGCAAACAGAGCCACGTCGAAGGGTCCGTAACGAAGCGCTTCCTCCAGTGAGGCAACGATCACAAAAGCGGAGGCTGGCAACCGGAAGGCATCCTTTGTTTTACGCCTCGCATCCAATGTCAGATCCAGGCGCAAGCCGCGTTCGCGCAACTCATCCACAACCTTTTGCGGTTCCACAAAAACGACCTGATGCCCCGCCAGTGCAAGGCTCCCGCCGATGTATGTCCCGATCGCCCCCGCGCCGAAGGTCAGCACTTTCATCTTTCCGTTTATGGAACTGGAGGTTTCAGACAATGCCATGTTCTACTCTTGATCCGTGGATTTGAGATGAGCGCGATCGTTCACCGCGTCGATGTTCCAGCGGTGCAGATGGGGATGATAAACGACGCGGGCGAAGGCGGTATTCTCGAACCGGAAGCGCACACCCGAAGGGTCGGCATGCGGCGCCACCCCAGTGACCGCGTTCATCAACTGGTTCAATAATCCACCATGGGAAACGATCAGATAACTGCCAGGGATCCGTTGCAGCAATTGGTGCAGTGCCCGACCCGCCCGCAGGTATAACGCCCAATCACCCTCCCCATCGCCGCCGATGGAGTCGAAAGGGGTCGTATAGGGCGGCCTTGGTTTCAGGCGGACCTCCTCAGCGGTCAAGCCTTCCATCTCCCCGATGGCGCGTTCCAGCCAGATCGGGTCGGTCTCCAATTTGACGTCCAATGCCGAGGCGATGATCTCCGCCGTTTCCTTGGCACGCACCAACGGGCTGGAGATCACCAGGTCGAATTTCAGGTTTTCAGACTTCCATCTTTTTGCCAGTTTCCGCGCCTGGTCACGTCCCTTATCCGTTAGCGGATAATCCGATTGTCCCTGCCAGCGCGCTTCAGCATTCCCCACCGATTCTCCGTGACGTAAAAAAACAAATTGATAAATGGGCTTGTCCGGCGAACTCATTTTCCTTCCTTCTTGAGCAAATACACGGGTCGTTTCTTGACCTCCTGAAAAATGTAACCGACATAGATTCCGATAAACCCAAGCAGGATCATCAACATGCCGCTGGCGATCAGGATGACGAACATGAGCGAACTCCAGCCGGGCGCGAGGGTGGAGGTATCGCCCTTGACCCAAAACGACAGCACGTAGATCATCTCAAGCGCGGCGAGGCAGAAGAAGATTCCGCCTGCGCTCAATCCGATGTAAAGCGGCATCAACGAAAAGGAAAAGATCGCATCCATCGCCAGGCGGAACATTTTCCCGAGCGAGTATTTCGACTTCCCGCTCACGCGCCCCGCTTCATGATACGGCAGAATGACGCTTCTATATCCGATCCATGAGACCATGCCGCGCAGGAAACGATGATACTCGGGCATGGATTTCACGGCATCCACCGCCTGACGGCTCATGCCGCGAAAATCCGCCGCGCCGGGCGCGATCTGCGTGCCGCTGATCCGGTTGATCAAACCATAAAACGCTGAGGAGGTGATCCGCTTGAAGGAAAGCACCTGCTCCTCTTCGATGCGCTGCGCCTGGACGATGTCATATCCCTGTGCAAGGAGTTCGAGCATCTGCTCTATCATCTCAGGCGGATGCTGTCCGTCCGCATCCATCGAGATAACAAAATCGCCTTGTGAGGCATCGAGTCCCGCGCTCAACGCGGCTTGATGACCAAAATTGCGCGCCAGTTCCAGCAGGATGATCCGTTCATCCTTTTTCGCCAGAGCAGCGATCAAATCAGGCGTGCCATCCGTCGAACCGTCATCCACGTAATAGATGTTGAACCGGTACGGCAGGCGGTCGATCACAGCGCAGACGGCCGCGTAGGTCTGCTCGACGACCCCGGATTCGTTAAACACCGGGATGACCAGGTCAACCTTCAATTTGGATTTTCCGGGGGACATAGGACGTCCATTTTACCACTCGCTTCATGGTAGTTCGATGTCTACTTACAAACGTGGAACAGACCAAAATCGGAAAAATGATGGCTGGCAACCAACCAATTCATTGTACAAAGCATTTGAACTTTGGCTCCAGTCTCAATATGCTCGATTCACGTTCCGGTGATTTAGGGATTGCATTCCAGTAATCACAGAGAGGCAGACGAGCTATAGGAAATCTAGATTGAGCCTCAAATGATAGCTCGACGGCTTTGTCCCATTGCCCAAGATTATAAAACCCATCCAAAAAAAGGAAATATTCGTAGTACGCGTCAGGCTCAAAACCCTTTATTTTGGACTCATTCCAAAGATCAACAACCCTGGTCCAGTCTTCCTCCTGCCTGGCTAAATCCGCCTTTGTATAATATGTACACCAGTCAATCGGGTAATCCACCCCGATCGTATCAAGAAATGAACTTGAAGATTTTGCATTTACATCAATAAGATCAAGATTGGAAAGATGCGCAGCATTTTTCAATAAAGGGGGTAAATTTCTTAACATCGAATCCTGTGGACGAATCACATATAGACATTGTCCTTGCTCCGGTTCAAAAGATATGATCAAACTTGTATTGCTGTTCCCATGAAAATTGATGGATCGGTTTTGGACATCAATTGGCATCCCACCCATAAACTCATCAAGATCAGATGAAAAATTTGTGCTGATGCCAAAAAACCAATAATTAGCCTCCCTGCTTGATGCGGATTGGGGATCGGCGTATACCGTATTTATGGCATACGCTGTCGGATAATCTCCCATGTAATAGAGTATCTCACCATCAGCAATGATCGCAGACCCCGGTTTCAAGTCTGGAATCCGAAGCACCAACTGACGATAAAAATTCGTTTGTTTGTTCCAAGACCATCGGAATTCATTAGTGTAACGAGCATGATAACTGACCGAAAACCCAACCAAGAAAGCCAGCACAGCAAAGCGAACCCTGCCGCTCCGCAATAAACTATCGCACAGAACCACGACAATCATTGAAGCACCCAGCATGGAGGCAAGTCCGAATCGACTGTTCCACATGGGATTCTTTTCATTTATGTACAACCCGCCTACATATGGAGGAATCAGGCCAAAGACAATAATCGCCAGCGCGAGCCAAAATGCTTCCCTCCGCCAAAGTTTACGCAGGTGGTCATTCCCGTCGTCTTCGCCCTTGTCCATCAACTGACCGGTTAAAAATACAAAAACCACCCATCCAACCAAGATGGCCAATGCTGTGAACAACAGATTCCTGCGATCTGTCAAATCCAGGAACGCGGGATCCAAAATTTTATACCAGGCGGTAACAACAATCGATATAACATCCGGAATCAGGTTGGATATAACCAAACGGACACCTTCCACCGGATCTCTGAGAAGCGTTTCCATGCCCACGGGATGATTGCGTACCACTGGTGGAGCAAAGACAAAGAACCGCCACCATGTATACGTTCCGAATACAATCAGATAGGGAATGAATAACTTAAGGCTTCGAAGCAACCTCGTCCTGTTATCCTTTCCCAAATCACGCAAAGCCATCCAGAGAAGGAATGGACGTAAAAACTCGAGTCCTGCAAAATATTCAAGCGTGATGATCGTGATAATCCCTGCGACCAGGGACAAAATCAGATATAACCAAAACTTTTCCGGTTTCTGGACGGACAAAATCATCCAATAGAATGAAAGTCCAAGAAAGAAATATCCCAGCCAGACATGCAGGAAGGTAAACGACAGAGGCTGCAAGACAAAGAATGGATGTACTGCAAAAATCAATGAGACCAGGAAACCCTCACGCGCACGGGACGGCCAGAGCAGTTGCAGAACCATCCAAAACATGATCACGGTCAACCAGCGGGCAATCAAAGCTGCTACATGCCAATGAAGCGGCTTCACCCCCAGAAGGAAGAAAAGGGCGATATTCATTGCGCTTGCCAACGGGGTTCCATCCGCGTTGAGGAAATCCCAAAGCCCGTGTGGGCCAACCGCATAAGCGTTATATACAAACAACCAATCGTCCTGATAAATTCCCAGGGACAGGATCACCAATCCAAATGCAGAAATCAAAACAAATAAAAAGAAGTACGGTTGGACTCCTCGCGAAGATAAAATCCGGTTAAAACCTTTCAACAAATTACGCATGGATGATCTCTGATTATCCTGTCATCACAAAAGTATATTCTCTGGACAAAATGGCAACCCAATACAATTCACATTTCCTTCCGCACAATGATTGTGAAATCGAAGAGATTGTAATCATGTAGAAGGGCAACGTTTCTTGAAAAATTCCTCTTGCAATAATCAAAAAAGAAACAGGGATCGCCGTAATACAGGTCGGGGCGCATTCGATCCGGATCTGAATAACCGGTTAGCATATTAAATGCAATCCCCTTCGTTGCATGGGCATTCATTTGATTTAAAGAATCAATCACCAGTTGTGTCCATATATCAGGGTCTACATCCAGTTTCAGATTGAACGTACCACTGACAACAGCATAGTCCAGCATCGGTACTTCCTCGATATTGTTAGTAAACCAACAATCCGGGTTGTCCGGGTAAAGTTCACGTCCTTTTGCAATCATTGAATCGGCAATATCATAACCTACATAATGCACATCGTGCCCCAAGTGAATTAAATAATCGTACATCATGCCATAAGCGCTTCCAAAATCAAGCAACGAATATCGCAGACTGGGGTCAATCAATTTCAATAGCTGGGAGAAACGTATTGTTTGTGCTTCATATGAATTGTAGTCAACACCTCGATATGTAGCACCATATTCATTAAGTTTTTCAGTGAAATAATTTATGATCTTGCTAAGGTCAAAAGAATCCGACATCTTCGTCTCCAATCATCCGACTCTATTTCTGAAAGACGGCGAAAAACTCACAGCATTATTAATACCTGCTGGATACTTTTCCGGCTATCAACAACAAATCCAAAACCGATACATGGGCACCGCATGGCGGATACAGCTGCCGGTAATCCGGATAATTATATTGCAAATCTTCACATGTAATTCCCGCTTTGAAAAATTTATCGGGCTCCATATAATAAACTGGCCAACGGTCTACAGATGTAATATTTGGCTCCAGTCTTTTTCAGAACACTGATCACCCGATCGGTCTTTTGTCTCTCAAGGTTTGACAACTCCGATGAACACAAAAAACGGGAAAGAGCGAATCCCAGTTCACGATCCAGGAGAATCGATGTTTCAACGGTGAAATCAGCAAAGTACTCATCATGACGCTGATACAAACTCTCAAATAAAGGCAAATATTCCTTGAAATAAGAAATTGTTATAGCCTTACGATGTTTTTGGGGTCATGGATTTGACCAGTCAATTTGTACATCACAAATGGGGGGACCAATGTGACACTTTTAGCATACATAGGAATCGTCAACCACTGCCTCCATGATGAGGCATTACCTGGTTGCGATTTCGCACACCATGGTTGCCGTACTGAACATCATCGTAAATAAAAGATCCCCCGGCGTATCTGATCAAAATAACCACGCAGGGAATACGGGAGGGTCGTAGTATACCGACGTTCATTACTCCCCCACCATTTGTTGAATGACGTAGGCAGGCTTGTCCATGCTTCTATCGAACATCCGGGCAAGGTATTCGCCAATAATACCCAGGGTAAAAAGCTGTGTACCACTAAATAATGCAATGATGGATGCCAAGAAAGAAAAGCCTGGCAGGCTGCCAAGCGTAAAATAGGTGACAATTACATAAACAAATACACCCAACCCAAAGAGGGTCATGATAAAGCCAATCCAGCTCGCAAGGCGCAATGGGCGGGTACTATAACTGGTCAGGATCAATAGCGCTGCCTTTACCAATGTCAGAAAAAAATAGTTGGAAGAGCGGGCTTCAGAGATATCCACCACAACAGACGTAAAACGAGTGGTGCCCCAGGAAAGTAAAACATCAATGATCATTGTTGGGCTTTGAAAATTTCCAAAAGCGGATCGAAGGCGGGTATGAAAGGCGCGATAAGCAGAAATGTTTTTCACCGAATCGATGCCCATGATGCTCGAAAGAATCCTCTTAATGGCAGCGGTCAACAGGTTCCGAATGATACCCTGCGGAAGTTTCCGAGGCGAGCCATAGACTACATCAAACCCCTTTTCAAGTTCTGCCAGCAATAGAGGAATCGCCTCCGGTGGATGCTGAAGATCCTGATCCATTGTGATGGTCACATCGTAACGCGCCAAACGCACACCACAAAGCGTTGCATTGTGCTGGCCGTAATTTCGCATCAAACAGATTCCTCGCACCCAAGGGTACTTATGGGAGAGTCTCTCAATGACAAGCCAACTTCCATCAGGGCTGCCATCGTTTACAAGGATGACCTCGAATTTTTCTGAAATCGAAGGGAGGGTTCTGCCTAAACGCTCAATCAAAGACTCTATGAGAGATTCGCCTTGATATACGGGGACAACGATCGATAGATTCATAAGCCACTAAACTTTACCACTCGTCTGACTTTCGTCTCCGCCTCACAAACGGACCCCGTGCCTGTCCGCCAGTATGGACAATGTGCGCGTCACCTCGACCGCCTTCCGCTCTGCATCCCAGCCGAGCACATTGCTAAACACGTCGGCAAGTTCCTCGAGCATTCCAGGCGTGAGGTGACCCAGCATTCCCAGCATCGAACGCCGCAGGATGAAGTCGTCGAGGTGATGGATCTTCTCGTGCTGGATGAGGAAGCTGATCTCACGCCGCGAGTAATCGGGCAGTGTCCTGAGGATGTAATCCGTTCCCCCGTTCATGAAAGTCGCAATGGATTCGGCGCGCGTTCCATAGCGTTCGAACAGGTACTTCAAACGTTCGCGCGCCACACCCGTCCAGGCGGAGAGACTTTCGATCTGGCGTCTGGCATCCTCCTCATCGCGCGGATACCCGCGTCCGCCGCCGATGGGCAGGTTGCGGGTATCTTTCTGGCGGGACAAACCGAGCCGGGCAAGCGCCTTGTCCGTCACCTGTTCCGCGAATGCACGGAAGGAGGTCCACTTGCCGCCGACCAGCGAATAAACGGGAAAAGCCAGATTCGTCCAGTCGCCACTGAGGACTTCGATGCTGTGGTCACGTGAGATCTGCCCGGCCGTCCTTGCCGAGGAATGGGGCAACGGACGAACGCCTGAGAATTGAAAAACAATATTTTCCCGGGACAGGCTGAGGCTTGGAAAGACGCGTTTCACCATGTCCAGAAAATATTCGATCTCCTCATCCGTGCAACGCACGTCATCGGGGTGTTCCACCGGGGTATCCGTGGTGCCGATCAACACGCGGTCGAACAACGGGAAGATGAGCACAATGCGACCATCCTTGTTCTCGAAGAAGAACTCGTTTTCGCCGATCGCCTTGCGAAGCTCATCATGCCTGACAACAATGTGCGAGCCCTTGGTGCCGCCAATAAACCGCGTGGACAAACCGATCTTGCGATTCGAAATATCGATCCATGGACCTGCGGCGTTGATGACGAGTTTCGGGCGGACGTCGTACGTTTCATCGGTCAACTCATCACGCAGGATGATCGTATCCTCGCTGCCGCCCACCATGCTCACGTAATTAAGCGCATGTGCGTCAGGATTTTCCGCCTCCGCATCCAGCATCAGTTCAACGCCCAGGCGTTCGGGCTGCAGGATCGCGCCATCATAATATACGGCGGTGTTGACGACCTCCGGATTCAGTTGATCCCACTTTGCGAGCGATTTTCTTCTCGAATAAAACTTGTGCCTGGGAACAGTACGCTGCCTGCCGGTGTAGGCATCGTACATCATCAATCCGAGTTTGATGACCAGCGAGCCGCGTTCGGAGGGTCTATCGAGCAACCCAAAAAACTTGAGGGGCGCATTCAACAAACCGGAGAAATATTTGAACATCGGGATCGTGGTCGGGAGCGGCTTGACGATGTGCGGCGCGTTCTGCAGCATGAGATTTCGTTCACGCACCGCCTCACGCACAAGACGGAATTCCCCGTTCTCAAGATAGCGGATGCCGCCATGCGCCATATGGGAGGAGGCCGCGCTGGCGCCCGAACAGAAATCCTCGCGCTCCACGAGCAATACATCCACGCCGTTCATTGCAAGGTCGCGAAACACGCCCAGTCCGTTGATGCCCCCGCCCACGATCAAGACGGAGACTTCAGGATTTTCTTTAAGATGCGAAAAAGTTTCTTCTCGGTTCATATATGCCGTTTCAAGTATCGGATTCCATGTCAGCCAACAACCTGATACATGGAACATGGAATCTTATTCAACCCAATCGAATGTACGCGTAACAGCCTTCTTCCAACCTGAGTATAACTTCTTTCGCAGTTCCGTGTCCATTGACGGCTGCCACTCCCTGTCCTTCACCCAATTCTTCCGTAATTCCTCATAGTCCTTCCAAAAACCCACGGCGAGTCCCGCCGCGTAGGCCGCGCCCAGCGCGGTCGTCTCGGCGACCTTTGGACGGATGACCGGCACATCCAGAATGTCGGACTGGAATTGCATGAGCAGTTCATTGAACACCATGCCGCCATCCACCTTGAGGGCGGTCAACCTGACACCCGAATCTGTTTCCATTGCGTCCAACACTTCGCGCGTCTGGTAGGCGGTCGCTTCAAGGGCGGCACGGGCGAGGTGCCCCTTGTTGACGTAACGCGTCATCCCGACGATCGCGCCGCGCGCATCCGACTTCCAATAGGGAGCAAACAATCCACTGAACGCCGGGACGAAATAGATCCCGCCGTTGTCCTCCACAGACTTCGCCAGCGCCTCCACCTCAGCCGACGATTGGATCAGCCCCAAATTGTCCCTCAGCCACTGGATCAACGCGCCCGTGATCGCAATCGAGCCTTCCAGTACATAAACCGCTTTTTGATCTCCGATCTTGTATCCCATTGTCGTGAGCAACCCCGATTTCGAAGCGACAGGGGTCTCGCCCGTATTCATCAACATAAAACAGCCCGTGCCGTAGGTGTTCTTCGCCTCGCCGGGACTGAAACAGGTCTGCCCGAACAACGCGGCGTGCTGGTCACCGAGGTCACCGGCGATTGGCACGCTCCCGCCGCCCTCCCCGGCGGCGAGGACGCCGCCTCGAGCGTCAATATGACCATAAATTTCAGAAGACGATTTGATCGCCGGCAACACCGCGCGCGGAATATCGAGGATCTCCAAAATTTCCTCATCCCAATCCAATGTGTTGATGTTCATCAACATCGTACGCGAGGCATTGGTCACATCGGTGACATGCACACCCGTCAGATTCCAAATGAGCCATGTATCGATGTTGCCGAACAACAGGTCCCCGTTTTCGGCTTTGGCGCGCGCGCCGTCCACGCTGTCGAGGATCCATTTCAGCTTGGGACCGGAAAAATAGGTGGCGAGAGGCAGGCCGGTCTTGAGTCTGAAGCGGTCCTGTCCACCATCTTTGGCAAGCTCATTGATGATCCCATCCGTCCGCGTGTCCTGCCAGACGATGGCATTGTAGATCGGCTTGCCCGTGGACTTTTCCCATACCACCGTCGTCTCACGCTGGTTCGTAATGCCGACCGCGGCAATGTCCGAGGCAGCACATCCGGCTTTCGCCAACGCGCCGCGCATCACCTCCCGAGTCCGTTCCCAGATCTCCAACGGGTCATGCTCCACCCAGCCGGGCCTGGGATAAATTTGTTGATGTTCCTTTTGATCCACTGCGATCACATTTCCCCCATGATCGAAAATCATAAAACGAGTGCTGGTCGTGCCCTGGTCGATTGCGGCAATATATTCCGGCATGGTCCACCTCACAATGAATTCATCCCAATTGTATAACAAAACCCGGCAGGGATTTCAGGAGATTCGGCGACCCGCGAGATGACATTCGTTATATTCAAATTCCGGAATGTATCGCTACAATATATTCAGGTTCATAAATATGAAAAAACAAACCCTCCCGCAAATTTCCAGACAGATCGCATCGCCACTCTCCGCCATCGCCTCGCCCCAACGCATCGGCATCCTGCTCGCCATCGGCACCGGTGAAGCCTGCGTGTGTCACCTCGAAGCCGCGCTCGGCTGGAGACAGGCATATATCTCCCAGCATCTGATGGCCCTGCGCAAAGCGGATATTTTACAGGACCGCCGCGAGGGACGTTACATCTTCTACAGCCTGAAAGACGCCTCCATATTGGACCTCGTCACTGCCTCCGCCCGCCTGAGCGGACTCTCCGCCGAATCCGTTTCCGCGCTCACCAACACCCGGACAATCCCTTCCTGTGAATGTCCGCACTGCGCGCCTGTATCGATCCCTGTTGAAAGCCTGAAAACAGCATGAACCTTCCTTCATCGATCACTGACCTGCTCCATGCCGGGTTGGGAAATCTCGCCTCCTATCTCGCGGCGCACGTGCTTTTATGTCTACTGCCTGCCTTCTACATCGCAGGCGCCATGACCGCCCTCATCCCAAAGGAAACGGTCACTCGTTTTCTGGGACGCAACACGCCCAAATACATTTCCTATCCAGCATCGGCGTTGGCGGGATTTCTGCTGGCAGTCTGTTCCTGCACGGTCATTCCGCTCTTCGCAGGGATCTACAAAAAAGGTGCGGGGTTGGGACCCGCTGTTACGTTCCTCTTCGTCGCGCCTGCCATCAACATCCTCGCACTGGTGTACACCGGCGGCGTCATCGGCATGGACCTTGCCATCGCCCGGCTTGTCCTTTCGCTGGCGTTCGGCATCGGCATTGGCATCATAATGGCGCTGCTCTTCCAGCGCGCGGACGCGGAACACGATGCCGCCACCGATGCGATGTTCGCCGGTCAAGCCGCGATGCGCCGCAGCTCCGTCATTTTTCTTCTTCTCCTGGTTGCCTTGTTAATTGCGGGCACATTCCAATTCGATTTTCTAAAACATTCTTACGCGGAGATCACGCTCCCCATCCGCGGCATGGATGGTTTCCAGGATTATCTTTATCGCCTGGTTCCATTCGATCCCTCAAGAGGCGAGGAAGGCGTTACGGCACAGGGTGCGATTCTCATCGGTATGCTGGCTCTGATCGGGCTTGCCTCATGGAAGGGGATTGAAAACATCTTCGATGGATTCAACATCTGGACATGGATTTCCACCGCGCTCGTGGGTCTCACGCTTCTGATCGCCGCACTCGGCATGACGCCGCATCCAAATGGACTGACCATCAGCATCACGGGAAAATTCCTCGGCGTGTCGCTCTCCGTCATCGCTTTGGCTTGGATGCTCAAGAAAAAACTGACCGAAGACGAAACCCGTGACTTCCTTTGGGAATCGTGGAAGTTCGTCAAACAGATCTTCCCGCTGTTGATCGTGGGAGTTTTTATTGTGGGTATCATCCGCGAATTGATCCGCCCCGAATGGATCGAAGCGCTCGCGGGTCAGAACACATTGCCCGGAAATTTCATCGGCGTGGTCTTTGGGGTGTTCATGTACTTCCCCACTCTGGTCGAAGTCCCCATCGCGCAGATGTTCCTGCAGCTCGGCATGCACCGCGGACCGTTGCTCGCGTATCTCATCTCCGATCCCGAACTCAGCCTGCAAAGCATCCTCATCACCGCCGCAATCATCGGACGCTTCAAAGCCTGGGTGTATGTCGCTTGGGTCGCATTGTTCAGCACCCTTGCCGGACTCATCTACGGCTCGTGGATGGACGGCACAGGCATGGGATTGGTCATTTTATATCTTGTTTCCTTCATCAGTCTGCTCTCGGGAGCATTATGGCTTGTCAGTCGCCGCAACAGCCAAAAGATAATGGTTGCGCATTAATCAAAATATCGAAAGGAGTCCCTTATGCTCACCATCAAGGTCCTAGGTTCGGGTTGTGCCAATTGCAAACGCGTGGAACAGATCGCCCGTAAAGTCGTTTCTGATATGGGCATCGAAGCGGATGTGGTCAAAGTGACCGATTACAACGACATCGCGTCCTACAACGTTCTTTCCACGCCCGGTCTGGTCATCAACGAAAAACTAGTCTCATCGGGACGAATCCCCACTCCCGCCGAAGTCGCCACGTGGCTGGCGAACGCGCTGGAAACGGCGTGACTGTTAACAAAACGATAATCTTGCAATATCAACGTTCGCGATGAATCCCTATCTGGAGTACCCATGACCCAGAAACAAGATAGTGCCAAGAAGCTTTCCACCCTGGACCGTTACCTGACGTTGTGGATTTTTCTCGCGATGGCAACGGGGGTGGGAATCGGATTTCTTTTCCCAAAATCCGTTGCGGATTTCAACACCGCGGTCTCGGTTGGCACGACCAACATCCCGATCGCCATCGGCTTGATCCTGATGATGTATCCGCCACTGGCGAAGGTGCATTACGATGAACTGGGCGATGTGTTCCGCAATTGGAAAATTCTCGGGCTTTCACTCGTGCAGAACTGGGTGATCGGTCCCATTTTGATGTTCGTGCTGGCAATGGTCTTTTTGCGCGGCTATCCCGAATATATGACGGGATTGATCCTCATCGGTCTGGCGCGTTGCATTGCGATGGTGATTGTGTGGAACGAACTGGCAAAGGGCGATAACGAATACGCGGCGGGGCTGGTCGCGTTCAACAGTATCTTTCAGGTGCTGTTCTACAGCGTGTATGCCTACGTCTTCATCACCGTCCTGCCGACATGGTTCGGATTGACAGGCAACATCGTGGAGATCACCATCGACGAAATCGCCAAAAGCGTCTTTATTTATCTCGGCATTCCATTCATCGCGGGCTTCCTGACGCGCTTCATCATGATCCGTGTGAGGGGCAGGGAATGGTACTCAAAGGTATTTATCCCCAGAATCAGCCCAATGACGCTGATCGCGTTATTGTTCACCATCGTGGTCATGTTCTCGCTCAAAGGCGATGTGATCGTCGAACTCCCGCTCGATGTGGTACGGATCGCCATTCCGCTGTTGATCTACTTCGTGGTCATGTTCCTGGTCTCATTCTTCATGGGGCACACCATTGGAGCGGACTACTCCAAAACCACCACGCTTTCATTCACTGCCGCAAGCAACAACTTCGAATTAGCCATAGCCGTTGCGGTGGCAGTCTTTGGCATCAACTCAGGCGCGGCATTCGCGGCGGTGATCGGTCCGTTGATCGAAGTCCCCGTGATGATCGGTCTGGTGAACGTGGCGTTCTTTTTCCAGAAGAGATATTTCAAGGAAGTCGACTCTTCATCAAAGCTGTTCGCCTCAGCGCAGGAATTATGCCCGCCGGACGAAGAACTGGTCAATTAGCAAACAGTTCCCGTCAAATTGACGGGAACTGTCCTTTTTCCTTTTTAGTCCCATCCTACTTTGCTGTTTTCTTTGCGGTGGTTTTACGTGCGGCAGGCTTGCGAGTCGCGGGCTTCTTCACCGGTTCAACGACAACTTCCACATCTTTTTCCTCCTCTTCATCCTCTTCCTCGCTTTCGATATCTTCCATTGTCACTGGCTCATAAGTGAAGAACTGATACAAACCCACCGCCATAAGTGAACCCATGAAGGGACCCACAAAATAGATCAAATATAACATCGGGTTCTGGTAATCCAATCTGCCAGCTTCGAGCGCCGAAGTAAAGATGGCAGGACCAAATGAACGCGCCGGATTCAAAGACGCGCCGGTTAACGGTCCACCAACCATGATCGCGATCGCCAGCGTTGCACCGATTGCCCACCCCGCAAATGGACCAGCCTTGCCCCCCACAGCCGTATGCAGGAACGTGTTGACAAGGAAGAACGTCAACAAAGCCTCAAGTCCCATTGCATAATAGGCATGATCGACGCCAAGAAGCCCGCTCGTTGCTGCGCCGGAAAATGCATCAGCACTAAGCGGCGTCAGGAACATACGAAGCAAAAACGCGGCAAAAACCGCACCTGAAAACTGGGCAGCCCAATACACGATCGTCTCCACCCACTTGATCGTACCATTGAGGGCCAGTCCCAACGTGACTGCCGGGTTAATGTGCGCACCCGAAATATGACCGAACACATACATAAATACAGCCAGCGTTAAACCATGCGCCAACGCAATTCCCAACAACCCCACATTTTGTCCGTAAATTCCCGCCGCCGCGCCTATAAACACCAGCGCGAACGTCCCTATGAACTCTGCCACGAACACTTTTGGATTAAACATATCACCTCCTTCTAATTTTTGAATACGACCCTCCCCCTTAAACCCTGAATATGCCGAAAGGCTACGTCCAATTCCGCGCGCCGGATAAAAATGCCTTCCCGCTCATGGATTTTTTCCCGGCTGGCTGGATTTCATCCAGGACGAGAATCCCGCCTCGCGCGCCGACCGCGGGTTGATCCTGCACGATCAACCTGTTCCCCGTTTTGACATTTTCCTCAGCAACATGCGCCCGATGGACCTTCAATAACGTCCCATCGAAATCCATGAACGCGCCGGGCCACGGATTGAAGGCACGTACGCGCCGTTCCAGTTCATGCACATCAGAGGTGAAATCGAGTCTGCCATCCTCTTTTTTGAGCATGGGCGCATGGGTCGCGCCTTCCTCTGGTTGAGGCTGAGGTATTAACTTTCCGGATAAATAATCGGGTAAAGTTTCAATCAGCAGGTCTGCTCCCAGCGTGGATAATTTCTCGAAAACGGAACCAGCCGTATCGTCCCGCGTGAGGCGGATGGAACGTTTCGCCAGCATGGGACCGGTATCGAGTCCCACATCCATTTGCATGATGGTCACACCCGTCTCGTCATCTCCGGCAAGGATCGCGGCATTGATCGGCGCGGCGCCGCGCCATCTGGGAAGCAGTGAGGCGTGCACATTGATACAACCATGCGGCGGGAGATCCAAAACATCTTTTCTGAGGATCTGTCCGAACGCAGCAACGACGATGAGATCGGGAGCCCATGCGCGCAGTTGTTCCAGCGCTTCAGGCTGACGAAGTTTTTCAGGCTGGGTGATCGGGATATCGAGTTCCTGCGCCAGCAGTTTGACCGGCGGCGGCTTGAGTTCGCGCCCGCGCCCGGAGGCGCGGTCCGGCTGGGTGACGACGCCAACGACATCGTAATGTTCTGCCAGCGCCCGTAAAGTGGGCAGGGCAAAATCGGGTGATCCCATGAAAACGATTCTTGTCATGCGTTGATTTTACTACCAGCAGGGGACTGTAACATTGTTGTTACAAAGGGGTTACAGCTATTCGGTTGATTTTTACCTTGTTTGGTTGTACAATAGCCAAAATCCCAAACCAGATTCAATTCGGAGGAACTCATGTCAAACGAACCTATGATGGACGTCACCAGCGATGATAAGTTGTGGTCGGCGTTGAGCTATGTGTTTGCCCCAATCGTCGGCATCATCGTGCTGCTGATGGAAGATAAGAAATCCCGTCCCTTCATCAAATTCCATGCAGTGCAATCCATTGTGGCCAGCATCGCATTCTGGATCGTCGCGACCATCATCACCACAGTGACCATTGGTTTCGGCGGGCTGTGCGTGCCGGTGTTGTGGCTGGTCTTCCTGTATTGGGCATACAAAGCCTATCAGGGTGAAATGGTCAGCATCCCCGTTGTGACCAACTTCATCAAGGGTCAGGGCTGGGCGTAGGCTGATTGATCCTTATCCGGTTAAACGAAAGGCTCACGAGAAATGTGAGCCTTTTTATTTTTTATATCTATTCCACGAACGGGCTGACCGCGGGCTTCGCTGGTTCCTCCCGCTGCATGGGCAGCAGGAACGTGAACTTGCTTCCCTGCCCCTCCTCGCTCTCCGCCCAGATGCGACCGCCGTGCAGTTCGATCATGGATTTGGCAACGGCAAGTCCCAGCCCCATGCCGCCATACCGCCGCGTGAGATGCGACTCCACCTGAAAGAATCGGTCGAAGATGCGTGGCAGGTCGCGGACGGGGATGCCGATCCCGTTATCGATCACCACAACCTTGTAATACCCGGAGTCCTCTCCGACAACGATCTTGACGGACCCTCCGGGATTCGTAAACTGCAACGCATTCTTCACAAGGTTGCTCATGGCGATGTTGATCTTCAGTCCATCCGCTTCGATGAAATAGGATGAATTCCCCGTTTCATAAGTCAAAGTAATGTTCTTGGATTTCGCCTCGTCCTGAAACGTCAGAACGACATCCTCTGCGATCTTCGACAGCGACACCTGGTTGTTGAGGACCCGCGCCGCGCCGGACTGGATGTTGTCCACGCTGGACAAATTTTCCACGATCTCCTTGAGTTTGGTCGCGTTCTTGATGATGGAATCCAGTTGGTCGGCATATTCATCGTCCACGATCTCTCTTAGAAAAGTGGCATGTCCGAGGATCAAGCCGAGGGGAGTCCGCAGTTCGTGTGACGTGATCGCAATAAAGTCCGTTTTGAGGCGTTCGAGTTCGGCGAGTTCGTTGCGCGCCACCTTGACCTTCCGTTCCATATGCACATTCTTTATCGCCTGCGCGGCAAGTGCGCCAAGCGTCGCTAGAATCGTCAGGTCTTCTTCGGTATAATGTGCGTCGTCCCGTTTGTTGAGCGCCTCCAATACACCGATGGTCTCGCCGTGTACGATCAGGGGCACGCCCGCAATGGAATGGGTATCGTGCCTGGTCACGCGGTCCACGGTCTTGAAGTGACGCTGATCCGCCTTGACGTCCTGGATGATCAAAGGGTGCTGTTTGCGAAAGATTTCCCCGGCAACGCTTCCTTCAAGCGGCACGCCCACGGGACGAAGGACATCGCGGTCGAACCAGATCGTGGAAAGAAAATGCAATTCCTTCGATTCCGGGTCATATTCGAGAATGGACGCAAGTTCGCTATCGGTCAGTTCGCTTGCCTCGGCAATGATCGTTTGCAGAAAGGACTCAAGGTCGGGAGCGGTTGTAAGACCCCGCGCAACTTCCAGCAGGCGCTCCAGGTGATCGATCCGCTCGTTGGTAGCCATCGTGGGCATTATACAGCATTGACAACATAAACCGTAAGGGATGATTCAAGATCATTAACAATCGGCTGTCCACAGCCAGACACAAGGAGAACTTCAAAACAATGGCAAACAAAAAAGTACGTGTTGCGATCATCGGCGTGGGGAACTGCGCCTCTTCACTCGTCCAGGGAGTCCAGTTCTACAAGAACGCCAAAAAGGACGAAGCCATCCCCGGCATCATGCACACCCAGCTGGCGGATTATCACGTCCGCGACATCGAGTTCACGCTCGCCATCGACGTGAACGCGACCAAGGTCGGCAGGGACCTCTCCGAGGCGATCTTTGCCGAGCCGAATAACACCTATAAATTCGCGGACGTCCCCAAACTCAATGCCCCGGTTGTGCGCGGCATGACCCACGACGGGCTCGGCAAATACCTGAGCGGGATGATCCATAAGGCGCCCGGTCCGACCGCCGATATCGTCAAACTGCTGCGCGACACAAAGACCGACGTGGTCATCAATTTCCTGCCCGTCGGTTCCGAAATGGCGACCAAGTGGTACGTGGAACAGGTCATCGAGGCGGGCTGCGCATTCGTCAATGGCATCCCGGTCTTCATCGCCTCCTCCGAATATTGGGGCAAGCGCTTCGAAGATGCAGGTCTGCCCATCCTCGGTGACGATATCAAGAGTCAGGTCGGCGCAACCATCCTGCATCGCCAGCTCGCCACGCTCTTCGTGGACCGCGGCGTCAAGATCGACCGCACCTATCAGCTCAACTTCGGCGGCAACACCGATTTCCTCAACATGCTCGAACGCGAGCGCCTCGAGAGCAAGAAGATCTCCAAGACCAACGCGGTCACCAGCATGATCCCCTACGAGATCGACCCAAACAACGTCCACGTCGGTCCCAGCGACCACGTGCCGTGGCTCACCGACCGCAAGTGGGCGTACATCCGCATGGAAGGCACCACCTTCGGCAACGTACCGCTCAACGTGGAAGTCAAACTCGAAGTATGGGACAGCCCCAACTCCGCCGGTGTGATGATCGACGCGGTCCGCTGCGCCAAACTCGCCCTCGACCGCGAACTCGCCGGTCCCATCATCGGACCATCCTCCTATTTCTTCAAGACCCCGCCAAAACAATTCCGCGATGACATCTGCCGCCAGAAAGTGGAGGATTTCATCTCCGGCAAAAGTGAAGAATAGACAAAGTTCCGTCATTGCGAGGAGCCCGTAGGGCGACAAGGCAATCTCCTTGGATTACTGGGGATTGCTTCGCTCCCGATGGTCGCTCGCAATGACGGGTGTGTTTAACTGAAAATATGACCTCCCGCCTCTTCCCGACCCTCATCCTGATCGCCGTTATCCTGTCTGCGTGCGCCCCTTCAGCCGCATCCCCCACCGTGGACGTGAACGCGCTTTCCACGCAGGCATATGAAACCGCGTTCGCCGCGATCCAACCCACAGCCACGCTCGCGCCGACCGACACCCCGATCCCCGAACCGACGGCGATCCGCACGCCGCCCGCCCTCCCCGCGACCTTCATCGCCAGCCAGTTGAATCCATTGGATACGCCGCACACATATGTGCAGGATGCATGCCGGTATCTTTACGATAAATGGAATTCCAACAACGCCACCCCCGGCACGATCGTGATGGTGGTCATGCTGCACGGCATCAAGCAAAGCGCGGCCGATGTGACTGCCAACGACATCTCCGTGCAGGATTTCCGCCAGATGATGAACGATCTGAAGGAACAGGGCTTCGAAGCCATCAACGCCACGCAAATGGCGGACTTCCTCGACCACAACGCCAAGATCCCCATGCGTTCCGTGCTCCTCATTCAGGATGACCGGCGCACCGGCGAAAACTTCAACGAACACTTCCGCCCGTATCACGACCAATGGGGCTGGCCGGTCGTCAACTCATGGATCAGCGCCGAGGATGGTCCGCGCGCGCTGGCTTTGCAGGATAACATCGCCCTCGAAGCCGAAGGCTGGGTGGACCATCAATCGCACGGCTACATCCACAACATCAACATGAGCGACGACTCCACCGACGAGTTCATCAAGACCGAGTTCGAAAAATCCATTGCCGACCTGCAGACGAATTTCAACAAAACCCCGGTCGCCATCATCTGGCCCGGCGGCAGTTTCGGCGTGCGTCCCGTGCAGTTTGCACGCCAATACGGATTCCGCATCGGCTTCACCATCAACCCGCGCGGACCCGTCATGTACAACTGGATTCCCCTTGCCGACCAGCCCGATCCGGCGCGCCCGGCGTATCTGCCCGAGGGCTATGTCAACGACCCGCGTATGGTCATCCCGCGTTACTGGCCGTATCAGGTGCAATCCAGCCTCGATACCGTCCGCAACATCGGCAAGGAGGCCGCCGCCTACGCTGAAGGCAACAAAGCCACCGAACTCGAATACTACGACATTATGTGCGCGCCGACGCTGGGACAAATACCGTAATCCCGCTCAGCGCAGAAACACCGGGGGATGTATACTTAACACAAGATGGACCTCCAACCCTATATTCCGGGGATGAGACCTGCGGATCCGGGTCCGCTCTCGCGCTTCACGCCTCCGCTCGAAGAGGGCGTCGTTGCCGCGTGGCTCCCGCTTCACACCTCGACTTCAAGCTGGCTGCTCGACCCATTCGGATTCTCCCCGCGGCTGACCCTCGAAGCCGCGCGCGCCGGGTATCGCGTGCTCGTGACCGCGAACAACCCCATCACGCGCTTTCTGTTGGAGGTATCCGCCAAGCCCCCCTCAGAGTCAGATTTCAAAGCCGCCATCGCAGATTTGGAAACCGCCAAAAAAGGGGATGAACGACTCGGCGCACATTTGCAATCCATGTATCTCACAACCTGTGAAAAATGCGGAAAGGAAGTTTACGCGCAGAGTTTTCTGTGGCGCAAAGGGGAAAATGTGCCATACGCGCGGGTCTATCTCTGTCCGCACTGCGGCGACTCCGGCGAACGAATTGCCACCCAAAAAGATATCGATCTCGCGAAGAAGATCGCAGCCACCGATGGCTTGCACCGCTCGCGCGCCTTTGAGCGCGTCGCCTCCCTGGACGACGAGGACCGGGTCTATGCAGAGGAGGCGATCGCACATTATCTGCCGCGCCCGTTGTATTTCCTGACCACGGTCATCAATCGTTTGGATGGTCTGAATTTGAATCCCGAACGCAAGCGCGCCTTAAGCGCGATGATCCTGGTGGCATGTGACGCGGGCAACACGATCTGGGCGCACCCCTCCGAACGTCCGCGCCCGAAACAGTTGATGATCCCGAATCAATTTCGTGAGCATAACCTGTGGATGATGCTCGAGCGTGGATTAAGTCTCTGGACGGAAACAGGTTCGGGCGTTGTGGTCGAGGCGTGGCCCAGAAAGATTCCCGAAAGCGGCGGGATCTGCATCTATGATGGTCGTCTCAAGGATCTGGCGCACGAGGTCAAAAAGGAGATTCCCATCGCGGCGGTGGTCGGCTCGTTGCCGCGTCCGAACCAGGCATTTTGGACTCTATCCGCTTTGTGGGCGGGCTGGCTGTGGGGTCGCGAAGCTGTGGAACCGTACAAGATCGCGTTACGTCGTAGACGGTATGACTGGGCATGGAACGCAACCGCCCTGCACGCGGCCTTCGCGCACCTGTTCGAGTTGCTGCCGCTTGGCACGCCATTCTTCGGGTTGCTGCCCGAGCCTGAACCGGCATTCCTCACCTCCGCATTGACGGCGGCGAGCGCGGCCGGGTTCGATCTGCAAAGCCTGGCATTGCGGACGGAGCATGATCCAATACAACTCCTGTGGAAGCGTGGAGAGCATTTGAAACGCGAAGCGAACGAGCCGGATATCGAAGATGTGCGCGAAGAGATGCATTCGCATTTGATCGAACGCGGCGAGCCTGCAAGTTATCTGCACCTCCATGCCGCGGGGTTGATCGCGCTGACAAAACAGCATGCGTTGAAACAAAAGGACCAGGAGTTCGATGAAGCGCTGCGCGCGACCCAGACCCTGATCCAAACGGTAATATCGGAGGACGAGCGGTTCGTGCATTATTCCTCCGGTGAAAGTGTGGAGACGGGGATGTGGGGAGTATCCGGGCATGGGCGGGGAGATCCTGCCCCTGTGCACGTGGACTCTCTTTCAGACCGGATCGAAGTTGCAATCGTGACGTTCCTGCAAAAGAACCCGAACAGCATTTATCTCGAAATAGAGGATGACCTGTATCCGCGTTTTCCCGGGTTGCTGACCCCGTCGAAAGCGATGATCTACGCCGTGCTGACTTCGTATGCGGAAAAGGATGGCGCGGCATGGAAGTTGCGCCCCGAAGATGTGGCAAATGCGCGGCGCAATGAATTCAATACCATCACCGCCATGATCGAAGCGGTCGGCACGCGATTGAATTACACCACGCGCAAAGAGGAGAAGAATTACCTATGGGTCTCCGCCGATGGCGAAGTCGTACGCGCGTTCCACATCCTTGCCTCGGCGTTGATCGGACGTGCCATCGCCGAAACGCCTTCCCCTCCCGAACGGACGATCATCGTCATTCCGGGTGGGCGCGCCGGGTTGATCTCCTACAAGGCGGGGCGCGATCCATCGCTGGCGGCGCGCTTGAAAAATTATCAGCTTGTAAAATATCGTTTGTTGCGGACCCTGTTCGAGGTCCCGGTATTGACGCGTGAGACGTTCGAAGAGCAGATCGTTAGCGATCCGCTCGAAAGGTCCAAGTCACAGATGCTGATGTTTTGAGGAAAGCCACAACGATCAGACGGGGGCAAATCCGCCATGTCGATGGAAGGAGGTTCAGAATGATCAAGAAACTGTTTGTTGTCACCGCGCTGATGGCATTGATGCTTTCTGCCTGCGGCGGAGGGACGCCCGTGGAAACCGCCACACCCGAACCAACAGTGACCCTGGTTACCGCCGCGACCCAGGCGCCGACGAGCGAGAGCCCGGTCACAGGCGGGACGGAAGCAGTGGTCGAGACGCCAACCACCTCGCCCGATGCCACATTCACGCCCGGGGTTCCCAGACCCACCAATCAACCCGGCTGTACCAACAGCGCATCCTTTGTTGCCGATATCACCATCCCGGATAACAGCATCATTGGCGCGGGCGAGACCTTCACGAAGACGTGGCGCATCAGCAACACCGGCACTTGCATCTGGGCTTCCGACTACAAGCTGGTCCATTACTCCGATCAGCGGATGGGCGCGCCCGATGGCGTACCGTTGGACATCACCTACCCCGGCGAGACCCTGGATATATCCGTGGAACTGGTTGCGCCCAACAGCCCGGGCACGTACCGGGGCAACTTCGTCATCGAGAACCCCGAAGGCTTGATCATGAAGATAGATGAAGACTCGCGGCTGTGGCTTATCATCAACGTCACAAATACGGCTGTCGCCCCCACCGCCACCACAACGACCAGCACCTCACCCACCGCCACGAACAGCACCACCGGCGATAACGGTTTGGGGACGGCTTCCTGCTCCTTCACCACCGACCGCACCAAATTGACGGATACGATCAAAGCCATCAACGCCTATCGCGCTCAAAGTGGACTGCCCGCCTACACGGTCAACAACCTGCTGGCACGCGCCGCCCAGGCACATGCCAACGACATGGCTTGCAACAATCTCTTTGTCCATACCGGCTCGGACGGTTCCACGCCTGAATCGCGCGTGGCGGCTACCGGCTATGTGGCTGCCTCCATGAGCGAAAATGTGTACGGCAGTTATCCTCCGCTTACCGGTCAGGGAGTCGTCAACTGGTGGGCAACCGATAAGACCGATCCACGCCACAACCAGAACCTGTTGAGCAACACCTTTACCGAGATCGGCGTGGGCTATGCCTTTTTCGATAATTACGGATATTACGTGCTGGTGTTTGCCAAACCATGATTTCAAGGAGATCGATCCGACCGCGGCAGGCTTTGCTTCTGCGCGGTAGAATCATTTTATGAGAAAAATCTGGACCTTATTTTTGCTCGCAAGTCTGAGCCTGGGTTCGTGTGTTAAAGTTTCCGGCGATGTGTCAGATGCCGACACACCCGCCCCGCCTCTCTTCGTGACCTCGACCCTGCCTCCGACAAAACCGGGCATCACCCTGCCGACACCGGTCCCGCCAACCTCCACGCCCGAAGCGGACACCACCGGGACGCCCAACGCCACCTCCCCCGCCTCCTGCAAGGACAGCGCCATCCTCGTCGAGGATGTGACATACCCTGACGACACGCGCGTCGAGCCGGGAGAGAAATTCACAAAAACGTGGAAACTGCAAAATGTGGGCAACTGCACCTGGACAGGTTATACGGTCGCGTTCGTTGGCGGCGACAGGATGGGATCCCCCGATTCCGTGCCAGTGCCGGAAACCGAACGGGGCAAACCGGTGGACGTTTCCGTCGAACTCACCGCGCCTTCCATCGATGGCACTTATCGCGGCAATTACGAGTTGCGTAACGATTTGAACGAGACCGTCCTCATCGGCACGGAATCCACCTTCTGGGTGCAGATCGTCGTGGGCACAGGCGGAGGCTCCAATCCAGCCGGCACATCGGTCTCCTCGCAGTCAGGGAATTGCATCTACTCCACCAATGACGGTTACGTGCAGACCCTGGTCGACCTCATCAATGAGGCTCGCGCAGATGTGGAACGGAAACCGCTCACGGTCAACGCCCAATTGACGAAAGCCGCCCAGGACCACAGTCTCGACATGGCTTGCAACGATTTCCTCAGGCACAGCGGCTCCGATGGTTCGTGGGTTGGCGACCGGTTACTGCGGGTCGGCTATCCGAATTCGTATTACCTCGAGATCATCGCCATCGGACTGCCGCAGGATGCCATGAACCAATGGCGCAACGACAAGGATCACTGGGATGCGGTGATCAACTCGCGCGTTACCGAGATCGGCGTGGGCTACGTATATTCCAAATTCAGTTCGTACGGCGGCTATTGGACGGTGGACATGGGAGGTCCATAGCTCCCTTGACGAACAGAACATCTGTGCTATACTCTTGTCCACACACAATTTCAACCTTTACACCCGGTATTTGGAGAATAACCCATGTCCCCTCGAAAATCAAAAGCAGCCGCCGCGGCGGAAGAACAGGTATCAGCAAGCGACAACGGAGCCAAGCGCGCCGTTCTCGATAAAGCCGTGAGCGACATCCTCAAACGCTACGGTGACGGTTCAATCATGCGCCTGGGGGAAGCCCACACCATGGTGACTGAATCCTTCCCCACCGGATCATTATCCCTCGACATCGCCCTCGGCGTTGGCGGCGTCCCGCGCGGACGCATCACCGAGATCTATGGTCCGGAATCCTCCGGCAAAACCACCATCTGCCAGCACATCGTGGCTGAAGCGCAAAAGATGGGAGGCGTTGCCGCATTCGTGGACATGGAACATGCCCTCGATCCTGTTTATGCCGCGCGCGTCGGCGTTGACATTGACAATCTGCTCGTCTCGCAACCCGACACCGGCGAACAGGCGCTCGAGATCGTCGAGACCCTCGTCCGCTCCGGCGGCGTGGACGTGGTCGTGATCGACTCGGTCGCCGCGCTCGTTCCACGTTCCGAGATCGAAGGCGACATGGGCGATGCAACGATGGGCGTCCAGGCACGCCTCATGTCACAGGCGCTGCGCAAACTCTCGGGCGCCATCAACCAGACCAAGACCGCGGTCATCTTCACCAACCAGCTCCGCCAGAAGATCGGCGTCATGTTCGGCAACCCCGAGACCACCACCGGCGGTCAGGCGCTCAAGTTCTATGCCTCCGTCCGCCTCGACGTGCGCCGCATCCAGGCCATCAAGATGGGCGATGAAGTCATCGGCAACCGCACCCGCGTCAAGGTCGTCAAGAACAAGGTTGCGCCGCCCTTCCGCACCGCCGAATTCGACATCATGTTCAACGAAGGCATCTCAAAGGCTGGCGATGTCCTCGACCTGGCGACCAAGTTCGAGGTCGTTCAGAAGCGGGGCGCGTTCTTCTCCTATGGCGATGTCCGCCTCGGTCAGGGACGCGAAAACGCCAAGGATTATCTGCGTCAAAATCCCGACCTGATGAACGAGATCGAAACCGTCATCCGTCAGCGCGCCATGACCGGCGAGATCGCCCTGCCGCTGGATATCGGCGGAGGCGACGACTCCGCTGGAAGTTCAGACGAAGAAGCGTAAACCCGTGAGGGCGACTCGAAAACGGGTCGCCCTTTTTATTTGACATGTCCCGCATCCTCCCAAGCCGAATCCTGCCCGCCATACTCCTGATCCTGATCCCAGCCTCAGCCTGTTCCCCCGCCCCCGCGCCGACGCCATTCATCCCGCCCACAAATCAGGCTCCGCTCATCGAACCGACTCTCATCATCGATTCGGCGCAGGAAACCGCGCCAACCCAGCAGATCATTGTCCTGCCAACCATCCTCCCCACGATCGATCAATCGAACTGCGTCAACAATCTCACATTCGTCGAAGACCTGACCATCCCGGACAACTCGTTCGTCCCCTTCGGCTCCTCCGTTGACAAGCAATGGCTGGTCGAAAACAGCGGCACCTGCAACTGGAATGCCGGTTATCGCCTCCGGCATGTTGGCGGCGCGGTCCTCGGCGCGCCGGAGGAGATCGCCTTGTACCCGGCGCGGTCCGGCACGCAAGCCACGATCCAGATCATCTTCACCGCGCCTTTCACCGAGGGAGTCTATGAATCCTCCTGGCAAGCCTTCGACCCGAATGGACTTGCCTTCGGCGAACTGATTTACCTGAGAATACTGGTTTCACCTTAGAGAGGAGCTTCCATGCCCGCGCAGAACGAATTCCCTGTTGTATTCGAACACTTGAGAAAACTGCTCAAACCTTTCGCATCGAAACTGAACGTCAAAGCCGACACAATCGATACCTATTATCTCGAAGGTCATTACAATGAAAAATGGGGGAAGGAACTCTTCTTCGGGTCGGTACAGATCAGGAAGAATTATGTCTCTTTCTACCTGATGCCCGTTTACATGTATCCTGATTTATTGAAAGGTGTCAGCCCGGAGCTCAGAAAGCACATGCAGGGAAAATCGTGCTTCAACTTCAAGAAGGTTGAGCCACAATTACTAAAAGAACTTGCCGAGCTTACAAATAGAGGATTTGAGCGTTTTATAAAGGAGAATAGTTAATGAGTGGATCAGATGTTACTTTTAATGTGAAAGGTCAACCTGTAGCGGGATATATCGCATTGCCGTCCCAGCCGGATGCGCCCGGTGTATTGGTGTTCCACGCATGGTGGGGATTGAATCCCACCTTCAAAAAACTCTGTGACCGATTGGCAGCGGAGGGATTCGCCGCCTTCGCACCGGACCTGAGGGAGGGCCATGTTGCGACGACCATCGACGAGGCGAAACGTCTCCTGGGTGAGTTGGATGAAATGAAAAACCAGGCTGTGGTCGAAGCTGCGGTCGCGTTTTTGAAGAACAGGTCTGATCTCCATAATGAAGACCTATCTGTCATCGGGTTCTCCATGGGCGCGGCATGGTCCCTGGTGGCAGCCGAGGAATATCCGCAGGATATCAGCAAGGTGGTCTTATTCTATGGCAGTTACAGCGACCTTCAGTTCTCGAACGCCAAAGCCAGGTTCCTTGGGAACTTCGCGGAAATGGATGAATGGGAGCCTGCCGAGGAAGTGAATAGAATGGAAAAGAACATGCAGGCAGCAAGTCTGAAAACGGAATTTCATTTTTATCCGAACACCAGCCACTGGTTCTTTGAGGAAGACCGCCCCGAGTTCGATGCAGAAGCCGCCCAACTGGCATGGACACGCACACTGGACTTTCTGAGGGCATGATGAAATTCCGACTCGAACTCACCATTAACCGACCTCAAACGGAGGTGTGGACACTCTTCATGAAATCGGAGAGCCTGAACAAATGGCAGCCCACTCTCATAAAAACCGAACCCCTCAGCGGAACGCCGGGTCAGCCTGGCACGGTCACCAAACTGACCTACGAAGAAAACGGGCGGGAATTTTCGCTCACTGAAAAAATCCTTCTACGCGAGGAATCTGATCGTATCGATCAACTTTACGAAAACCAATTCTCCGAGAACATCACCAGAAACACATTTACGGGCGAAAATGAAAATCAAACGCTCTGGATCGTCGAGAATGAATTCAAGTTCAAAACCCTGATCATGCGCGTCCTGGGGTCGCTGATGAAAAAGAACTTTATTGCACGAACACAAAAGGACATGGACCGATTCAAGATGTTGGCGGAGAGCGGGTAAAGAAGCACTACCGTTTTTATCGCAAATAAGAGGAACATCCTTCAAAATGATAGTTGTTTTAAACCAATTTGCTGTTAGAATTGCAACGAGGAAGCCCTTCAACGGGCTTCTTCGATGTAAACCAAAGGAATCTCAGCCTCCATGCATTACAACTTCCGCCTGTTCTGGCGCACATTCTACCGTTCGTTCTTCGCTTCAAAAAACACCCCCGCCCGCCTCACGAGAAAACGAATCACCTTCCTGGCACTGTTCTACCTGATCTGGATCCCCGGTTCGCTCATCCACTGGTTCTGCTTCTGGCTCGACGATATCCTCTTCCCCGCCCATAAAACACAGCCGATCGAAAAACCGCTCTTCATTCTGGGGAATCTGCGCAGCGGTTCAACGTTTCTCCACCGCCTGCTTTCGCGCGATTCTGAAACCTTCACCAGCCTGACCACCTGGGACATCTACCTCACACCCTCCGTCACGCAAAAGAAGCTTACACAATTCGTCTCGCGCCTCGACAAAAAACTGAGCGGTCATCTCCATCGCCTCCTCTACGCCTTCGACCGCGCCACGCTCGGCAAAATAAAGATCCATCCCATATCGTTCTTCCAACCCGAAGAGGACGAGAACATCCACCTGCACATCTGGGATGGCTACTTCGTCACTTTCCTCTTCCCGTTCATGGATGAGTTTCCGGACTATCAGCACTTCGACGAGGTGCTCTCTCCCGAACAAAAACGCCGCATCATGTTGTTCTACAGATCCATGCTGCAGCGGCACATGTATGCCACCGGCAAAAAATATTTCGTGGCGAAGAATCCCGCCTTCAGCCCCAAGATCGAAACGCTCATGGAATTCTTCCCCGATGCACGCATCATCTACCTCGTCCGCAATCCGCTGGACATGCTCCCCTCCACGGTTTCATGGATCAACTACGCCCGCCGTCAGTTCACCGATCCCAAGGAGACCTGGCTCTACATTGACGAGATCCTGGAGATGACCCAGCACTGGTACCGACACCCGCTCAAGTATCTGGACTCGCATCCCTCCCCCCGAAACCTGATCCTGAACTACGATGATCTGATCCAACGCCCGGAGGCGGTCCTGCGCGCCTTCTACGAGCAGTTTGGCTATCCGGACAAGCCCGGCCTCGATGAGATCGTGGATGAAGCCGTCAAGGAAACCCTGACCTTCAAAAGTGACCACGCCTATTCCTACGAAGAGATGGGGTTCACCCGCGAACAGATCGTCGAGCTTTACGCCGACATCTTCGAACGCTTCGGCTTCGATACACGCGAAGATGAACTGCCGGGGGTCAAGATCAAATCCACGCACATCCCCGCAACGGATTAAAAAGAACCTCGCCCGAGTTCCTGCCGGGCGAGGTTCTTTTTATGGGTTATGATTTTTTTGTTCGTGTTGTTGTCTTCTTCGCGGCTGCTGTTTTCCTTTTCACCGCAGCGGGCTTCGATCTTCCAGCAGATGATCTTTTGGGGGCCGGCGGGGTTTCCTCTTCTTCATCTTCTTCTTCATCTTCATCGATGGATGTTTCTTCCGGCTTGCTCTGCCCGGCAACCTGATATTCCTCCTCCCAATTTTCAGTAAACTTCAAATTGATCACCTTATAGCGCGCCATCAACATGAGAGCGCCGAAGACCGCCATCAATGCCGCAACGAGGGCTGAATAACTGATTCCCAGTTCGGGAATCTTTGGCTGGTCGGGGCGGAAGAATTCGATCCAGACCCGTCCGAATCCAGCCAGCACGAGCCAGCCCGCGAACAACGCGCCGGGTTTAAGTTCCTTTTCGTAGCGACGTCCCAACCACAATAGGAGCCCTGCTGCGGCGAAGTTCCATAACATCTCGTAGGCAAAGGTCGGGTGGAAGCGTGTGGTCGCCTCAGGATACAAAAGCATGTTCGAGTACTCGGGCAGGCGATGGGCGGCTTCGATCTTGATCCCCCAGGGAAGGGTCGTCGGCGGACCGTACAATTCCTGATTGATGAAGTTCGCGATCCGGCCAATTGCCTGTCCAACCAGAACGGCGGGTCCCGCCGCGTCCAAAAACAGCCAGGGATCCAGGTTATATCTGCGGAGGTAGGCCAGAAGGGCAATTGCGCCGAGCAACAAACCACCATAGATGTGCAAACCGCCTTCCCAAATGCGGATAATACTGCCGGGATTTTCAATATAATAACGATTGCCACCCAATATGGCATTGACCACATACCAGAGACGCGCTCCGACTATACCAATGGGCAATATCCATACCAGCGCATCCCAGATGCGGTCGCCGTTCTCGCCACGGCGCTTGATGGCGCGCTCGACCATCAGCGAACCGACGATCACACCGATCATGACGATCACGCCGTACCAGCGCAGGGAAAATTTACCAAACGTAAAGATCACAGGATCGATCATGTACACCTCGATTGAAAATGATCAGGGATTATATCATTCATGCCAGGAGGAAATTCGACAGAAAGGAATTCACGGATAAAAGAGGTGGGATTCCTTTTATTACATCCCTAACAGCATCTTTGTGACAATTTACACATTTGTAATTAAGGTGATATGTTTACAATTGGAGTCAACGTTTACAAGGTCAGTCAGAGTTTACGGATAACCCAAAATGCTAAAGATCAACCGTCAAACCGATTACGCCGTCCGTGTGGTGCTTGCCCTTGCCCAACGCGGTGAGAGCGCCCGGGTATCGAGCGCGGAGATCCAACAGGAGATGTTGATTCCCAGGGCACTTATGAGCCGCATTGTTGCACAATTGTCGCGCGAGGGGCTGATCGATGCCTTCCCGGGGCGCGATGGCGGGCTGATGCTCCCGCGTCCGGCTTCACAGATCAGCCTCAAGGATGTAGTCGAAGCGTTCGAGGGACCGATCCTGATTTCGGAGTGTTTGCAGGTCAAAGGGGAGGATGACTGCCCGTTTCAATCCAATTGTCCGGTCCGTTCAAAGTGGGGGCGCGTCCAGGTGGCGATGTTGCGCGAGATGGCATCGATCACGTTCGAAAGTCTCGCGCGGGAGGCGCTTGGCGTACCCATGACGGTACCAAGCCTGGTTTAGGAATTCGTACGCACGGAGGGCGCGTACATAATTTTTCAAGGAGACCCTATGGATCCAATCACACTTTCACGATGGCAGTTTGGACTTACGACTGTCTATCACTTTCTCTTTGTCCCACTGACGTTGGGACTGGGATGGTTCGTCGCGTATATGCAGACGCGCTATTACCAGACCCGTGAGGAGGATTATCGCAAGATGGCAAAATTCTGGGGAAAGCTGTTCCTCATTAATTTCGCCATCGGCGTGGTGACCGGCATCGTGCAGGAATTTCAATTCGGCATGAACTGGTCGGAGTATTCCCGTTACGTGGGCGATATCTTCGGAGCGCCGCTTGCAATCGAAGCACTGCTGGCGTTCTTCCTCGAATCCACATTCCTTGGAGTTTGGATATTCGGCGAAGGCAAGGTTCCCGAAAAAGTGCATCTCGCAGCCATCTGGCTGGTTGCCATTGGCTCGAACCTGTCGGCGCTCTTTATTTTGCTCGCCAACGGCTGGATGCAGCACCCGGTCGGCTATGTGATCAACCAGGCAACGGGGCGCGCCGAACTGGTGGATTTCTTTGCGCTCATCACCAATCCAAAAGGCTGGCTGTTCTTCTGGCACACCATTTCGGCGGGGTTGGCCACCGCCTCGTTCCTCATCCTCGGGGTAAGCGCGTATCACATCGTCCGCAAACAGAACCTGAAGATCTTCAAGACCTCCTTCCAGATGGCGGCGATCGTTGGTTTGATCTCCAGCACGATGGTCTTCCTCGGTGGTCACACCAACGGACAGTACATGTTCGAGACCCAGCCGATGAAGTTCTCCGCCATCGAAGCCCACTGGGAGACCTCTGCACCTGCGGCTTTCTCCATCATCACCATTGGCGACTTGAGCGGCAAACGAGAGGTCTGGTCGTTCCGCACGGACCAGTTAGGCATCCACGGTGTATTAAGTTTCCTGGCGTGCAACAACTTCACGTGCGAAGTCCGAGGCGTGAATGACATCCAAAAGGAATACGAACAGAAATACGGACCCGGCGATTACATCCCGCTGATGGTCGTCACCTACTGGACGTTCCGCTTCATGATGACCGTCGGATTGATCATGATGCTGGTGACATTCCTTTTCCTGCTCGCCCTGCGCAAGCCCATCGAGAATGCCAAATGGATGAAATGGGTCCCGTGGGTCATCGCCCTGCCCTATATCGCCAACACCAGCGGCTGGATCCTCACCGAAATGGGACGCCAGCCCTGGATCGTGCAGGGACTGCTCAAGGTGCAGGATGCGGTCTCCCCGAACCTCACCACCATGGACCTGCTCATTTCCCTGATCGGCTACACACTCGTGTACGGCTCGCTGGCTTTTGCAATGGTCAAACTCATGAAGAAATACGCCATTGCCGGACCCGACGCTACCATGCATGAATCTGTTGACGTCACCCCCGCCCTCGTCGGCGCGGATGATTAATAATGTCACCGCGAGTGCCGCTCTCTGGCGCGTGGCGGTCTCCCAATAGCCGGAGATTGCTTCGTCGCAAAGAACGCTCCTCGCAACACTTGCGCCTGCACGCAAGTGCAGGTGTGACAAGAGGATTACTATGTCTTACGAATTTCTCCAAGCGCTTTGGTTTGTCCTGATCGCTGTCTTGTGGATCGGTTTCTACTTCCTCGAAGGCTTCGATTTCGGCGTGGGCATGCTCCTGCCGTTCCTTGGCAAAAGGGATGAGGAGCGCCGCGCCATCATCAACACCATCGGCTCCGTCTGGGATGGGAACGAGGTCTGGCTTCTGACCGCCGGCGGCGCGACCTTCGCGGCTTTCCCGCACTGGTACGCCACCATGTTCAGCGGCTTCTATCTGCCTCTCTTCCTGCTCCTCGTGGGCTTGATCATCCGCGGCATCTCATTCGAGTATCGCTCCAAGGATCCCAACCCCGCCTGGCGCAGCCGCTTCGACTGGATGATCGCCATCGGTTCATTTATGGCTTCGCTCCTGCTGGGCACCGCCTTCGCCAACCTCGCCAAGGGTGTGCCGATCGGCGCGGACATGAACTATGTCAGCCCGAATGGACTCGTGACGACCCTGGGTCTGCTGAATCCTTACGGCTTGATCGGCGGCTTGACCACTGTCACCGTTTTCCTCCTGCACGGCGCCAACTTCCTCGGCTTAAAACTGGAAGGCGAAATGCGCGAACGTGCCATTGCGGTTTCCAAAAAACTGTATATCGGTGCAGTGGTCATCACCACGCTGCTGCTGATCACCACCTACATCTATACCGACATCCGCACGAAACTCGGCATCAATCCGGGCATCACACCCATCGCATCCTATGCCGCCCTGCTGGTCACGATCTACTTCATCAACCGCAAAATGGAGGGCTGGGCATTCATCATGACATCGCTCCACATCGTTTTGACGCAGGTTACCTTCTTCACGCTCATGTTCCCGCGCGTCATGATCTCCAGCCTCAACCCGGAATGGTCACTCACCATCTATAACGCTTCCTCCTCGCAATACACGCTGACGGTCATGTCCATCGTCGCCCTGATCTTCGTCCCCATCGTACTCGCCTACCAGGGCTGGACGTATTACATGTTCCGTAAACGCATCAGCACCGACAAGAAGACTCTCGTCTACTAAAAGTTGCAAGTTGAAAGTTGGAAGGTTGAAGGATATACTGCCTCCAACCTTCCAACTTTTTAACTCTGCAAAACGTCCCGAAGGATTCTTCAAAAACGATCACCTTGTTTCTCAAATCTTCGGGACGCTCAACCTGAAACCAGACACTCGAAACCTGAAACTTAATCATGCATCGCCGACTCCTGACCCTCACCCGCGATACCCGCCTCCCCCTCCTCCTCACGGTTCTTTCCGGACTTTTGGCTGGTCTGCTCACGATTGGCCAGGCCTACCTCGTCGCCTCCACCGTGGACGGGGTTTTCCTCAAGGGGCAAACCCTTGCAGATGTATTCCCCTGGCTTCGACTCATCCTGCTCATTATTGGTGGGCGCGCACTTCTGACCTGGGTCACCGAGGTCAGCGCCAACGCGGTTGCTGTGCGCATCAAGACCGACCTGCGCGAACGGCTCTTCAACCACATCCTCAAACTCGGTCCCGCCTACACACGCGGACAACGCACCGGCGAATTGACCACAGCCGCGGTCGAAGGCATCGAGGCGCTGGACGCGTATTACAGTCAATACCTCCCGCAACTGGTCATCACCACGCTCGTCCCCATCAGCATCCTGCTCTTCGTCTTCCCGATGGATCTGCTCTCCGGGTTCATCCTGCTCATCACCGCACCGTTGATCCCCTTCTTCATGGTCATGATCGGCAAAGGGGCGGAGATCGTCACCAAACGCCAATACGACACGCTTTCGCGCCTCTCCGCCCACTTCCTCGACAGCCTGCAGGGACTGACCACGCTCAAACTGTTCGGGCGTTCCAAATCCCACGCCAGGAACATCGCCAGGGTCAGCGAACAATACCGCGACACCACCCTCGGTGTCCTGCGTATTACTTTCCTATCCGCGCTGGCGCTCGAACTACTGGCAACCCTCAGCACTGCCATCATCGCCGTCGAGATCGGATTCCGTCTGCTCTACAAAGTCATGGAGTTCCGCGAAGCCTTCTTCCTGCTCATCCTTGCGCCTGAATTCTACATGCCGCTCAGAATGCTCGGCGCCCGCTTCCACGCAGGCATGTCCGGCACGACCGCGGCGAGGAAGATTTTTGAGATCCTGGACCTGCCAGTCTCCGCGCCACCCGTCACCCACCACTCATCCACAGATCCTCGATCTTCGACTTTCGATCTTCAACCTGCGACCTTCAAACTGAACTTTGAAAACGTCTCTTTCACATATCCCGACGAAACCACCCCCGCCCTCCAAAACATCAACCTGACGATTCAAACAGGACAACACATTGCGTTGGTCGGCAAAACAGGCGCGGGCAAATCCACCCTCGTCAACCTCCTGCTTGGTTTCATCCAACCAACCTCCGGTGAGATCTCGATTCATCCTTCATCCTTTAGCCTTCATCCTTCGATCTCCTGGGTACCTCAAAAACCCCACCTCTTCCACGATACCATCGCCGCCAACATCCGCCTTGGCAAGCCGGAAGCGACCAACGAAGAAATGATCGAAGCCGCCAAGGCCGCGCACCTGCACGACTTCATCGAAACGCTCCCCGACAAATATGATACTATCATCGGCGAAGGCGGCGCGCGTCTCTCTGGCGGACAGGCACAGCGTCTCGCCCTCGCCCGCGCCTTCCTCAAAAACTCCCCCATCCTCATCCTCGACGAACCCACCTCCAGCCTCGACCCCGAGACCGAATCCCTGCTCGAGGAATCCACCCGCCGCCTCATGCAGGGACGGACCGTCCTCACCATTGCGCACCGCCTTAATACCATCTTCCAGGCAGATAATATTATCGTCCTCGAAGGCGGCCGAATCGTCGAACGAGGCACCCACCGCGAACTTCTCGACCAGAACGGCGCATACGCGGAGATGGTCAAGATATATCAACCTGAAAGTTTAAAGTTACAAGTCACAGGTCAATCGCCACAATTGCCTGACTCTCGACCATCAACCATCAACCGTCACCAACCAACCGATCCTCAATCTGAAATCCAAAATCGTAAATCATATTCCATCCTCCTACGCTTGCTGCAGTTCCTCCGCGGCTCCTGGAACCTTGTCGCCCTCTCCGTGCTCCTCAGTGTCCTCACCATCGGCTCGAGCGTGGCGCTCATCGGCGTCTCTGCGTGGCTCATCTCCACTGCCGCCATCGCAACCTCCGTTGCCGACCTCGGCGTGTCCGTCGTCATGACGCGTCTCTTCGGCATCACCCGCGCCGTCTTCCGTTATCTCGAACGTCTTGTCTCGCACAATGTCACCTTCCGCCTGCTCGCCCGCCTGCGCGTCTGGTTCTACGAACGGCTCGAACCCCTCGCCCCCGCCCGCCTGATGGGCTACAAAAGCGGCGACCTGCTCGCCCGCGTCATCGGCGATGTGGAGACTTTGGAAAATTTCTACGTCCGCGTCGTTTCCCCCTCCCTGACCGCCATTTTTGTTGGACTCTTCACCGCCCTCTTCTTCGCCTCCTTCTACCCGACGATTGCATTCGTCCTCATCGGCTTTTTCCTCACTTTGGGTTTGGTCCTGCCTCTCCTCGCCCAACTCGCCAGCCGCAAACCCGGAGGGCGCCTCATCACCCAGCGCGCCGACCTCCACACCCAACTCGTGGACGGGATCCAGGGACTTGCGGATCTGCTCGCCTTCGGTCGCGGAAAAGACCGCGTCGACCTGATCGTTTCAACAGGCGACGACTACGGCGATACTCAAAAACAGATGGCGCGCATCAACGGTATCCATTCGGCGCTGGGGACCTTCCTCACCAATTTGGGTTTGTGGCTCGTATTGTTCCTCGTCATCCCACAAGTCACTGAAGGGAACATCAAAGGCGTGATGCTCGGCACCTTTGCCCTGATGACATTTGCATCGTTCGAAGCGGTCAACCCCCTGCCCCTCGCCGCGCAGATGTGGAATTCCTCGCGCGAAGCGGCGAAGAGATTATTCGAAGTGGTGGATGTGGAACCAGTCATACAAGAAAATAGAGAACAGAGAGTAGAGAGTAGCACAACCCAAGCACTAGTATCTAATATCCAATTCTCTAATCTCTCGTTTGCCTACCCCAACACCTCCACCCCTGCCCTCCAACATATAACCTTCAACCTGCAACCATCAACTTCAATTGCCATCGTCGGTCCCAGTGGCGCGGGGAAGAGCACCATCGCCAATCTGTTGTTCCGGTTCTGGGAGTATGAGTCGGGGGAGATCCGTTTGGGCGGAGAGTCGCTCAAGTCGCTGGATCAGGATGAGGTCCGGAAAAGATTCGCTCTCGTCTCGCAGAATAGTTATTTCTTCAACACATCCATCCGCGAAAATCTGCGGCTGGCAAGTCCGAAGGTCACCCAGGAGGAAATGGAATCCGCCGCGAGGTCCGCACAGATCCATGAGTTCATCACTGGCCTCCCAAAAGGCTATGACACCTTCATCGGCGAGCAGGGACTGCGCCTTTCGGGCGGCGAGCGGCAGAGGCTGGCGATCGCACGGGCGCTGCTCAAGGACGCACCGATTCTGATCCTCGACGAACCCACCGCCAACCTCGACCCGATCACCGAGAAAAAAGTATTGGACACCCTGTTCAAGATCATGCGCAAGAAAACCTCCCTGCTGATCACGCATCGTCTGGTCGGGCTCGAGAACATGGACAAGATCCTCGTGCTGGAGCATGGGAGGATCGCTGAGCGCGGCGGACATGCTGATTTGCTGCAGTTCGACGGCATCTATCGCCGCCTTTGGGATTTACAAAACAAGTTACTGTATGATATACAAGAGCAGGGCTAGTCATGCAAACATCCGAGTTGAACATCTTTATCGACTGCACGCGAACCATTGCCTACAACCATCTCGCGGAACCGATCAATATGATCGGGCTTTTGCCCCTGCTTTCCGAAATCGATGTCCTCAAGGAAAGAAAGGATGAGGCTGGTATTCCCCTGCGTCCTTTCTATACAGTGGAAACGTTCAAGTGGTTCGGACTGCCAATATTTCGGAGCAAAGTCTATTCTGTGATCCGTTTGACAAATCCGGAGGAGGAAATGGAATACCGCCTTTCCAGAAAGCCGGGCATCGAACTCGTTTCCACATACTCATTCAGGCAGTATAACGACCAGAGGACACATATCACGCAAAGCATGTCTCTGGTACGGGCGCCAAAATTTCTCGCAAATATTGCCGTGAATCAGGCGAGACAGGCACAGCGCGCATTGCTCTCAAATTTGAAAGTTCGCCTGGAGAAGAAATGAACTTCTTGCCCTGTCCGAACGAACGTGCTATAATAAAGTCACCTCCCCTGTTATTTGATAGATCATTAACTGCGTGATCCGTTTGTACGGCGATGCAACCTGCTCGGGTCCCGCGCATTACGAACTTGACAAAAAATCCACTCTCACCAACAAATTAAGGGAATTCCCCAGCCCGTCCTTCGGGGGTGCTGGTCCGGTTTGCATTTACATTCATCAATCCATTTCAAACGAGACATAAAATGAAAATACTAGAACTTGAGAACGAACCTCTTTCCAAACTTCGCGGCATGGCAAAGGCGTTGAACATTCCGAACGCCAACCGCTTGAAGAAAGAGACGCTTGCCATGATGATCCGCGAGGCAGAGGCGCAGAAGGAAGGCATCGAACTGCGCGGCGGCATCCTCGAGATCATGAGCGAGGGCATCGGCTTCCTGAGGGCCACAAACTACAGGATCAGCGACCAGGATGTCTATGTTTCGCAGGCGCAGCTCAGACGCCACGACCTGCGGGCAGGCGATCTGGTGATCGGGCAGGTGAGACCGCCGCGCGAAAGCGAACGCCATTTCGGATTGTTAAAGGTTGAATCGATCAATGGCGTGAGCCCGGAGGAAGCCTCCCGGCGTCCGGTATTCGAGAACCTTACACCGATCTTTCCTGACAAGCGCTTCGACCTTGAGACCGACCACGATACCCTCGCCCCAAGATTGATCAACCTGATCGCTCCCATCGGTCGTGGTCAACGTGGGCTGATCGTATCGCCTCCCAAAGCGGGGAAAACCACAATCCTTAAACAGATCGCGAACTCGATTTCAACCAAATATCCCGATGTACACCTGATCGTGGCATTGATCGGTGAACGCCCCGAGGAAGTGACCGACATGGACCGCTCGGTGGATGCCGAGGTGGTCGCCTCCACGTTCGATGAACCGGTCACTGCGCACGTCCGCACGGCGGAACTGGCATTAGAGCGGGCTAAGAGACTGGTGGAGATCGGACGCCACGTGGTAATCTTAATGGACTCGATCACACGCCTTGCGCGCGCGTACAACCTGGTTGTCAACCCGTCCGGGCGTACGCTTTCTGGCGGTATGGATCCCTCCGCCTTGTACCCGCCCAAACGCTTCTTTGGCGCGGCGCGTAACATCGAGGAAGGCGGCTCCCTCACGATCATTGCCACCTGTCTTGTGGATACCGGTTCCCGCCTCGACGATGTGGTCTATGAGGAATTCAAAGGCACAGGCAACATGGAGTTGCACCTCTCGCGCAAATTGCAGGAACGCCGCATCTACCCCGCCGTGGACATCGAACGCTCCTCCACGCGTCGCGAGGACCTTCTGCTTGGCCCCGATTTGTTGCAGCGTGTCTGGCTGATGCGACGCATGTACATCCAGATGACCACCCAGCAGCCGCAAGGCGCAGGCATGGACCCAGGTGTTGCAACGGAAGCCATCATCACCCGCCTGGATCGGGCGCGCAACAATCAGGAATTCCTTGAAAATCTCGGAAGAGATGCCTAACTCTGAAATCCAGTTCGTTTCGACCTGTAACCTGCCGAATGTCCAAAATCGTTTTGTTCTTCAATAAGAATAGTTTTAATATCATCAGCTGGTTTGTCACCTTCCTGCTTGTAGGCGGCATCCTTGGCGGCGCGTTCCTGTGGAGAAAGTCCACCACCTCGGTGCAGGCGTTAGTGCCTGAGCCGACCGCGGCTTCAGAGGAGGAAATGCCGAATATAACGATGCCAGCTCTGGGTGGTCCTGAAGCGTTTGTGTCCATCCCGCGCGATATCCAACTGAAGACGAATGCCCCCGCTGACAAACCGCGCTACAAGCCGGTTGAGTATCGCGTCTCGCGCGGCGATTCGATCTTTGCCATCGCGGAGTCATACAAGTTGAAACCTGAGACCGTCCTGTGGGCGAACTACGATGTTTTGCAGGACGATCCGCACAGCCTCAGCCCGGGCCAGGTGTTGAAGATTCCGCCTGCGGATGGAATTTATTATCAATGGAAGGAAAACGACACCCTTAATTCGGTTGCCAATGAATTCCATGCAAACGTGGACGACATCCTGAACTACCCCGGCAATGACATCGACCTGGCTGATCCGGAGATCAAATCAGGTTCCTGGGTAATGATCCCTGGCGGAGAACGCGAGTTCGTGCAATGGCTGGTGCCGACAGTGGCAACAGGCGCGTCCGGAACTTCATCCACCAGCCAGAGCGCCTGCGCCGGGGGCGCGGTGGGCAGTGGCGCATTCGTCTGGCCTGCGGACAATCACTTCCTGTCGGGAAATGATTACTGGTCGGGTCACCTCGGCATCGACATTGCCGCCGGTGAAGGCGCACCGGTTTATGCCGCGGACAGCGGCGTAGTGACCATGGCGCAGGGCGGCTATAACTACGGGTATGGCAACGTCATCCAGATCGATCATGGCAACGGCTACTCGACGGTCTACGCCCACTTGAGCGTGATTGGCGTGGGCTTATGTCAAAGTGTGGGAGCGGGTCAATGGATCGGCTCCGCCGGCAACACCGGCAACTCGCAGGGCGCGCATCTTCACTTTGAAGTCCGTCAGGGTGGCGGCTTCATCAATCCGTGGTTCGTCCTGCCATAATCAATGAACCAAACCGAACTCACCGAACTTCTCTCTGAACTCCCATTGGGCGGGATACGCTACTTCGATTCGATCGGTTCCACCAATGATGAGGCGCTGTCCTGGGCTTCGGATGATGCCGATGATCTTTCGCTGGTTGTTGCAGATGAACAGACCCTGGGACGCGGCCGGCATGACCGGAAATGGTTCACCCCTCCCGGGACGGCTCTTGCCTTCAGCCTGATCCTGCACCCCACTCCATCGGAAAAATCGTTCCTCTCGCGGACCGTGGGCCTGGCCGCGCTCGCCCTTTCGAACGTGCTTCAACCACTTGGTCTGAATCCGCAGATCAAATGGCCCAACGACATCCTCCTGAGCGGGCGCAAACTCGCGGGAATATTGATCGAAGCAACATGGGCGGACGACGAAGTGAACAACATGGTCATTGGAATGGGAATAAATATTTCCCAGCGCGCCGTCCCGTCCACGGATATTTTGAATTTTCCGGGGACGAGCCTTGAGGTCGCACTTGGGTATGTCCCGGACCGATGGACTTTTTTGCGGGACCTCGTTGCAAATATCATCGTTCTTCGTCCCTACATTGGCACGGATTCATTCCTGAGTTCGTGGGAGAAAAAGCTGGCTTATTATGGCAGGCAGGTGCGGGTTGAGTTGGGAGGCGATCAGACTGTTTCAGGAAAAGTAACCGGGCTGGAATCCGATGGGAGCCTGAAACTGCTTGATGATAATGGCAAATCCGTGGCAGTACGTTTTGGGGACGTGCGCCTGCGTCCATTCGCATGATATACTTTTTCGCCGAGGTACATGATGTTCGATAATCTACGCGATTTTTCCGAATCCGAGTCCCCGTTTTACGAAGAGGAACAGAATGAACTTTACAAGGAGCCGGAAGCGGTTCCGACTGGCGAGGCGCCGGAAAAACCCCGCCGACGCGGAAAACGTTTTCTGGGGATGACCGCCCAGCAACGCTTCCTGATCTCGCTGATGTTGATGTTCACGGTCTGTTTACTTGGCGCGTTGGTCATGTTCGTCCTGGGACGAATGTCCCTGTTTTAGCCCTCACTAAATTCTTGCAAAAATGAAGTCCAGCAGGTCTCTGCTGGACTTCTCTGTTATATCAACTGAGGCTGTGGCTCGGGTTTTTCATCGCTGCCCAGTTCCGCTCCGGCTTTTTTCAAATCCTCCGCGGAGATGCGCGCCACGGAGGCAACATAATCTCCGTTTTGCGGCTTGATGAGATGCACCCCCTTTGTGGCACGTCCCGCCTGTTTGACGGTCCTGTTCTTGATGCGGATCGCGACGCCGTTGGCAGTGATGATCGTCAGGTCATCGTCCTTCTGTACGACACGCGCCGCGACGATCTTCCCGATCTCCTTCAAGGCTTTCTGGTCGATTGTGGCAATACCGCCGGTGGCACGGCCCTTGGGTGTGTATTCCTTCAAGGGTGTCTGCTTGCCAAAGCCGCCGGATGTAACGACCAGCAGAGAGGCATCCTTTACGACAACATCCATGCTTGTGACCGCGTCGCCGTTCTTTAACCGGATCGCCTGCACACCTGCTGCCTGACGTCCCATTGCACGGATTTTGGTCTCGCTGAAGCGCAACGCCTGTCCGTTCTCGGTGACGAAGATGACCTCATCCTTGCCGCTGGTGAGGCGCGCCCAGCCCAAATGGTCGCCTTCCTCCAGATTAATGGCGATCAAGCCCGATGGTCGAACGGAGGCGAATTCCTCCATGACAACGCGTTTGACCTTGCCGCGCATCGTTGCCAGGACACAATATCCATGGGCTGAGAAATCCGAGACCGCGATCGCGGCGGTGATGCGTTCATTCGGTCCGAGCGCAAGGATATTCACGAGTGGAATACCCTTTGCGGTGCGGTCCGCATCGGGGATCTGATAGACCTTTTCGCTGTAGACCTTGCCCCGATCCGAGAAGAACAGCATCGTATCGAGACTGCGGGCGGGGATGAGCGCGACCACTTCATCCTCTTCCTTGGTATCATGACCTTTCACTCCACGCCCGCCTCTACTCTGGGACCTGAAAGCTGTCGCGGCGACACGCTTGATATACCCGCGCTCGGTCAGGCTGATCAGCACCGCTTCGTCCGGGACGAGATCGGCTTCGCTGAGTTCTTCGGTTGCATCCGCGGCGATGCGGGTGCGGCGGTCATCGCCGTATTTTTCAGCGAGTTCGTGCATGTCATCCTGAATGAGGGCAAGGATCTTCTTCGGATGTGCAAGCAGGTCTTCGAGATAAGCGATCTGCTCCGTGACCTGTTTATGCTCCTCTTCGATCTTCCAGCGCTCGAGGGCAGCCAGACGGCGCAGTTGCATATCCAAAATGGCTTGCGCCTGGATCTCGGTCAATTTGAAGCGCTTCATCAAATTGGACTTGGCGACATCCGCATCCTGCGACTCGCGGATCGTCTTGATGACCGCGTCCAGATTTGCCAGCGCGATCAAATATCCATCGAGAATGTGCAGGCGCGCCCGTGCTTTTGCCAGGTCGAAATTCGTGCGGCGCACAATGACGATCTGGCGGTGTTCGATGAAGATCTGCAACGAGCGTTTGAGAGGAAGCGTGCGCGGCTCACCGTCCACAAGAGCAAGCATCTGCACACCGAAGGTGGTCTGGAGCGATGTGTATTTGTAAAGCTGGTTGAGGACCTTCTTCGGCTGGGCGCCGCGTTTGAGCTCGATCACAATGCTCATGCCGCGCCGGTCGGATTCATCGCGCAGATCGGAGATCTGGTCGAGCTTGCCGTCACGGACCAGTTCGGCGATGCGTTCGATCATGGTCGTTTTGTTGACCTGATAGGGGATCTCGGTGATGACAATGTTATACCTGCCGCCCTTCGCCTCTTCGATGTGCGCCATTCCACGCACGACAAGCCGTCCCCTGCCCGTGCCATAAGCGGATTCGATCCCCTCACGCCCGACGATGATGCCGCCCGTGGGAAAATCCGGTCCGTGGATGTGCTTCATCAATTCCTCGAGCGGGATGTCATCCATTCTGTCGTAGTTATCGATCAGATGGATGATGGCATCTGCCAGTTCGCGCAGGTTGTGGGGCGGAATGTTGGTCGCCATGCCAACCGCAATGCCGGAGGTGCCGTTGAGCAGCATGTTCGGCACACGTGAAGGCAATACGAGGGGTTCCTCGAGCGTATCGTCGAAGTTGGGACCAAAATCAACGGTATCCTTATCGAGGTCGGCGAGCATTTCCTCAGCCAGTCGCTGGAGGCGGGCTTCCGTATAACGCATCGCGGCGGGGGCATCGCCATCTATGGAACCGAAGTTCCCCTGCCCGTCCACGAGCATGTAGCGCATGGAGAAGTCCTGCGCCATGCGCGCCATCGTCTCATAGACCGCCGAATCGCCGTGGGGGTGGTATTTACCGAGCACTTCACCCACGATACGGGCGGATTTTTTATAAGCCGTGTTCGAGCGGATGCCCAGTTCCTGCATGGCGTACAGGATGCGGCGGTGGACCGGCTTCAATCCATCACGGGCATCCGGCAGGGCACGCGCCACGATCACGCTCATGGCGTAATCGAGGTAGGCTTCACGCATCTGGGCATCGATGTCAACGTGCTGGACGTTGCCATTTCCGTTACCAGCTTGAATGTTTTCTTCGACCATCTTCTCTCTCTAAAAAGGGGGTGTCGGCATAAAAAAGACACGAAGGACGAGATTCTGTGACTCCGCGTCTTAATTAATGAGGAACATGCCTGATTTTCTCTAATTATACCACCTCGCCCCGCCCTCACCCATCCAGATTCGCACCGGCTGACCTAAAAGTATAGTATGGAGTGAACGCAAATTTAGAGACAGGCAAACAAAAAGACCCGCTTTCCAGCGAGTCTCTTCAAATGACGTTCGTGTGCCGAAGGTGGGACTTGAACCCACATGAGGGAACCCTCACTACGCCCTGAACGTAGCGCGTCTGCCAATTCCGCCACTTCGGCAATTCGTTTGGCGGAGTGAATTTTATCCCAAAGAGTGGTTTTGTCAACCTGAACATGATTTTTTCCCTGCTGTTGGTCATATCCATACATCATGTAAATTTTGCAACAAACCATGCCAGGATGCGTATTAGTAGTTGGGAACAAAAAGCGATGTTCATCGTCTTGTATATGACCCTTGCAGTCTTGCAATTTCTCCTCTTTGCAAGTTAAAAACAGTACTGTTAGGGGATACAACTTTTCGTTCCGAAAGCGGTTAATAGGTTATGCAAGAGAAAGGAGGCGCCCAATGTTCGTTGTTGCCATCGTTATCTGTTTGCTCCTGTTCGCAGTCATCGCCGGCGCGGACCTGCTCGTCTCGAACATCAATTCGGATGAGTTGAGCAATATGGGTGTCGAGAGAAAATCATGAAAGACGAGGCACCCATTCCCTAGCCCGATGCAGAGATACGTCTCGGCATCGGGCATTTTTTTGTTTAACGGGGCAGAATCTGCGGGAAGAGAAGGATCATTGAACGGAATCAACCATCTGCCTGGCGCGAAGCGGGGTTTCGTCACAACCACAAGGTATAATGGAGAAAAATTTCACACAGGAATCACTATCAATGGACTTCTCCCTCTCCCCCGAACATCAAATGACTCAAAAGATGGTGCGTGATTTCGTTCAAAAAGAGATCGCGCCCGTCATCAAGGAATATGACCGCAGGCAGGAGCCGATCCCGTTCATGCTCAAGCGCATGGGTGAACTGGGCATTCTCGGCTTGCCCTTCCCCGTGAGGTATGGCGGGCAGGGCATGGATTACCTCGCTTGGGGGCTGGCCTGCGAAGAACTTGAAGCGATGGACACCCACCTGCGCGTCGTCATGTCGGTGCATACCGGTTTGAGCGCGATGAGCATTTTCCAATGGGGCACCGAAGAACAGAAACAAAAATTCCTGGTGCCGCTGGCAAAAGGCGAAAAGATCGGATGCGGCGCGTTCACCGAACCAGGCATGGGGTCGGATGTGGCGGCGATGCGGACCAATGCCAAACGGGACGGCGACCATTACCTCCTGAACGGTGAGAAGATGTGGATCTCGCTCGCCTCCAAAGCGGACCTGGCGCTTGTCACCGTTAAAACCGACCCTTCCTCCCCGAAACCTTCTTCTGCGCTCTCCACTTTCATCGTTGACCTGCACAGCGAGGGCGTGAAAACAGGCGACATCCACGGCAAGCTCGGCGTGCGCGCAGGTTCGACCGGCTGGATCTCGTTCACGGACGTGAAAGTGCCCGTGGAAAACCGCCTCGGTGAGGAAGGCGAGGGCTTCAAGATCACCATGTCCGCCTTCGACCACGGGCGGTATACCGTGGCCTCGGGCGCGACGGGCATCATCCGCGCCGCGCTGGAAGCCAGCGTGAAATACGCGAAGACGCGCACGACCTTTGGAAAGCCGATCTCGGAACATCAACTTATTCAGGAAAAGATCGCCAAAATGTCGCAGGACTATGAGATCGCGCGCCTGCTCTATTATCAGGTGGGCTGGCTAAAGAATGCAGGCAAACGCTGCACACGCGAGACGTCCTTCGCTAAGAAGTTCGCCACCGAGGCCTCCTTCAGCGCCGCGAACGAGGCGATCCAGATCCACGGCGCGTACGGCTTCAGTGACGAATACGATGTGGAGCGCTATCTGCGCAACTCGAAAGGCGCGATGATCTACGAAGGTTCGAGCGAGATCCAGACCTTGATCCAGGCTGGCTACGCGCTTGGTGAGCGGGCGGACAAGCCGCTCCGCTGTGAAGCGCCTGCCTATGATCCTGAGTTCTGGCAAAACTGAGTGTAAGGTGATGGCCATCTTAAAGATCGTCGCCTCACAGGAAATGGAGAATACGTGATACTTTTTGCTTCATCCGTGAGCATATTGATTATGCTCCTGCTGCCCATCTTTTTGATCGTTTATCTTACGCGCAAGTTCAGCCTGTCGTGGAAACTCGCCCTTGCCGGTGCGTTGACGTTCATCGCCTCGCAGGTGCTGCACATCCCGGTCGTAGCCGGGTTGACCGCGCTGTTCAAAAACGGGACACTTTCCGTGCCCGATGCATGGAGCGCGATATTCAGCGCGGTCGTGCTTGGTCTGCTGGCGGGAATCTTCGAAGAGACCGCCCGCTGGATATTGTTCAAGTTCAGCCTCAAGAATGTAAAAACTTGGACCGAAGGCGTGCTGGTCGGTGTGGGGCATGGCGGCGTCGAGGCAATGCTAATCGGTCTGCTGAGCATAGCGACCATAGTCAACATGGTGGTCATGCGGAATGCCGATCTTGCCGCACTGGGAGTCCCCGCCGGGCAGATCGAGTTGACGAGGCAGCAGGTGGATGCCTACTGGGGCGCGCCATTTTATATGGGCTTCTTAAGCGGGCTCGAACGACTCTTCGCGATCAGTCTGCATTTGGCGCTCTCGGTCATGGTGCTTTACAGTGTGGTCTACAAAAAGCCGATGTGGTTCTGGCTGGCGCTCCTCTGGCACGCATTTGTGGATGCCTTATCAGTCTACCTCCTCCCCATCGTCGGTGCAGTGACGCTGGAAGGCATATTGGCTGTACTGGCAGGGATCAGTTTGACGATCCTGTTCACGATGCGGTCCTGGTTCGTGGAAAGGGAATCCCCTCAAGTCATCACAGAAACACAATAGCCAGGGAGCGCGAATGGACATTCAACCTCTCCACACAAAGATTGAGAAGACGATCCAAACCCTGACCGGATATGTTGTATTGGAAAACACGACCGGATTCCCGCGCGGCGAATCCAACCTGTATTGCATCTCGGCGGACGGAAGAGTGATCTGGAAAGCTGAAAAACCAGACCCGTACACGTTATACTCGCGCGTGAGATTGAACGAAGACGGCAATACATTATCCACATACACGCTCAGCGGTCACGCCTGCGATCTGGACCTGGGCACGGGAAAGATCCTGAGCAAAACGAGTATTCAATAGGTTTCAAGTTTAGGGTTGAAGGTTTTATGTTTTTACCTCCAACCTTAATCCTTCAACATTCAACCACACATGACCCAACCCTCCCTCGGATTTGTCATCATCTTCCTGCTCTTCAGCCTGCTGTTCCTTTCGAACTCGTACAAACTCTGGTTCAAAACGGAGGAGTACTACCAGTCCATTTATAATAGCCTTACGCGCGAGCCTTCCGTTTATCCCTTCAGGGCTTTCTTCCTCAAACGGGTGGAGAACAAGCGGAGTTGGATCCTCTGGCAGAAGGTTTTCAGCCTGCTTGGGATCATTGCAGTTCTCGCGGCGGATGTGTTGGTGGTTATGGCATATTTAAAATGATCCGTCATTGCTTCGTCGCTCACTGCTGTTCGCTCCTCGCAATGACGAAATAACATAAGGAGGCACACTTTGAAAATCATCGCATGCATCAAACAAGTCCCGGACTCGGAGGCGAAGGTCAAAGCCGAAGGCGGGCAGGTCACGTGGGGGGACGCGCCGCTGGTCATCAACCCGTTCGACGAGTACGCGGTCGAAGGCGCGCTCCAGCAGAAGGAAGCGGTCGGCGGGACGGTCACTGCCCTGTGCATCGGACCCGAATCCGCCAGGGAGGCGCTCAAGCACGCCCTCGCCATGGGCGCGGACGAGGCGATCCTCGTCTCGGACCCCGCGCTGACCGAGATCGATTCGGTCGCGGCGGCGCGCGTCCTTGCCGCGGCGATCAAAAAGGTCGGCGATGCGGACATGATCGTGTTCGGCCGCCAGACTCTCGACAACGGCTCGGGGCTTACCACCGCACAGGTGGCGAGAGTCCTCGGGCTGCCGCTGCTTGGGTTGGCAGGGCAGATCAAGGTCGAGGAAGGAAGCGTGCGCGTCGAGCGGGTCATCGAAGAGGGCAGGGTCACTGTCAGCGCCAGGATGCCTGTCGTGTTGAGCGTCGTCCAGAGCATTGGCGAGCCGCGCTACCCGTCGTTCATGGGCATCCGCAAGGCCTCGAAGGCGAACATCCCCGTCTGGTCGCTGGCTGACCTCGGCGTCGAAGCGCCTGCAACCGTTGTCAAACGCACGGAGTTGATGAACCCGCCCGTGGACGAAACGAAGGTTGAGATGATCACCGGCGAAACGCCCGAAGCCATCGCCGAAGCGCTCGTCGAAAAGATCCTTGCGGAGAAAGTGCTATGAAAACTTTTGTTTACGTCGATCACTTCAAGGGCGAGATCCAGCCTGCTTCATGGGAGGCGATCGGTCTCGGCAAGACGCTCGGATCGGTGAGCGCGGTGGTGTTCGGTTCGGGTGTGGATGATGTAGTGAAAGCCGCGTTCGAATACGGCGCCGACGAGGTCTTCGTCGCGGACGATCCTGCGCTGGCAGATTTCCGCGCCGAGCCGTATGCGTCCACTTTTTCGGCGCTCGCTTCAGCCCAAAGCCCGGACCTGATCCTGTTCCCCATCACTGCCCGCACCCGCGAACTGGCTGCCATGTCTGCCGTGGATTTGAACACCGGCGTGTTGACCGACATCTCCGCGGTTGAGATGGAGGGTGATAAGCTGGTCGCGACGCGTCCCATTTACGAGGGCAAAGTTTTGGAAAAGACGGTTTGCTCTGCCAAGCCTGTGATGGCGAGCATCCGCCCGCGCTTCTTCCCCAAGCCTGAACGTGATGAAAGCAAATCGGGCACGGCGACCAAAGTGGAGGTCAAGTCTGAGGCGTTGACCACGGTCGAAGGCTACTCTGCATCCGAAGCCGCGGTCAACCTCGGCGACGCGCCCGTCATCGTCTCCGGGGGACGCGGCGTTTCGAACAACCCGTCCCTCACCCCGCCCGATGGCATGGACGAGAAGGATGCCGAGGTCTGGCGCGCACATCAAGGCTTCGCGTTGATCGGCGAACTCGCCAACGTGCTCGGCGGCGCGGTCGGCGCTTCACGTGCCGCGGTCGACGGCGGATACATTCCCTACGCCCATCAGGTCGGGCAGACAGGCAAGGTCGTCACGCCCGATCTGTATATTGCCTGCGGTATCTCCGGCGCGATCCAACATCTTGTGGGAATGAGGAACTCCAAGGTGGTGGTCGCCATCAACAAGGACGCGGATGCGCCCATCTTCACGCAAGCCCGTTACGGCGTGGTCGGCGACCTGTTCAAGATCGTCCCCGCGTTGACGGCGGAGTTCAAGAAGAAGTTGGGGAAGTGATCCCTCTAAAACCACATAAACAGAAAGCGGGCTTCTCAGCCCGCTTTCTGTTTATGATGGAGGAAGGGTGTTACGGAAAATGGATCAATTGGGCGCCAACGGTGATGCGGCTGGCGGTCCAGACACCACTTACCAAAATCCCATGCACACTGACCGGGTCGCCAACCTCCAGATCGGCAAATGTGATCGGCATGACCACAGTTCCATCATTCAGCAGGTAACGCGTGGAATCCGTTACAACCACAGTCAATGGTTGATCGATGTTGGGCTGGGCAAGTTTGTTTCCGCGCAGGACTTCAATCGTCACAGTGCCGTCCCCGGTCTCGGCAATCCTGCCCACGAACGTAAAATTGGAGCGCGGACCATTCCCTGCCGCAGAAACCGGCAAGACAGCGGCAAACATCATTACAAACAGCAATGCGAACAGGAACCATCTTTTCATTTTCATCTCCTTTAGATAGTGCATTCATCCATTGTGACGAACTGGAGTGTCCGCGGATACTCCGGATTTTATAAAACAACCATTCCGCCCTGATTGCCCGGCATTCAGGGCGCTTTACCTCCAACGCATCATTCCGAACCGATTTGAAGGTATCCGGCAGGGAAAAACACCGTCATAGAAATTGGGTCGGGGATCGGTTTGGGTTGCTGCTGATTCGAATGGAGGAACCATGATTCGAAAAATTTTGCAGGAGCGCGGTCAGGCTTTGATCTTGATCGCGCTCGCAGTTGCCGGGCTGGTCGGTTTTGTGGCGCTTGCAGTGGATGGCGGACATGTTTTCAGTGATCGGCGAAATGCTCAGAACGCGGCAGATACAGCCGCATTTGCCGCCGCCCTGTCGAAAATCCGTGGGGGTGACTGGGAGGGCACCGGCTTGCTACAGGCAGCAGGCTACGGATATGAGAACAACGGCGCGACGACCACCGTTCATATCCATTGCCCTCCTGAGAATGAGCCGTATGGTGGAGACACTGCATATGTGGAAGTCATCATCGAATCCACGACCTCTACATCCTTTGCACGTGTCATAGGCGTGGACCATATCCATAACCGCGTCGAAGCGGTCACGCACGTCCACCCCAGCATCGAGGGTCCGATGAATTCAGGGGCGGCAATGGTGGCTTTAAAACCAGATGGGCGAGGCGCTTTCCGGTCACACGGGACAAATTCAACGGTCCTCACCGGAAGCGGCATATTCGTCAACTCGAATGACGATTGTGCGTTCGAGCAGGTTGGCAACAGCCTGATCGATACACCGCAAGGGATCGAGATCGTTGGGGGCGCCTGTCTGCACGGATCGGTCACACCGGCGGACACAATTCAAGTCGACGCGAATCCAGTTCCCTATCCGCCGATCGCGCTGCCTCCCGAACCGATCTGCGGAAACAACGCCGTTCAATACGGCAATAAACTTTCTCCCGGGAACTGGTCTGGGAGGTTCCCGCCGAGTGGCGTCACATATTTGCTGCCGGGGGTATATTGTGTGGATGGAGACTTCATGGTCAACGCGCATGATACCCTGATCGGCAACAATGTGTTCATCTTCATGCGCTCTGGAAATGTTCACTGGGACGGCAATGCCCAGATCAACCTGACGGCGCCTCAAACCGGACCGTTCGCCGGATTACTGATCTATATGCCAATGAGCAACGATTCAGGGATGATCATCAACGGTAATTCAGATTCGAGTTTTGTGGGAACGATCCTCGCCCCCGCGTCGGACATCCAAATCAACGGAACTGCAGGAACCGAAGGCTATCACAGCCAGATCATCGGTTATACCATTGACCTGATAGGCACAGCCGATCTGCTTGTTGAGTACGATCAAAGTGAAAATGTCATCGTGACATTCCCCCCGGCAATTGAGTTGATGAAATAGATGATGGAATGAAATTTTGTTCCCACGTTGACGGCAGAGTTCAAGAAGAAACTGGGAAAATAGTAAATTNNAAATTGGTAAAGAATAAAAGACCTCCCCGCTGGAAATATCGAGGAGGTCTTTCTTGTTGAATAAATCAATGCCTGTGACTCGCAGTACCGAAGGCATGTTCGTACACCAGCATGGTGTAATACTTCCATGCGAAGGGTGCCTCATACTCGAGCAAAACACCCGCGCCATTCGAAGAGGATCGATTCTTGAGATTCTCATCGAGGAACGCCAGCATTTCGTTCCACGCCTCGCCCTGCGCGCCCCCGGACTTGATCCCCTCGGCATCCTGCACGAAGGCATGCGGCTGGCCGTCATACACCGTGATGCGGTGCGGGACGCCAGCGGTTTCGAGTCCCTTTTCAAAGGCATCCACCTCGCTCAACGGGATGGACTGGTCCGCACCGCCGAAGATTCCCAGCACGGGACCCGGCAGGTTTTTCAGGATGGCAGGATCAGTCTCGGACGAACCATAGAAGACGACCGTCGCTGCGAGCCGATCGTTGTGCAGGCTGTATAGCAGGGAGGCGCGTCCACCGTAGCAGAAGCCTGCCACGCCCACCCGATCCTGAGCAACATCCGGCTGCGACTCCAGCCACGCGTAGACCGAATCCAGGTCCGCGTTGACGTCCGCCTGATCGGTGGTGATGACCTGATAGATCGCACGGGGAATCCACGAGGTGGTCGAGCCTCGGAACGTATCCGGGGCAACGACGAGGTAACCTTGCTCCGCGAGCAGGTCCGCCTTGCCGACGATCGATTCGTTCAACCCGAAAAACTCATGGATCATGATCACCGATGGGAACGGTCCCTCGCCTGTTGGCTCCGCCACATAGGCACGCACATCCGGTCCGCCGTCCACACCGGGGATGGTCGTGTTGGTCACCGCGGCGAGGCGGTCACCGCCAGCCAGCGCATCCACAGCAATGGAACCCGCCAGGAACAACACAAAGACAACGAGCAAAACCAGCAAACCCAATAAAACTCTTTTGATGATCTTCATATAAACCTCCACGAAGCAGACGCGGCCATTCCACCAGTTTTTACTGTCAAATCCTATCCAAACACAGATTCACCCCTGACCGTTGATCGAGCAGGAGCGAGGGGAATTCATCAATCGTTTGCGCGCTTATTCTGTCTTCGGCCTGACCAGCCTTCCCCCGATCCCCGCTGCGATCACCATCAAAAGCAACACCACCAATCCCCCACATATGCCCGCGGCAGTGAACGACGCGCCGATCCCCTTAAGTGCAATCTCCTCATTCGGAACAACCTTCTGGCTCCCATCTTCGAAGGTGCAGGTCCATTCCTCCTGGTGACCCGTGCCTCCGGTCGGGCTTGTCGTTACGGGTCCGCGGTTATATTCTTCGACAGATATGGATTCAGCGCCGGGGCAGACCACCCAGCCCGTCAATTTATCGAAAACCGGCGGGATGCCCACCAGCATCGCGCCGCCCACAGGGACAAGGAAGAATAATGAACTTCCTCCAACCAATAAAACAAGAAAAGCCCCAATACAGGAACCCTGCCAGCGTTTCATGGATATCTCCTTGAACCGATAAAATATATTGCAGTCGAATTATAGCCACCAAACCAAAAACGCGTGGATTTTTGGTTCCACGCGTTTAGAGATACCTGGAGGAAATTACACAGTTGCGGAAACCATCAGATCGAACTGGTACGCCGCAGGGAGCAATCCCTGGAAGGCGCGCAGTTTATTCCGTATTTGCATCCGCGCCCGGGCCAGCCTGCTCTTCACCGTCCCCACAGGGACACGCGCGATCCGTGCCGCCTCTTCATACGACAAACCTTCGATATCCACCAGGATGACCATGAGACGATAATCGGGCACAAGGGATTTGATGCACTGCTGGACGACTCTCTGCAATTCGGATGACTCGGCTCTTTCCTCCGGACCCGCAGACTGGTCCCGCATCCATTCCGGAGATTCGATCTCCTCGCCATCGTTCGTGAATTGTTCCAGTGGCAAAGAGATGTGCCGTCTGCCCCGGCGCAGTTCGTCATAACTGGCGTTGACGGTCACGCGCGCCAGCCAACTTTTGAAGGTGCCGCCGCGAAATGACCGGATGTTGCTATACGCCTGCAACAACGCATTCTGAAGGGCATCCTCGGCGGTGAATTCATCATTCACGATCCGCAGGGCAATTCGATACAACATGTCCTGATAATGCAAGGCAAGCATGTTGAATGCCTCCATGTCGCCGCGTTGGGCGGTTTCGATCAACAGGGTTTCGTTGTCCAGAATTTTCTTCATACATATATCTTATCCCCCGGCTGTTACAAGCCTGTCGCAGAGATGTTACAGTTTTGTAACACTGCGAAGCGTGTCCGTATCCTGCTCAGCGCTATAAACTCCTACCGCCTCGGCAATCTGAGCGTAAATACCGTCCCGCGCGGTTCAGCTTGACTCGAGCGAACGCCCACCCCGCCGCCGTGCAACGCGACGATACGATTCACCAACGCCAGCCCAAGACCGCTCCCCTCGGTGCCGCGCGCATTCGTACCACGATACAACTCATCGAAGATCTTCGGCAGATCCTCGGATGAAATACCCGTTCCCGAATCAGCCACCTCGATGACGATCGACCTGCCGTCCTCCAACGCCCGGACCTCCACCGAATCATGCGCGGACGTGAACTTGAGCGCGTTTTCGACCAGGTTGTACGCCGCCAGGACCAGCAGGTCACGGTCGCCTGTTATCCTGGGGAACGGCGAAGGGACCTTGGGGATCAAGAGGTTGATCTCGCGCCCCTCATAAGCCGGCAGGACGCGCGCCGCGGTCACCACATCATCGAGCAATTCCGGCACATCGACGGGCAGGCGTTCGATGGCGCGTTCCTCCAGGTCCGACAACTTGCGCAGGTCGGTCAATAATCGCGTGAGACGTTCCACGGCACGGTTGGCATTTCCCACCGCGCGTTCGCGCTCCTCGTTCGTTTTGGTTTCCTTCAAATTGACCAGCGCCGCGCGCAACCCCGTCAGCGGATTCTTGATCTCATGATCGAGTCTGCGCATGAATTGGCGGCGGTTATCGCCGGCTCCCTGTAAATAATCCGCATACATGGTCTGTGCCTGCGATATGCGGCGCTGGTCCCAATAACGGATGAGTATGACGACCCATGCAAGGAAAAACCCCAGCAGGAACGCAACCAGCGGGGAATTCCTGATGCTCATTCCAAACACTACTCCGGTGAAGCCGAAATCCACGGAGGCAAGGAAGGGGAAGACCATCGGCATGAACAGCCTTGCAACGAGGGCGAAGAAGGCGCCGACCAGGAACGGGATCGAGAATATCAGAATCTTTTTCCACCTGCCAATGAACATGAAACTCCCTATCCCTCTCCGCGCACCTGGGCAATAAAACGATAGCCTTCGCCGGGAAGCGTCTCAACGAAACGCGGCTCGGAGGGATCGTCGTCGAGGACACGGCGGATCTCAGCCATGCGCGTGTCAACCGTGCGCGTGCCAGCAGGGTATTCCCAGCCCCATACAACCTCCAGCAGACGTTCACGCGTCACTGCTTCATCGGGATGGGTCATTAAATATTCCAGCACTGCAAATGCCTTGGGCGTCAATTCCAACTGCTCCCCATCCAACGTGACGCGGCGGGCGCGCCGGTCAAGTTTCAGAGTATCGGCAGTCAACAACCAGGCAGTGGAAAGGGAGCGCTCGCCCGGGCGGGCGCGCCGCAATACAGCACGGATGCGGGCGAGCAGTTCATGCGGATCGAACGGCTTGTTCAGGTAATCATCCGCGCCTTCCTCGAGCGCCAACGCGCGTTCGGATGCCTCCCCCACCTGCGTGAGCAGGATGGTCGGCGTCCAGATGTTGGCTTTCCGCAGGCGGCGCAGGGTTTCACGTCCATCCATGCGCGGCATGAGCACATCGAGGATGATCAATTCAGGGTGGTGTTTTTGCGCCTTGTCCAGCGCGCTTACGCCGTCCGACACCACCAGCACATGGAAGCCGGCGCGCTCCAGGAACGGGGCGAGGCTGTCCGCGATGGTGGGATCATCGTCAGCAAGCAGGATGGTGGGGTTATCGAAGGTCATACATTTTCCCATACCCCTGCCCCTCCAGATGCGAGGAGGAGCCAGATGAGGGGTTGGAGAAAAGCCTGGTCACGCGGACCAGGCTGATGGTTGTGCTGAGCGTGTAAAAACATCCGAATGAATCGGCGTTAACCCGTCCAGTCGAAGGTATTGATGATCAGGTCGAAGACGAGCGACTCGGCATTCTTGTCGAACTCCGGCGGAGGCGTGGAGTAATTCCCGGGGTTGGCGGAATGCAATACAAAGGTCAGGCTGGTGCAGGTATTGCCAGCCTTGCTGGAGTAAGCCACGAAATCATAGATGTTGCCAGCCGCGACGCCGGTTCCCGTTTCCTTAAGGAACTGGATGCCGTTGATGGTCACATTTTCCGTGGCTGCCGCTTCACCGCCGATATCCGGCGACTTGCAAGGATCGGTGCCTTCGACCACGCTGACATCCACATATTTTTCAAGCAGATTCGTGCCGGCGGCAATCGAAAGCGCGATCCGGGCGTGGTCGTCAGTCTGTTCGGAGATCGGCGCGCCGTTCGGATATTTGAACTCAAAACCGTATTTGGTGCTCTGGAATTTATCCCAGCCACTGGTGGGACTTTGAGTGGGAGTGGCCGTACAGGGCACGGGCGGCGTTGGGGTTATCAATTGCAGTGTTTCAGTGCGCGAGTTATTTTGCTCATTGCTTTCCGTAATCGCGCCTGCCGGATCGACAGCCACTGTGATCGGGCTGTTGTTCGGGTTATTGTAATTGGCGAAGAAGACGGACTTTGTCTCTCCAGCTGCCAAACTGTTCATCGTTTGCTGGGCATCATTGAATTTAACGTTAAAGCTGCCGGCTGCCGCCTGTCCATTATTGGCAACCCAAACGTGCAAGCCAAAAGCATCTCCGGGAGCCAGACAACTGGGATTCGGCAAATCGACCTTCAACTGGGTGATCGTCAAATCAGGCAGGGCGGAACCGCTACCGGCGCGATAGATGCGCGGACCCACCCAAAGGGCGCGATCACCGACCGGTGATCCTGCCGCAAGAACCGTGAGGATGAACTTCACATCCTTGCCAGCCAATGGGGTGAGATCGACATCCACATTGAAGAACTGACCTTCATGTCTTTCGAGGAACGGACCCCAGAATGTCTTGATCGCGCCAGCCTCTTCATAATCGAGCCGGAACACGGCATAACAACTCGTCGCCCCGTATTCGCAGTTGATCGTGGATTGGAAACGGTCGCCGCTCTGGACCTTGAAGGCGGGATAGATGCCCTGGATATATCCATCCTGGACATTTTGCGGGAAGGTAACCAGACCGGGCCGTGAATCGGTGGCCCCCGATTCCAGTTTGGGGTTGCTGACCTTCAACACAAAACCTTTGGCATCGCCGTTGGTTCCGGGGCATGGGAGCTGCCCGGCGCCGCTGAACCAGGTTGCCGAGCAGGCATTGGCGGCAAAATCATACGCTGTGCCAGCCAGAGGCGTGGGCGTGGCGGAAGGTGTAGCCGTCGGTCCGCCGGGCGTAACGGTTGCACCGGCAACTTTTATGTCCACCCACCACGGCTTGTTGGCTTGCGCGCCGATACCGAACAACGCGCCATTGGCGTTCTTGAACATCCAGTAACCGCGGTAGGAGCCGGGTGTGGTGGGAGCGGTCATATTGATGGAAAAGTCATACGTTTGTCCGACCGCGACGCTCTTGGGGAAGTAGGCGGAGGAGGCCGCGCCCATCTTCTCGCCGCTGAAGTAAACCAGTTGATAGGAAGTGGTCCATGCACAACTGCCAACATTCTTCAAGCGCCAGGTCTTCGTGAACTGCGCGCCGGGGGCAAGCGTGGTGCCGTCGGGAATATTTACATCCGCGATGAACTGGACCTTGTCACAATTTGAAGGCGGGACCGTCGGTGTTTTGGTCGGGGTGGAGGTGGGAGGCGTACCCGTGAACGTTGCAGTGGGTGTCAATACGATTCCCTTGCGGACGATGACCGGGTTGCCCCACAAAGCGCGGTCACCCACCGGCGAGCCGTAGGAATTGATCACCAGCGTGAACTTCACATCCTTGCCAGCCAGAGGCGAGAGGTCAATGTTGGCGTTGTATGTCCAGCCTTCGTAGCGCTCGCGGAACGTCCAATAGGTACGCGCCACGCCACCGGTCTCATAATCCAAGCGGTAGGCAACGTAGCAACTCGTCGCGCCGAATTCACAACCGACCGTCGCCTGGAAGCGATCGCCGCTTTGCACTTTGAACGCGGGATAGGTTGCCTGGATGAAGCCGTTCGTGATGTTGCGCGGCGCCATCAACAAACCCGGTTGGGCGGCTTCCACGCCGCTCTCGAATTTGGGCTTGTCCTTTTTCAAGGCGAAGCCGCGGTTGTCCCCATCGGTGCCAGGGAATGGCAGAGGCTCAAGACCGCTGTACCAGGTGGCTTTGTCGGCGTTGGCAGTGAAATCATAGACAACACCGGTGGTGGTACCGCCAACGACATTGATCTCGACCCACCAGGGGCGATTGGCGTTCACGCCGATGCCGAAGATCGCGCCCTGATCACTTTTGAACTTCCAATAACCGATATAGTGACCCGCCGTGTTGGGCGCGGTCATATCGACGCTTACGTCAACGGTCTGGCCTGGAGCGATCCCATTTGAAACCGCGACGGAGGATACGGAACCCATCTGCGTTCCGCTGTCAAAGATCATGGTGACACCGTTCCACGCACACGTGCCGATGTTCTTCAAGCGCCAGGTCTTCTTAAAGGTCGCATTCTGCTCGAACTTTGTGCCGTCCGGAACGGTGACATCGGCAACGAATTGCGCGTGATAACACGCTGCCGCCGAAGCGCCGGTTGGCAAAGTCGCCGCGGGCACCAGTGACAAAACCATGGCAACCAGCAGCATGAGTGACGTCAGTTTCATTCGTGATTTCATATTGATTCTCCTCTACTCCATCCAATACTATACAACGTTTGAAACGCCGAAAAGTTCCATAATGACTATACGCCTCTAGTATATCTTTTCTTTAAGGATTGTTCAATATCA
>DIDP01000074.1 GCA_002418205.1 Anaerolineales bacterium UBA5797 | reverse complement strand
GGAGCAACTACTGCCCCGACACCCCAGTCACCCGCGCCCAGATGGCAGTCTTCCTCGTGAAGACCTTCAACTTGCCGTAATCTTCACAAGGAAGTGTCCTTGAGTTGTTTTGCTCAGTCTTTCATTCATTTTAGGTTCTCCCTGAATACCGATCTCCCTTGTCGATTCTCCCGTAATGGCTGCCATGCACAAGATCGCACGTGGTCGTAATTGGCAATCGGCAATATTTTCACCTCTGCTATAATCCACTCATGATTCTGGTCACCGGCGCGACGGGATTTATCGGTCGCGCTCTTGTACGCCAACTCTCCGAGACGGGCCAGCAGGTCCGCGTACTGCTGCGTCCTTCACCGCGTTCGCCGCGCCTGCCCAAAGGCGTCCCTGTGGAGGTGGCGGTGGTCAGCCTCAATGATGAGCGCGGTCTGCGCGCCGCACTACGCGGTGCCGATCAGATCTATCACCTTGCCAGCGCGGCATCCCAGGGACGAAGCGGCAACCTGTTCACCACGGATATCGAAGGCACGCGCACCCTTGCACAGGTCGCGGCGGGTACAAATATCAAACACTTTGTCTATCTCAGTCACATCGGTTCAGACCGCGCCTCCGCCTTTCCCGTCCACAAGGCAAAGGGCATCGCCGAAGAATACATCCGCAAAAGCGGGGTGCAATATACCATCATCCGCTCGTCCCTTGTGTTCGGACCCGAGGACCACTTCACCACCGGATTGGCCCGGCTCATCCGCGCCGCGCCGGGCATCCTGCCCATCCCCGGCGATGGAAGGACTTTGCTCCAGCCGCTCTGGGTGGAGGATCTCGTCACCTGTTTGATCTGGACATTGCAGAATCCGGATACGGTCAACCAGACCTATGAGATCGGGGGAGGAGAATATTTCACAGTCCGTCAGGTGATTGAAACGATCATGGAGGTTACCCATACGCGCCGCCTGTTGATCCCCCTGCCGCCGCCCTACCTGCGCGCCTTGTTTGTCATTTTCGATGCCTTCACGCCGGGTTTCAACATTCCGACCTACTGGCTCGATTACGTTGCGGTCAACCGGACCTGCCCCGTGGAAAATCTTCCGCGCACATTCGGGTTGATGCCCGCCCGTTTCGCCTATCGCCTGAACTACCTGGAGCGCAAGCCGATCCTGCAAAGGATACAGGAAGCCCTCCGCATCTCGCGTTGACTTATGCCTGCTCCCGTTATAAAACTGCTCGAATCCCCAGAAGAGATGACCGCTGTCGAAGACCTGCAGCGACTCGTCTGGCCTGGCAGCGAGACGGACGTTGTCCCTGCGCACATGCTCATTACGGCAACGCACAACGGCGGGCTGGTCATCGGCGCGTTCATCGAAGAGCAACTCATTGGTTTCGCGTTTGGTTTCCCCGGCATCGAGTTCACACCCGATGGACCGCGCCCGAAGCATTGCTCGCACATGCTGGGCATCCGCCCTGATCAACGGGATTCAGGCGTCGGCTTCGCGCTGAAGCGTGCCCAATGGCAGATGGTCCGCAAACAGGGGCTCGATCACATCACGTGGACATATGACCCATTGCTCAGTCGCAATGCGAATCTCAATATCGCAAAGCTTGGCGCGGTCTGCAACAACTATCGTCGTTCGGAATATGGTGACATGCGCGATGGATTGAATGCCGGGCTGCCCTCCGACCGCTTCCAGGTGGATTGGTGGATCAACACCCGCCGCGTTGAACGGCGGCTCGGTAAACGACCCCGCGGTCCACTGAAACTGGAGAACTTCTCGAAAGCAGAACTCCATCCCCTTTACAAGCCCATCATCCGGACGTCTCGAAATGCCCAGGGCGGTGCTGAGAAACTTCTACAACCGCCCGAACATTTTTCATCCCTTGAAGGGCCTCTCCTGCTTGCAGAAATCCCATCCGATTTTACGGCTTTGAAGGAAGCCGATTTTGCCCTTGCCCGCGACTGGCGTTTCTTTTCGCGCGAAGTCTTCGAAACCGCATTCGCGGCAGGCTATATCGCCACCGATTTCATCCACGAGGACGGGCGCAGTTTCTACGTGCTATCCAATGGCGATAGCACTCTGGAATAAGTAACCAACCTGAAGGGATTTCGTCATTATATTGGCATGAAGAACCCGAGACCCGATATCGAAAACTGGTGGGCAGTGGAGGCAATGATCTCTTCCTACAATCATGTCTATCATGTCACCCATAAGACGAAATACAAGGTGCATGGACCGATCGGGGTATCCATTTATGAAGGCGCTCCCATTGCGTCATTTCAATATGAATTCCTCGCCTTGAGCGCGGATGCGAGATCCGTCATGGACGCGGTGCTGGCATATCCAATTCCGGATGACAAGCAATACATCATCGACGTCTTTCATCCCAAACCATCCAACCCCGCTTTGAAGGAACAATACACGAAGTATGCCCACGAGTTCGTGCGCACGGGTCCGATCCTCGGGCTCGACCTGCCCGCCAAGGCAACCACCATTCCGTCCAACGTATGCAAGGCAACGACCATCCAACAGGCGGAGACCGCCAACCACAACCTGACCACCGAAGGCGAACGCATCTATGTGCAGACGCTGCGCGACAAACACATCCACTCTTTCTATGTGACACACGAAGGCGAGGCGGTCGGGTGGCTGCAACTGGTCAATGTGTATCCCAAAGTGGGTTATATTAATCAACTGTATGTCCTCAAGAACTATCGCAATCGGAAATACGGTACCGCGCTCGTTCAACGCGCACACGCCCATGCGATCGAACTCGGGCTGAGACGCATGGTGCTCATCCCTTCGGACCAGGCAATGCCCTTGTACCGCCGTTTGGGTTATCAGCCTTTGCTGTATTTTTCCGCGTTCCGACCCAATGGCGATGAGCATGAATAAACTGCGTGTGGGCGTCATCCTTTCAGATCACAAGACCCCTGCCTGGGTCAGATCCATGCTGGAGGGGATCAGGGACTCATCTCACGCGGAGGTGACCGCGCTGGCGTTTGCCGATCAAAAGAATGGGGAAGCCAATCGCACGAGCCAATTCTACAATTTCCAATTTCAACTCGATCAAAGGATCTTTCGTCCGGGTTTCGATCCCCGCGAGTCGAGTGACGTTCGGAAGATCCTCCAAAATACGCAAATCCTCGGGGAAAGCCTGAACGAGCGCGTCTCACGCCTCAAAGCCATGCGCCTGGATGTCTTGCTCAACTTGAGTTTGGATGCCCTGCCCGGGTTCCTCCTGGATGTGGCGCGCTTCGGCATCTGGTCACTACGCTGCAACGGAGCCCGCGTCACAACCCACACTGAGACCGGCTGGATGGAAGTATTGAACGACACACCGACCATGCAATGTGATGTCGAGGTGCAGCGCATGGAAACCCTGCTGACGGTCGGAGGATCGGTCATGGCTGCCCATCCGGGATCGATCACACTGAACCAGAGATCGTTCCTGTGGAGGGCCTCCGAGGTGGTGCCGCGCCTGCTCAGGGATTTACATGCAATGGGTGAGCAGGCGTTCTTTGCAAAAGCCCAACCTGCAAAACCTGCGGATGGGATTCCATTGCCCACCACCGGTCAACTGGTGTTGCTTGCATGGAAAAAATTCGCCAACGTTTTCGAGAACAAACTCTGGCGGCGTAGGTTCCCTCAGCTTTGGGCGCTCATGGCAGGAAATAGAACAGCAGGCGGGGCGTTCGATTGGGGCAGACTCAGCACCAGGGTCCCACCGCGAGGCGCATTTTGGGCGGACCCGTTCATCCTGCAACGTCAGAATCAAATCCATTTATTTTTCGAGGAATATCTATATCAGAAAAAACGCGGGCATATCTCACATGCCGTGATGGATTCGGACGAAAACATCGGAGAACCACAAATCGTGCTGGAACGTCCATATCATCTTTCCTATCCGTTCATCTTCGAATACCGCGGCGAATTTTACATGATGCCGGAAACCGCCCAAAACCGGACGATCGAGATATATCGTTGTACACGATTTCCAGACCGCTGGGAATTTCAAAAGACCATCATGCAGGATGTGCACGCGGTGGATGCAACGCTCATCGAGCATGCGATGCGCTGGTGGATGTTCGTGAACATGGCGGGCAAAAACGGTTCCACGTGGGACGAATTGCATCTCTATTATTCGGACGATCCCTTATCCACAAACTGGACTTCACATCCGATGAATCCCGTCATTTCGGACGTACGATCTGCACGTCCTGCCGGACGCATCTTTCGCAGGGACGGCGCACTCATACGCCCCTCGCAGGACTCCTCGCTGAGATATGGGTACGCGCTGAACCTCAACCGGATTACAAAGCTGACGATCAATGAATACGAGGAGGAATTGATCGAGCGCATCGAGCCAAACGGCAGGGATATACTGGCGACGCACACCTACAACACCTCCAGTGAGTTCATAGTTGTCGACGCGCTTCTGAAGAGGTGATCGGTATCAATGGATAACAAAGTACCGGCGCCGCGATACGCGGCGCCGGTACTTTGTTGGATGTTTTTGTAGGAGGTCAAGGAGAGGAGGGAAGGGGAAAGTTTTATTCGATAGGTTTATGTCCTTGTGTAGGTATTATCATTCTGCGACTGCGCATTCATGCCGATTGGATGGTACGTCGGCTCGTTATAGAGCGGTCGCGAAGCTGCGACAGGGGTGGGCTTGGGCGCAGGTCGCGGGAATGACGAGTTGGGGGCACGATAGCCTTCATTGTTGGAACGATAGGACGATCGGTTCTGATATTGTGATCTGTCTTCTGCAAGAGTGAAGATGCGGTCTCCGGCAACGGAAATGGTATTGATCAAAAGGACGCGGATGACAAGTACCATGGCGGCTACGAAGATCGGCACGGTCCTGGTCATCGTCGCCTGTCCAAGCAGGATTCCGCCTTCGGCATTATGCTTCAAAATTGCGACAGAGACTCCCCACCAGGTCAATGAAGCATTGAACAGCGCCGCCAGGAACCAGGCGCCGAGCAGATACCAGACCTCGGCAGGCTCGTCACGCCCCTGTTCGGGTGTGAAGACGCGGGCGATCCCGGCAAAGTCAATGCCGCAAAAAGCCAGGGCAAGGATGGTCGACCATTTAAAGGGACCAAAGGACAGGTCGCCCAGGATATCGTGCAAGGCAAACGACGTGCTGGAAAAATTGAAGATCTCGAACCCAAGCAGGGCAGCAAAGATGATCCCACCGAAGATCAAGCCTCTCTTCAGGGCGGTCCCTCGGATCATGGGGAGCAGACCAACAGACATCGGACGGTTCATTTGAGCCTCCTGTGATCCTCCGGGGATGCCCGCAGGAACCACAACAAAACGAATAATCTACGACTGCCCAGAATATAGAACACTTGTTCTATTTTGTCAAGGGCGAAAATCCATCTTCCCATCCTCGGCAGGGAGAAATGAAGGATACAAGCGGATTTATTCTAATGAGCCTGCGGAGAGTATTTGTTTGAAATTTATAAATTCCCAGCCCTTCACACCCACTTTTTAAGAATCCTTGCTAAAATGCCTTCATGTCGGGATACATTTTGCTGTTGCCATTTGCCGTGTTGACGCTGGGGATTTTCCTGGCGCTTACGCTCCCCAAACGGGGAGTTTTTGCCAGCATGCCGCGCCTTGGTTTGCTGCTGTCTGTCTTTCCTCTTTCCTTTTTCATACTCATCCTCTACGCCTCTAGCACCATCCCCTCTGGCAAGGCGCTGACTTTCTCCATTCCGTGGATCCCTTCACTGGGCTTGTACTTCTCGCTCTACCTCGATGGACTCTCCACGCTCTTCGCCCTGCTCGTCACCGGCATCGGCACATTGGTCACGATCTACACCGGCTACTACTTCGACGACTCGCATTCCAGCGAGCCAAAAAACGAGCGGCGTTTCTTTGCCTACATCCTGCTCTTCATGACTGCCATGCTCGGACTGGTCCTGGCTGGTGACCTCATCACCCTCTTCCTGTTCTGGGAAGGGACCAGCATTTCCTCCTTCCTGTTGATCTCCTACAAGTACAAGGATGAAACTGCGCGCAAAGGGGCGTTCAAATCGCTGTTCATCACCGGTGGAGGCGGCATCGCCCTGCTCGCAGGTTTTATCTTTCTTATCAACCTGAGCGGCAACGCAGATTTCAAGACCATCCTCGCCAGCGGTGATATTCTTCGCGCAAGTCCGCTATACCCTGTCTTCTTCACCCTGATCGCCTTCGGAGCCTTTACCAAAAGCGCGCAGTTCCCCGCGCACATCTGGCTCCCCGAAGCGATGTCCGCGCCTACGCCAGCCAGCGCCTTCCTTCACTCCGCAACGATGGTCAAGGCGGGCATCTATTTATTGGCACGTCTCAACCCCGCCATCGGCAACACCGACCTGTGGTTCTGGACGCTCTCCATCTTCGGCTTGACCACCATGCTGGTTGGCGCGTATCTCGGCTTCAAGCAAAACGACCTCAAACCCTTGCTGGCATATTCCACCATTTCACAGCTCGGCGTGTTGGTCGCGCTGATCGGTCAGGATACCGAGATCGCTTTCAAGGCACTTGTCATCGGCATCCTCGCGCACGCGCTTTACAAATCCGCACTCTTCATGTCCGCGGGCATCATTGACCATGAAACCGGCACGCGTGACATTCGCAAATTGGGCGGGTTGCGCAAGCAGATGCCGATCCTTTTTGGGATCATGGGAGTCGCCGCGCTCTCAATGGCTGGACTTCCTCCGCTTTTTGGCTTTCTCGCCAAAGAGACTCTTCTCGCTTCCGCCTCTCACCCGAGCCTGCCTCCCATTGTGGACAACCTCTTCCCGCTGACAACTGTGATCGCAGGTGCGCTGCTCCTCGCGCAGGCAGGACTGCTTGTGTGGGGTGTCTTCCTCGGCAAACCCGCGGACGAGAAACATCCTCCGCATGGACACGATCCCAAACCTGGTTTCTGGATCGCGCCCGCCATCCCTGCTGTTCTTTCGCTGGCAGTGGGCTTACTCCCCGAACCGGCATTCCTCGCCAACTTCCTTGCCGATGCCGCCAAAGCCGCATACGGTGACAAGGTCAAAGTATCGCTTGCACTGTGGACCGGTATCAATGTGCCATTGATCCTTTCGGTTGTGGCGATATTGCTTGGGTCACTCATCTTCTGGCAGCGGGAAAGGATCCGTGCGTGGATGATGAACTTCCTGCCGAACGTCACAGCCAACGCGCTGTTCAACGGGACGGTTTCCGGGTTGGATTCGCTTTCTCGGACAGCGACCAGATTGCAGGGCGGTCAGCTGCGGACCTATCTCCGCGTGATGATCCTCAGTGCAGTGGCGTTGGTCGTTTTGTTCAGCGGACTCCCGGGCGGAGTCTTCATCCAAAATTTTGAATGGAACGTGGAAGGCTTGAACGGTTTGCGTTTGTTCTCGTTGGTGCTGTTGACCGCTGCCGCGTTGGTGAGTGTGATTGCAAAACGTGACTTGCACGCCGTGATCGCGTTGGGCATCACAGGTTTGGGTGTGGCGGTGTGGATGGCGCTCGAGCCTTCGCCCGATGTGGCGCTGGTGCAGATCGTGGTGGATATTCTCGCGACGGTGATCCTGATCCTCAGCCTGAGCCTGATCCCGCGCCGACTGCGTGACCGCGCCAACGAGTTGCTGCACAGCCGCAGGGACATGGCGCGCGATGCGATGATCGCCGTGCTGGCGGGTGCGGTGGTGGCTGGGTTGACGTTCACCGCGTTGAACACACGCCCGCGTGAAAGTGTGGTGTCGCCGTTCTATGCCGAGAATGCCAAACCGTTGACCGGCGCAAAGGACATCGTCGGCGCGGTTGTGGTGGACTTCCGCGGCACAGATACGCTGATCGAAATTCTGGTCTTTGCGCTGGCGGGGTTGGGCATCTACACCTTGCTGCATTACGCCACGCGCAAGCGCGGCGAACGTACTTATGAACCGCCCGATAAAACCTTGAAGGCGCACACGCCGCTTGGCATTCAAAACCTGCCGACTTCACCGATGCTGCACACGCTGGCGTATATCATGCTGCCGCTGGCGTTCATGATCGGCATCATCCACATGATGTACGGGCACGACCAGCCTGGCGACGGATTCACAGCGGGCGTCATCATCAGTCTCGCCATCGCCCAGTGGTACATGCTGTTCGGGTATTACGAAACGCGCCGCAAACTTTTCTGGCTCAACCGCAACAACATGATCGTTGCCGGGTTGACCCTGGCACTGCTCAACGCCTTTGGAGGATTTGTGTTTGGCAAAGGTTTCTTTGCGCCCGTTGATTATGGCAAAATGCTTGGTTTATCCCTGCCAACTGGTTTCGCCCTCACCAATTCATTCATCTTTGAAGTCTCCATCGCGTTGACCGTCATGGGCGCGGCGACTTTAATTCTCGACAATCTCGGGCATCCGCGCGAGGAAGACCTCGAAGCCGAAGCGGATCTCGCCGCCATCGAGGAGGCACAATGAACCTTTTGACATCCCTTGCCATCGGCGTCCTCTTTGCGGCAGGCATCTATCAAATATTGCGGCGAAATCTTATCCGCGCTGCCATCGGTTTGGTATTGCTTTCCAACGCGGTCAACCTGTTCCTGTTCAATGTCGGCGCCTACAACGGGACCGAAGCCGCGTACACCACCGCCCTCAGTCAGATCAGCGACCCGCTTCCGCAGGCGCTCGTCCTGACCGCCATCGTCATCAGCGCGGGAGGCTTTGCCTTTGTACTCAGCCTGCTCTATGTCATCTCCACGCGCTACAAGACCAGTGACAGCGATGAAGTGAAAGGATTGAAGAACTGATGACTGCCTGGTTTCTGCTCCTTCCGCTCCTCATTCCGTTTGGCGGTGTACCTCTCACACTCGCCCTCCGCAAGAGACGAAGAGTCCAGTCAGCGCTTGCATTGGGACTCATGCTCACATCCCTTGCCTTCACCATCGGATTGCTTCGCACGGTTCTGACGACCGATTTGCCTGTTACCGTCCGAATGGGCTCCTGGCTTCCCCCATTCGGAATCACCCTCACCGCCGACCCGCTGGGTGTGTTCATGGTGTTGATGAGTCAGATCGTGCTGTCGGCAGGGCTCATCTATTCGCTTGGTTCCACCGAAAAGGTTGTTCAGTACCCGACGTTCTATCCATTATTCCTCGCTCTCGCCACAGGCTTGACCGGTGCCTTCCTGACCGGCGATCTGTTCAACCTGTTTGTCTTTGCCGAGATCATTGTCATCTCCGGCGCGGTGTTGACCGCCATCGCGGATGACACTTATGGCGTAGAAGCCGCCTACAAATATTTCTACATCTCAACGCTTGCCTCGGTTTTATTCCTGCTCGGCATTGGCTCGTTATATGTGGCACACGGCACGCTCAACCTCGCCGATCTTGCGGATCGCATTGCATCCAATCCCTCCGCGCCGTTGACCATGGCAGGCATGGCATTTCTCACTGCTACCTTCCTCATCAAAAGCGCGGCTTTTCCCTTCCACTTTTGGCAGCCCGATTTCCACGCCGCCGCGCCGACGCCGGTCAGCGCCATGCTTTCGTCGCTGGTCGTCAAGGTGGGAGTCTATGGTTTCCTGCGCATGACCACCCTGCTGTTTGTCGAAGGTGCGGAATTGTTGAAAACCCTGCTCATCATAGTCGGCGTGGCAGGCGTCATCTACGGCGGGTTCGGCGCGGCGGGTACGCACAATGTCAAACGCATGTTGGCATACTCCACACTGGCGCAGATCGGATTCATTCTCGTCGGCATCGGTTGGGGAACTCCGCTTTCATTGGCGGCGGCGTTGGTCTTCACGTTCAACCATGCGCTTGTCAAAGCCGCCATGCTCATGCTGGCAGGCGCGATGGCAAGTCGCGCGCCGGTCAAATCTGCCGCGTTCGATGTGGTTGTCGGCGTCGGGAAGAACAGTCCCGCCGCAGGGATTCTCTTCCTGCTCGGCGGCATGGCGCTGGCAGGCATTCCTCCGCTCAATGGCTTCATCAGCAAACTGATGATCTTCTGGAGCGGCGTGGAAGCGGCGCAATATGTTCCCCTGCTCATCATCGGCATCGCCAGCATCCTCACGCTGACGTATGTGATCCGCTCGTTCGTCAAGATTTGGTTCGAGCCGAATCCAAAGGCCAAAGAGAAGGCGGGAGATCATCTTCTCGCTCCGGCTTTATTGATCGCGCTCAGTCTGCTGATCGGTATCTGGGCTGAGCCGCTTGTTTCGTTCTCGCAGATTACAGCCGCATGGTTGGGCGACCCGGCGTTCTACATCGCGGCGATCCTGCGATAGAAAAGGAAAGAACATGATTCGCATCCTCAACATTTCCATTCCGCTGTTTCTTGTATATCTCGCCCTGAGCGGAAATGCACAGCCATCCAATCTCATCATCGGAGCCTTGATCTCGGTCGGCATCGCTCTGCTCATGCCCAAGCGGGATATGCAGTTCGTCCCCCTGAAACGCCTCCCGCAGTTCCTGTGGGCAGGGATTCGCTACCTCTTCGTTGTGGGCTGGGATGTCATTCGCGGCGGGATCAGCACCGCCCGCATCGTCCTTGACCCGAAACTGCCTCTCAACCCCGGCATCATCACCATCCCATCCGGCAGCAAATCCGAATTGGGGACGGCGTTGAGTGCGCACTCCATTACGCTCTCGCCCGGTGAACTGGTGGTAGCCATGGATGATGAAGGCACGATGTACACCCACTGCCTCAACGTGGACGAATCGGAAAAATTCGTGGCACAGGCACAATCGATGAGACAAAATCTGTTGAGCAAAATGTTCGAGTGAAACTATGGAATCGATCATCAATATCACCACCTGGATCGTGCTCGCCGCCCATTTGCTCATGGCGCTTGTCGCTGCCTGGCGAGTCTGGCGCGGAGAGAACAGCATCGCCCGCCTGACCGCCCTCGACCTTGCAAGCACCCTCACACTGGCAGTGCTTATCCTGATCTCCATTTTGGAGCAAAACAGCATCTTCATGGATGCCGCCATCGCCCTCGCCGCGTTGAGTTACCTCTCAACAGTGGCGCTGGCAAAGTTCATTTCAGACCAGAAGGTGTTTTGAGATGGGAAATATTCTCGATATCATCGCTGTTCTTTTCATGGTGATCGGAACCCTGTTTTCCCTCATCGGTGTCATCGGCTACATCCGCATGCCGGATGTGTACACACGCCTGCATGCCACCGGCAAGGTCAGTGTGTTCGGCATCGTATTTTTATTGATCGCGGCGATCATCCTTTCCCCGCTCAGCCTGTGGAAGGGATTGGTATTGATCTTCTTTGTCCTGCTGGCATCGCCATCCGTGGCACATTCCATCGCCTCCGCCGCCTATAGAATCGGTTTGCCCCTGGCACACCCGGCAAGGGATGATCTCAGGGGCAAAATGGAACAGGGAGACGGCAGGGACGTTTAAACCTATTGTTCTCCGGTCAGGCTTTTTCGAACAACATCCAGACTCTGCAGGGCGGTCAGGTTGCGCCAGGGCCAGGCGCTCTTCATGCGGAAGGGGTCGTCGAAGAAGTTGCGCGCAAAGGTCAAATGGAATCCGTCCGGGCTGAGACCATGCCCCGGCAACGGCTGGACTGCCGCCCAAAAATTCCACAAAGGGATGTCATATTCGTACGCCAGTTGGGCAACGGTCTCATTGATGGAATTATCGCCTTCGAGGTTGTCGGCTTTGGTGGCAATGATCGGCACCGCGCCGGTCTCGATGATCCGGTCCAGCACCTTGCGCATGTATTTCTCATATTCAGCCGCGGGCTTGTGCGACCACCACGTCTCCATGCTGACAAAAACGACCGAGGGGTTCCACAGGCGCAATTCGCAATCGAGCGGAGATTCGTTGGGATTACAAACCTTGGGGTCCGCGCGCAATGGCGAGATCACCGCCGCGGCGTTGAACCCTCCCTTCACCGCAACACTCACACGCGAGAACGAACCCTGGTAATAATCGATCGTCGACTGCAAGTATGCGTACTCTTCACCAAGACTATATTCGCCCGGCTTATCGTACACAGATAGGAAATATGATGAAACATTCTGGCAGTCACCGATGACCGAGAAATGTGTCGGGTCGTTGCCCATCGCCAAACCCAATTGATAGACCTCACGCATGGTATCACTGACGCTTGTTGGCACCGCGGGCAGTTGCATCCAGGCGTCCTTGGCAAGCGGTGGCTTGGGCGTGATGGTTGGAACAACGGGGGTAAGTGTCGGGGAGGCGACGATCGATTTAACGGGAGCAGATGTCGGCTGGGATCGAAGCGGCGCGTCCGTCGGCGGGACAGAAGCGCTTTGTATCGGCGCCTGTCCGGTGGAACAGGCCGCGAGCAGAGTCATCATCAATAAAATAAGCGGTATCCTTTGTTTCATATCCTATTCGCAGTTTGCCTGAATCGCCTCGGCGATTTTATTCGAAAGTAAACTTTCGCCGGCAGGCGTCAGATGGATGGCACTGTTGGTGAACTCGCCTGCGGGGACGAGGTCCCACAGATCGAGATAATTCCAATCGTTCCTGTTCGCAAGGTCAGCGAGCATCCGGCGATACTCGTCATACGCCCAGCGCGGGTAAAAGAAATTATAGCGGATGTCGCTGTTGGCACCGTCGCTGATGAGCATGGGTTCGTTGACCAGCAGCAGTTTTGTTTTTGCGGACATGCCCGCTGTGAGCACATCCAGCGCAAGCCCATCCTGCAATGAGCGCAGTCCATGAAAATCTTCACTGGCTTCGAGATCGGTCTGGGCGCGCTCATAATTTTCGGGATAGACCTGATCGATGCCGGTGGACGACCACAACACGCCATAGAGCTGCAGGCGGATCAGGTCTGCCAGCGCCCGCCTCTGACTCACGAACGTCTGGTCCCATTTCGACGGCTGTATCAACGCTGGATCATTTGGATCTGCCGGGAGATGATATTTTCCGATCAACGCTCTCACACGTTCGGCATTGTTGGCGACGATGGGCGATTCGAACTGCTTGTCCTTCGGGAAGGCTTCGAGCGTCGTCAGCCAGATGACCAGGTCGGGCTGATAATCCAGCGCCTGATCGAGGATCATCAAATCCTTGGTCAACGAGATGGTCGGATATCCGAGGTTGTAAACACCGACGGTTTTTCCGCAGGCGGTGATGGGAGTTGCATCGAGTTGACCTGCCAGCGTCTGTCCAGGAGTGAGCAGTGTACCCCAGACAGATGAATCACCGATTAACAGCACGCGGTATTCATCGCGGGCTTTTTCTTTTCCTGCAAGGACATGGGATGCAAACATGGCATCGATATCGAAGAGACTCAGGTTGTACGATTCGTAGGTCTCACCGAAGGGAAAACGTTCGCGTCCCGGAAAGACCTTGTTATAGAGGGAAAGTTTTCCCAATGGAATGTTCGTGGTGAAGATGAACGCGAAATTGAACAACAGCAGTAGTGCTGTTGCTTTGACTAGAACTCCAAAGAGACGAATGCGAGGTTGCTTCTGGTCCATGATCAAACACCAAACAGTTTCGTGAACACCTGCATGGAAAGTCCTGGCTCGCTCAAGGCGAAGAACACCCATCCCAGCGCGACAAAATGGAAGGTGAGCAATACACCGCCAACATTCAATGCAGTTTGCAGGCGTGGATCGCTCACACTAATTCGCGTCTTCGCGAAATCGCTCCAGCGGTTTTGGACGAAGAGTCCGAGTCCATGCCACGCGCCCCACAGGATGAAGTTCCAGGTGATGCCATGCCAGAGACCGATCAACAACATCGTCGAGAGTTGCCCGACGAGGATCATCGTCCACATGGGAACGGATTTGAACCCGCGCATCCAGCGGTTGAAGGGATTGAAGAAATACGAGCGGATCCACTGCGTCAGCGTGATATGCCAACTGTTCCAGAACTGTGCCAGGTTGGACCTGGTATAAGGCGCAAGAAAGTTCTCAGGGAGTTTGACCCCGACCAGCCGCGCGATGCCGATGGCAATGTCCGTGTAGCCGCTGAAATCGAAATAGATCTGAAATGTGTAGGCATAGAGATGAACCCACATCCAGCCTGCGGCGCCGACCTGCGCAGCCAGCGCGTCGTTCAAGGCGATCAATGCCAGCGCATCGGCAATGACAAATTTCTTGAACAGCCCGATCACAATGCGTTGACCGGCAAGCAGAGTCTCGTCCTGTGTGAGCGCAAAATCCTTTTGCAGGTCTTTGGCGAAGCGTTCAGCGCGGTCAATGGGACCCGCGGCAAGCGCAGGGAAGAAGACAACGTAGGTCGCGAAATCAGGCAGGGACAGTTCGGGCAGGCGCCCGGTTTGCTTATCCCTTAATACGTGGATGAGACGGAAGGCAATATAGGAATATCCCAGCCAGCGCAAATCCAGTGCCGAGGCGGTCTCTGTGGGGCGATTCGCAAGAGTGCGAAAGAAGATGCTGGTTTGCAGGGATAATACAGGGGATTTGAGGACGATAAGTATGAAGAGAAGCAGGAGAACCGCAATGGACAATCTCCACGCGGGAGAGAATCGAAGGAAGAGGAAAATGATCGCCGAACTGGCAACGACGAACAGAAAAAACTGAATGAACTGCGGCGGAATTGTTTGCGTCAGAAACGGAGTGGGAAAGGTGTAGCGAGAGAGGTCGATGAGTGTGACGGACCCGACGATGATGGATAAGCCGGTCAGGTTGGGGCGGGATTTCCACGCGCCGGGCTGGGAGGTGACGAACCACGTCAGGACGACGAGCGCGAGGGTCAGGGATGGGAACCAGAAATCAAAGGAACGCAGCGGGACGACCGGCTGGAACCAAAAGACAGCCAGCACGCTGAGCGCCAGCAGGAGATACGTCCGCAGCGCGCGAGGCGTCAGTGCGCCGACCAGCAGGGAGGTCAGGATGGAGGCGAAGATCTGGGGCAGTCCCATTTAGAAGCCCTGATAGATCCAAATGGGACTCGAATCCGTTGTGAAGATGATCAACGTCACAACGATGAGAAACAACAGGACCGCCCAGATGTTCTCGGGCGTGGCGATCTTTTTTAACGCGTCCCGCATACCAGCCAATCGCCGCCTTCCTGCACGACCTGATAGGTGCGGACGGAGAGATCGAGTTCCTGATCTTCGTTGTTATAGGTGGCGATGATCCTGCCTGCGCAATTTACGAGGGCGGTATCGCCATCGGTGCCGGTCTGCGAACAGGAGGCGTTGTCGAGGCGCACATCCACCGCCTGGAATGAGTCGAGTTCGATCAGCGCGTCCTCCTCCCAATCGCCACAAACCAGCGTGGGCAGGCGGTCCGCATCCTTGGCGACCAGCGCATTCAAATAATTTTCAACAGCCTTCGCGGGTGCGTTGGAATTGGAAGAACCGCATGCGGTAATAAACAACGTGGGAACGATGACAGCAAGCATCATCAATGAAATTCTTCTCACAGAAACCTCCGGCAGGGGATTTGAAAGTGGGATTATAAAAGAGGAAGGATGAATGATAAAGGCTGAAGGATGAAGGTTTACCCGCGCACAAAATAGATGATGGAGATGATCACGCCAATCGTAATCACCGTCCAGCGCAAAGTGGAGGGTTTGATCACGCCCGCAAGTTTGCCGCCGAGCACACCGCCGACCAACGCGCCGACCGCCATCACCAGCGCGGCGGTCCATACGACCTGACCCGAGAACAAAAAGAAGATCGCCGCGGCAACGTTGACACTGAACGCGACCGCCTGTTTCAACGCGTTGAGACGCGTCAACGAATCTTCGAGCGTCAACCCCAATGCGGACAGCACGATCACGCTCAAGCCCGCGCCGAAATACCCGCCATAGACCGATGCCAACCCGACCGGCAGCCACGTGACCTTTTCCAGACTGCCTCCCTGCCCTGCCGCCATGCGACGCGTCAACCAGGCGCGGACAGGGTCCTGGATCGCAAGCAGTCCCGAAGCGAGCAGGATCAGATAAGGGACGAGGTCCCTGAACAACCTTTCGCCCGTTTGCAAGAGGAGAAATCCGCCGAGGACGCCGCCGATCGCCCCGGCTGGGACGAGCATCCACAGGCGTTTGGTTTGTCCGCGCAGGTCGTTGAACTGCGCCAGCGTCCCGCCGAAGTAACCGGGACACAGCGAAACCGTGCTGGTGATATTCGCAGAGACCGCCGGGATGCCCGCCAGCAATGTCAACGCGGGGAAAGTGATGAGCGTCCCGCCGCCGGCCAGGGCATTGACCGCGCCGGCCGCCATCGCAGCGAGGGTGATGAGAACATAACTGAGTGGGGTGAGCATGATGTGGTCCTTGGTGTGGATTGACACAAGTATAGCATTTCCGCTTGACTCCTCCCCACCCGGCGCGTATAATTTCAGCCATTCAGAAGTAGTACGTGACCATTACGCTGATAGAGAAGGAAGCCCACGGCTGGAAGCTTCCACAGCAGAAAGTTGCGGAAGTCGTCTGAATTCATTGCCGAAGAAATCAGCGCTTAGCGAAAGAGTAGACCGGCACGGGATTGCCCGTTACAGCAAAGACCGATGATGGTCGGTCACAGAGTGTCCCGCTTTCAACGGGAAATCGAGGTGGTACCGCGGAGCGAATGCTTCGTCCTCATGCTGGACGAGGCGTTTTTATTTTAACAATGTCCTTGCGAGGAGGGCGCTTTTCCCGCCGAAGCAATCTCCCAATAATTTTGAGATTGCTTCGGGCTATCGCCCTCGCACTGACATAAGGAGCGAGAATGACAAAAGAACTGCCAAAAGCCTACGACTTCAAATCCACTGAGCCGCGCATCTACGAGATGTGGGAAAAAGGCGGCTACTTCAAACCGTGGAACGATCCGAACAAACCGGATTTCGACCCGAACGTCGAGCCGTTCGTCATTTCCATCCCGCCGCCGAACGTGACCGGCGAACTGCACATCGGTCACTCCATGTTCGTCAGCGTCGAAGACCTGATGATCCGTTATCACCGCATGAAGGGCTATTCCACACTGTGGGTGCCCGGCACCGACCATGCCGGCATCGCCACACAACTCATGGTGGAACGTGACCTGCTCAAGAACGAAGAGGTGACGCGCGAGGAGATCGGCCGTGAGGAATTCATCAAACGAACCTGGGAATGGAAGCATAAATATGGCGGCATCATCACCAACCAGATTCGCCGCCTCGGCGCCTCGTGTGACTGGAGCCGCGAACGCTTCACACTGGACGATGGGCTGAGTCGCGCCGTCCGGGAGGCGTTTGTCCACCTCTACGAAAAGGGACTGATCTACCGCGGTCCGCGGCTCATCAACTGGTCGCCGGGACTCAAGACCGCTGTCTCCGACCTCGAAGTGGAATATGAGGAGGAAGACGCGTTCCTGTATTACTTCAAGTACATGCTGAAGGATTCAGACGAATACATTCCCGTGGCAACCATCCGCCCGGAGACCATTCTCGGCGATACCGCGGTGGCAGTGCATCCGGAAGATGAACGCTACAGGAAGTTCATCGGCAGGACCTGCATCGTGCCGATCCTGGGACGTGAGATCCCCGTGATCGCGGATGAATACGTGAGCATGGAATTCGGCACCGGCGCGTTGAAGATCACGCCCGGTCACGACCCGAACGACTATGCCATCGCGCACCGGCACAACCTGCCCATCATCTCCATGCTCGATAAGGAAGCGAAGGTCAACGAAAACGGAGGCAGGTATCAGGGTCAGGATCGATTCGAGGCGAGGAAGAACCTCTGGGCTGACATGAAGGCGGCGGGTCTCGTCATCAAGACCGAACCGTACCGCACCACCATCCCGCGCTCGCAGCGCGGCGGGGAGATCGTCGAGCCGATGATCTCCGAGCAGTGGTTCGTGACCATCGAGCCGCTGGCAAAAGCCGCACTCGAAGCCGTGAAGGACGGGCGCATCAAGATCGTGCCGGAGCGTTTCGAGAAGACCTATTACAACTGGATGGAGAACATCAAGGACTGGTGCATCAGCCGTCAGTTGTGGTGGGGACACCGCATCCCGGTCTGGTATTGCCCCGATGGGCACATGACCGTGACGCGCCAGGACCCGACCGAGTGCGCGACCTGTGGTTCCAAAGACATCCACCAGGATGAAGACGTGCTCGATACATGGTTTTCGTCCGGGTTGTGGCCGTTCTCCACGCTCGGCTGGCCCGATGAAACGCCCGACTACAACTATTTCTATCCCACCTCCATCATGGAGACGGGCTATGACATCCTGTTCTTCTGGGTGGCGCGCATGATCATGAGCGGACTGGAATATACCGGCAGGATCCCGTTCCATACCGTGTACCTGCACGGAATCATACGCGATGATTTGGGACGCAAGATGTCGAAGACCACGGGCAATGTGATCGACCCATTAACGGTCATGGATCAATTCGGGACGGATGCGCTTCGCTTCACGCTGTTGGTTGGTTCCACCCCCGGAAACGACACCAACGTCGGGCTTAAGAAAGTGGAAGCCAACCGCAACTTCGCCAATAAACTGTGGAATGTGGGCCGGTTCATCATTACGGCGATTAGCAATCAACAGTCAGCGACCAGTGAAAAAGCCGAGTATTCCTTGGCTGACTCGTGGATCTGGGCTCGCCTTCAGCAACTCGTCCGCGATGTGGAGCGGCAGTTCCAGAACTTCCAGTACGGGCAGGCCGGTCAGCAGATCTATGATTTCATCTGGTCGGACTTCGCCGATTGGTATGTGGAGATCGCCAAGCTCGAACTCGCCGAGGGTGGCACACGCGCCGCCCGCGCCGCCGATACTCTGGCGCGCGTATTCGACATATCCTTGCGCCTGTTGCATCCCTTTACGCCGTTCGTGACCGAGGAACTCTGGGGTCACTTGCGCAATGCGTTGCTCGAATCACCCCTGAAGGATATTACAAATGACTGGCCCGAGGCGTTAATCGTGGCAAACTGGCCTGAACCGCGTCCGTTGGAAGGCTGGGAGGAGGCGAAGATCGCCGATTTCGAGTTGATCCAGGAGATCGTGCGCGCGATCCGCAATCTTCGCAATGAAAAGAACGTGGCGCCGGGCAAAAAGATCGCGGCGGGTTTTGCCGCAGGTGCGAAGGCTGTCCTGTTGCAGGAGCAGGACCAGGTGATCGCTGCTCTCGCAGGCTTGGATACCTCCCAATACACGATTCAAGAAACTCTGGCAGAGAAGCCTGCCGATGCCGCCGCTCTCGTGATCGGTTCTGTGGAAATCCATCTCCCGCTGGCGGGCATGGTGGATCTCGCCGAAGAGAAATCCCGCCTTGAGAAGGAACTCAAGGAAGCCGAGTCCCACATTGAACGACTCGAGAAATTACTTTCAAGCGACTTTGCCAACAAAGCCCCCGCTGCGCTCGTCCAAAAGGAAAGGGATAAGCTGGCGGGCTACAAGGAAACAGCCGAGAAGATCGAGGCGCAACTAAAGTAGAGGATTTAAAGAACTCCGAGATTTTGAAAATCTCGGAGTTCTGCTTTTTCTAGGGGACCCAGGTGGCTTGCCAGGTATCCTCCATCAACACCGCAAGTTCCCGGATCGTGACCTTCACCTCTCCGCTCGGAAATGCATCCCGACAGAGTTGGGAATAAAGGAGTGATGAACTGACTGGCATGTAATTTGATTTGATGGCAAAACCGCAGTTGTCCTGCATGATGTCCATCTCTGCGTCCATCTTGACCGACGGATCCGACTCCACGGCGAATTGATACCCATACTCATAACCTTGTGACCCATCGATGAAACTGGGTGTCTTCACATCATCCCAGATCACTGCCTTTGCGGATGTTATCTTTAACGGGTAGCCCGCGATCCGGAATTCGTTGCTTAATTCCCAGGTCTGTCCGCGCTGCGGATTCGAACCAGCATCAAACACGAAGGACATCTCCTCCGGAGTCGCCTGTCTCGGCTCAACGTACATCGGCGCATAATATGCCACGGCATTTTCGACCACCACGGTCAGGGGTCCATCCGCTGGTTTGGATTGCGATGTGTATTCGAACAGGCTCCCGACACGATGTTCGAACGGTTGCAAGGCAAAGTTGCCGATCAATTGGATCTTTTGTCCCTGCGAGTCGATCACGTAGGCGACGACCGGCATAATCGAGACGAGAGACGGATCCCCATTTTCCGCATTCATGCTGAAGTAGAAGACGGTTGCCGAATCCAATGGGACGATCTTTTCAAGCTGCATCGTCACAACAGGGGCGGGAAGTGCGGGCATCTCGGCAGTTGACGAAGTAGTGGGCGCTTCAGCGGACTGCGTCTCCGTGGGCTGCTCCACCTCGATAACGGGGGCACCCACCACGGTCCCAGCCGGAACCGGGATCAATTCGAACGGCACTTCCCAGTTTTCAGGCACGTCGCCAAGCCTGGTGAACGGGATGCATTTAAGTACCATCGTCAACCCGCTGACATTTGCCGGGATATGCACCGCGTACACAGGCTTCATGGCATATCGATTTTCAAATTGGAACTCTCCCGCATAATCACGCCGAACGATCGTCCCGTCGGGCAGGCGCAGGTCGGCATCGGCATCGGACCAGAAATCGTTATCGGGATGGACCGAGCCGCACATATCCGGCTGATTGCTGTAATTCTCTTTAACGCCGGTCACCTCGTATGCCAATTCCACACGATCTTCATAGACGAATACACTGGTGATCGTCACCGTCACGCCTGCGCGTGTCACCGAAACGGGCTCCGCCAGAATCCGCAAGCCGCCCGTATTCTCGACCAGCCCGACATCCGGAATATAACCAAATATTCTTCCAAGCGCCGCGGCAATGCCCGGAACACTCACCACGATCACAGCCATTGCCAGGACAAAGGCAATCGCCCAGGCAGGTTTAAACATAAAACGAGACTTCATTTTCACTGGACCTCTCATCAGTTCATTGCGTAATTTGTTGACGAACTCCGGGTTCGCATTTGGCATGTCCATTGCCCGGCGAACCTTCTCTTCGAATTCGGGGGAAGGATTCAAATCGCTCATGCTCACTCCATCTGGCTCTTCAAACGCGCCAGCAAACGATACACGGATTTCTTCACAGCGTCCTCGCGTCTGCCGGAAAGCTCGGCGATCTCCGCAAAGGACAGGCCTGCCACATAACGCAGGCGGATCAGCTCCTGCTCAGCCTCGGTCAAATGATCGATCAGGGAGCGGATGCGGGTCAATTCCTCCGCACGGATCAACGCACCCAGCGCGTCTTCCCGCTCCAGGATCCTGCCCGCCGCCTCCAACCCGACCTCGCGCCTGCCGCGGCGGAAATGATCGTTCATCTTGCTTTGAGCGATCCGGAACAGCCACGCCGAAAACTGACCTCGTTCCCGGTACCGCCCCAGCGCTTCATATGCCGCCATGAACGTCTGCGACGTGATATCCTCCGCTTCATGGGTGCTGCCGACGCGGCTGAAGATGTAACGATAGACCGGCTGCACATATCGATCGTACAGCCTGCCAAACGCGGCAGGATCGTCTCGCGCGGCGGCCACCAAGGCGGGGATATCGTCCTGTATCATCGTCTGTTTTTTACGATCCACATCCAATACTATCATGCAGGTCCTCTCTCTCATGAGATTCCATAAGTGAATGCATTCCACCTGTATAACGGCGGAACAGCCAAAAAGGGACAGAATCCCCCGTTTCCACCATGTGACAAAATCCACCAAAGACAAGATGTTCGTCAATTGACTCCGTGGTTGCCATCCATTAAGTTTATTGGTGCAACAAAACTTTTTACGGAGAATCAACCATGACAATGAAAATTCTTGAAGACTGCATTGCCTGCGGCGCATGCTTACCCGAATGCCCGACCGAATCCATCAGTGAGGGTGACGGCATTTTGTATGTCATCAACCAGGAAACCTGTGTTGAATGCGAAGGTCATGCTGATTCACCCCAATGTGTCGGCGTCTGCCCTGTGGAGTGCATCGTCAAAGCATAGTTGATACGAGATCAATTTCCCGATCTAATGCAGGTCATGTCTACAAAGTCCCCGTAAGGGGGAGACGCGACCTGCATTTTTTGTTCAGTTTTCAGGAGGCGGGGAAATCCCATGAACCCCTGATACAATCAGTCAGACCACCTGAATGCTGGAGGAGAAATGGCAAAACCTGAAAAGAAATTGCAGGAACTCAAGACTCGTCTGCTCGAAGTAGGTGACTTAAATCATATCAACGCCCTGCTTGGCTGGGACCAATCCACGTATATGCCGCCTGGCGGCGCCGAGGCACGCGGACGCCAGTCCGCGATGATGGCTCAGATGGCGCAGGAGAAATTCATCGATAAGAAGATCGGCAAACTGCTCGATGACCTGCGTCCGTACGAGGAAAGCCTGCCCTACGACTCGGACGATGCCAGCCTGATCCGCGTCACACGCCGCGAATACGAGCGGGCACTCAAGGTACCGCCCAAATTCATCGGCAAATTGAATGAACACGGCGCCAGGGGCTATCAGGATTGGACGGAAGCACGTCCCGCCAATGACTTTGGCAGGGTCCGCAACAACCTTGAAAAAACCCTTGATCTCAGCCGCCAACTGGCGGATTTCTTTCCCGGCTACGAACACATCGCTGACCCGCTGATTGACTTTGCTGATTACGGCATGAAGGCTTCCAGCGTGCGCGCCCTGTTCGCCGACCTGCGCAACAACCTCGTGCCCATCGTTCGTGCCATTACTTCACAGCCGCCTGTCGATAACTCCGTGCTTCTTAAACGTTACCCCGAAGCCGATCAACTGGCGTTCGGCGAGGAGGTTGTCCGCCAGCTCGGTTACGATTTCAATCGCGGCCGCATCGACAAGACCCACCATCCCTTCATGACCAAGTTCTCGCTCGGCGACGTGCGTATCACGACGCGCGTCAAGGAGAATGACTTCGGCGATTGCCTCTTCAGCAACATGCACGAAGCCGGTCACGCCATGTACGAGCAGGGCATCGATCTGTCGTATGAGGGGTTGCCCCTCGGAGGCGGGACAAGCGCGGGCGTGCATGAATCGCAGTCGAGGCTGTGGGAAAATATCGTCGGCAGGAGTCGTGAGTTCTGGGAGTACATGTATCCCAAACTACAGGCAAGGTTCCCAGAACAGCTCAAGGACGTTTCCCTCGACGCCTTCCACGCCGCCATCAACAAGGTCGGGAAGTCGCTCATCCGCGTGGACGCGGACGAGGTCACATACAACCTGCATGTCATGTTGCGCTTCGATTTCGAACTGCAACTGCTCGAGGGGACGCTCTCGATCCGTGACCTGCCCGAAGCCTGGCACGAACGCTTCGAACAGGATTTCGGCATCGTGCCGCCGGATGACAGTGACGGCGTCCTTCAGGATGTGCACTGGTATGCGGGCATCATCGGCGGTTCGTTTCAGGGATACACGCTCGGCAACATCCTTTCGGCGCAGTTCTACGGCGCGGCGCTGAAGGCGCATCCATCCATTCCCGACGAAATGAAGCAGGGCAAATTCGACACATTGCACGGATGGCTGCGCGAGAACATCTACCGCCACGGAAGCAAGTTCACCGCGCCTGAGATCATCGAACGCGCCAGCGGCAGTCCGCTCACCATCGAGCCGTACATCGATTACCTCAAGACCAAATACGGCGCACTGTACGCGCTGTAAATGTTATAATAGTCACAACTGAATATTCGACCTTCGGGGCAGGGTGCAATTCCCGATCGGTGGTACAGCCCACGAGCGCGCAAGCGCATGATCCGGTGCGACTCCGGAGCCGACAGTAACAGTCTGGATAAAAGAAGGAGATAGGCTCTGCGCGAGTCTGATTCGACTGTCCCGAAAACGTGTGTTGTTTTCGGGATTTTTTACGGCTCAGACTTAATGCTTCGCCTTCGCTCAGCACAAGCCGAGTCCTGATTCTGCGCCCCGATCTTTTCGAGGCGCTTTTTGTTTTTTCCTCACCCCGTTTTGTCGGGTTTAAGCCCGAACAGAACAGACGAAGAATATGATCAAACGTTTTTTGCCCATCCTCCTCTCCACCCTTGCCTTCCTGCTCGGATGGCAACTCCTCACACGCTACAGCGGCATCCCCAACTTCATCCTTCCATCCCCGCTCAGCGTATGGACGCGTTTCATCAAAGCCGTCCAGGATGGGAGCCTGCCCTACCACACATGGATCACCCTGACCGAGATCGTGCTTGGACTGTTGACAGGCGTGTTGTTCGCCACCATTATCGGATACATCCTTGCCAAATCGCGCACCCTGGAGAAGGTTCTGTCGCCTTATTTGGTGGCGAGCCAGGCGATCCCGGTTGTGGCGATCGCACCCCTGCTGGTCATCTGGCTGAAGGATGGCATCCTCTCGAAGGTGGTCATCTGCGCGCTGATCGTCTTCTTCCCAGTGTTGGTGAACACGATCGTGGGAGTCAGGGCTGTCCCCACTGCCTTGTACGACCTGATGAATTCGCTCCATGCCACGCGGGCACAGATCCTGTGGAAGGTGGAGGTGCCCGCCTCACTGCCCGTCTTCCTCGGCGGATTGCGGATCGGCGCGACCCTGTCCGTGATCGGCGCGATCGTCGGCGAATTGGTGGACGCCGAGGAAGGGCTCGGATTCCTGTTGCAGTTGGGCGATTTCCAATACGATACGCCGATGGTCTTTGTGGCTGTCTTTACGTTGATCGCACTGGCGCTGATATTGTACGGAATCGTCCGATTGCTGGAGAATAGATTTTTAAAATGGCAGAATAAATAAATAGCGGTGGTTGAGTAGGGCGAAGCCCGTATCGAAACCACCAGATTATCAGCAAACAAAATATAGGAAATATAAATGGTGATGGTGGTTTCGATACACCCCGCAAAAATCTCACGGGGCTACTCAACCACCGAGGCATAATCAAAAGGAGATACATGTTTCGCAAAATAGTTTTTCTCATGCTTGGGATGGCACTCGCTATCTCGGGGTGCAGCAGTTCCGGGTCCGCGAATGAGGCGGGCAATTTGACGCACATCCGCCTGCCGGTTGGATATATCCCCAACATCCAATTTGCGCCGCTGTATGTCGCCGTCGAAAAGGGATATTTCCGCGAAGCGGGGCTGGATGTTGAGTTCGATTACAAGTTCGAGACCGACGGCGTGGCGTTGGTGGGCGCGGGCGAACTGCCGTTCGCGGTGGTTTCAGGCGAACAGGTCCTGCTGGCGCGCGCACAGGGACTGCCCGTCACGTATGTTGCCGCGTGGTACCAACAGTATCCCGTTTCGGTGGTCGCAAAAAGCGAAGTTGGTGTGATCGTGCCGCAGGATCTTAAGGGGAGAAAGATCGGTTTGCCGGGGTTGTTCGGCGCGAACTATATCGGTCTGCGCGCCCTGCTGAGCGCCGGAAGACTCACCGAAGACGATGTGACGCTGGATGCGATCGGTTTCAATCAGGTCGAATTGATGGCAGCCGGGCAGCAGGACATCGTTGTTGGTTACACCGCGAATGAGCCAATCCAGTTGCGCTCGCTCGGCATCCCCGTGACCGAGATCCGCGTGGCTGATTACGCCCGGCTTGCGGCGAACGGGATCCTCACAAACGAGAAGGTGATCGCGGAAAATCCCGGACTTGTGCGCGCGTTCGTGGGCGCGTTCCTGAAAGGATTGCGATCCGCGATCGATGATCCGGACGAGGCGTTCCGGTTGAGTGAAGCGTATATCCCCAACTTCGCCGATCTCGATGCAAATGTACAGAAGCAGGTGCTTGCCACGTCCATCGAACAATGGAAGGGCGATAGGCTTGGCTACTCCGATCCGCAAGCCTGGGAGAACATGCAGGACGTTCTGCTCGATATGGGTTTGATCACCAACAAAATGGATTTGAGCAAGGCATTCACGAATGAGTTTTTACCTTGATGTCGTTGCGAGCCGATGGGCGAAGCAATCTCCTGTCAATTGGCGGGGATTGCTTCGCCGGGAGGAGCACCTCCCCGCAATGACACAAATAAAACCATGTCTCACACGCCCATCCTCACCATCCGCAACCTGAGCACCGTCTTCCCCGACGAGAACGGGGGCTTGCGCGCGCTCAGGGATGTCACCTTCGATGTACATCCGCGCGAATTCATCTGTGTGCTGGGTCCGTCCGGCTCGGGCAAGACCACCCTGTTGCGCATCCTTGCGGGCTTGATCAAACCGACATCGGGTTCGTTCAAGTTCGGTCACGGCGAACAGCCAAGCACCGGCATGGTCTTTCAACAGGCAAACCTCATGCCGTGGCGCACGGTAATCGAGAACATCAAACTTCCGCTCGAGGTGAAGAACATCAACGACGCGGTTGCGCGCGCCAAAGCCCGGGAGATGATCGAATTGGTGGGACTACAGGGATTCGAAGATTCGCTCCCGCGCGATCTTTCCGGCGGGATGGCGCAACGCGTGGCGATTGCGCGGGCGCTCATCCATGACCCGGACCTGCTCCTGCTCGATGAGCCTTTTGGCTCGCTGGATGCCCTCACCCGCGAACGCATGTGGACGGAACTCTCGCGCATCTGGCAGGCGCGCCAGAAGACCGTCATCATGGTGACTCACTCGATCAACGAGTCATTGTTCCTGGCAGACCGCGTCCTTGTGCTGACCCAGCGCCCCGGCAAAATAAAAATGGACGTGGAGGTCGATCTGCCGCGCCCAAGAAAAGACGATATCCGTTACACACCACATTTCGGGAAACTTGCCAGAAAACTAAGAGAGGCGATTGAGTAATAAGAGGACTTCCAAAGGCTCATGGACTTTGGAAGTCCTCTTTGTCATGGCGCAACCCACACGACAAAACTCAACTCGCTCTTTTTGTATTGCCCTGTGATCTTCCAACAACCGGTGGTGGGAAATTCCACGCCCGTGAGCATGGCTTCGCCAGTATCGTCAGCAAAGGCGTTGGTCGCACCGTAAACCCCGAGTGGCGGCGCTTTTGCATCCAAACGCTGACCCGTCACCAACAATGCGGGCTCAGGTTCGTCGGGCAGGGAGTAGTACGTGCTCCACCAAAAGATCTTCTGTGTATATCCATCCTCGTGGTACGGCAGACCCGTCCATACTCCGTCATCGTTGAGCGCTGTCCACAGATTCTCCGTGCCATACCAGAAGATTCCCTCCCAGGGTGCGGAGGGGGAATACGGCGCGGGGGCTTGGAGAGTTCCATCAGATGCGGTGGTCACGGGACAATCATCGGGCGGAATCCTAGACGCGATTTCGGCTGCAGCGGTCTGGGTCATGGAGAGAGGCGGGGAGTCCTCTGTGGGCATACGATAATCCTCGAGCGTTTTGGCACCCCGCAGCTGGAGGCTCGCACAACCCGTCAGGATCAAGGCGATGATCAAAAGAGGGGGAAGGATCTTTTGCACTTGGGTCTCCTTTCGATTCAAAACATATACACCGCCAGGAGGTGGGAGGTTCCATTCAAACACGAAAAGCCGTGGTCATGCCACGGCTTTTCGATCAGTCCACAACCGGACTATTATATTCTTCGGAGCAGTCTCACACCGAGCAGGAGTGCAACCGCGCCGATGGATGCGGTGATGATATCGTTGATGATCCCGCCGCCGATCGAAACATTCAATGCGCTCAACAGCCAGGCGCCCACGAACGCCCCGATGATACCGACGATCACGGTCCCCAAACAACCCATGCGGACTCCGCTGACCAGCCAGTCGGCGATCGTACCGGCAACGCCTCCGACAATAACCCAGACGATAATTGAATTAAGTGTCATGATGATCTCCTTTCATACAGATCTTGTAAATGGAATAACGTGAAGGAAGGATGTTTGTGACTCAACCAAAAGTACCTGTTTATAT
>DIDP01000087.1 GCA_002418205.1 Anaerolineales bacterium UBA5797 | reverse complement strand
GAAGATAGCAAACAAACCAGGGAATATAAAGCGGACGCAGGTTCTTTACTGCGTCCGCTTTTTTGATCTGCTACACAAAAAGTTACCGCTCTAATATCTCCTCCAACCTCTTCTTGACCTGATCCCACTCTGAATCCAAAATGGAATAGAACACCGAGTGGCGCACCCGCCCATCCGGCAGGATCATGTGGTTGCGCAGCACGCCCTCCTTGACCGCGCCGATGCGTTCAATGGCGCGCTGTGAGCGCTCGTTGCGCAGGTCGGTCTTCAACTGCACCCGGATGCACTTCAGAGCCTCAAAGGCATGTTTTAGCAACAGGTACTTGCACTCTGTATTGACCGCCGTCCGCTGGAACTCCGTTCCGTACCACGTCCCGCCGATCTCCAGCCCACGATCCCTGGGCATGATGTTCAGGTAGCGTGTCGCGCCCGCCACACGTCCTGATGCGAGATGGATGACGGCGAACGGCAGGTCGGTCCCGTTTTCGGCGCGGGCGAGGATGTCCCGCACCCAGTTCGCCATGTCCTCCTCGGTATTCATGTTCCCGTACAGCATGAAATCCCAGAAAGTCTGACCGACCCCGATGCGAGCCAGCCCCGGGATATGAGCCTCGGTCATCGGTTCCAGTCGCACATGCCCCCCCGTTAAAGTGATCGGTGACACCCAATTGGTCATTTGTTTCCTCCAAACAATTCGATGATCTTTTGCATTCTATAATTGAAGATATTTTCCAATCGACGGGAGATCCAGACTGCATTCAACAGATCACCCAGCATTCCAAAGGGAATGGCATAGGTGACCTGGTCCATCATCCTGGTGGCGCCCGGCTCCTGCTCGAAGAAATGCTCGTGATACCAGAAGCGATAGGGTCCCATGCGTTGTTCGTCCACGAAATACGCGCCTTCCCGCACATGCGCGATCTCCGTCAGCCACAGCGAACGCACTCCGCGCAGGAATTCGACGCGGTACTCGATGATCTGCCCCTCGTACATGGCTGCATCACCGCCCTGCAGGATCTCGAAATTCATATTCGGCGGCGTGAGCGCGTTCAAATTTCGCGGGTCACAGAAATATGCCCAGACCTTTTCCACGGGTGCCGGGATGGACTGTTCACGATGCAAATAATGGACCATTCAGCCCTTCAACCATTCCGCCTCGGGTGTATCGCTCGATGGCAGGTACGGCATCGGCGGCCCATCCACTCCCAAAAACTCCGCCAGCGCGGCGCGCATCGCAGTGCGGTCGTCCCACAGATATTCTTTCTGCCCGAAACACATGGACTGCTCATGCCCCTTACCGCAGGACAACACGATATCGCCGGGACGCGCCAGCCGCAATGCAAAACGGATGGCTTCGCCCCGATCCGGGACGCGCCAGAAGGTCTCGCCCTCGATTCCCCCTCCGGACCCTTCGACTGAGGGCTCAGGATGACGCCTCGCGCCTGCCGCCATTTCCTCGAGGATTCCCTCCAAGGATTCAGTCCGCGGATCCTCGGCGGTCAGCACCGTAAGGTCGGCAAGTTCGGCGGAGGTCTCCGCCATCATGCGGCGTTTTTCCTTGTCGCGCAGCCCTGCCGAACCGAAGACGGCGATCACGCGTCCGTTTGTCATGGTGCGCGCGGCTTCCAGGGCGGACTTCAATGCATTTGGCGTATGGGCGAAATCCACTATGGCTGTGAAATCCTGTCCCATATCGATGCGTTCCATGCGGCCCGGAATGCCCTCCAACGCGGCAATGCCCTGCGCGGCAACCTCGGGATTGATACCCAATCCATACACGCTTGCCGTCAACGCCGCGAGGCAGTTCGATACGTTATACGCACCCACGAGTTTGCTTGCAACCTCAATCTGAAAGTCTTTGCTGACCGCGGTGAAATGGATGCCTGACGGGCTGTAAGAAATGTCCATCGCGCGGACGTCCGCATCCTCGCCCAGCCCGTAATTCAATTTGTTTACCTTGATGAAGTCGTTCAAAAAATCGAACGATTTTGCATCGTCGCGGTTGATGATGCCGAGACGCGGATTCCCCTGCGGCTTCGGCAGGGTCCATTCGAGGGAGGAGAACAGCCTCGCCTTGGCAGCACGGTAATTTTCATAGGCCCCATGCTCGTTCATGTGCTCGTGGGTGATGTTCGTGACCACACCGATATCGAACTCGCAGGCATCCACGCGATATTGCGCCCAGCCGTGCGAGGTGGTCTCGAGGACAACGTGCGTCAGTCCCGCATCCAGCATCTTTGCCAGATACCGCTGCACGTCATGCGCGTCCGGCGTGGTGACGTGGAATCCGGTATCCAGCACTTCATCCCCGATCACCGCGTTGACAGTGGAGATCATGCCCGCTTTGATGTTCCCAGCGAGCAATATCCGGTGGAGCAAGTTTGTAGTTGTGGTCTTGCCGTCGGTGCCGGTCACGCCGATCACCGTCAGCTTGCGACCAGGCCAGTTGTAGAACGAGGCAGCCATCCACGTCAGAGCGCGACGCGGATTCTCGAGTCGAATATACGGCACGGGGAGTCCGCTCAAGTCCCTGTCCCCTACTACCGCGACCGCGCCGTTATCAACAGCCTTCTGGATGTAATCGTGTCCGTCCGCAGTCCCGCCCTTCATCGCAACAAAAAGATGACCGGGCTTGACCGCGCGGCTGTCGATCGAGATCCCACTGATGGGAACGTCAGGCACACCCTTCATGCAAAAAGGCAGAGGCAGTTCTGCGAAAATGTGTTGGAGCGACTTTTGTTTTGACATATTAAACAAAAAGAGGGTTCTGACGATTGTATCGCCAAAACCCTCTCGCATGCAAACCGGGTTACTTCAGGCTCTGGCGCAAGCCTTCGAGCTTGCCCGCAACTGAGGTGTCGAGGACCTTGTCGCCAACCTTGATGACAAGTCCGCCCAGAATGGAGGGATCGACGCGGAAAGTGACAACCTGCGCGCCGGACTTTGCCAGAACGTCGTTTTTGACAGCCTCTTCCTCACCCTTGCTGAGGGGGAGCGCGCTGGTGACTTCAGCGGAGTCGCCCTTGAAATCGGAATCGCCAAGCACCACCACCTTGCCGGATTTAACGCCGGAGAAGAACTCGTCGAGCAGGGCGCGCTGTTTCTTTTCATCCAACGCTTCACCAACGAGCTTGTTCGCTGCGGCGATCGCCAGCGAGGCAACCTGGCCACGCAGGTCGCCAAGGATGCGGTTGCGCTCAAGTTCAGCCTCCGCCATGGCGGCTTCGCGCGCCTTGGCAGCGTCAGCCTCAGCGGCGGTTTTGACTTCCTTGCCGACGGCGTTGGCGCGTTCAGTGGCTTCACGGACGACCTTGCCTGCCTCTGCCTGTGCTTCGGCGATGATCTTCTCAGCGTCTTTTTCAGCGTTGGCGCGGGCTTCCGCCGCAACGCGGGCATCTTCCAAGCCCTGCGCGATTTTCTGCTTGCGGGTCTCCATCATGTCCAGCATGGGTTTGTAGACCCAGGCGTTCAGAGTCAGGAAAACGATCGTGAACGCAATGATCTGGACGATGAGCAGACCGAGATTGATACCTAATGCTTCCATCTGTTGCTCCTACCTGTTATACGACCTTGAAGAGCATAAGGAACGCAATGACCAGACAGTAGATCGCGATCGCTTCGGAGAACGCAATACCGAGGATCATGTTGGTCAAAAGATTACCGTATGTATCCGGGTTGCGAGCCATACCGGTAAGAGCACCCTGCACGCTCAGACCAATCCCCACACCTGCGCCCGCCGCGCCGATCATCGCAAGACCGGCACCCACGTAGCGCATCGCATCCAAAATATTTCCTTCCATGTTTATAAGCCTCCTTAGGTTATTCCTGTTTAGATTAGTGAGCTTCTGCGTGCTCTTCGCCGTGGCCCTGCGTGGCTTGCGCCATAAAGACCATCGTCAACATGCCGAAAACAAATGCCTGGATAACACCGACGAACAACTCGAACAGCATAATCATCGCAGGCAGGATCGAGAACTTGCCAAGCAAACCCGCAACGATCGCGACCAGCACGATCCCTGCGAACATGTTACCGAACAGACGGAACGCGAACGAGAGGATCTTCGAAAGCTCCGAGATCAACTCGAGCAGACCAACCAGAAAGTCCATGGCACCAAAGAACGGGACCTTGAACATGCGTTTGGTGTTGAAAAACTTGCTCAGGTACCCAAATCCCTGAGCGCGGAACCCGACGACCTGGATCATGACCACCGAGATCAGGGCGAGGGCGAACGTGAAGTTCAAGTCCACCGAAATGCCGCGCAGGAACGGATAAAGCACGTAGTGACCTTCCTCGGGGGTCAGCATGTTCAAACCACCGAACAGCTGGACATAGGCGTGACCGCCCTCGCCATGTGCCTCCTTGATCAGCCCAATGGCTTCAAAACCGGGGATCAACTTCAACAGGTTCGCGAATAACACATAGAACATGATGGTCGCAAACCAGGGGAAGATCATGCGCGCATACTTGGTCCCCGCCGAGCCCTCCGTCAGGTTGTAAAGCAGTTCAAAGAACGACTCCATCAGGTTGCCGATCCCGCGCGGAACGAGGTCGGTCTTCTGGCTGTTCTTCAACGAGCGATTGGTGTAGAACGCCACCACAATGATCAATATGATCGTGATCACCAGCGTGGGAAGTGTGTTCACCAGGTAAAAATCACCAATGACTGGCAGGGTGAACAGTGGGGTATAACTTAATTTTTCCGGCGCCACCACGATCTCAGGTGCTATGGGCACAAATATGCCGCCCAAAATAAAACCTACGATCAGGAGCACCAGGACGACCCATCTGCGCCAGGGTCTGCGTGTTTCTTTTTCCAAAGTCCGCCTCCTATGACGAAGTTTCAGATTCTTTTTCCAATTTTTCTTTCAAACGCGCCAGTGTTTTGCGCCCGACGTTCAGCATCACGAGCACCGACACGGGGATTCCTGCAAACAACAAAGCCAGTGTAAAAACCGGCTTTGTGTTGAAAACTCTGTCCAACCACAATCCGCCGAACACAGAAGCCAGAATGATGATCAAGGTAAGACATCCCACCTGGCCGATCAACACGATCAATAAATTGGTCAGGATGCTTCTGCCTTTTTGTTCTGATTGTGTCATGTTGCACGATTATAAACGACAGGCTGAAAGTATGTCAAACAATAATGCGAATGGCTTCCGCCGCTTCCCTTCGGACCTTCAGCCTGCCTCCGCACTAGAACAAATTCAACGCCGCCGCGTCCGACCAGCCGAACCACGGAGCGAAGACAGTACCGATCAGAATCACGCCAAGCGCCAGCACAGCGAGGGCGATCACGTATGGACGGGTCAACGGCACGGGATGGTTTTCCTCATCCTCATTCGGCATCCGGTAGAGATAGACGAACTTCAAGACGTTCAAATAGTAGTACACACCGATGATCGAATTGATGATGCCCACAATGACCAGCCAGACATACCCAGCCTGCACACCAGCCGCAAAAACGAACACTTTCGCCACGAACCCGCCGAACGGCGGCATCCCTGCCAGCGAAAGGAACGCCGCCAGCATCATCAGCCCCAGCCAGGGTGAACGGCGACTCAGGCCGGCATAATCCTTGATCTCTTCCAATCCGGTCACGCGGCTGAACGCCATGACGATCCCGAAGGCGAGCAGGTTGGTGGCAATATACGCCGCGAGGTAGAAGATCACGCTCGCCGCGCCCAACTGGGTCAGGGCAACAACGCCGATCAAGGCATAACCGGCATGCGCAATGGACGAATAGGCAAGCAGTCGTTTGATATTCGTCTGCTGCAGAGTCAACAGGTTGCCAACCGTCATCGTGACCGCGGAAAGGATCGCCAATACCAGCGTCCATGAGGCGGCATAACCGGGAAAAGCCACAAAGAACAGGCGCACAAGCACTGCAAAGCCCGCGGCTTTCGAGGCTGTGGACAGGAACCCGGAGATCGGCGTCGGCGCGCCTTCATACACATCCGGCGCCCAGAAGTGGAATGGCACGATGGAAACCTTAAAACCGAGTCCCACCAAAATCAATGCCAGGATGCCAAACGCCGCGGTCAGAGACAGACTGCCCGCATTGAGCATCCCAGCCAATTGATACAAACTCGTCGTCCCGGTGAAACCAAAGACTAGGCTGAAACCGTACAACATGATCGCGGAGGACATCGCACCGAAAAGCAGATACTTGAAACCCGCCTCCGTGGATTTGCCATCTGTCAGCATGAAGCCGGAGAGGATATAAAGCGGAATGGATGTCGTCTCGATCGCAAGGTAGAGCATGACCAGATCAGCAGAAGCAGCCATAAGGTTCATGCCGAGAAGCGAGGCGAGCAGCAGGAGATACGCCTCACCGCGCCGACCGATCTTTTCATTGTCCATGAAGAGCAGGGCGGTAGCCGCGCCCGCGAACATGAAGAGCATCTTGAAGAAAAACCCGAGCCAATCGAAGCGGACCATGCCGCCGAGTGTGGCGGTCGGCTCGCCGGGTTGTCCAAAGATAAAGCTGAGGATCATCGCGGCAAGCAAGCCACCCGCCGTAAGCCAGCCTACATTGCGGCGTTTCTCGTCCTTCCAAAACGGCTCGACAATAAAGATCAGGATGGCGAGAACAAGGATCAGGATCTCGGGAAGGATGGATGCAAACATTGTCGAACTGATCATTATGCACCTCCCAATAAGCGAATGATATTCTCGACGCCGGTCTGCACCATCGGAACCATCAGGCTCGGGAACAAGCCAATGCCGATCATCAAAACGCAAAGCGTGACGATGGCAACCTTATCCAGCACGGTGATATCACCCACATGCCCTGTAAGTTTTTCGGGCAATTCACTGAAGAACACCTTGCGGATGTTCATCATAATATAAGCCGCGGTGATGACGATGGAGATGCTGGCGATCACTGCCACCAGCCATTGCTCGCGCCAGACCCCCATGAAGATCGGGAACTCGGCAACGAACCCCGAAAAGCCGGGCATACCCATCGAGACCAGACCACCGATGATGAAACCGACCCCGGCAAAAGGCATGATCTTCATCATGCCGCCCAGTTCGGGGATCATGCGGGTGTGCGCCCGGTCGTAGATCATACCGGTGACAGCAAAGAAGAGAGCCGTCATCACACCGTGGGAGAACATCTGCACACCCGCGCCGGTGAGACCGGTCGAGTTCAGGGTCGAGAGGCCGAGCATCACAAGCCCCATATGCGAAACGGATGAGAAACCGATCATGTATTTCATGTCCGTCTGAACGAAGGCGATGTAGGCGCCGTACACAACCGCGACCGCCGCAAAAGTCATGATCAACCATGACCAATGCCTGGCACCCTCGGGCAGGAGCATGATGCCAACACGCAAGGCGGCGAAGGCGCCGAGCTTCATCAACACACCTGCATGGAACATGGAAACGGCGGTCGGGGCGGCAACGTGACCATCTGGCGACCAGTTGTGGAAGGGCCAGATACCGCCCAATACCGCAAACCCAAAGAAGACCGGCAGGAACCAGGCGTTTTGAAAAGCCTGTGAAAAACCGGCATTTTCCATGACGAGCATGTCGAACGAAAGGATGCCGGTGTTCTTGTATTGCATCCAATACATCACGAGCGCACCGACCAGTGAAACCACCGAACCCACGAACAGGTAGAGGGTCAGTTTCATGGCGGCATATTCGCGGGTCACCACCCACCCCCAAATGGCGATGAGCAGGTACATCGGGAAGACCGCGATCTCATAGAAGAAGAACAGCATGAACAGGTCGAGTGAAACGAAAACACCGAACACGCCACTCGCAAGGATGAACAGGAAGGCGAAGAACTCGCGCGGCCGATCCTGGATGCCGGCTTTGACATGTGGATCTTCATCGCCCCAGGAGATCAACACACCCGTGAACATGACCACGCCTGTCAACAGGACGAGCGGTGCGCTCATGCCATCCACGCCGAAGTGCAGGCTGATGCCCAGCGCGGGAAGCCAGTTGTATTTTTCCACGAATTGATATCCGGCGGCAGCCTGATCGTATGAGAAATATACCCAAATGGATAGGATCAGGGCAAAGGTCGCCGCCATCAGCGCGACCGCGCGGGATTCGTTTCTCCGTTGGGCGGGCATCAGCAGGATCAAGACTGCCGCGACCATCGGTGTGAACGTGATGATGCTAAGAACAGGAAAATTCATCAGCCACCTCTTAGAAAAGCATGACCACGGCTTTGTTGATCACATCCAGTATCCAGGCAGGATACAGACCGATCCACAAGATCAACGCCATGAGCGGAACCATTACAATAACCTCACGTGTGTTGATCTCGGTCAACTTATGCTCGCCGTGTGCCCAGTGTTCGTTCAGGGGCCCATGCAAAACTTTCTTTATTCCCTTCAAGATATACGCGCCCGTGAAGAGCAGCCCCAGCATCGCTACGGCTGTGTAGATCGCCATCACAGGCACGGAATTGACACCCACACCGAAGGAGCCCCGCACCACCAGGAACTCGGAGATGAAGCCGTTGAGTCCCGGCAAGCCAAGCGAAGCCATGCTGGTGAAGATCAAAATGCCGCCATAGACCGGCACCAGCGGGAACAAGCCGCCAAACTCCTCCAGGTTGCGGGTGTGCGTTCGTTCATAGATGACACCCACCAGGAAGAACATGCCAGCCGCCGAGAGACCGTGGTTGAACATCTGGAGGATGGCGCCGTTTAATGCGATCCTCGCATCTTCCGTCCCGACGGCGAAAGCTGCCGCCGCTATACCGAGCACTACAAATCCCATATGGTTGACCGACGAATACGCGACCAGTCGTTTGAAATCCGTCTGAGCGTAGGAACCGAACGCGCCGAAGACGATCGCCGCGACCGCAAGGAACGCCAGCGCGCCGGCAAAGATCTTCGCCTCGAGCGGATATAACGGGAGGATCAACCTCAGGAAGCCATAGGCGCCAAGTTTGAGCAGAACACCAGCCAGGATCATCGACCCGGCAGTCGGCGCTTCGGTATGCGCATCAGGCAGCCAGGTATGGAAGGGCCACAATGGAACCTTGACCGCGAAGGCGATCACGAACGCCCAGAAAGCGATGGTCTTCACGGTATGCACGGACATGCCGAGCAACACGGTCCCGGCCTCGAGGGCGTTCCAACGATCATATAACGCGAGCAGGTCATAGGTCCCGAAAAGAACGCCGAGCATCTGCACCGCAAGCAGGAGTCCAAGCGATCCGCCCATGGTGTAGATCATGAACTTGAGCGAAGCATAGTTGCGGTTGGCACTCCCCCACTGGTTGATGAGGAAGTACATCGGGACAAGACCGATCTCCCAGAAGACGAAGAAGATCAGCAGATCGAGCGCCATGAAGACGCCGAGCATGCCTGTCTCGAGGAAGAGGAACAGCATCATGTAAGGCTTGACGCGGTCAGTGATGCTGAACGATGCAAGGATGGCGAGCGGCGTGAGCAGGGTCGTCAGCAGAACCATCGTGAGCGAGAGACCGTCCACGCCGAGGTGCAGGGATGAACCGATCGCTTCGTACCAGGGATAGGATTCTTCAAACTGAAAGCCGGTCTGGACCGTCCGGAAGTTGAACCAGGCGTAGAGCGAAAGCGCGAACGGGACCAGGCTCGCACCGAATGCAAACCAGCGGTAGAGTTTATTCTCATCCTTCGGCAGGAAGAGCATGACCACAGCGGCAAGCGCCGGGAAGAACAGGATCATTGAAAGAAGATGAGTAGCGATGAAATCCATCATTTACTCCTTAAGCCAGCACGAAGAAGTACAACGCTACGCCAATGACGATAAAGGTCACCAGGGCAAGCATGAGATATTGCTGGACGCGTCCGGTCTGGATGGCGCGTAATTTGCCGCCAAACCAGTATGTGACATCCGCCGAGCCGTCACCGAAGAAGCGATTGATGACGGGCAGGTCGAAGTAATTGCGAATGGCTGAACCAATGCCACCGGTTGTCGGGCCAAAGATATGCAGGATGCCATCGATCAAGCCTTTGTCCATCCACTTGTAGACAAAGGTTTCAGCAAACCAGTAGGCAGGCTTGACGAAGAGGAAATCGTACGCTTCATCGAAGTAATATTTATTCTTGAGAAGCGGGATCTGCAACCTGTCATCACTGACCGATTTGACGTTGCGATAGACAAGCCAGCCGAGAGCTAAACCACCAAGTGCGACAACGAGGGATGTCAATAAGGGAATCCAACTGAATTCGGGCGCATCGGGAACCTCTGCCAGGGTGTGACCGACAAAATCATGAAACCAATTCGGGACGAGTCCGCCGAGGACGGGGAAATGCTCGGGGATGCCGACCCAGCCATAAGCGATGGCAAAGACCGAGAGGACGACCAGCGGTGTCGTCATCGTCCAGGGAGTCTCCTGGGCGTGTTCGGCTTCCTTTGTGCGGGGTTCGCCGAGGAAGGTCAGGGTGATCTGACGCATCGTGTAGAACGCGGTCAGGAATGCGGCGGCCGCCAGCGTCACGAATACCGCCCAGTGACCATGACCGAATGCATCCGCGAGGATCTCGTCCTTCGACCAGAACCCGGCGGTGATGAGCGGGAAGCCGGAAAGGGCAAAGCCGCCGATCAGGAACGTCCAGAAGGTGACGGGCATCTTCTTGCGCAGACCGCCCATGTTGAACATATCCTGCGGATCGACGTTGTGGTTACCGGTGTGCAGGACGCCGTGCTCCATGCCATGGATGACGGAACCTGAACCAAGGAAGAGCAGCGCCTTGAAGAAGGCATGCGTAATGAGATGGAACGCCGCGGCGACGTACGCGCCGATGCCGAGCGCCGCGATCATGTAACCGAGTTGCGAGATCGTGGAGTAAGCCAGCACGCGCTTGATGTCGTTCTGCGCGACCGCGATGGTGGCCGCGAACAACGCAGTGAACGCGCCGATGAACGCCACGATCGACATGGTGGTCGTCAAACCATGACCGGTGAAGTCCGCAGTGAGGAGCGGGAACATGCGGATGACCGCGTACACACCCGCGGAGACCATCGTCGCGGCATGGATCATGGCGCTGACGGGGGTCGGACCTTCCATCGCGTCCGGCAGCCACACGTGCAGGGGCCACTGCGCCGACTTGCCGACCGTGCCGATGAAGAGCAGCAAGGCGATCAAACCGGAGGCGGTCATGCCAAACGCCGCGGGCGTTGAGGCAAGCACGTGCAAGGTCTCTTCGGTGAAGATCTCACGGAAAGTCAACGTGCCGGTCGCGCTGTAAAGGAAGGCAATCCCCAACAGCATGAACACGTCGCCGATACGGGTGGTCATGAAGGCTTTAACCGCCGCATTGCGCGCGGATGGCTTGCCATACCAGAAGCCGATCAACAGGTACGAGCACAAGCCCATGATCTCCCAGCCCACGAACATGGTCAGCAGGTTGTCGGAGACGACGAGCACATACATGCCAAAGGCGAACAAACCCAGGAAGGCAAAAAAGCGCGAGTACATCGGCTCGACCGAGGGCACCACGTGTTTGTGTCCGTGTTCTTCGATCGTCGCGCCATGAGGCGGCAGACCGGCACGGTCATGGTCGCCTGCGGGCTGTCCGTAATTTTGATAGCCAACACTGTAAAGGAAGATCATGAAGATCGTAATGGATACGAAGAACAGCACTGCCGCGCCGAGCGGATCGATTAGCACGCCAATCCTGAACCAGGTATTACCAGTCGGCAGCCAGTTGATGGCTGATTCAATGGGGTGTTCACCAAAATGTTCCACGCGGAAAGCGTAGAATACCGTTACAAGCATGCTCCCAATGAACGAGAGAATGGCAGCGCCTACGCCTATCGTATGGCTTAACCACTTGCTGCGATTTGTGAACAGCACGATCAAAGCAAATGCCAAGACGGGTGGAAGTGGGATCAGCCAAGTAAGCAGTCTTGCAGTTTCTTCATGTATCATCATATTTGTCCCTACCACTTCATCATGTCAATTTCGTCCGCCACAACTGTATTACGGCGGCGATATACCGAGATCACCAGCGCCAGCCCCACAGCCACTTCCGCTGCGGCAACCGCGAATACGATGATTGCAAAGACCTGTCCCGTCATGTCCATCACGTTGCCGTAACGCCAGAACGCGGCCAGGTTGATATTCACAGAGTTCAACATCAACTCGACGCCGAGCAGGATGGCGATCGCATTACGCCTTGAAAGCACACCGAACAAGCCAATGCTGAAAAGCGCTGCAGCGAAGATCAGATACCAGGAAAGTGGAACCATGATTTGCGCCTCCTATTTCCCAGAATTCCCGGAATGGGGATTGAATGCAACATAGACCGCGCCCACCAATGCCGCCACCAACAGGACCGAAGCAACTTCGAACGGCAGGACGTATGCATCAGGTGAGACGAGCGCATTGCCCAACTCCCCCACCGCATCAAAACCGGACGGGAGGGCTGCTGCCGTTTTCGACAAACCGGTCCAACCCTGGAGCAGGAAATACAACCCGCCGAAGGTCAGGACAGCCAGCAACGCGCCGAACCACCAGTTCCTGTTCATCTGCGGACCCTGGTCGCGCATGTCCTTGCGGGTGAGCATCACCGCAAAAATGAACAGGATGGCGATCGCACCGATGTAAACGACAACCTGAACCACAGCCAGGAAGCTGGCATGCAAAAGGGCATACGTCACCGCCACGCCAAATAAAGTGGCAACCAGCCACAGCGCGGCATGGACAAGGTTGCGCGTCGTCACCACCATTAAACCCGAACCAAGTGTGACGAGGGCAACGATAAGGAAAGTGATTTGTTCACCAGTCATTTTATGTCCGCTCCATTTCAATGTTGAGCCGTTTCGACAACGGGCTTCGGTCCTTCGACCTTCTCACGCTCCCTGCGGCTGTAAGAGCGTGCAACTTCGAGCGCGCCCCACGCGACCAGAACATTGGACAGGAACATGCCTACGATGTAGAGCCAGGTCGGGGTCCCCGCGAGAAGCGCATTCATCAACGCGACCACCATCAAAAGGACGAAAGCCAGCGGCGTCAGGAACTTCCAGTTGAACGCCAGCATGTGGTCGATGCGGATGCGCAGGAGGGTGTATTTGACCCACATGATGAGCCAGTAACCGATGAAGGCTTTGAACAAAAGCACCGCGATCGCGAGGAAGGGACTGACCAACTCCAGACCGAAGAACCGGTATCCGCCAAAGAACATGATCGCCAGGAAACCGCCGAAGGTGAAGGCGTGCAGGAGTTCGCCCGCGTAGAACATGCCGAACTTCATGCCCGAGTACTCGATGTTGTAACCGGAGACCAGTTCCGATTCGCCCTCTGCCATATCGAAGGGAGCGCGTCCCAGTTCGGCGATGGCGGCGATCAGGAAGATCACCGCGCCGAGCGGCGCAAGCCAGAAGAACCAGATATCCTGCTTTTCGATGATCGCGCCCGTGCCCATTGAACCCGTCAGAATGGTGGGGATCAAGAGCGTCGCCAGCATCGGGACTTCGAACGATACCATCACAGCCACCTGACGGAACGCGCCGATCAGCGCAAATTTATTGTTCGATGCCCAGCCTGCCATGATGATCGAAAGCGTACCGATGGCGCCCGCCGCAATAATGTACAACACGCCAATGTTCAGGTCCACGCCCAGCATGGTGGGAGCCAGCGGCACCACCGCCCACAGGATCAACACAGACATCATCGAAAGCATCGGGGCAAGGTTGTACACGACCTTGTCCGCGCCGCCGGGTGTTGTATCCTCCTTGATCATCAGTTTGATGATATCGGCGAACGGCTGGATCAAGCCGAAGGGTCCCAGACGATTGGGACCGATGCGATCCTGAAAGCGCGCCACCACCTTGCGCTCGACCCAGACCAGAAAGATATCGAGCACCATCAGCACCGAGATCAGGAGAAGGATGCCGAGAAAACCGATCAGGATCTGCGCGGCGATCTCAGGCATGCCCCAGCCAGTCAAGATACCCATCAACCAGTCTGCGGCAACTTTGAGGGGATCGTTCCAAAAACTCATGAGTTACTCCTGTTACACAAAGAAAAGGCTGAGTGGATTGAGTCCAATCAGCCTTCTCCAGGGATTACATAAAAATTACGCCCACTCCAACATCCCCTTGCGCCAGGTGTACACCAACCCGGCGACGAGGATCAGAATGAAGATGAGACCTTCGATGACCGCGAACAGACCAAGCTGTCCAAGTTTCACAGCCCAGGGGAACAGGAACACGGTTTCCACATCGAAGATCAGGAACACAAGCGCAAAGATATAGTACTGGGCTTTGAACTGTACCCAACTGTCACCGACCGTCTCGATTCCGCATTCATAGGTGCTTAATTTGATGGGGTTGGGCTTTTTGGGTCCGAGCATCCATGCCATGACAATCGCGCCGACCGGGATGATCAACCCGACAATAAAGAACAAACCGATGTAAATCCACTGACTCATAGATTCTCCAGCGTAAATTAATCGAATTTATCTAACAAATTGTGGTGCAAACGGCAAAATTGTACCATAAAGAACAATCGACCATATCGAACGCATGTCAATTTTTCGGGTGATTTTCGTCATATTTTCAGTTATGAACCCTGCCTCTCCTTTTAAAAATAAATTTGACAATATCTTCGAAGAATGGAAAACCGACGACTGTCCCCACAACCGAACCGACCGCCCCCATGCCGCGCACCAGATTTGCAGACAGACCAAAAAAATTCACCGCTTCGATCTCGACGATTTGAGCGGATACCGTTTTCCGGCTCTCTTCGCCGCTCAACTTATCCACAAAATGCAGGAACAACCAGAGCGTCCCGCGATAGACGCCGGTCTCCTGCGGGCGGACGCTCCAGAAGAAATTCAGTGTCTGGCCCGGCGAAAGAGTCTGGCTGATCGATTCCGCCGGCGAGACCTGCAAGCCCGCGACATCGAACTTCGACTCAACGATCACATGATGGGTTTCGTAAAGGTTTGGAATTTCGATCACCTCGCCCGTCACCACATTCCCTTCGATCACGGCAGTCGGTGTGACGTTGCCGAGGTCATCCACCTCCAGCGTCAAGCGGACGATGTCCGCATCGCCCACGCGGATCTTCTCCGGGAATTCAAGTGTGAGTCGCCGCTTCTCGGGGATGGCGGGCACCGAAGTTGCGGGAAGTGAAAACGTTGGCTGTGGGACCGGATCAATAATGGTCGGCGGTTGTTCCTCAGAGGGTTCTTCGGGAGCAGGTTGTGTTGCCTGAGATGCAACAGGCTGCTCTTCACCAGTGCCCGGCGCGCCTGCGCCACATGAGAGGATCGCAAGCGCGAGGACCGTTACCGCCAGCATGACCGGAAAAATGTTTCGGGGAGGTAAATGCAACTTGTTCACGCGCCAGGTTCCGGGTAAATCAGAAGCGAGACAGGCGTCGGCAGTTGCAGGTCTGAGGGAGAGATCGGCTGCGTGCGCGTCTCGCGTCCCAATGGTCTGAAGCTCCAGATCAATAAAGCGAGGGATACACCGAGGAGGAGAATGCCGAGGATGATTCGAGCGCGGCGCGTCACTGATCCACCTCCTCCACCTCCAGATACCAGCGGACGCGTGTGCCGACCTTGTCGCGCATCTGCCAGGCAACGGATTTGGGCATGTCAGCAAACGCCTTTTGGATCCTGCGAATGCGATCCACCACCAGACCGCGCTCTTCGGGGGTGAGATTCAATTCCTTATCCGCCAGCAGTTCCTCGACACGTCCGAGGTTGATGGAGGTCGTTTTGTAAAGCCCCCAATCCTGACCGCAGAGTTGCGTGATGCGATCCAGCCCGATCCTGCCATCCTTCTCCTCACCGACTTCGTGATTGAAAAGCAGGGAAATGATATCGAGGGCATCCTTGCGATTCAACTGCACCACCTGCGCCTTGGAAAGCAGCAACTCCGCAAGCGGAATGGTGACCGGGTCGACCTCGAGGCGGTTATCGAGCGGCAGTTTGTGACACATCTCGAAATCACCGACCAGAATATCAACGTGAAGATCGTGGGTACGGTCGGAATAGTAGATCTGACGGCGCATTCCGTTCAACAGGTTGAACTGCCTGTCAGGGGAATAGCCCATCTCGTGGAAGAACGGCTCGAGCTTTTGCCGTTCATTCTTTGGAATGAGAAAATCAAGATCGGGCGCATCGCGTTTGAAAAAGCGAGGGTCCTTTTGACTTTGCGCCAGGATCGCCAGCCCCCCAAAGGCGCGCAGATGAATTTGACTTTTGTTCGCGGCGTCAATGAGATGGTGCATCTCGTTGACAAGTTCGGTCAAAGAGTCCATGAAAAAATTATACCCTTCTCCCTCTTGAAAAGGGAGAAGGGTATGAAAGTCGCCCGGGCTACTCCACCGGGATCTCGGACTGCACCTTGTTCATATCGATGCCGCTGCGCGTGCGATAGGCTTTGAAACCAAAGTAGATGATCGCGGCGAGCACGTACATCGACAGCATGTAATATATCGAACTTGTATTGGTCAACCCGATGCCGTACAAGGCGTTCGGGTCGAACAACCACTGATACAACAGGAACACGAGAAAGCCGCCAAAGATCAAGCCCGCCACCGTGATCAACGGAATGCCAAGGATGTTGTATTTGGCGATCGGCGAGGATTTATACAGGTCGGGTTTGGTATATGGGAGGATGATCGCCGAGATCGTCGTGCCAAGATAAGTGACGGCGATCACCAAAGTCGAGCACAGCGTCAACGTCTGGAAGTTCGCAATGTTGTATGAGAAGAGATAGGCAACCAAAACTGAAGGGACCACCATCAACAGCAACGCGTTGACCGGCGTGCCGGTGCGCTCGTCCACCTCCGCGACCTTCTCAGGGAGCAGGCGGTCGAACGCCGCGGCGAAGATCACGCGCGTGGAGGAGAGGAACACCGTCCCGCTCCAGCCGAACCACCACAAACTCATCAACACGACGACAATGAACTGAACGACCCTGCTGGGCGTCAGGAACGACGCAAACAACGCGGGATAGGGCCAGACGGGGAATGCAGGGGCGACATCCGTGTAACCCCAGGCATAGTTCCACCATGCCGCGCCTGCCTGCACGTAAAAGTCCCAGCCGATGGTCTTGCTGATGGAGTACAGCAGGATGATCCCAAGCAGGGTTGTAATGCCAAGCGCCCATCCCATGCCGGAGACGTTGCGCTTGAAGTCCGTCGCGCCGCGCACCTCACCGTACAAGGTCGCGCCCCAATTGGGCCACAGGTTGAAGAACACCATGTACGGCAAAACAAGGAAGACCGCCAGCAACGCCCCACCGCTGAACGGAGTGATCGCGCCGGCTTCCGATCCGAGCGCCGCGGTCGCGTCATACACACCCGGCTGGGCGCCAAACATCGAGACCGCGTTGGCATCGAGTCCTGCCTTGAATGCGGCATTGGAACCTGTGAGCAAAAGCACGATGACGATCAGCAATCCCAGCACACCGCCATAGAACGAGTATTTCTGGATCCTGGCGTAGGTCTTCATGCCGAGCGCAATGAAGAGGCTCACGATGGCAAGCGTGATCAATGAAGCGACGAACGCGCCGTTCTGCGTGCCCGCAAACCAGAGCGCCGTATCCTGCGCGCCGAGAATGCCAAGGATCGGCACCAGCACGATGTGACGGAACATGTCGCCGTAGAGCGGCACCCACAACCACAGGATGAACCACCAGCCGGTCACCGCCAGGATGAAGCCCACCGCGCCGCCGAGGATGCGGCTCTGCCAAACATAATCGCCGCCAGAACGGGGCATGACGGCGATCAATCCTGCATATACGATGACTTCAAAGAAGATGAAGATGGCGCTGATGATCAGCGCATTGATCATCCCGCCTTCGAAGTAATACATCTGGCTGAAACTGTACAACCCCAGCGTGATGAGGTTGATCGAAAAGAACGCGTAGATGAACGCGTCCATGACCGACCACGAGCGCACGAGACCGGTCGCTTTACGGACGAACAAGTTACTCATGGGAAACTCCTCCTTTAGGAATTTATTGAGAACGTGCCACAAATATGTAACACGCAAAACCCAAAAAAGTTAACCTGAGGTCAGCACATAATTTTCGATCTTGTTTTTTCCCAGAACGACAATCGCACCCAGTAAGGTCCCCTGTTCATACATCGAGCCCGGATTGATGCACAGCGTTTTTCCAATGCGGGTCGCGCCCCTGCCCTCATGGATATGTCCATGCAGACCCAGCAAAGGTTTCGTCTCCTCGATGACCTTCCGCAGCGCGGTCGAGCCGACCGGCTTCAACGCCTGACCCGCCAGCACAGGACGCAGATCCTTGTCCAGTTCCGGCGCCTCATCGAGGCCGGATTTATACGGCGGCACGTGGATATTGAAGATCGCGTTGTGCGGATCCTTGAGTTGGGAGACCATCGCCTCATACCGGACCTTGAGCTGGTCCTCGTCCTCTTCGCGGTGCGTATCCCACGGCGTCCGATTCGACCAGCCCGAGGCGATCATTTCGTGGTGAGCATCCAGGGGAATGACCTGCCCCTCGGCGAGGATCACGTTTCGGGACGCGCGAACGATCCCGTCCACTTCATCCATGTCATCGTTGCCGGGACAGCAATAGACCTTCATGCCGGTCCCATCCAGTTTTTTGTCGGCGAGGTCCATCCACTGTTGGACGACCTTCAGCACTTCGTTCAAAAAGATCCGGTGCACCTGATCGGGATTCTTTTCCAGGTCGGCGATCTCATCAGGATTTGTGAGATATGGATAGTAGCCGCGGCTGCGCACACGCTTCTGCATGTCGGCGAGTTCTTCTTCATTCGTAACCGGGAATTCCTGTTCGAGCAGTGTGACCTTGTAATTCTTTCCGCCCTGATGAATGAACGGCACCACTGCCTTGCCTGTCATATCGCCGCCCAAAATCAGAACATCCACCTCATAGAATTTCCCCGCATTCAGGAACTTGCTCCAGCAAATATCCGACCCATGAACATCCGTTGCAAAAAAGAGTTTCGTCATCCGCCGGTCCTTTTCAATGGATTTGTGGAGCTGTGTGCATCGGTCTATGGGAAGGAATTATACTCCGCAAGGAGGTTGGGGGCATAAAAAATCCATAAATTATTTTTCCAGGAACGTGATCAACCAGTAGGTCCCGGCAGAGATCAGCGCGCTGGCGGGGATCGTGATCAGCCAGGCAGTGACGATCTCCTCCGCTACGCTCCAGCGCACCTTGCCCACACTCTCAGATGAACCCACACCAATGATCGCGGAACTCACCACCTGCGAGGTGCTGACCGGCAACCCCAAAAGGGACGCGGTCAGGATGACGAAGCCGGAGGTCAACTGCGTGGAGAAACTGTGCAGCGGTCGTATTTTGTAGAACCTGCCCCCCAGTGTGCGGATCAGCCTCCAGCCGCCAATTGCCGTTCCCACGGCGATCGCACTGGCGCTGGCTGCCACCACCCACGTCGGCACACTGAATTCCGATATCGCCCCTCCGATCACGAGACTCAGCGCAATGACTCCCATGGTCTTTTGGGCGTCGTTCGTGCCGTGACTGAACGCCATGCCCAGGGCGGTGACAAGCTGGCTGTTCTTGAAGAATTTATTGATGTTCGGGGTCGCGCCGCGCGCCAGGAAGTAGATCAGGCGGGTAAAGAGGAAACCAAAGATAAATCCGATCAGAGGCGAGGCGATCAGGGCGATCACCACCTTTTCAACTCCCTGCATTCTGATGGCGTCCGTCCCTGCTCCCACGATCACGGCTCCGATCATCCCGCCGATCAGCGCATGCGACGAACTGCTCGGGATGCCCAAAAACCAGGTAGCCAAGTTCCAAAAGATCGCGCCCACCAGGCAGGCGATGATGATGTTCAGGTTGAGCACATTCCCCTGCACAACCTCATCGCCGATGGTGGTGGCGACCGCCACCCCGAACAGGAACGGGCCGAAGAAGTTGGCGAGGGCAGTGATCCCCAGCGCGGTCTCGGGGCGGAAGGCGCGGGAGGAGATCATAGTCGCGACGATGTTGCTGGAATCATGGATGCCGTTCAACAGGTCGAACAGCAGCGCCAGCCCGATTGCGATGATCAGTTCCGGGGGCATGGGTGATCCGTTAGAGAATCTTCACGACAATATCAGCGATGACGTTTGCCGCTTCGTCGCCGCGGTCCGCCGCATTGGACAAATGTCGGTAGACCTCGCGCATCTTCAGCATCTCGACGATGTGATGCACATCCTCGGGACCGCTGAACAGGTCGGCGACGGCTTCGCGATAGATGCCCTCCACGCGGTTCTCGAGCGCCTTGGCGCGCTGGGCATGTTCGGCGGCAACCCCGGGATTCTTTTTGAGGCGCTGGACCGCCTGATGGATCTCCCAGCCCGCGTCCTTGAGGAGCGAGGCGATGCGCACCATGAACGGGGTCGGCGGGACGTTCAGGATGACCATCTCTGAGACGGTCGTATCTGCATAATCGATCATGTCGTCGATGGAACGCGAGAGGGCAAAGATGTCTTCGCGGTCGAACGGCGTGATGAAGGTCCGGTTCAACTCGTCAATCAGGATGCGGCGCACTTCGTCCGCCTCCTTCTCCTTCAGAGCCAGTTGATCCGCCACCTCCGAGTCGTGGGTCTCGAGATATCTTGTCAACAGCTTGAGCCCCTCCAGCGTCAGGGAAGCCTGGTCCTCGATCAGTTTATGAAAGACTTCTTCGCGTTTTTTGAAAAATCGGAACATGGGAACCTCGATTCAGTTCATGCATGGCAATCATACCACTCCCCCAAATGGAACGAAGACCGTTCAAGAACAGTCATGGAATAACATCCGTTTTTTTAGTCCAAATTTTATGACATTTGTTACAACTCAAAAAAGTAGATAAGTCGTAGAATATAGAAGTCATTGGAGACCGAATGGCAACACACAGGGGCACACGCCAGGCTCGCTACCCAAGATTAATCCAAAAGACCTAGGAGCAAACAATGACTACCACCTATCCCCCCGAACCGTTCCGCATCAAAGTCCTCATGTCATTGCGAGCCGCTCAGCGGCGAAGCAATCCCCACCACAACCATGAGATTGCTTTTTCAGGAGAAATACAATGACAAACTACCCTCCTGAACCTTTTCGCATCAAGGTCACAGAGCCTATTCGTTTAATTCCGCGTGAAGAGCGTGAAGCCAAACTTAAAGAGGCGGGCTACAACCTTTTTGCCCTCAAAGCCGAAGACATCTTCATCGACCTTTTAACCGACTCAGGCACAGGCGCGATGAGTCAGGAGCAATGGGCGGCGCTCATGCGCGGCGACGAGTCCTATGCGGGTGCGCGCTCATATCATCGTCTTGCAACCGCCGTGGATGATATCTTCGGTTTCAAATATTTCGTCCCCACGCATCAGGGACGCGCCGCCGAAAACATTTTGTCCGCGTGTCTGGTCAAGCCGAATCTCTGGGTGCCGAGCAACATGCACTTCGACACAACCGACGCCAACATCCGCGCCCGCGGCGGTCGCCCCGCGAACCTGGTCATTGACGAAGCCGCCGACCCCGCGGATCCGCATCCCTTCAAGGGCAATATGGATATCGCCAAACTCAAAGCCTTCATCGCAAAGTATGGGCGTAAAAAAATTCCGTTCGGGATGATCACAGTTACAAATAATGCGGGAGGCGGACAGCCCGTCTCGATGGAAAATCTCAAAGCAGTTGCGGATGTCTACCACGAGAGCGGAATCCCGTTCTTCATCGACGCGGCACGCTACGCCGAAAACTGCTACTTCATCCAACAGCGGGAACCCGGCTATGAGCATGTCTCCGTCAAAGACATCGCCCGTGAGATGTTCTCGCTCGCCGACGGCATGACCATGTCCGCGAAGAAGGACGCCATCGTCAACATCGGCGGTTTGCTTTGCGTGAACGATGAGACGTTATTCCAAAATATCAAGAACGAATTGATCCTGCGCGAAGGCTTCCCCACCTATGGCGGACTTGCAGGTCGCGACCTCGACGCGATGGCGGTCGGACTCTACGAAGGCCTGGACGAATCCTATCTCTCCTATCGCATTAACCAGACCGCTTATCTCGCCTCACGTCTCAACGACGCAGGGATTCCCACCATCCAACCCGCGGGCGGACACGCTGTGTACGTCGTTGCAAATCAACTCCTGCCGCACATCCCAAACTATGAATTCCCCGCGCAATCATTAGGCGTTGAACTCTATCGCGAAGGCGGAATCCGCGGCGTTGAAATTGGCTCGGTCATGTTCGCCTGTCTCGACCCCGAAGACAACACCTGGCATTACCCCGCGCTCGAACTTCTGCGATTGACCATTCCGCGCCGCGTCTACACGCAAAGTCACTTTGACTATGTGGTGGACACACTCGTCAGGATCAAATCGCGCGCAAACGAATTACGCGGATATAAATTTACGTATGCTCCTGAATTGCTGCGTCACTTCACGGCGAGGTTCGAGCCTCTTCCAAACACGAAGTGACAAACGGTCAGACCGTTTTGCCGTTTCGCTCGATGAACGAAAGTACCGCCTCTGTGAAAGCAGGGGCGTTATCTTCATGCATGATATGAGACGCGTTGGGAATCTCAGTTCGTTCGGTGTTCGGCATCAACTCTTCGATTCGATCCAAAAAATAATGATACATCCGCGGACTCCTCTGGGCGTTCAAGAGCAGTGTTGGAATATGAATTTGTCGAATCTCATCCGAATTCAGAGGCGGAAAACCCGAGCCGAGCAGTTCAGCCTTGATCAGATTGGCGCGCACCTGCTCAAGTCGGGACGGAGATAAACTGCGAAACGTTTCCCTGCTTAAACTCGCTTCGCCAAAGATCCGCAAAGCCTCATCCCGATCATTCCGTTGAAAAGCCTTGGTCGCGGAGACCACACCGTTAACACCGAACCTGATAATGGCAATTGCCACACGAGGTCTGGTAAGCAGGAGCCTGATAAGCTCCAAAGGTTTTGGCGTATTGCTTACAAATAGCGTGATGGCCGGTGGTTCAGCCAGCACAAGGGTGCGGATCAACTGCGGGGATCGAATGGCGAGCAACAAGCCTATAAATGCTCCGTAGGAATGACCTACGAGGTGGGCTGGCGCTGCGTTTACTGATCGGAGCAGAGCTTCCAGATCGTGAACATGCTCCATCATGGAGTAATCAGCATCTTCAGCGATTGGTTCGTTCGGCCAATGATAGCGGCGGCTGTAGGATACGGCACGAAACTTTTTTGAAAACTCCTTCTGTTGGGCATTCCAGGTTCGGTAATCGCTGGCTGAGCCATGGACAAACACAAGCGGGAAACCATCTCCTGACTCAAAATATTCGAACGAATAATCATTTACTTTAAGGGTTGTCATCGCTTCCTCCAATCAGATTGCTGAAATACAACAAACAATTCAACTGCGCAACTGGCAATTGAACACAGAATCAGGAAAAGATTCTTTCACGATCAAACCTTGAGCATTCTTATGATTCCCTCCTCCTTAAATCACCAATTGCACAAATAAAGCAATTGTTTTTTATAGCATAGATCAACCGGTCAGTCAAATTTACCCGGATATTTCCAGGCCGCAAGGTTTGAGCCGTTGCCAATAGCAGAGTCAGTTCATTAGTCTTATAAGCGCAAGGAAATCCACAATCGGTGGAGGTCTTAGAGAGCGTTTCTTAAGTCTGAAACATCGATCTTTTGTACACGGATTTCGCGAAACACACGGAAAAAAGATAATTTTTAAAGGCTCTTTTCCGTGAAAATCAGTGAAATCCGTGGCTTCCGCGTCCTTAAAAAGCGGATGGTTCCTCCCTGTTTTTCATTGCACGGTCGGTAATGGCATCCACGGCGTTTAAATAGTTTCCCCCAACTCGCCACAGCACGATCCAAATCAGAGGCATGATGCCCAATGCCGTCCACATCCAACCTTGTTCCACCACGTGGGCATAAATCCAGCAGTTGCGCCAGTGAGGATGATCAGTGAATACGTGATGCGCAGATTTCTCGAATTGTTGCCTGGCAGGAAGGAATAAGTTGCATCGATTCCCTCTGGGTCTTTTTGTACGCGCAATTTGTAGGTTACGAATATCTCTGCAGCATGTTGGATGAGGAATACAAAGATCACGGCCACATGAAGGTAGACAATCCAAACGTACTTATCATTCTTCTTATAAATTTTCCTGTGTCAAGTGTTAATCTCATCTCACTTGTGGATACTCTTATTCACGGCGTATATTGATCCATCGCGGGTAGCGACTGCAAATACAACCAGATCGCATTCAACTCGTCATCTGTCATTTTTCCAAACACATTCCACGGCATCAAGTTGGGGTCCAATTCATGTCTGTTAGGTGTCACGCCTGTTTTCAATGTGCTGGCGAACTGTGTTTCCGTCCAAATGCCAAGCTCGCCGCCGGGCGTTAAGTTGGGCGTTACCGCCGTTGATACGGAAGGATCAGGAAACTTTCCTCCTGCCAGGTCAGGACCATGGCACATCCGACAGAGCGTGATAGACATCAAATATCCTCCATACTCGGCAGTTACCCCTTGTGCTGGCATTTCGGCAAAGGATGCATTTTGATCGATCCGCTCTGCTGGAATCAATGGAACCGAATCGCTATCAAGTACCCCGGAGCCGATCATGATACGGCCAAGCATTGTCGCTTGAGTTTCGGGAAGTTTATGATCCACCGGCGGCACAGATTTGACATAGGCAATCACAGCGCCCAGATCCTGCTCACTGAGGTTGTGGAATATATCCGAGTGCATGACAATCAAGCCTCGGCTGTCCGGGCCAACCCCGTGTCGAATGGCTCGGACGAAATCTGCGTCATTGAGACTGTCTCCTACGCCGCCCTGACCAGAAGTCAGATTTGGAGCGGTCAATGTAACAAGCATGGGTTGATCTTCGATCACTGTTCCTTGCAATTGATCTCCATGACATACCTGGCAGACAGTCACGGCTTCCGCAAGGTGTCGGCCGCGGGCAATGGACCGTTGGTCAGTTGGGATCGGAACGTTCTCGACCTGGATATCATACATTCGGTTAAGCCGAGTCGTACCGATAAAATACAAGACCATACCTGCTACAAGAATCAACCCAATGATCGAACCCAACACAATACCAATAATTCGAAACACTTTTTTCATGGTCAACACTTCCTTTTCTGGATAATGCTCTTTGTCAAACAAGCTCCTCTTTATTCTTTCCGAAGATGGGACGAAATGACACGGCCAGAGCACAGGGCCATGCAATGAGATACTGATAAAGAAACTTCCAACCGAATCCCCTGGCCGCAATCCCAAAGGGAGCATAGATGGGGGCCCCGTGCTGGAAAATAAAGGCCCCCGCCAGTAGTTCCGCACTCCCGCCCACAAGAAAGACTCCAAGGAGCGTATACCAGGCTGAGCGGCGGCCGTAAAACAATCCGTCCCACGCGATAGATAAAATCAACGCCATGGCGATCAGGGTATATACACCCGCCATAAAAAAGTGGAGTCTGGAATGCTGGGTGAGGACCAGTTCATTCGCCTCAGGCACCACATCGCCGAGTTGGAGTGAAAAAATGATGGAGAAGCTGAGATGCTCCAGGAGACTGACCGTGCCTAAAGTCACAAGCAAAGCAGCAGTACGAAGTTGTCCAATCTGTCTTTGGAAAACGAGAAGCGCAGTGATGATAACCAAAACCATGATCAGTGATGAGAAAGTGAACTGTGCAAGAAGAATGGCAATGATTGTTGCCATTGTGATGAGGCTTGTGAATCGTGATGGCTTTTGTTCGGTTGACATAAGGATCAATTCTTTCCTTACTGCCAAAACGACGGAAGAATACGCGTTCTCAAAATCGTATTAAAACGTGGCGATGCTCAACTTTAATTCTCCCCCGTCGAAGGCAATATATATAGTGAACCGTTAGTTCAAAATCAATTGTGAGGCATATGCATGAACAACCCCATGCAATACCATTTGCGAACCTGATAAACTTCAACTCGTTAAATTTTTATAGCATATAACAGAAACTTGGTCAAATTAGACCTCTTTAATTATTTGCACAAATATTACCAGAACTCTTGAATTTTTTATGAACGCCATTATCACGCCATCTATGTCTGATTCGTGATTAACCGGTCCCCTTAAACAAATCGGGTGGTATAAGAGCCCCAACGTAAACGCCAACCAATACCAAGACTCCGCCGATCAGCAAGGTCGCCGTTATTTTTTCATGTGAGATCCATGCTGCGAGCAGGATGGTCACAATGGGCATCAACACAAGCAGGTAGGAACCAGCCGATGCAGTCCAGTGTGAGAGCACATAAAGCCCCAGCACAAACGCGCCCACTGAACCAAAAAGCACAAGATAGCCAACAGCCATCCATGTTTCAGGCAATCTGGGGGCAATCAGAGTTTCCTGAGCAATCCACGAACCTATAAAAAGAATGACTGCACCCGTACCCATGGCAAAGGCATTTGTCGTTACAGGATGAGCTTTTGGGAACGTCTTGAACAACACTATGGCTTCGGCAAAACACGCTGCTGTCAAGACAACCGCCAACAATGAAATTAATGGCACCTCTGCGCTGAGCGAATTTCGGAAAATGATCGCGATCCCGGCAACGGCCAGAATGCCGCCAAACAAGATCTGCCATTGAAAGGTCTCCTGTCGATGGAGAACAGCAAAGAAGAAGGTCAAAAGCGGGGTTAGAGCCAGGATCACCTGAAACAACCCCGCTGGAACTTCCAAAAGGCTCCAATAGATCAAGGCATAGCTGATCCCAAATTGAAGGGTCCCGAAGATCAAAACCCCCAGCAAGGCGCGCCCCTTGGGCATGGGCAAACGACGATAAAAGACGAACAGAAAAAGAAGGAGCGATGCCGCGGTAAACCTGATCGCTGCGCCGAAGAACGGAGGCAGTTCCAGATTGCTAAAACGGACCGCGATCGCGTTGCCGCCTCCCAAAACCGTTGATATTACAAAAGCAGCCAGAGTCAGCCGCGCAGGTCTGTTATCCATCAATGGCTCCTTACCTCTAAAACTTGCCCATCACGACAGGAACTCACTCCCCCCAACAGAACGATAAACTTCTATATAGCATACATGGATGATTCGGTCAAATCTCGCATATATCACCCCACTTCTCTGATCTTTAAAAACTCATGGATGATCGAGGATTAAAAAAGATCGGCCACTATCGAACTCTTTCCTTTGCCGCCCTCTCCAAAAGTAAATACCCGCTCTCGATCAAACGCTTCATCACATGCTCCGGAACCTGCTCCCTTTTTTCGAGCTGATCCAAAGCCCGCAGCATCGCCCCGCGGACGCCGCTGGCGCGGTGTGCCACCACCGAATCGGCGGAGATGCGCTCGAGGCGGGCAAGCAGGAAACGGAGAGTCCGAACGTGTTCTTCCATGGACAGCCACGAGTATAACGAAGAATCCCATCCTGACGGTACGGGATTCTTCGTTATTGGATAACACGCTCACTACCGCATCCAGGGCTTAGTCGCTGATCTTCCTGTTCACCCAGAAGAACGCACCCCAAAAGATGATGGCGATTGCAAGGAAAAGGAACGGCGCAGGCGGGAATTCATCGTACAACGAGATCGCCGCAGGGACAGACATGAATGTTGTCAACACCGCCATGAACAAAAACACATTGTGTTGGATCATCAATTTCTTTACTTTCTTAAAAGCTTCCATTTCAGTCTCCTTTGTAATAGGCGCAGGGATCTCCTGCAAAGATGGTGCATACTTCGCCTGTTCGGCGAGTTTTGCCAATTGAGAATCGGTCTTTAGATGGTCTTCGATCAAGCTCCGCGTCTCTTCGCTTACTTCGTCTGCAAGATATAACGGAAGCAGATCAAGGATCACATGTTGCGGGATTTTTTCCTTCATTGGTTCTCTCCAATTTCCTGTGCGGCAAGTTTCAATCTTGCACGATGTATCTTCACTTTGGCAGTGGTCAGCGGCAATTGCAGGATGCGGGCGATCTCATCGTAGGGCAGTTCATGCTGGACTCGCAGGAGAAAGGCAGCGCGGTCTGTCTCAGGGAGCGATTGGATCTCCTGCATTGCACGAACCAGTTCCAGCCGGGATTCGACCTGTTGCTCGGGAGCAGGTTTCGGGTCGGGATGAAGCGGATCGAGATCCGTTTGACGGTTCGCGTGGCGAAGTCCCTTCAAATAAAGGTTCCGCGCGATGGCAAACAGATATGCCTTGACCGTTTCGGTGCGAATCTTTTCACGTCCCACCCAGGCTCGGGCGAAGGTTTCGGAAGTGATGTCGTCGGCATCATTGGCGCTGCCTGAAAGCCAGTAGGCATACCGATACACATCCTTTGAGTGCCGTTCGTAGATCTCGTGGAACGTGGTCATGTTGGTCTAATGGATATTATCCACTCTGGCGGGAAAAGTTACAAACAAAAACGACCTTCAAGATCAAGCTCGAAGGTCGTCGTCATGTTCTACTTACCGGGTCACTTTGTATACTGTTCCAGTTTCGGGATCTCATGCAGATACTTGTAGATCGCACTTAGCTCATCGTCCGTCATGTACTGATAATCCTTCCATGGCATGAGGGCTGGGTCAAGCTCATGTCCACTGGGCGTGAGACCGGTGCGGATGGTGTTGACGAATTGCTCTTCAGTCCAGAATCCCACCTCACCGCCGCGGGTGAGATTCGGTGTGATGACTTTGATCGTCGGGTCGGGGAACGGACCTCCGTTCAACCCCGGTCCATGACACACACGACAATCGTTCGTATCCACCAGATACTTTCCATATTCCACGCTCGGGCCGCGCGCAGGAGCGCTGACATGGAGTTCATGACTCACGACCTCCACGGGCAGTGGAGGCAGCATCCCCACCACCAGCATGATCTTGGCGAGTGGCGTAAACTGATGCCCACGCGTCACGTGGTCCACAGGTGGAACAGACTTGACGTAGGCAATGATCGCACCCAGATCTTCATCGCTCAAATTCGCCGTGGAGACCACCGCAGGCATGAAGATCGGTTTGCCTTCGGGGTCGATCCCGTGCCGGATCGCCCGCACATAATCTTCAACGGATGTGGCTTCGCGCCCAAAGCCGCCCTCGCCGGAGGTCAGGTTGGCGGAATCGATCGTCCCCAACGGACCCGCGCTGAACCAATTCTCGATCCCGCCCAGGTCCTTGCCGTGACAACCCTGGCACAACGTCTCTGCGCGATGCCTGCCGTATTCGATGCTCGCCGTGTCAGTCGGCACGTCAATATTGGATGGGGGGAATTCATACGTTTTATTCAGCCGGGCATTCCCCATCAAATACAGGACGATCCCTGCAACCAGCACCAAACCGATCAACGAACCCAGAACCATTCCGATCCATTTCAAAACCTTTTTCATCCTCTCGCTCCTTTATCGATAAAATACTTGATCGCATTATACGCCGCGCTCCCTACAATGGACAGTGCCTGCTTGATCCGATCAGGAACTTGACACCTGACACTCAACCCCTGATACTTGGATGCATGGCCCTCTGGCTCGACCCTCCTCACGCAGACGCTTCGCCTCTCGCGCCCCTCAACCTGCCTCCGCTCATCGCGCAGACTCTCGTCCGACGCGGGATCCAGACCCCCGATTCCGCCCGTGCCTTCCTCCATCCCGACGCGCTGCCCTCCACACCGTTCCCGAACATCGAGCCCGCGGTCGAACGCATAATGGAAGCGATCCGCAGGAAGGAAGCGGTCTGCGTGTGGGGCGACTTCGACGTGGACGGACAGACATCCACAACAGTCCTGGTACAAACACTGCGGGCATTGGGCGCGGACGTGATGTACTACATCCCCATCCGCGGCAGGGAAAGTCACGGCGTACACATCGAAAGTTTGAAACCGATCCTCGATAACGGGATCAGCCTCATCGTCACGTGCGATACGGGCATCACCGCTCACGAAGCCATCGACTATTGCAACTCCCGCGGCGTGGATGTGGTGATCACAGACCATCACGATCCTGCTGAAACGCTCCCCAACGCCAAAGCCATCATCAATCCAAAGTTGCTTCCAGAGGAACACACACTTTCAAATCTGGCAGGTGTTGGCGTAGCATATAAATTGGCAGAAGCGCTATTCAGTCAAAACTCGACGGTTGCAGGTAAAACGTCCGCAGAGGATCTGCTTGATCTGGTCGCATTGGGATTAATAGCCGATGTTGCATTACTTCAAGGCGAAACTCGTTCATTGGCACAAAAAGGGATTCACGCATTACACAATACGAAGCGCCTTGGCTTGAAGACAATGGCGGAACTCTCCGGCACAAATCTCGAAACACTGACAGAGGAGACCATCGGCTTCACGTTTGCCCCGCGCCTGAACGCGCTTGGCAGGTTGAGCGACGCCAACCCCGCAGTCGAATTACTAATTACCAATAACCCAGCAAGAGCCCACGTCCTTGCCGCGCAAATTGAAGGTTTGAACGCCCAACGCCGCCTGCTCACCAGCAATGTCACCGCGGCGGCAGAGGCGCAACTTCGTGCAAACCCTCAATTGCTGACCGAACCCGCCATCGTTCTGTCGCATACCAACTGGCCCGGCGGCGTGGTCGGCATTGTGGCAAACCGTCTTGTGGACCGTTATCACAAACCGGCGTTTCTCCTTACAGAAGAGGAAGACGGCATCCTGCGCGGGTCGGCGCGTTCGGTGGAGGGGCTGCATATTACGGAGGCGATCACAGCCAACAAGGATTTACTGCTCGGCTTCGGCGGTCACCCGATGGCGGCAGGCGTTTCACTTCAAAAAGACAACCTGTCAGCCTTCCGCAGAGGACTTGGCAAAGCCATCGAAAAGCAACTTGGCGGGATCATCCGCGAGGAACCGACATTGCAGATCGATGCGTGGCTGGAACTTGACGAGCTCAACCTTGAACTCGCCGATGCCATCGAAATGCTGGCTCCGTTCGGCGCGGGGAATCCCAAATTCATACTGGCAACGCGCGGCGTAAAGATGAAGTCCGTGACGGAGATCGGAAAGGGGAAAGAGCATCTGCGTCTGACCGTCGAAGATGAAAGCGGAAACGATCAAAGCATCCTCTGGTGGAGCGGAGCAGGCGAAGAACTGCCGGAGGAAGGCAGCAAATTCGATATTGCCTATTCGTTACGCGCCTCCACGTTTCGCGGCGAAAAACAGGTTACGTTGCAATTCGAGGAATTTCGAGTCGTTGAAGAAAAGCCGGTCGAAGTGCGAAAGCCGAAACTGGAGATCCGCGACATGCGCCTGCAGCCTTCGATCTTGAACCTGCAACCATCCACTTTGATCTGGGCTGAGGGCGCGGACAGGTCCGTGGGCGTGCCGCGTTTTGAATTGCGCCAGGCAGATGAACTCTCGATCTACACGACTCCCCCATCGCCTGCCGATTTGCAAAAGGCATTGGAAATCGTCAAACCGAAGACGGTCTATGTCTTTGGCATTTCTCCTGCCGAAGAAAAAACGGATGAATTCCTGTCGCATTTGGCGGGGCTGTGCAAATATGTTTTGAACCAACGGCGCGGCAAGGTCTCGTTACCGGAATTTGCCGCGGCAATGGCGGCGCGCGAAAGCGCCGTGCGGATCGGTCTGGGGTGGCTGGCGGCCGGGGGTCACGTGGCAGTTACCGGGGAGGACGAGGCGCTGCTCCTGTCCAAAGGGAACGGCGAGACGAATCAATATCTCCAAAAGGAATTGTTCGTGGCAGTCAGGGGAATCCTTGAAGAGACCGCCGCGTACCGCGCTCATTTTGCCAGAGCGGATATCAACAATCTTATGAGGATGGGGTCGGACTAGGTGTGGCGACGTCGGGGATGGTGATCGAATCGAGGTTGACCGAGCCGCCGCTGAGGTGTTCGATCACGAGGGTGTGTGTGCCCCGCACAAGAATGTTCGAGACCCAATCCACGATTCTCGTTGTGCTGTTTGCCTGATCCACTTCGAAGGTCAAGCCGTCGAGCGTGATCGCGACCCGTCCCAGGCTGGGCCCCGCCTGATACGAAACGATCACCTGGCGCCCTACAAAGGTAAACTCGACCGTATTCCCAACCGAGAGGGAAATATGCAGTGTTTCCTGGAAGGCGCCGGTCACATCCGATTGTTCCACCCAATTTCCTTCATACAAAAGCTCGAAGTAGGTGTCATCCACCTTGCTCAGAATGGACGGGATGGTGGGCGTGAGGGAGGGCGCCGGGGTACGCGAACGGGTTGGCAGCGCGTTGCCCGGCGTCACGGTCAATAAGGGTGGAAGCGTTGACGCGCCCTGCGCATCGTCGGTGGGCAAGATAATGGGCGATATCGGGGTAATGGACGTGGGAGTATTTTCAGGCGTCAGCGTTGTGAGAGCAGGTTCGGTGGCAACCAGTACATATCGGAACGGTGTGCTCGTTGGGCGGGGTTCGACGGGGACCCGCGTATTATTCGATATACCAAACCACAAGACGACCCCGATCCCGACAAGGGAAAGGATGCCAAGCGAGATTGGAGCAATGACTTCAAGGTCGATGGAAGGCTTCTTATCCATGGGTTCGTCTTTATTGTGGAATAATCCAATTCCGCTTATGATATGGAAAAGGATACCACACAACATGCTTAACCTGATACCCAGACCGGCGGGGATTTCCCTATCCACAGGCAGTTTCACGATCACAAAAGACACCCGCATCTTTGCGGGTCCCAACGAAGAGGTTGCCGCCATTGTCGGATCGCTTGCAGAGTACATCGCAGAGGCAACGGGGCACAAGATCGAATCGGGGTTTGCAGATCAACCGGGGAATTCGATCCGGCTTTCCCTGGTGGACAACTCAAGTTTGGGAGAGGAGGGATACGAATTATCCATCACACCGGATGGGATCGACCTCCGCGCCCATCAACCCGCCGGTCTGTTCTACGGAACCCAGACCCTCCGTCAACTCTCCGGCACGCCTCAAGATCAGACCCTCAGCCTGCCTGCCGTTTCCATTCACGACTCTCCCCGATTCAATTGGCGCGGCGCCATGCTCGATGTGGCACGACATTTCTTTGGCGTGGAGGACATCAAACGCTACATCGACCTGATCTCCCATTACAAAATGAACCGCCTGCATTTGCATCTCACCGACGATCAGGGCTGGCGCATCGAGATCAAGTCGTGGAGCAAACTGACCGGGATCGGCGCGCAGACCCAGGTCAACGGTGGAGGCGGCGGCTTCTACACACAGGAACAATTCAAAGAGATCGTGGAATATGCGCGCAGCCGTTATGTGACCATCGTCCCCGAGATCGATACACCCGGTCACACCAACGCCGCGCTGGCATCGTACCCTGAGCTGAATCAATCGGAGGAAGCGCCGCCGCTGTACGAAGGCACCGAGGTCGGCTTCAGCACGCTCAACATCAACTCAGAGATCACCTACAAATTCCTCGAGGATGTGATCCGCGAACTGGCTGCCATCTCACCCGCACCCTACATTCATATCGGCGGCGATGAAGCCAAGTCCACGCCGGAGGACCAATACAAGTATTTCATCAAACGTTTTCAACAAATTATTTTCGCCCATGACAAAATCCCCGTTGGCTGGGCAGAGATCGGCGATGCGGAATTGGATCCCCGCACCCTCGCGCAACACTGGCAGGGCGCGGCGTATCAGAATGCAAAGAAACAGGGCTGCAAGATCATCCTCTCCCCCGGAAACAAGACCTACCTTGACATGAAATACGACGAGTCCACGCCGATCGGCCTGGATTGGGCGGGATATATCAGTGTAAAGGATTCCTATGATTGGGACCCCGGCAGTACCATGGACGGACTCGAAGAAAGCGACGTTCTCGGCATCGAAGCACCGCTGTGGACCGAGACCGTCCTCACGATGAAGGACATCGAATACATGACCTTTCCGCGCATCGTTGGTATCGCTGAACTCGCCTGGTCGTCGAAAGGTCAAAATTGGGAGGAATATAAACAGCGCCTCGCGAAACATGGCAAATATATGCGAGCACTCAATATCAATTATTTCAACTCGCCGGATGTGGAGTGGGAATAGAAGTGACGGTCACCTTCGAGGTGACCGTCACTTTTTTACTTCGCCGCCTTATCCGTGATCTCCAGCGCCTTATCCAGAACATCGAACCCCTCCTTCAATTGTTCTTCCGTAATGATCAACGGCGGGATGATCAACACAGTATGCCAGTGCGTGTAAAGGAACAAACCGTGATCGAGACAATACTTCTTCAACGCGGTCATTTCCGGCGATGAACCATTCCACGGCGCCATTGGCTCTTTGGTTCTTCTATCCTTCACCAACTCGATGATCCCAAACAAGCCAATGGATCGGACATCCCCAACCGACGGGTGCGCTTCGCCGAGATCGGACAGCATCCGCTTCAACACCGGACCCATGACTGCCGCGCCCTCGACGATCTGATCCTCCCTCATCACGTTGATGTTCGCCACCGCCGCCGCCAGCGAAATGGGATGCGACGTATACGTGAGTCCGCTTTCGAACGGCGTATCGTTGAACGCCGCCGCGATCCCGGGCTTCATTGCCACCGCGCCCAGCGGCGCATACGCGGACGTGAGTCCCTTTGCCATCGTCATGATGTCCGGCACCACATCCCAATGTTCGACCGCGAACCACTTCCCGGTGCGGCCGAATCCGCTCATCACTTCGTCGGCGATCATCACGATGCCATATTTGTCGCACAAGGCGCGCACGCCCTGCATGTAACCGTCCGGCGGGATGATGATTCCGTTCGTGCCTGTGACCGATTCCATCAAGATCGCCGCGATGGTTTCCGGTCCCTCGTAGCGGATGATCTCCTCGAGGTGATTTACATAATCGCGCGCGAACTCCTCTTCGGGAATATCGGGGGTCGTGCGATGGAATGTGGAACGGTAGCGGTATGGGTCGAGAAAATGCACGATGCCGGTCATCAGGTTCGGTTCCCAGACGAGGCGGCGCGGGTCGCCGGTCGCTGCCATCGCGCCAGCCGTCGCACCGTGATAGGAACGATAGCGGGTCAATATCTTATGTCTGCCTGTATAGCCGCGGGCAAGTTTGATGGCATTCTCGTTGGCATCCGCTCCGCCGAGCGTGAACAGGATTTTTGTCAAGGCGCGATGCGGGGTGATATCCGCAACGGTTTTGCTCGTCAGCGCGCGGATGCGGGTCGTCATCCCCGGCGCGGCATAGGGGAGTTCCGCCGCCTGCTCCTGCATGGCTTTGATCACGCGCTCATCGCCGTGACCGATGTTGACGCACATGGTCATCGAGTTGAAATCGAGATAGCGCCTGTCGTCCACATCCCAAAAATACACGCCCTTCGCGCGCTTGACCGCGATGGGGTTGACCTTTGCCTGCGCCGACCAGGTGTAGAAAACGTGATCCTTTGACAGGGAGAGAATTTCGTCATTGGGAAGATCGAACATGAAAGCCTCGGTTCCAGATCTCCAGGTTCTTCTGCACCTCGGAGACCTTTTTTTGCAGATTATAACCCTCCCCGATTCCGGGAACTGTGATAAACTTCCGCCGCTACTACAGGTACGTCATACGTGCCTTTCCGCTCCCGGCAAACCTGCGGTTTGAACAGGAGCCATCCCATGGAAAGGAGGAAAATCCCTCATGCGCAAATACGAACTGGTTTGCATCATCCAGCCCGATCTGGATGAAACCGCCTTTAAGGGCGCGGTGGAACGCGTCCAGGGCTGGGTCAGCGAAACAGGCGGAAGCGTGGACAAGACGGAAATCTGGGGACGCCGCAAGCTGGCATACCCGATCCGCAAGCAACGCGAGGGTCAGTACGTTCTCATGAACTTGACCATTGACCCGAAGTCCACCAGTGAACTGGAGCGGAACATCCGCTTCCTCGAACCCGTCCTTCGCCACATGCTGACAACCGTATAGTTAATTGTAGTTGGTCGAATCCGTGTAACCCGGTCAATCTTTAAGGAGTATGTCATGAGCCGAGGTTTAAATAAAGTACAAATCATAGGTCATCTGGGCAAGGAACCGGAAATGCGCTATACGCCCTCCGGCAGACCCGTAACAACCTTTACTGTGGCGGTCAGCCGCTCGTGGAACACCGCGGACGGCGAACGTCACAACGAGACAGAATGGTTCAATGTGGTGGCGTGGGGCAACCTGGCTGAGATCTGCAAACAATACCTCAACAAAGGACAGCAGGTCTACGTTGAAGGCAGGCTGCAGACCCGCCGCTGGGACGACAAGGAAGGTGTCAAACACACCAGCGTGGAGATCGTTGCCAACGAGATGATGATGCTTGGCGAACGACGTGACCACAACAACCACCCCCAATCCGGCAGCGATGTGGCGATGGAAGAGGAAAACTCCGCCCCATCCGAGGATGAGTTCCCCTTCTAACGGGAAGTGCTCCGGACAATGCCTGAGTTCGAATCAAAACATATTGGAGTAACACATGAGTGAAGACAGACGATCATCTGATGGACAGGGCGGCGAACGCCGCTTCTTCGCAAAACCGAAGTTTTGTCAGTTTTGCGCGGACAAGACCCTGACCATTGATTATAAAAAGACCGACCTGCTTAGAAAGTTCGTCACGGAGGAGGGCAAGATCCGTCCTCGCAGGCAGACGGGAAATTGCGCAAAACATCAACGCGCGGTCGCTGCGGCTGTAAAACAGGCGCGCCAGATCGCCCTGCTGCCCTTCACCGGGGCGCAGGCAGATGAAATGCGCTGATATCAAACAAGGGATGCGGGGCATGATTCGCTTACACGCGGTTTCATGCCCCGCATTTGCCTTTTGGAGTTAATGAATGGCAAAACAGAGCAATGCACCGAAAGTTGTCACCAGAAAGCACATTGCGCGCCTTGAACGCGAAAGGCGGCAGGTTGCGATCGTACGCGCAGTCGCAATCGCCGCGATCACCATCGTGGTACTGCTGCTTGGTTATGGCTATCTCGACCAGAACTATCTGCAATTACAAAAACCGGTTGCAGTGGTGAACGGAGAAAAGATCACATTGGGACGCTGGCAGGAGCGCGTCCAGCTTCAACGCATCAACCTCTCTAACCTGTACCAACAATATCAGGTCTTTTCGCAAAATTTCGGCATGGACACCACCCAGCAGCAGCAGGAGATCCTGAGCACACTGCAGATCCCTGAAGTTTTGGGTCAGCAGGTGTTGGATCAGATGGTCAACGAAGCGCTGATCAGACAGGAAGCCGAAAAACGCAGCATCTCAGTCTCGGCGGATGAGATCGAAAAGGCGGTCCAGGAGGCCTATGGCTTCTACCCCAACGGCACTGAAACACCGACGATCACCCCCACAGCATTCGAATATCCGACCCTGACATCCAGGCAGTTGACCCTCTACCCGTCAACCGCCACACCGACCAAGTTCGCCTCCTCCACCCCCGAGCCGACATCCACACCCGACACCTCCGCGACAGCGACACCAACCGCGACGACCGCACCACCCACGCCGACCTTTGTCCCTGAACCGGCAACAGCAACGGCAACTCCGTACACTGTGGAAGGATTCAAATCCGAATACGAAGGCACCTTGAAGGATTTCGAATCGTATGGCATCAGTGAGGCCACCCTGCGTTCGGTATATGAAGCACGCATCCTGCGCGAAAAATTGATGGAGGTGGTCGGCAGGGAAGTTCCCACAACCGAGGAACAGGTCTGGGCCCGACATATTCTTGTGAATACCGAAGACGAGGCCAGGATCGTTTACAACCTCGTAAAGGATGGGTCGGATTTTGCCAAGAACGCAAAGGAGTTTTCCATTGATACAGGGTCCGCCCAATCCGGCGGTGACCTGGGCTGGTTCGGCAGAGGCGTCATGGTCCCCGAATTCGAGGATGCCGCCTTCAGCCAGCCGATCGGTGAGATCGGCGAGCCAGTGAAAACCTCATTTGGATATCACATCATCCAGGTGCTGGATCGGCAGGAACTGCCTCTAACGCCAACCCAGTTGGAACAGAAGCGCCAGAAAGCCTTTGACGACTGGCTTGCGAAAGCCAAAGAAGAAGCCACCATCGATTACCCGGATCTGTGGAAACAGAATATTCCCACCGCCCCCGCCGCCGCCGCCGCACCAAGGTAAGAAACATTGTGATCATAAAAACCGCCCGACTCGATTTCAGTCGGGCGGTTTTGCTTTTCCAGATCATCCCCGTTTCAGCATTTCCTCTGTAACCTGATCCAGCCGTAGGCTGATCATCTGACTGGCTGAGTCGCGTCCCATCGTGATGCCGTAGATCACGTCCGCCACCTGGACCGTATTGCGGTTGTGGGTAATAACAATGAACTGGGTATCCCGGCTCAATTCCTGCAGCAGGTCGCGGAAGCGGCCCACATTCGCCTCATCGAGCATCGCGTCCACCTCATCCATTACACAGACTGGCGTTGGCGATACCTTTAGCAGAGCGAAGACCAATGCGACCGCTGTCAGACTGCGTTCTCCACCGGACAATAATGCCAGACCCTGCTCGCGCCGACCGGGCAAACGCGCCTCGATCTCGATCCCGGTTTCCACCAGGTTATCCGGATCGGTCAACGCCAGCCGCGCCGAGCCGCCGCCAAACAAACGCGTGAACATCGCCCGGAATTGCTTGTCCACCGCGTCGAATGTCTTCGAAAATTCCTGGCGCGTCAACTCATCCAATTCGGCAATGACCTGTTTCAAATCCTCCTCAGCCTTGCGGAGGTCGTCCACCTGGGCGCGCATGAACGAATAACGTTCCGATTCCCGATCGAATTCCTGCTTCGCCTCCGGGTTGATCGGTCCCATGCGCCGCACCTGTGTGCGCTGACGCGTCAGGTTCGACTCGAGGTCCGGGGAGATCTCCGTGACGACCGGCAACTCCTCCACCATGCCCTCGAGAGGCAACGGCACGGGACCCGAAACATCCGGCTCGTAATCGAACATCACCAAACCGAAATCGTCCATGATCTTCTGGCGCAGGTTATCCAGCGCCTCCTGCTTGCGGAACAGGTCCAGTTGCACCTGGTTGTGCAACCGTTCGGTCGTGGCGAGGGAACGCTGTGCGTTGGCTTCAGCCTCCTGCAAACGCGTCTCCTCGGCCTCAGCCGTATTCAGATCCTTTTCCGCAGGATCGATGTAAACGCGCAGTCCCTCGATCTGTTCATGCAATGCCCCTTCCCGTTCATGCAGGGAGGTTTTTTCCACGTTCAACAAACGCAGGGAGGCCTGGATCTCCTCGATCCGTGTAGCCAGGTCGGCGCGCAAACGGTCATATCGCTCGGTATCCGTGCCGCGTTCATCCTTCCGCGCCCGCACATCCTCCAACGCCTTTTCGATCACCGCCACGCGGGTGCTCCAATAGGAAGCCTGTCCCTGCATCTCGCCGAGGTCCATCCCGCTCAACTGCGCAGACAATGTTTTCACGTCCTCCTGTGCCTTCACAGCCTCGGATTCAACGGTCGAATTTAATTGGATCATATTTTGACGGACCGAAGCCGCCTCGTCTGCTTCAGCCTTCAACTGAACATGCTGACTCTTCTGCCACTCCAACTGCCGGCGCGCCGATTCAGACTCCAATTCAGCCTGCTTCTGGGAATCCTCTGCCTCCTCCAACCGGACGCGTGATTCGCGCGTCGCCTGTTCGGCTTGAACGAATTCACGCTGTGCCTCCGCGATCTGCCTGGAAAGGGTCTCGACACCGTGGTTCAAAGACTCGATCTGTGCGCTCAACGCGGCGAGGGCTTCGGTCAACTCCCGTTTCTGGCGCGGGCGACTCAGGGCGGAGGAGGAAGCGGACTTCCCGGCGATGATCAAACCGTCGCCGCGGAAGACCTCCCCGCGCAGTGTCACAACGCGCGCGTGAGTCGGGATCACGCTCATCAATCGACGCGCCGCGGACCGGTTACGGACGATCAAGGTCTGACCGAGCATCAGGTTCACAGCCGTCCGCAGATCGTCCGGCGCGTTGACCAGTTCGGATGCCGCGCCGAAACAATCGTCGTCGTTTGGTCTTTCGAGCGGCTGGCGGGTGCGCTCACCAAGCGGAAGCAGCACCGCCCGCCCGGCTTCGTCAGACTCGAGCAATTGCAGCGCGTCTTCGATCTCGTTCACATCCAGCAGGATCGCATCGAGTGTATCACCCAGCGCAGCGGTGATCGCCCTCTCGAGCTCCGCAGGGACATCGAGCGCCGCGCTCAAGGCGCCGCGCGCGCCTTTTAGTTTCATCTGCCGCGCCGCGTCGAGCAGGAAACGCGCGCCCTCCGCATAGCCCGCCAGTGATTGTTCAGCCTGTTCCAACACTTCGAGTTGTGTCTTCAAACGCGTGTGTTCGGCAAGGCGGTTTGCGCGCTCCTCATTTTTTGCGCGCCGCTCGCCTTCCAATCGCTCCATTTCGCGCTTTATCCTGTTCCCGTTCTCTTCAGCATTCTTGAATTGCGCTTCCAGTTCCTCTCGGCGTTTCCGCGCCTGGGCAACCCTCTCCCCTGCTTCACGCGCGGATGCCTCGGCCGATTCGATCGCCTGGTTTGCCGCACCCAGACGCGCGTTCAGTGATTCGAGCCGCGCGGTCAACTCATCGAGCCGCGCCTGGGATTCAGCGCGCTGTGAATTCCATTTCTCAATCTGCTCGCGGGCGGCTTGCAAACCGGCTTCCAGTTGGGCGCGTTCCGCCTGTTTGGTTTGCCAGACCTGCTGCGCCTCCTCGTATTGTTTCTGCGCCTCAGCACGTTCGAGTTGCAATCGCGCAGATTCCTGGTCCACCTCCGCCAGCCGTTCGCGGGCAAGTTTTTCCTCGTCAACAGCGCGCTCCCGGTCTGCAAGCAGGGATGTGTGGGACGCGGTCAATGCCCGCTGTCGTTCCTCCAATACCGCCAGTTCCCGGCTGACCTCTTCGCGCTGGCTGTGCAATTCCGAGGATTGACGGTGCCAGGCATTGAGCTGGGCGCGCAAGCCCGAAAGCCGCTCGCGGAATTCGTTATATTCCGCCTGTGCCCTGGCGTGCGCCTCACGCGCATCCTGCAGGCGGGCTTCCTGCGACTTGACCACTTCGCGGGCATCGGTCAGTTCCTGCTGGGACTTATGCCAGTGATACCCATACCATTCGAGCAAAACAACCTTCAGGTCAGCCTGGGCGCGCGTATATTCCGAAGCGCGCTTCGCCTGACGTTCGAGGCTCCGCAAACGCGGCTCCAGTTCGGACATGATATCCAGCACGCGTTCGAGATTCCGTTTGGTGGTTTCGAGTCGCTTGAGCGCCTCTTCGCGGCGGGTACGGTACAAGCCCACGCCTGCCGCCTCCTCGAACAACTTTCTGCGCTCCTCCGCCTTCAAGGCAAGCGAAGCATCCACAAGCCCCTGACCCAGGATCGTGTACGTGCGGTCCGCCAGGCCGGATGCGGAGAGCAGTTCATTCAGATCGCGCAAACGGACGGTCTGGTCGTTCAGCAGGTAATCGTTATGTCCGTCGCGGTAGGCGCGGCGCGTCATGGCAACTTCCGTGAAATCCACGGGGAGCCAGCCGGCCGTGTTATCGAAGACGATATGCGCCGAAGCCATGCTGGCGCGGGCGCGATGCTCAGAGCCGTTGAAAATCATGTCCTCGGTCTTCTTGCCGCGCAAAAGCGTATAGGACTGTTCGCCCAGCACCCAGCGCAACGCATCGGCGATGTTCGATTTGCCGGAGCCGTTCGGACCGACGATGGCAGTGATGCCACTCGCAAACTCAAAAGTGGTCCTCGAGGCAAACGTTTTATAACCTTGTAATTCCAATGATTTAAGACGAAGAGGCATGGCGATTTACGATTTAAGATCTCAGATTTTGGATTTTTACTTGCCTGTCTACTTGTATGTTATCCCGAGTGCTTCGAGGGCGGTCTGGGCGGCGATGCGGGCGGCGATCTGTTTGCTTGAACCGTGTCCCCTGCCGTAAGCCACCCCCTTGATGCGGACCTCCACCTCGAACACCTTGGCGTGGTCCGGTCCCTTCGATGAAACGGTCACATATTGCGGCGTGCCCAATTTTTCCGCTTGCGCCCATTCCTGCAAATGGCTTTTCGGATCCTGGATCTCATCGAGGATGAAATCCTGTGATTCGTTCAGCATGGGATGGACGAACGCTTCGACCGCCCCGAGGCCTGAATCCAGATACAACGCGCCGACCACCGCCTCGAACAGGGATCCGAGCAACCCGTCCCGGTCATGACCGCCGGAGGTGGCTTCACCGCGTCCCAGGCGCAGGGCATTCCCCAACTCGAGCCGCCGCGCAAAGTTCGCCAGCTGGTCATTGCGCACGATGGCGGAACGGATCTTGGTCAACTCGCCTTCGGGCATCTCCGGGAAGCGGTTATACACCCAGGCGCCGACTATGAAATCAAGGACCGCGTCGCCGAGGAATTCAAGCCGCTCGTTGTCCTCCAACGAGTTCGGGTTCTCGTTCACGTAGGAGCGATGGGTCAGGGCACGCGTCAGCAGGGATACATTTGAAAAGGGCAGATTCAGCCGTCGGCTTAGTTCAGAAGCGGATTCGATATTCCGGGGTTCAGAGTCCTGCGTCACATCCATCTCCCTGGAACTCAGGGGGCGATCGATCATCACGATCCCGCGTGATGAAGAATCGTTCCATCAGTTCCAATCGTCGAGCGGGCTGAATTGTATCACGACTGTACTTTTAAGTTACAATCAGCCCATTCTTTTATCGGAGGGACCGTTGGGCGAGATCAGCAGTGAAACCCGTTTTCTGCATGCCATCGAAATGGGGCTTGGCGCCTGGCAATGGGGCGACCGGATCGTCTGGCAATATGGATTTGGCTATGGCGATGAGGATGTTAAAGGGGCATTCGAAACAAGCGTCCACGAGGGGATTCGGTTCGTGGATACTGCTGAAGCCTACGGGTACGGATTATCGGAACGTCTGCTTGGCAGGTTCATCGCGGAAACCGACCAGCCGATTCTGGTGGCGACAAAATTCTTTCCTTTCCCCTGGCGTTTCAGGAAGAACAGCCTGGCAGGCGCGCTCAGGTCCAGCTTGGGAAGGATCGGCGTCGAAAGCGTGGACCTGTATCAAATCCACTGGCCTGCTGTGACGATGAGCACAGATACGCTTATGGACGGTCTGGCGCTGTGCGTCAAGGAAGGCTTGACCCGCACGGTGGGTGTCTCGAACTACAACCAAACCCGGATGCTTGCCGCCTATTCCGCGCTGGCGCGTCAGAATATTCCCCTGGCTTCCAACCAGGTCCATTACAGTTTGTTGAACCGCACGATGGAGAAGAATGGCACGCTGGCGCGCTGCAATGAACTTGGAATCCGGTTCATCGCCTACAGCCCGATCGAGAAGGGCCTGCTGACCGGGAAATACAATCCCGGCAACCCGCCCTCGGGCACGCGCGGCAGGCAATATGCCAGCCTTTTGCCCAAGCTCCAGCCACTGCTCAAACTTATGACCGAAATCGGGCAGGACCACGGCGGCAAGTCGAACTCGCAGGTCGCCCTGAACTGGACGATATGCAAGGGAGCGCTGCCGATCCCCGGCGCAAAGAACGCCGCGCAGGCTCAGGAGAATGCAGGCGCGCTTGGCTGGAGATTGACGGAGGCAGAGGTCGCACGGTTGGATGAAGTGAGTGACCAGGTGCTCGGCGAGAACAAGTGATTTCAACAAAAATCCCGGACAACACCGGGATTTTGTTTTTTGTTTATTTCATCATGAACATCTGACGGTCGAGTTTGTACCCCATCGCCTCCAGTTTTGGAGCGAACATGGGACGCAGACCGGTCGGCCGGAACTGCCCGACGGGCCTGCCTTCGGGATCCGTACCGGTCTGCTGGAAGGCGAAGATGTCGGTGAGTGTGATGACTTCCGATTCCATGCCGGTCACTTCGGTAACCTGGGTGACTTTACGGGTCCCATCCGGGAAGCGGGTGAGGTACACGATGAGGTCGAGCGCCGCGGCAATTTGCTTGCGGATCGCGATGACCGGCAGTTCGAAGCCAGCCATCAGGGTCATGGTTTCGATGCGTGAAAGCGTGTCACGCGGTCCGTTGGAGTGGACCGTTGTCATCGAGCCGTCATGTCCTGTGTTCATGGCTTGCAGCATATCCAGCGCTTCGCCACCACGGATCTCGCCCACGATGATCCGGTCCGGGCGCATACGCAGGGAGTTCTTCACAAGATCGCGAATGGTCACCTGCCCCTCCCCGCTGTAATCGGCAGGCCGGGCTTCCAGTGAGACCTTGTGCGTCTGCGGCAGGTTCAATTCAACCGAATCCTCAATGGTGACGATGCGCTCGTGGTCGGGAATGGAACGGGCCAGAATATTAAGGAAGGTGGTCTTTCCGGAACTGGTGTTCCCAGCAACCACGATATTCAAACGGGCGGCAACGCAGACCGCCACAAAATCCGCCATGCCCTGCGTGATCGAATCCTTATCGATGAGGTCTTGAACGGACAGTTTATCCTTCAAAAAGCGGCGGATGGACAGGCAGGAGCCCTGTTGCGCAACCGGAGGGATGACCGCATTGACGCGCGAACCGTCCTTGAGGTGGGCATCCACCATCGGGTTCTTGTAATTCACGAATCGTCCCAGCGGATTGATGATGTGGTTGACCGCCAGCCGGAGCTGAAGTTCGCTTTCGTACTTCGCCTTCGTCAACAGGAGTTTGCCTCTCCGTTCGACGAAGACCTGGCTGGGACCGTTGACCATGATCTCGCTGATCTCGGGATCATCGAAGAACTCATCCATCTCGCCGTAATCGGTGGCGTATTCAAAGATCTCTTCCAGGAAAGCCTGTTCCCCCGCGCCAAGATCGCCGTTCGCGTTCTCATAAGCCTGAAAGATCAAGCCCCTTAAGAGCTCCTCATACCGTTCACCTAATGGAGGCGTGGCCTCCATCAAGTCTAGCAAATTCTTTAACACCCTGGGTCTCAACAGTGCAGGGTCTGATATTCCCGGAACCCGGGATGTCGATGATTTATTTGCCATGTCCACTTCTCCCAATCCGTAATTTATACTGCTTGAATTTTGACACAAAATGAGGGCAATTACAATAACGTATCTGCCCTCTTATGGACTAACGCATTAAGCCCACTTTTGGCTCGTTCTGAGCGCTGTCATCCTGGCTGTACACAAGGTTCACAGCCTGACTGCCCGTTACCTTAACCGTAAAACCAATGATCTGCGCGCTGTAGGAAGTGGTCTTTCCGCCACCGTCGATTTCCACGTCGCAATAGGGTGCCAGGATCGTGCCGGTAAACGAAGTGGTAGCCGCGCCATTGACAATACAATTGGGCGTCTGTCCGGTGAAATTCGAATCGACGATCATCACGTACCCCTCATAGTCTCCGTCATCCCTTCCGCTCAACAACACCGTTCCGCCTTGAATACTGAACTCGTTCCCCGGCTTCATATACACAAGGACATTATTACCGTGGACATACTGGTTATTGGTCAGAGAGAAATCCGTGCCAAGACAATAAATACCCGGATACAACTCGATATCGCTGGTGTACACGTCCTTGTAAGCTCCCTTTGTTGGAGGGAAGTCGCTGTAATATCCGGGGTAAAGGATCGACTTCTTTGTCTTCTTGTCGTTTGTCGGTGGATTGGGCGTCTGCCCGCAGGCGTCAGGCACATCCGGCATCTCAGGCGGGAAGGGATAAGGCTCCTGGTTATAGGATGGACCGGGCAGGGTCAACTTGTCGGAGCATGTTTGCGAACCGACATCAAGATTGATGTTCCCATCGCCCACGGAACCGAGAACGCCTCCATCGACCGTGATCGTGGGACAGCCCATGATCTCCATGCCGCAACCCGAGCCCCCGGAATTCACGAAGGCGCCGCCGCCGGTCAGACTGATCTCCGCTTCATTTCCGCCCCCTCCGCTTGTTCCCAATGCAATATTCCCATTCGCCCCGCTCCCTGTGCATGGATCGGGATTCAACGAAACGATCAGGCTGCCATCATACAGGGGACCGCGTTTGTTCCAATACGTCACAGCCTGCACCTGATTGTGGAGTTGTGAAACGCCCACCACGCGTGCAAACGTGGGGTTGATGTACGAATTGATGATCACCTGGAGAAAAGCCGGGTTGTCATCGTATGACCCGCAGGAGGAGCCAGCCTCCGTACAAAGATAGACTTCGACAGTGCTGTTTACCAGATCTCCTGTATAGCCGTTTTCATAGGCACGGTCCAAAGCTTTGACCTTCCAATCCGGGTCATTGTTGACCCTTGCCAGCGCCCCCGCAAGCGCAGCCGTATCCGCCGCGTTTTGCGCATGACGCTGGTCAGCGAACTTTGTTGTGCCATCGATCGCAAGTCCCACGATGGCAAACAAGCCGACCGCCGCCAAGGCAATGACAATCAATGCCTGCCCGCGTTCCGAGAGGGTTTTTATCTTCATATGTTCATTCCTTCTATAGATTTGTATACAAAAGGAATAGAACCAGATCCAGGGCAAGCCTTCGCGGAGACACGGACCAGACAAAAAAGAAATGAAGTCTTTGAAAAAAGAGACTTACCAAACAACCGTGTCAAACAGCCGTGAACGACCTATCCAAAAACCGGTCTTTCCTGTTTGTATTGACGACGAACAAAATTTCTGAGCCTGGATCGGATGAGCGAAACAGGCTCACTGCACTCAGAATTCAATTACATCTTATTTCATCAAACCGATCCTGCGCTTGACCTTTACTTGATTATCCGGGTCATAATTAAAGTTGATCGTATTGGTTCCAGTGATGTTTAAATCCCAGCCAAGAAGTTGTGCATTGATTACCGCAGTAGTTTCGCTGCCACCATTGACTGTTATCCTGCAATAGGGGGCAAAGATCATTCCATTGATATCGAGATCGGAGCCACCTGTGATGGAGCAAGTCTCAATGGATGACTGATCTCCTTCCAGGATGATCAAATAACCCTGATATTCGCTCGTGGTTTTAGTGGTAGCGTCAAGGAGGGTGGGATTATTGGCATTGAGGGTAAACCCGCCGCCCTTCTTAATGTAGAGTGTGACACCGTCTTTATTGTAGGGATCAGCATACTTGTTTTTAACAGGATCAATGGACCCGTTAAGAGTCACAAAGTCAACAGGGCTCCAGCTAAGATCCTGGTCTTGAGGTGGGTCAATACAATATACGCCGGATGCCATGTAAATGAGTTGCTTATTGCCGACCAGATCGCTCGGAGGAAAGTTCACATAGAATCCAGGGTAAATGAGCCATTCGCCCGTTAATTTTGCAGGACTACCCGCCATAACATCACCAAGCTTGGTGGGAGGAGGAGGCGGGTTTATTCCGCACTCAGGAGGTACAGGAGGCCAATAAACATCGTCTGGGATTTCAACAGGGTCCTGATTGATGTTCTCAGGGGATTGTACAGCACACCCATCTTGATCGATATTATCCACAGTTGCCGCAGAATTGATGCTTCCACCAGTTATTGTTAGATCAGGGCAATTCCCTGCAAAACCACAAGCTTCCTGCGAATTGATAAAGATGCCGCCACCATTCAGATTAACGTGACTTGTCCCGCTGACATCCACACTACCACCGCCGCTGGCACCACCGAGGTTGCATGTCGGGTCGGGATCATATGAAATGAGCATCGCGCCATCGGCAAGGTTATAGCCCGGTTTGGCAAGAGCCACTGCCTGAACGACATTTTTGGTTTGATCGATGCCAATTACACGCGCAAAAAACGTGTTGACATATGAAGTGATGATCACCTGCACGTAGTCTTCGTTCCCGGCATAATACCCGGATTGCGGCGGCGAATAGACCTCAACCACATTGGTCGCAGGATTGCCATTGTAACCGTTGCTTTCCGCCCTGTCCCGTGCGGCATCCAGCAAAGCCACGCAGGCGGTCGAATACGGATTGGTGGCAGGGTCCGCGGTAGGACATTCGGCAGGATTATTGTTGTTTGGATCCACGGCTATGGAGGTGACCTTTGCCAACGCCGCCGCCAACGCAGCCGTATCCGCCGCATTTTGCGCCTGGCGCTGATCGGAAAACTTCGCGCTGCCATCAATGGCAAGCCCGACGACCGCGAACAGACCAACAGCCGCCAGGGCGATCAGAACCAATGCCTGACCACGTTCTGTAAATGTCTTCAGTCTCATATCCAACTCTCCTTCTACACGCACACGGCTAGGAACCCAATTTATAAATGCCAAGGATCGTTCGTCGACTCGATGAAGTTATATCCCGTGGAGTGATGGGAATTAGTTTGACCATGGGTTCATAACGCACTGTAACGATGACCTCCACTCGATCTCCGGAGTTCACTTTCACGCCTGTATCCACCTGGGCGGAATTCCATACACTGCATTCCGGATCTGCAAGCGGTGTACCATTTCCATTGTCATAATAGATTTTAAAATCGTTCGTTGGCGGCGTGGGAATAGCGATAAGGAATGATGATTTTTGGGCAGTTTCATAAATCCCGTAACAATAATTGTATTTGGTAAGCCCATTATCCGCATTGCCCACCGCTGAAGCGTAGCGGACCGCGTTCCGGCTGGCGTTCGTCACCGCGGCATAGATGAATACCATGCGTCCCACTTCGAATATGCCAACCAGGATCACAAGAAGGATCGGCAGGGCGATCGCAAACTCAATAATCGCCTGTCCGCGAAAGCCGGATCTGTTCCTTTTTCCTGAATGTGTTGCTTTCAACATGATTTCCTTATCTCTCGAACCGTCAGCGTCTCGACATAATAAAAGCGAAACCGACCAACAACATGGGCCGGTTTCGCTTTTGCTCGCCAGAGACTACACCCATGCAATGGGGCTTTGCGACCAGATTTCGCCTCGGGGTCTACGCATCCCAAAAATACGATTTCGATTGTTAAATATGAATGCATCAAGGATCGATGCAAACCAGACATCAAAAGCAGGACGATGGAACTGAATAATGGTTACAAGCTTTTTTAAATTGAAATGATCGATTACCGCCACATACAGCCTTAACCGCCCATTTTCAATGATTCACCGCAAATATGGGCGCAATGATGTAACCTTTTTGCAATAGTAAAATACCCTAACCGCGCATCTTTATCGCCTTTTGCGACATTTCCATGGCAGCCTGTTTCATCACCATGGTGGCAGTATCGGTCGGGAACTTCATGCTGATCGGCGTATGCTGGTTGTTGGCGAGGGTGAAATTCCCCATCATGTACGGCACCATCAACTTGATCTCAAGTTCAAGGATCTTCTCCGCCTCCGCCTTTGTGAGTCCTTCCAGGCCAACCGCACGATTCAACACCGGGAACACCCGCGTGGAATCGATCCCCTGATCCTTCAGGTAATGCCACAATTTTTTGGTGTGGTTTACGGTGCTCAAATCCGTGCTCAGAACCAGGACGACCAGATCTGCATCCTGAATAATGGGAAGGCTGATCCGCGAAAGCGAGCGTCCCAGATCGATCAACACATAATCGTAGGCTTTCCGCATGGAATCCACAATGTTGGGGATATGCCCAACCTGCAGGTTGATCGCTGTCTCCGGGTTGGGAGCGCCCGGCAGCAGGTGAAACAGCCAATGGGAAGGCACGATCAAGTTATCCTTGAGAAAATCCGCCGTGATCTTATCGGTTTGCTGATCTGCAACCGTGACCAGGTTGAACGTATCTTCATCCGAGCCGACCAGGGACGCGATCGAACCCATCGGGAGGACCAGATCCGCAACCGCCACAGTGGACTGCGGCAGATGACTCGCCATGTTCATGCCGATATTGGCGCACAGCGACGAGGTCCCGGTCCCGCCTTTTGCGCTCAAAAACGTGAACAGGAATCCCTTTTCGCTTCGCTTGCGGAGACGCTTGCCTTCCATTAAAAGCCTGGGGATGGAATCGACCAGGGTCATCATCACCATCCCGGACTTGACATAATATTCAGCACAGCCGGCATGCAAACATGCCTGCATCTCCTCGGGGTCAGATTTACTGCTCAATACCACACAGGGCACATCGGCAATATCAGGGAATTTCTGTAGACGTTCGATCAATTCCATTGCACTCAGGTCGGGCAGTTTCGTATCGAAGATCACCATGCCGGGCGTCTCTTCCTCGACCACCCTGACCCCCTCCTGCGCGGAAGAAGCATGCTTTACCTTGTAGTTCTTTTTCTGCAATAACTGCGCCAGAAAATTGCGACTGGCTTCATCCGCATCAATGACCAGAACCGTTACAGTTTCCACAACCTCACCATCCTTTTAATCACACTATGGCAGTGCAGTCACCACCCAGCGTTTATCCGAGTCAGCTTCCGCCAGAACCAGCAACAGGCAGGGTGAATTCGAATCACGGTTTTGCATTTCTTCCAGGCTCAACTGTTCGATGGAATACACATTGTATTCGATTCGGTCGCTATTGCTCATCACCAGTTCGATCGTATCGTCACGCGTCAATGTGCGGACGACCGCCTCCAGTTGAACGCTCCACGGGATGGCAACCCAACGGCAGACCTCCGTACCCTGAAGCCACTCAGGACCACGCGGATTCCATCTGCCGCGATCCAACACTCCTTTGCCCAGTTGGAAATCCAGTCCACCCGGCAGGCTGACCATGGTGGGATAGGGAAGCAGAGCCGCTTCCTCATCGGTCAGAGGTTCCGGCGGCAGAGACTGCCTGTACGCCGTATACAACAGGACGGACGTAACCACCAAAGCTACAATTCCCACAAACGTGATCCCAAAATAGATATAGCGCCTGTAGGGTCTCAGAGAGTTCTCGAATGCCTTGAAGCGTTCTTCCAGCGGGTCTTCCTTTTTTGATTCGACCTCTACAAAGACCTCCTCGCCGCCATCCAGGGCAATCGTCCGCACCTCGCTAAAACTCTCCTCCCTGTCCTCCGGGGTGCGGGCACGAAATGCCTGTTTCTTCATTTCCTCGATATCCAGGGCAACCTTCTCCTCCTGGACCTTCGTCTCTGGAACTGGAACTGGCGCAGGCGCGGGAGGTTCTTCCTTCTCAGCTTCGAGCATATCGATCAGATCATCGATCTGCTCTGCATATTCATCCGGTGTTTCTACAGGAACATCTTCAACAGCGGGCGAGGAAGCTTCGGGTTCCGTTTCGACGACAGCCGGCTGCTCCTCTTCAACCTTCCCTTTGCGCCCGCCTTTTCCAAACGGGTTCCACCACCTTGGTTTTTTCTGTTCCTCCCTGCTCGATTCCTCCTCGATCAAAGAGTGACGCACATCCTCCAGCAGGTCATCCGGGGAGAGGTCCTCGACTGCGCCAGCCTCTTCATTCTGGACCAACTCTTCTGCGACGCCCTGTTCTGAAGCCCCAGGCTGATCCGTTTCAGGGACAGGCGCTTCGGACTCAGCCGGGGCTGATTCCGTTTGGCGGACTTCAGCCTCGAAGGGTTCCACTTCATTCGGTTCGATGATCTTTTTCTCTCGTTTGCGCTTGGTCATGATATTCTCTCAACTTTAAGGAAGGATCGTCGGCAATACCGGCTGATCGAACTTGAAGATGATGTTGACATCACCCTGCTGGGGCAGATCGAAACTTTCGCTTCTATACAAACCGGGCAGGCTGATGGTAATGCGGATGCCGGGGCGATATCCCGTCATGTCAAAGACCGCCAGTCCGTTCTCCGTCCGCATGCTGATCTGTTCGTTTTCAGATGTGGTCAACAACACGGTCATGCCATCGATCCATTCGTCAGCATCCGGGGCGCCATTGGCATTCCTATCGATATACGCCCGAACATTGATCTTCGAGCTCGAAATATAAACTGTCGGCGTTGGGACGGGTGTTCGCGTGGGAACAATCGTCGGGGCGACAACGATGCGGTCGGCATCGGTTGGCTGGTAGAGATATTGGTCGAACACGGACAGGGTATTCATAAATCCGTTCACATAGTCCCTGCCGCCTTTGCACTTCAATTGTTCCTGAAGATTTTCCCATGTGACCGGCAGTCCGGCTTCCCTTGTGTTCCGCACGGCAGTCTGAAAACAGTTTACGCCGCTGTGATAGGAGAGAAGCGTAAATCTCCAGTAATCATCATAATTGGCTCCCGGCCTGGTTCCGCCTGCGGCAACCGTCGCGACGATGGCGGTCGCCGTGGCTGCATCCGCATCCGGATCGGGCTTGTACGGGATGCTAAGGATGTCATCCACCTGCTGGCAGTTTGCCCGGAGCAATTGGGCGATCAGGGAGACACTGTCCTTCGCCCTGTCGAGGTCCAACCCATATTCGCAGGTTGGACAGGTGGCATCGATGGACGCCATCACTGCGCCGCGGATCAACGCCTGCTGGGAGCGTTCGAGGCTCAGGTAAGGGATCGAGCAATCAGCAAGGACCGTGGGGCAAACCTTCTGATAGAGCGAAGCGTCCCTTCGCAGCAGGACATCCACGCCAAGTTGGTTGATCTGTCCCAGCCCAAATTCGTCCACATAAAAGCGGGAGTTCCCGGGCCAGAACTGGGATTCGATCTCGATCAGCGTTTTCAGCACCTTGGGAGGAATGCCAACGTTTTTGCTCGCCAGCCAGATGTATTGATCATATTGGTTCTGCCATTCGATCATCTTGCTGGTGGCGGCCTCCAGCCCGCAGCTCGTGGGCCAGTTGAGGCTGAGGTTCAGGCCCCCGGCTGTACATCCGCTCGCATCCACGATGCCGTTGAGGATCAGGTTCGTTGCAAGGGTGTGCAGGGTCTTCCGGGTGTTGATCTGGTATGGGAATTGTACGAACTCATCCCAACGGACATTGAACTCATCCGAAAGTCCCCATATTTGTGAGCAGGAATCCACAAAGGAGGTGAACTGGTTGACCGAGTCGATGACCACCAGATAACCCTTGGAATCCTGGGTGACGCTGACGGTGGCAATGACCTCGTCACTGCTTTCGCCGGTATCGCTGTAGGCACGAAAGATAAGTCGGGCTCCGCCTTCGATGGAGACCGCACAAGGCGACGATGTACAGATGAACTCCTGGTTATTGACGAATCCCCTGATCGCAACCGACCCCTCACGCGGAACAGACCCAAAGGAGGTCAGGATCACATACGGGCTGGAGACATGTCCAACGGGCGCCTGTATAAATCCGTACAACACAACCTGCGAGAAACCAAGCGATGAAGGAACAAAGGTGGAAGTCTGAAAGGGAATTGGAGGGGCTGTCTGGGTTTGTGCGGGCGTGTTCGTGGAGTTGTTCTGCAGGGCTAACAAGGCGGCATTCGCCTGCTCTTCTGCAGTCTTGGCCTGAACCGCCAAAATTCCGACGAGTCCCGGAAGTCCGATTCCCAGTATAAGAAGCGCAGTAAAGATGGAATGTGGTTTGCGCTTGCGCATTACTCCTACTTGCTGCCAAGGGAGGCAGTGACCCGTTTCCAGGTTGGAGACGGTACTGCCGGCGGTATGGCTTTATAGCTATCGTCGCTCAAAGTATATGCCATTTTCTCCAGACTCAGGCAGATCGGCAGATCCGGATTGGTCAGGATGAACGGCTGTCCAAAGTTCAAGGCGCGGTTTACCTCACCTGCCTCGTAAGGCAGGACAAAATCGATCGGGCGCCTTAAAACCTTTTCCAGTTGAACCTGCTTGATGGCAGGATTGGACGAATTGTTGTTCAGAATGATCTTGACTTTATCCACTGAAAGCCCGAGGCGGTCGTAGATCTCCAGTGCACTCATCGTGGAGCGCAGGGAAGCCATCTCGGGCGCCATGACCAGCAAAATATAGTTGGACATGCTCAACATGTTGATCGCCATATCGGAGAAATCATGGGAAGTGTCGATGACGATAAAATCGTTCTGAAACTTCAACCTATCCATGAAGAGTTTCAAGATATCGCTGGAGAAGGTGTCAGTGGCGATCGGGAATCTTGGCGATGCAACATAGCGGATGCCGCTCTTATGATCGCTCATCATCTCGCCAACAACCTCGTCGTCCAGATTCTCCTCATTGATCCCCACCAGATTCTCCCAGGTTGCCGTCGATTTCGCATCGAGCATCAGGGCAACCTGCCCGGCGGTCAGGATGCCGTCGATCAACAGGACCTGCTTGCCCCAGAGTTTATAAAAAGCAAGCCCCAGATTGACGACTATGCTGGAACAGCCAAGTCCGCCTCGCAGGCTGTGTACGGCTATGACGGTAGCCTGGGTTTTGTTGGTATTGGTGCCCTTGCCTGCCATGGCTTTTCCGCGGCGGGCGAGGATTCCCATGCGCGCCACCAACTCTTCGGGCTGAAACGGCTTTACGAGGTAGTCGTCCGCCCCCAATTCAAACGCCTTCAACTTTTCGCTCAACTCATCCTTTGCGGTGATGACGATCACCGGGATGTGGCCGAACTTTGTATCGCGCTTAAGACGCTCAAGGATCTGAAATCCATCCATCCCTGGAAGTTTCAGATCGACGATCAGCAACTCGGGATCGAATGAGGGAATCTTGGCTATCCCTTCATTCCCGGACTCAGCATACTCCAGGTCATATTCCGCTTCCTTGAGGGTCTTCTTCAATAATTTGTAATAAAACTGCTCGTCATCAATCAGCAAAACCCGCATTTTTCCTCCGACTCATCCGCTTTTCAAAAAAACCTATGAATAAACACCAGTACCAGTGAGAAAATCGGATGCAGACTCCATCAGCTTTTGGGAAATTCTCCTGGTCTCATCGAGTAAGCTCTTCAGCGAGTCAGTATAACTCCCACCCGACTGCTTTTCAAGGTTGGCAGCATATTCAGATAATTGCAATGCGCCCAGATTGGATGACACACCTTTGAGATTGTGTGCGGCACGGGAGAGAGCCTCAAGATCGCCTCTTTCATAGTGACTTTGAAGGGTCTCCAGTTTTTCGGGAAGTTCCTTAATGAAATCCCCGAGCAATTCCCGGTAAATCCCTTCATCCCCACCAACTTGTCGAATGCCTCTATTATAGTCGACATCTGGTTTCCCAGCGGGTGTATTGGTGGCATCCTGAGCGGCTCCAATTTGAGGATCCAATCTTCGATGGTCTAAACCATATCGCATCATTTGGCGGAGGTGTTCCACTTCAAACGGCTTGGAAATATAGTTATCGATCCCCGCCTCGAACAGCTCACGACCCTTTTCAGGTAGAAAACTTGCCGTCAAGGCCACAATGTACGTGTGTCTGCCTTCCCCCTCCCATTCACGGATCCTGCGACTCGTTTCTATCCCATCCATCTCCGGCATCTGCAGATCCATCAGAACAAGATCAAACTCGAGGGATTTTATGGCATCCAAAGCCTCCAATCCGCTCGCAGCGACATGGATGTCATGATCCTCGCGCGCCAGAAGCAGACGCATCATGCGCCGGTTTAATTCATCATCGTCCACTACGAGCACCCTTAATTGCTCAGATGTCACGCTCATTCCAGAAATTATATCTCCAAGCCGGGAAATTTCTTTTAACCGATAATGGCGGAATGGGACCTTCTCCATCCCGCCACCAACGGCATGACGTTAATCATAAGTAAAGGTTACTTTCCCACCTTAAATGCCGACCCGCCCTGTATTGGGCGGGTCGCTAAAGAACAGTTATCCGCTATTCCTTCATTTTGGGTTGCAGGAAAATCATAAACGCATAGCCGAGGGCAAAAAGAACATAAATAACGATCGTTATCCATCCGTTTGCCCGGATGACACCGCTGGAAACCCCTATTATGTTCACGATCAGCCCAAGGACCGAACTGACAAGCAAGGCAATCCCCAGGCCTCTTTGAACGGCAGGATCGTTCGCATCCTTGGCGAACCACAACACAAGGCCAAGGGCGATCATGGCGGTACCAAAGAATTGACCTATTACTCTTGTTGCATCGTAGGGATCCACACGAAACTGTCCGAGAACCATCTCCGGCACAACCAGGAAAGCCAGACCAAATGCCACGGCTACAATTGCATTGATCACGAACATCACTTTGTAACTCATCTCATTCTCCTTATTGTATGAATTGATAAAAACAATATACAACATCTCAAATCGAATTGGAAGAAATATTGTTTCAGATGACCTTACACTTTCCTAACACAGCATCGGCGAACTGCAGGAGTTGTTGGACAAATCCGCATCAACCCGGGGTTTCGGTCTGCCCCCGCCATGGACGACTTGTCCAGCCCGACACTTCTCGATTTTTTGATTGTGCTATATAATGCGAACATTATGCAATACCGCAACCGCTTCGCCAATGACAATAATAACGATAATGACGATCCCAGAATCGTTGGGCGAAGCTTTGCCGGTTGACGGTTGATCAAGTCAATCCAGATCGCCCGACGCACACGCGAAGGGCGATTTATTTTGTCTGGAACCATCGGAGGCACATCATGTACAACACTCATACCTGTGGCGAGCTGAGAGCCTCCCACGCGGGTCAGCAAGTGACCCTCGCGGGCTGGGTCCATAACGTCCGCACATTCGGCGGCGTGATCTTCCTCGTGCTGCGTGACCGCCACGGCATCACGCAGATCGTATCCAACCCGGACGCCTTCCCCGACACGCACAAGGTCATCGCGGAGGCAAGGGCCGAATGGGTGTTGCAGGTCACGGGTCCCGTGAAGATGCGCCCCTCCGATCAGTTCAATCCCAAAATGGGAACGGGCGAGATCGAGGTCGAAGCGCAAAAGGTGGTCGTCCTGAATCAATCCAAGGCGACGCCCATCGTGGTCAGCCGCGACGAGGACGAGAACGAAGATATCCGTTTGAGATATCGGTATCTCGACCTGCGCCGCGAGCGGCTGACGCGCAACATGGTTCTGCGCCATAAGGTGGTGAAGTTCATGCGCGATTACATGGATGAGCATGGGTTCATCGAGATCGAAACTCCCATTCTTTTTAAAGCCACCCCCGAGGGCGCGCGCGACTATCTCGTGCCATCCCGCATCCATCCGGGACATTTCTACGCGCTGCCTCAATCGCCGCAGCAACTCAAGCAGTTACTGATGGTTGCCGGGATGGACCGCTACTTCCAGATCGCGCGTTGTTTCCGCGATGAAGACCTGCGCGGCGACCGCCAGCCCGAGTTCACGCAACTTGACCTCGAGATGTCGTTCGCCCACCGCGACGATGTATTGGATCTGGTCGAAGATTTGTACACGAAGATGCTCCCGGTGGTGACCCCGCACAAAAAATTATTTTCCTCGCCCTGGCTAAAATTTTCGTACAGGGAAGTCATGGAAAGGTACGGAACGGATAAACCCGACCTGCGCTTTGGCATGGAATTAATCGACGTCGGCGAAGTATTTGCCAAAAGCGAGTTCAAGGTCTTTCAGGCCGCGTTGGAGGGCGGCGGTGTGATCAAGTGCATCGTCGCGCCGGGATGTGCCGGTTACTCGCGCAAGGAGGTGGACGCGTTGACCGAGTCGGCGAAAACATTCGGGGCGAAGGGATTGGCTACTCTGGCGCTGACAGGCGAAGGCGTGAAAGGAACCGCCGCGAAGTTCGTCAGCGAGGCGGAGGTGGAGGCGGTCAAATCCAAATCCGGCGCGAAGGAAGGCGACCTGATCCTGTTCGCGGCGGATGCACGGGCGGTCGTCAACAAGGTGCTGGGTGGTTTGCGCCTGATCCTGCGGGACAAGTTGAATCTCGTGGATAAGGATGTGATGGCGTTCGCATGGATCGTGGATTTCCCGATGTTTGCCTGGAACGAGGAAGAGCAAAAATGGGATGCCGAACATCATCCGTTCACGATGCCCAAACTGGAGGATCTGCCGAAGTTCGAGACGAACCCGGCGGAGATCCTGTCGGATGCGTATGACATGGTCTGCAACGGATATGAGATGGCGTCAGGTTCGATCCGTATCCATCGCAGTGACATTCAGTTGAAGGTTTTCCAATTGCTTGGGTTGAGCGGTGACGAGATCGAGCAGAAGTTCGGTCACATGCTGGAGGCGTTCGAGTATGGCGCGCCGCCGCATGGCGGCATGGCGCCGGGCATCGATCGTCTCGTAATGCTGCTGGCGGACGAACCGAACATCCGCGAGGTGATCGCCTTCCCGAAGAATCAGGCCGGGCGCGATGTAATGGCAGATGCGCCAGCACCGGCCACCGACAAACAGCTGAAGGAATTGCACATCAAGGTTGTGGAATAAGTGGTCCTATCCACAAACGAGGAGAGATTATGGAAACTATTCGAGTGAGCGACATATCAAAGCATGTTGGACAGGATGTCGAGATCAAGGGCTGGGTCTATAACCGCACCGACAAGGGCAAACTATGCTTCCTGCTCGTGCGTGATGGATCGGGCTTTGTACAATGCGTGGCGTTCAAAGGCGATCTCGAACCTGAAGTCTTCGACAAGGTCATGCGCCTGCCGCAGGAATCATCGGTCATCATCAGCGGCGCGGTGCGGGAGGATAAGCGCGCACCGGGCATTCCGGGCGGTTATGAAATCGGCGTGAAGCAAATCGAAATCGTACAGGAGGCAGCGCTCGACTACCCCATGTCGCTCAAAGACCACGGCGTGGACTTCGCACTAGACAACCGCCACTTGTGGATCCGGATGCAAAGTCAATGGGCGATCCTGCGCGTGCGCGTGAAGGTCATGTCCGCGGTGCGCGAGTATCTGGACTCAAACGGCTTCTTCAATCTCGACACCCCCATACTTACCCCTGCCGCCGCCGAAGGGACAACCACCCTCTTCGAGACACCCTACTTCGACGAAGGCTTTGCATACCTCGCCCAAACGGGACAACTCTACAACGAAGCCAACATCTTCGCGTTCGGAAAGGTCTATTGCTTCGGTCCAACGTTCCGCGCCGAGAAATCGAAGACGCGTCGCCACCTGACCGAGTTCTGGATGCTTGAACCCGAAATTGCCTTCTGCGACCTCGACGGCTTGATGGAAGTGGAGGAGGGTCTCATTACTCACATCGTCCAGACCGTGCTGCGCGACTGCGCGGCGGAATTGAAATTCCTCGAACGCGATGTGACAAAACTTCAAAACATTTCGGCGCCCTTCCCGCGCATGTCCTATGATGACGCGGCGAAATACCTGATCGACCTCCATGAAAAAGAGACCGACCCTGAACGCAAGGAGTTGCTCAAATTCGAATGGGGCATGGATTTCGGCGCGCCGCACGAAGCCGAATTGACCAAACTGCACGATAAGCCTTTATTCGTGTATGGGTATCCCAGCGCGGTCAAAGCCTTCTACATGGAACCGTGGCCCGGTCGCCCGGAGGTCTGCAAATCGGTGGACCTGCTCGCGCCGGAAGGCTACGGTGAAATCTGCGGCGGCTCCGAGCGCATGAGCGACCACGACAAACTGCTCGAACGCATCCGCAAGGAAGGCTTGCCTGAAGAGGCATTCAAGTGGTATCTGGAACTGCGCAAGTATGGCTCCGTTCCGCATTCGGGATTCGGCATGGGCGTGGAGCGAGTCGTCGCCTGGCTGTGCGGAATCGAACACATCCGTGAGGCGATCCCCTTCCCGCGGACGATCAAGAGGGTGTATCCGTAATCCATGACGGAATCAAACTCCCCGCCGCGTGATGCGTGACGGGGAGTTTGTGTTTTTAACAGGCTCACGGAATTACGATCACCTGCCCGATGCTGATGATATTCCGGTTCGTGATCTGCGGGTTGATCGCCATGATCGCGTCCACAGTGGTGCCGTATTTGAGGGCAATGCCGGAGAGCGTATCCCCCTTCTTCACCGTGTGGGTCACCACCGGTTTCGTGCCCGGCGTTCCGCCTGAATTATCCTGAGGCTGCGAGGAGGTATCCTCACCGGTATCCTCCGGCGGCGTGGGGATTTGGACGCGTCCGGGGATGGTCAATGAGGCGCCCACCTGCAACAATGCCGGATTGGCGTCGAGCAATTCCGTGAGGGTCAGATCGTGTTGATCCGCGATCGACTTGAACGTATCCCCAGCCTTGACCGTGTAGGCAAGAGCCTGCGCCGGCTGGACATTGGCAAACTGATACAACTCCGCCTCGGTGCCGCGGAACCAGTTCAGATCGATGCGCGTCGGGCGGTTATATTCATCGGTGACGCCCTCCACGATGGCTGTCTCGGAGTACTGCCAGAACTTCCAGGCCTTCCAGCCATCCGGCTGCATGGGCATGTTGACGTTTGGCATGGTCGCGCTGTTGAACACATATGGATATTGCGCCACCCAGAGATCGTAATCCTTCGCCCACGCCGGCGCCCTGCCGCCAACCGTGACGTGTACCTGCAAATAGGTCTTGCGCGAATACACCATGGATTTGCGACCGAAGGCACTATCAAGACGCTTCAACACCGCCTCACAGGAGGCAATGATCCGGCTGTTGCTCTCCTTTTCATTATAGGCATCTTCAAGATCGACGATGGGCGGCAGTTCCCCTTTATCATTTCCAACCGTTGCAATGAACAGATCAGCCTGCCTCCCCGGATCCTGCCCGGCGATCAGATAATGATACGCGCCGCGCAGCAGGCCGGCTTCCCGCGCGCCCGCCCAATGCTCGGCGAATTTCGGGTCAACGTAACCGATCCCCGAGGTCGCGCGGATCAATGCGAACCGGAATCCCTGCGCCCGAAGCGCGCGCCAATCCACGCGCGGCTCAAAGACGCTGACATCAACACCATGCACCAGATTCATGACTGCCTCCTCGATCAAACCCGATCGAACTTAAGGGATTCGCAATACCTGCCCGACCGAAATGCGGTTGACATTCTTGATGTTATTTTCCGCGGCAATGGCGGCAACGGTCGTGTTGAACTTGACGGCAATGGCATACAACGTATCGCCGGACTTGACGGTATATGTCCGCGCGGGTGTGGACGAAGAACCGCCTCCACCCGGGGACCCGGAACTGTCTCCGTCTTCATTCGGGATCGCCACTGCGACCGGCACCGTTAAGGAATCGCCCGTCCTGAGCAGTTGCGGGTTGGCGCTCACCAGCTCACGGACGGTGACACCATATGCATTCGCGATCGATTCGAATGTATCGCCCGCCTTGACCTTGTGCGTCTTCTCCTTCTTATCGGGTCCGGTCGTGATCTTTGCGCCCGCAAACTTATATAACTCCTCCAGCGTGCCGTTGAAGACGTTCAGGTCCACGCTTGCATTGATTCCGTTGAGGCGACCTTTTTCGCTGTATTGCCAGAAGGTCCATTTGAACCAGCCGCGCGGTAGATAAGGTTGGGAACCCTCGACATAAACATTGGGATATTGCGCAAGCCATAACGGATAATCCTTTGCCCAGCCCGGAGGACCGCCGCCAGCCTCCGAGAAATAATCCTGCAGGAAGTATTGACCCGAATAGATGATCGGCTTTTTGCCGAAGGCATTTTCCACTTCATCGAGCCAGGTCTTTGCACGCGCGATGATCCTGTCCTTCGCCTGACCGTCGTGTGTTTCAAGGTCAAGCACCGAGGGAAGTTCACCGTTATCCTTCATGGACTTTACGGAATCAATGAATTTTTTCGCCTGCCGTTTGGGGTCCACGTTGGCGCGGAAGAAATGGTAGGCTCCTCGCAGGAGTCCGGCTGATTTCGCGCCGACCCAGTTATCGTCGAAGGTGGGATCGGCATAGTAATCCCCCTCTGTTGCCTTGATAAAAACGAAGCGTTGACCCGTCGCGCGCACCTTGGGCCAATCGATTCCTGAATTCCAATACGAGACATCGATTCCGGGAACTGTCGCCATATCACTCTCCTCTTATGAAGTTGGACACATCCAATCAAGGGTAGCATAATTTTTTTACAAAATCAACTGCTTTCACATCCGCAATTAATTTTTCTCTACCATTGCACCAACGTTTATGGTATAAGAATCTTGTCCCTGCTGTGCTCGTGATGTTGCGCATCCCGTTTTGAGCCAACACTCACTTTTAGGGTCTCTAACTCCAAAAGAAATAACGCGATAGGCCTGAGCCAAGGCGGCGTTTCTGGGTCGGGACCCACCTGCGAAAGCAGGTTCAAAACTTGGCAGCACACGGCATTGGCGGGGCATCGATTACAAAAGACCCTCAAGGTTTTGAAAACCTTGAGGGTCTTATTATTCATGGAGACCGATGGATCGCGATCGCAGCCCGCAACCCGGACTCGATCGCGCCCTGTATCCACGCATGATAAAGTGAAGCATGCTCACCTGCGAAATGGATCCGGCCTTCGGGCTTGACGATCTCATCATGCAAAAGAGTTTGCTGTCCCGGGTCGAACAGCGCGAAGGCACCGCCTGCAAATTCATCATCGTGCCACATCCATGATGCGCCGACCTCGAACTCATTGATGACCTGCGGATGAATCTCTGCGACATCATCGAGCGCCTGGATAATGCGATCATCCGGTTTGAGGGAACCCCAACGCTGCGCATCCTCCGACCAGGTATAACTTGCCAGGATCACACCGCGACCGGTCTCGCGTCCATGATCGGGGTAATACAGGTTGCGGATCGGCAGGTCGGTGATCGTGCCGCCGCCGAAGATGCCATCGTCCTCCTCCCAAAAGCGACGCTTGCATTGGAACAAAATTTTCGCGGATGCATCGTAGTGCAACTGGCGGATGGCGCGGTTCTTGGCGCGCGAGAAAGGCTTGAGCACTTCCACGTGGCGCAACACGGGGAATGGGACCGTGATGATGGCGTAGTCACCGGTTTCGGAGAATTTTCCGGCATGGGTTTGGTAATGAATGGTTACATCCTCGGGCGATTGATCCATGGCGGTCATCTTCGCGCCGAAACGGATGTTGTCCTTGAGCTCAGGGAGGAACGCGTATGGCAATCTATCGGTACCACCCTGGATTTCGACCATGTTCGTGTAATAGTTCCCGGAATCCTCGCGGAACAATTCGAGAAAAGAGGAATTCATGACTGACTCCTGGTTTGCCAGAAGTCCGAACATTTCGATCATGCCTTCAGACCAGCCATTCAACTCCAGGAACTCGCGTGTGGAATACTGGTCGTATTCCAGGACGATCTCCTCCCAGCCATCCTCCCCATCGCGTTCGATCAGATCGATCAATGGCTGGATCGCCTTCATATACATTTGCCCTGCTGGTTTACCCTTTTCATTTGCGGCCACCTCGAACCCAAGCAGGGACGGGTCTTTCGCCGCTTCGTGCGCGCGGACCTTCCGCCCGCCGATGTAGTAATAGGCATTGGGATTGTCCATGGTGAAATCGTTGGTCTGCAAGCCGAACTTCCCGATATATTCCATGGTCAGGGTGTGGGCGCGCGGGATGCGCATCGCGCCAACCTCCGCGTACAAACCTTCGGTAAACGGTTCGCGTAATGTGTACACGCGTCCGCCGATGCGTTGTTGCGCCTCGAAAATGACCGGGGTATGACCAGCGCGTTTTAGTTCGTGCCCGGCTACAAGTCCCGCGAGGCCCGCCCCCACGATGAGGACCTTCTTCGGTTTCCCATCCTTGAATTGGGAGCGTATCCCATTTCGAATCACATCCACATAGTCCCGGATCGAATGAGCGGATTTCATCGATGCCTCCAAAATAAAAAGATGACCCATCTTATCCAAAATCGAACGGAATTACAATCACCTTTTTTGTCCTTGACGGGAATTCCGCCCGCGCTTACAATCGCCGCCATTAACAACTGAATAACGGAGAGATAGCGGCTGGGTCCTGCCTTTGGCAGGACTACGAGGTGGAGGTTCTGTCCCGCGAGGGACATGCTAATCCCGGTACCCGGGTGAAAATCGGATCGATCAGCGGATGCCTCTGGAGTTTGTCACGAACTCCTTTCTCCCTTCCGAAACAAGCGCAAGGAGTAACACACGCCCAACCATCGGGCGGAAAATGCTGTTGCCCGCATCGAAAACCGGATGGCAACAACCGGGACAAGTGAGCGCAGTGAACCAGAAGCATGTCAGTGCATCTGGTATAAGTGTTTGGAAGGGCTGTTTTATTTAATGGCATATATGCTGTTATCAAGACATGCCCGGGCATGTCTTTTTTGTTTAATTGAGCAAGAATCGGGTCGGCAGGAGCAGACGTTGTTCATAGAATATGTTCAAAAGGAGAAACTATGAACACAGATACGAAACAACTTTCGGACGATTACCTGCGCATCGAGCAGGCGATCCTGTACCTTGAAAATCATTTCAAAGATCAGCCAAACCTTGAAGAGGTGGCGGCGAATATCGGGCTGAGCGAGTTCCATTTCCAGCGATTATTCACGCGCTGGGCGGGAGTCAGCCCGAAGCGTTTCCTGCAGTTCCTGACGAAGGAAGGCGCCAAGGAACTGCTCGACCGTTCCGAAAACCTGCTGGACACCACGCATCAGATCGGACTTTCGAGCCTGGGACGCCTGCACGATCTTTTCGTCACCACTGAAGCCGTGACGCCGGGCGAATACAAGACCCGCGGCGCGGGCGTGACCATCCGCTACGGGATCCACCCCACGCCGTTCGGTAAATGCCTGATCGCCACAACGGACAGAGGCATCTGCCATCTCGGTTTCGTGCAGACCAGCGAAGGCGATGCAGTGGACAGCCTCGTTTCGGAGTGGAAACAGGCAGAGATGATCGAAGACCACAAATCCACGGGTCCGCTCATCAAGCCGATCTTCGACCTGCAGCATGGTGTGCGCGGCGGCGAACCCTTGAGGATCCATCTGCGCGGCACGAACTTCCAGTTGAAGGTGTGGGAGGCGCTGCTGCAGATCCCAACAGGGAGCGTGACCACGTACGAAGGCATCGCTTCGCGGATCGGTCAGCCCAGCGCCACGCGCGCAGTAGGCACAGCCATTGGACATAACCCGATTGCGGTGCTCATTCCCTGTCACCGGGTGATCCGCAAGGTCGGCGATTTCGGAAATTACCGTTACGGCGCATTGAGGAAGAAGGCATTGCTGGCAAGAGAATATGTCACTGCGAGGAACGAAGCAGTCTCCTCCTACTAGAAGATTGCTTCGCTCCGCTCACAATGACACAATCGGAGAAGAATGAAAACAAAAATCTGGGTCGCGTTACTGGCACTCTATATCGTCTGGGGCTCGACATATCTCGCAATCCGTTTCGCGGTGGAGACCATCCCGCCGTTCTTTTCGGCTGGGCTGCGATTCTTCATCTCCGGGCTCATCCTCGTAATCTGGCGCAGGCTCGCAGGCGATGAGATGCCGACGTTCCGGCAGTGGAGATCGCTCGTCATCATCGGTGTATTGCTCCTGCTCGGAGGCAATGGGATGGTGTCCTTCGCGGAGACGCGCATTGCATCTGGCATCGCGGCGCTGATCGTTGGGACGGTTCCGCTCTGGCTGGTATTGATCGAAGGGCTTCGTCCCGGAGGGGTCAAGCCCAGCTGGCGGGCGATCCTTGGCTTGCTCGTTGGCTTCGGAGGTATTTATCTTCTGATCGGTCCTACAAAAGCGACCGGGGTGTTTCAGTTCGATGCCATCGGTACGATCGCGGTTGTGATCGCGGCGTTCTTATGGTCCATTGGCTCGATCTACAGCCGCAGCGCGGAATTGCCAAAGTCGGCTTTGATGATGACCGGCGGAGAAATGCTCTCTGCCAGCATCCCAATATTTATCGTGAGCGCGCTGATCGGCGAACTGAACGGCTTTTCATTCTCACAAGTGACGCGCGAATCTTGGCTGGGCCTGATCTATCTCATCACATTCGGCTCGATGATCGGATTCGTCGCGTACATCTGGCTCCTGCAGAACGCGCCGGTTTCCCTGGTTGCCACGTATGCATACGTCAACCCGTTGGTGGCGGTCTTCCTTGGGAACTGGTTCGCGCAGGAACCGCTCACAGCTCGTACGCTCGTCGCCGCGGGAATCATCATCGGATCGGTCGTATTCATCAATAGCGAGAAGCAGGCGTCGGTCGGGAAAGAGGCGCAGCAGGCCGCCTCGGCGGCAAATGACTGAATCCCCTCCCTCCATTTGATTGGTTCAATGATTGCTTGCAGCAGTCGAAAATCGTATTCATAAAATTTTGAAAGGAGAAAATATGGACAGCAAGGATCTACTCAAACGTGTGAAGGAAGATGAGGTCAAGTTTGTTTCGCTGCAATTCACCGACGTGACCGGTTCGGTCAAGAGCGTGGATATGCCGGTCAACGGGCTGGAAGGCGCGCTGGAGGACGGTGTGTGGTTCGACGGTTCCTCGGTGGAAGGTTTTGCGCGCATCCAGGAATCGGATATGCGCCTCGTGCTCGACCCCGATACGTACGCGGTGCTGCCGTGGAGTTTGGATGAGCGCCGACGCGCCCGCATCTTTTGTGATATCCAAATGCCCGATGGCAGACCCTTCGAAGGCGACCCGCGCGGCGTGCTCAAACGCATGATCGCAAAGATCGCCGAACGCGGTTGGACATACAACATCGGTCCCGAACCGGAGTTCTTTTTATTCAAAGGCGGGAACGGCGACAGCGTCCATCCCGTCCCGCACGATGTCGGCGGCTACTTCGATTTTTCCGCGGGCGATGAGGCGGTGCGGGTCCGCACCAAGTTGATGGACGCCTTGAATTCGATGGGTCTCGAAGTGGAGGTGGGGCATCATGAAGTGGCGCTCGGACAGCACGAGATCGATTTCCGTTTTGCGGATGCGGTCAAGGCGGCGGACAACGTGCTGACCTTGAAGTACACCGTGAAAGCGATTGCGGCATTGCACGGATTGACCGCCTCTTTCATGCCCAAGCCTGTCTACGGCATTAATGGCTCTGGCATGCACTGTCACCAGAGTCTCTTTGACGATAAAGGCAACAACCTGTTCTTCGACGAGAAGGATGAATATCATTTCTCGCCCGTCGCCTATTCGTTCATCGCCGGGCAGCTCAAACATGCCCGCGGACTCGCCGCCCTGGTCGCGCCGACGGTCAACTCCTACAAGCGGCTTGTTCCCGGTTATGAAGCGCCTGTGTACATCGGCTGGGCACAACAAAACCGTTCGGCACTGATCCGCATCCCGCGCTACACCAAGGGACGCAACAAGTCCATGCGCGCCGAACTGCGTTTCCCCGATCCGTCATCGAACCCGTATCTGGCGTTCGCGGGGATGCTCGCCGCGGCGCTGGATGGCATCGACAACAAGTTGACCCCACCCAAACCGTTGAACAACGTCAACCTGTATCATCTCGATGCGAAAGACCGCAAAAAACTCGGCGTGGGTGAATTGCCCGGCTCGCTTGGAGAGGCACTGGTCGAACTCAGCAAGGACAAAGTTCTGGTGGACGCGTTGGGTGAGTCTGCCTACGAGGCCTTTGTCCGCGCGAAGACCGAGGAGTGGGACGAGTATCGCACGCATGTGACAGACTACGAGATCGAGAGGTATTTGGAGAAGGCATAGAGATAGCTTTCAGTTTTTGGCGATCAGCGAGCAGTCTTAATAAACAAGACCTCCGAAGGGCTTATCCTTCGGAGGTCTTGTGGTTTACGTTCCTGACATACGTCAGTGTTTCACCGTCCCCATTGCGAGCTCCATGATCTCATCTTTCGTCTCATAGACCCGCACCAACTTACCGTCCTGCATTTGCAAAACGCGGTCCACGTATTGGCACATGCGCAGGTCGTGTGTGACCATGATGCCGGCGCGGTTGTTTTCATGCACCAACTTCGCGAACGTCTCCACAACCTGATACGCACGTTCGGTGTCGAGGGAGGCAGTCGGTTCGTCGGCCAGGACCACGGCCGGGTTGTGGATCAGGGCGCGGGCAATGGCGACGCGCTGCTGCTGTCCGCCGGAGAGTTGCGCCGGGAGGTTGTGCAGTCTGTCGTTGAGTCCGAGGCGGGCGAGGATCTCCGCAGAACGGACGCGTCCAGCCTTGTTCGCCTGTCCGTTGAGGCGCAGCATGAATTCCACATTTTCCTGGGCGGTCAAGAACGGGATGAGGTTGTTGGATTGGAACGTGAACCCGATCTTCTCGCGGCGAAGTTTCACGCGCCGCTTCTCGTTCATCTGCGAGAGGTCCTGCCCATCGATGAAGACCTGCCCGCTCGTGGGCGAAAGCAGCGCGGCCAGGATGGACAGCATCGTGGTTTTGCCCGATCCGCTCGGACCGACCAGCGCCACGAACTCACCGGACTTGACCTGAAACGAAACATTATCCACGGCGTTGATGGTCGCGCCGTCGAGCATAAAGGATTTGACAAGGTTTTTTACTTCGAGTGCTATTGTCATTTTTCTTTCCTAAAGGTGGTCGAGTAGTTCCGAGTGAAACGAGGAATATGTCGAGACCACAACATGTAATTTCTAATTTTCCAATTATTGGTGGTCTCGATACGCTCGCGAAGAGCGCCCGCTGCTCAACCACCGGGTTATCCTGCTATCCTAATCGAAGCGCCTTCAAAGGCTCGATGCGAACCGCGTAAATGATGGAGACCATGCCGCCCAACGGACCGATCAGCAATAACAGGATGACCGCCGCGATGGAACGCACACCGTCGAACACGAACGGGATGGTGGACGGGAGAAACAGCGAGAAGAAATACGTCAAGCCGCCTCCCACCGCGACGCCGAAAGCTGTCACCACGATAATTTGAATCACCGCCGACCAACCCACGACTCCGTTCGAGGAGCCGATGGCTTTCAACACGCCGATCTGCGGCACCTTCTGCAAGATCTGGATCTGGAAGAATCCGCCGATGACCATGACGCCGATCAGCAGGGTGAAAAAGCCCTGCGTCTGGACTGTCCCTTGCTGGGCGGAATAACCGGGGATGTTGTTGATGGTGGTTGGAATATCAGCCACTTCGATGTTTTTCACGCTGGCAACCAGGCGTTCCTGCATGACGTCGATCTGATTCGGATCCGTCAACTTGACGGCGATGATGTTCGGATAGGGCGTATCGCTGTTCAAGTCCGCTTCGGATTGCGGGCGAACCTGCTCCCACGTGGCAGGCGGGACAAAGATGGTCGGCTGGAAGAAGTACGATTGTCCGTCCACCATGCCGACGACCTCGAGCGTGTAAAACTCATCCTCCACTCCCTGCGTGGAACGGATGATGATCTCGTCGCCGATCCTGATGTTCGAACGCAGAGCCACGTTGCGATCGATGACAACTTCACGTGCCTGGCCGCTGCGGAATTCCCTGCCCTCGATCAACGGCGGCATTCCAGGACGACCCGGCTCGGCTCCAAGCAGGGATACCTTGAGCGGCTCGTCGAGGGAAACGATCTCAGTGGTGGAGGTGTAGATCGGACCGGCATCAGCCACCCCGTCCACGCGGCGAATCGAACGCGCGGAGTTCGTGTCCAGACGGCTCGAAGAAATGATGTAATCCGATTTCTCGAGAAACACGATCAGGTCTGCATCCAGGTTGGCAACATATTGACGGTTGCCGTTGGCAAGTCCCTCGCCCAGCGCGGCAATGAACAACACCAGCAGCGTGATCAGGGCGATCACAAGGCTCACGAGCAGAAACCGTCCGCGATTGCGAAGCACTTCCTTGAGTGCAAGATAGAAGGCAAGAAAAGCATTTTTCATTTTGGTGCCACAGGTCCTTCAAAGGGTTGATTCCAATCCATGCCCATCACGCCGTGCAGGAGCAGGTCAATGGATGGATGATCGGCAATATCATCGTAGTAATACGGCAAACGGATCCGCCCATCGGGCGCGATGACAAAGGTCCCCGCCATTTGCAGCGCGTCCTGACCATTGGGCGGCAGGTCGGTGTTCCAGCCGCGCTCGCGTTTCAAGCGGCGGTTGGAACGCCAGACATTGAACGAAAGGAACGATTGCCATACGTTCGCGCGTTCGAGACCGTAAGCCTGATAGGCTTTGCGCTGCGGGTCGGCGAGACAGGTCACGCCGGGTGCACGCTCCGCGCAGAAAGCTTTCGCCTCTTCCGGTGTGCCCTGGGTCACAATGACAAGCCCAAGATCTTTCTCCTTGAGTTCAGGCGAAACGGTCACAAGCTGATCGACCATTTCCTTGCACTGCGGGCAACCGAAATGCCGCGTAAAAGCCAACAGCAAAACCTGCCTCTTCCAAAACGAAGAAAGTTTTACAGGATTGCCATTGACGTCCTGCAACTCCAGATCAGGGGCAGGGTCATTGAATTTGAGATGAGCAAAATTTGACATCGAAATTGGTATCTCCTAATGCCCCGCATTCTATCACAATGTCTATATTTTGCAAAGGTTTTGCAAAATTATATTTTCGTAAGAATCAAACCACTTTTACTTCCCCACCCACCGCCTTTTTCACCGCACGCCGCAACCCAACGGGATGTATCCCCTCAAGGCTGAGCCTCTGCGCCTCTACGAACTTCGCAAAACGGATCAATCCCTTTGCCAGTGCGTTCGCAAAATCCGTTTCCTTCACCGGCGCGTCTTCCTCGTGCCAGAAGCCCTTGATCTCCAGCGTCATCGTCGTGCGGTCAAGTTTCGGGTCGAGCCGCGCAACCAAATCATCGCCATATAAAATTGGGAGAACGTAATACCCCCAGCGTCGTTTGTGCGCGGGCGTGTATACCTCCCACGTGTACTCGAAATCGAACAACTTCTTCGCCCGTCCGCGCGCGCTGACAATGTCCAGCGGTGCAAGGAAAGTCACTTCATCCAGCGTGGTTGACTCCTTGGGATTCCAACCCCTGGGGACTTTTCCCTTTTCGAGCGACTCCAGCGCCTTGACATCTTCCGTCAAAACGAGGAACGTTTCGCGTCCACCCTCGACCTGGACCTGGGTCAACATCCCAGACTCGATCCAACCTCCAAGTTTTCGCGCCGCCTCATCGCGACCATGCTTTCGGCGCATGTAATCATCCAGACTGATCCGCATCCCGGCCTCGCGCAAGAGACCATGAAAGGCAACCGACTTCCTCGCAAAGAACTCTTCTGCCTCCCTCTCGCCTGCTACATAATCGAACTGTTTCGGCACGATATTCTCACGGAAGTCATAGATGCGCTCAAAGCCATCGCGATGATGGATCATCAACTCCCCGGAAAGCCACATATCGAACAACGCCACCGATGTTTCCTTGCGCCCGCGGTAACTCCAGCCTCCCAACCGTCTGCCGTTAAAATCCCGGTTCCCCAACGGACCGCGCCTCCGCAGTTCATCGCGTACAAATTCCATCACTTCCTTATGCCCATCCGGCACGTGATGCTTCACATACGCACCATGCGATCTCTGCTCCATGTGGTAGCGGAAATTCGGCAGGTCGGACATGGGGTACATCGCCAGCCAGCTGCCATAATCGAAGAATTCGCGATCCTCATAAGCGACTTTATATAAATGCCCGGGCTTGTAATCCAGCACACGGCTGTGCAGGACGATATCCTGGCTGCGCGCAACGACATTCAACGGATCAAGCTGTACCGCCTCGCAGGTGCGGATTGCCTGCGCAGCGCCTTTCTTCCCCTTCCATCGGCGACCGGGCCAGAGTCCCTGTTTACCCAGGACGAAACGCCGCGCAGTTTTTCTGGAAATGTTGATCTGGTTCATTATTTCTAAAGCCTCTTTGATACTTCGCACACTTGGTGGTAGATCGCATCACACCACAAAAGGATTAAAGTCCGTCTCTCGATCGTAATAATCCTCGTTCTCCGCTTTCTTCAAAAAGCCGACAACCGCATACGTGACCGGCGTCATCAACGCCTCCACGCCGCATTTGAAAAGATAGTTCGTCACGGTTAACGTCAGAAACAAGCTCCACGGGAAAACGCCGAATATCGAAGCAACGATGACAAACATAAACGTATCCACCAATTCGCCAACCAACGTGCTCCCGATCGTGCGCGTCCACAACCAGCGACCGTTCGTCAACACTTTCATCTTCGCCAGAGTGAATGAATTGGTGAATTCGCCAGTCCAATACCCTGCCAGGCTCGCCAACACGATCCCGCCCGTGCTCATCCCGCCCAGGATCGCGTTATAGGCATTATCACCGGCATACGTCTGCCACGTCCCTTCCCCTGGCAGGATGCGCACAACACCAAAGATGACCGCGCTCAATGCCACACAGCCAAACCCCGCCCAGATCACGCGCCGTGAACGTTTATACCCGTAGACTTCGGTGAGAACATCGCCAAAAATATAACTGACCGGGAACAGGATCGTCCCGGCATCGAACGCCATCCGCACGTTGAACAGGTCAAAGCCCAGATCCACGATCTTGGCTGAGGAGGCGATATTGCTCACGACAAGGACCGTCACAAAGACAGCCATGATCAAATCGAAATAACGGTATTGTTTCATGGTTGATGATCGGTCAATTTTAGCACAAATTTTCTAGGAATGAAACATTTTTTCATCCCCTGTTATTATGCTCACACTACGAAACCGTGACCGACTTCGCCTTCTCGATCATCCGACAGAACGAGCAAAGATCCGGCGCGGAGGTGGGCTGTCCGCAGTTTGGGCAGGGATGCAGATGAGCCTGTTCCAAATTTTGTTCGATGAACAGGTCGCCGCGTTTGCGCGCCTCGAGGAAACGCAGATAGAACGTCAGCTTGGCGCCGGGACGGGTCGTCTCGAGTTGGTTGAGCAATTCCTTGTAATAAATGGATTGCGATCCCTCGGCAAACGGGCATTCCTCATAAATATATTCGATCCCGCGCAACAGACAGTAGGCGGTCATCTCGCGCTCGTAGAAGCGGCACAACGGCTTGACCTTGCGCGCCAACCCGTCGGAGCCGGGCAGGACTGGTCCCTGGCGCAGCAGGTATTCGCTGGACCAGCTCAACGTGTTGCCAAATAGTACGGCAGCCTCGTCGTCGAGGTTATGGCCCGTCGCAAGCACAGCATACCCAAGGTCCCGGGCGATGCGGTTCATCTCGTGGCGTTTCGCCAGTCCGCAGACGGCACACGGCTTGCCGTGTCCGCGATGTGAAATTTCCGAAAGCACGGGAATGGGCTGTCCGTATTCCTGCTCGATGTCAATAATGTGGAGTTTCAGGTTATGTTCGTTCGCAAACTTTTCTGCGAGACGCTGCGACTCGTGCGAGTAGCCGATTCCCCCATCGATCCCCAGGCCAAGATACAGACCATCCACCTGATAGCCAAGACGATGAAGGATATCCCACAGCGCGAGCGAATCCTTGCCGCCCGAAACCGCGACCAAAATCTTCTCATCGCGCCTGAACATACCGTATTTTTTGATGAAGCGTTCGGTCTGTTCAGGGACCCATTCGAGATAATGCTCCCGGCACAACGCCAGTTTGTGCTGGCGCATGTTGACCGAAGCCTTTTCACCGCATTTCCGACATTTCATATCAATGCTCCGCCAGAGATCACCGCAACCAGTTTGACCACATCACCATCCTTAAGGATCTCGTCATCGAGGATCATCTCACCAGCCCGCGTGGCGATCACCGACTCGGGGACGATGTTGCACTTCTGCAATGCCGAAAGCAAATTCATCCCCGGCTTCACTTCATATTCCCTGTCGCGTAGGATCAATTTAACCAATTTCACTCCTGTTCGCGTCATTCTACCATCACGTCTCTTGACAGCAAACCCCTCCACCCTGTACGATTGCAGCATGAAAATCGGAATGATGGCAGACACTTACAAACCGTACGTCAGCGGGATCACAAGCTATATTGATCTGAACAAGCGTGCCCTCGAAAAAGCAGGGCACGAAGTGTATGTGTTCACCTTTGGCGATCTCGATTACAAGGATGACGAGCCCCGCGTCATCCGGAACCCAGGCCTGCCTCTCGCGGATACGGGCTTTTACCTCTCCCTGAGATACAAGACCGCCGCCAAAAAACTGCTCCAGACCATGGACGTGGTCCATGTGCATCATCCGTTCCTCAGCGGGCGTCTCGCCATTTCGTATTGCCGGCCTGCGCAAATCCCCGTCGTTTTTACCAACCACACCCGTTATGATCTCTATGCCCAGGCGCGTCTGCCGCTCATGCCCGAAGAGGTCAGCCACAGCCTGTTGCAGGCGTACATGCCCGATTTTTGCGAAGAGATGGACCTGGTCATTTCCCCTTCGCGCGGCATGGAAAAAATCCTGCGACAATACGGCGTGGAATCGCACATCGAAGTCGTCCCCAACGGCGCCGACCTGACCAGTTTTCATGAAGCAAAGCCGTTGGCGCGCGCTGAGTTCGGTTACAAGGATGATGATATTCTGCTGGTCTATGCCGGGCGGATCGCGCCCGAGAAAAATCTGAGGTTCCTGATCCAGGCTTTCGCGGGTGTATCGCAGATCATCCCCAATGCCTATTTGTTGATCATCGGCAGCGGACAAAAGGAACATGTGGAGGAGGTAAAACCGGTACCGAACGAATTTGGCGTTCAAGACCGGGTCCGTTTTACCGGTCTGGTTCCCTACCATCAACTGCCCTCCTACCTGGCGATGTGCGATATATTCGTCACCGCCTCCGTCACGGAAGTTCATCCGTTTTCCGTGATCGAAGCGATGGGAACAGGGCTCCCCATCATGGGCATCGACTCACCCGGAGTCGGCGATTCGGTCACGGACGGGGAGACTGGTCTGCTCGCAACAGAGGCTATCGCCTCCTTTACAGCCAAACTCACCTATCTCTGCCTGAACAGGGACCTGCAAAAGAAATTTGGCGCGGCGGCTCGCAAAGCGTCCGAACAATTTTCCATCGAACGCACCACCAGGATCATGCTGAAACATTACACACGTCTCACTCAAAACACCAAACCCATCAAGCGCAAACTCGATGAGCGCCTGATGGAGATCCTCGAAGAGTTCCTGAAATGAAACACACCCAGCGCGTTGGCAAATGGGGCGAAGAGATCGCCGCCGACCACCTCACGCAAAAAGGCTGTCAGATCATCGGGCAAAATGTGCGGACTCCCTATGGTGAGATCGACATCGTTGCGCGACAAAACAACATCACGATCTTTATCGAAGTCAAAACGCGGACATCGAACAAGATGGGCTTGCCCGAAGATTCCATTACGCCGCGTAAGCGTGAGCACATGATTCCCTGCGCCGAACATTACGCGGCAGAACACGAGATCGATCACTGGCAGATCGATGTCATTTCGATCGAAGGAAAGCCGGGATCCACACCAAGGGTCACCTATTTTGGGAATGCCATCTCCTAATTCGAAAGACCCGGCGGGTCTTCAGAGACCTGCCAGGTCTAAACCGCCCCTTATCCTCATCGTCGGGCCAACCGCGGTGGGCAAGACGGAGATCTCCATTCAATTGGCAGAACGGTTGAACGGCGAGATCGTCTCTGCGGATTCGCGTCTCTTTTATCGCGGCATGGACATTGGCACCGCGAAGCCCACCGTTGAAGAACAGGTTCGCGTGCCGCATCATTTGATCGATATCGCAAAACCAGATGAGACCCTGAGTCTTGCCGTCTTTCAACGGAAGGCGCGTGAGGCAATCGCTGATATCCATACACGCAACAAATTGCCATTCCTGGTTGGCGGCACGGGACAATATGTCCGCGCGGTGACGGAGGGATGGAAACCGCCGGAGGTTGCTCCAAACCCGGCTTTGAGAGAACAATTGGAAAAGTGGAAAATGGAAAGGGGGAATTATTGGCTATACGAAAAACTCAAAGTTCTCGATCCGGAAGCCGCAAATAAAATCGACCCGCGTAATGTTCGCCGGACGATCCGCGCCCTGGAGGTCATCATGACCACCGGCAGGAAATTCTCCGAACAACGCGGGCAGGGCGATTCACCCTATCACCTTGTAACCATCGGCTTGACGCGCCCGCGCGAGGAGTTATATCGACGCGTCGATCAACGGATCGAAGCGATGTTCGCAAACGGATTCCTCAATGAAGTAAGGAACCTGCTGGCAGGAGGTTACTCCCCCACCCTGCCGACCATGTCCGCGATCGGGTACCGGGAATGTGTCAGCGTGATCAAAGGCGAATTAACCGGAGAGCAGGCCAAAGTCCAGATCAGACGCGCAACGCGGGTTTTCGTCCGCAGACAGGCGAACTGGTTCAAGGAATCCGATCCAGACATCCTGTGGTTTCGAGTCGAAGATGGAATCATCGATGCGATTCTAAAAAACATCCGACGGTCGGTTGACTTTTGATTCTCGATTGTATATACTGGAAACATCATCGCAAAAAGAGGAGAAACTATGGATAACAAACCGTGGCTTGCTCACTATGACAAGGGGGTTCCGAATACGATCGATATCCCGAATGTGCCGTTGTTCCATTTTTTGGAAGAGTCCGCACGCAAATATCCAGACCGCGCCTGTACGATCTTTAAGGGCGCGGTCATTTCTTTCAGGGAGATGAACGCGCTGTCAGACAGCATCGCCGCGGCGCTGGTGGATATGGGCGTGAAGAAGGGCGACCGGGTGGGAATCTTCATGCCGAACACACCGCAGTTCGTGATGACCTACTTTGGAATCCTCAAGGCGGGTGGCGTGGTGGTGGCAACCAACCCGCTGTACACTCCCCCCGAGATCGAACACCAGGCAAGCGACGCGGGCATTGAATACATGTTCGTGATGACCAACTTCTATGAAACGATCAAGAAGGCACAGCCGAAGACCAAGATCAAAAAGATGATCGTGACGAATCTCAAAGAAACGCTCCCGCCCCTCCTGCGCGTGTTGTTCACGCTGGCGCGCGAGAAGAAAGGCGGATTCCGGATCGAAGGCGGACTCCGGGACGGCGACATCTGGCTCCCGGACCTGCTCGTCAAATACAAGGATGCGCCTCTTCCCAAGGTGGAGGTTGGTCCCGATGATACGGCTTTGTTCCAATATTCAGGCGGGACCACAGGCGTCTCGAAAGGCGCGGTGGCTTCGCACTACAATGTCGTTGCCGACACATTGATGATCAAGGGCTGGATGGTCAACCTGGAGGAGGGCAAGGAGATCACGTTGATGGCGATCCCGCTCTTCCACGTCTATGGCATGGTGGCGGGGATGACCTTTTCGCTGGCGTCCGGCTCCTCCATGGTCATGGTGCCCAACCCCCGTGATATTCCCGATGTATTGGAAAACATCCACAAATACAAGCCATCCATTTTCCCCGGCGTGCCGACGCTCTACAACGCCATCAACAACCGCCCGGAAGTGAAGGAAGGCAAGGTCAGCCTGCGTTCCGTCAAAGCCTGCATCTCGGGTTCCGCGCCGTTGATGCGCGAAACAAAAGAGACCTTCGAGGCATTGAGCGGAGGCAAGGTGTTCGAAGGTTTCGGATTGTCCGAAGCGCCGACCGCCACACATTGCAATCCGCTTTTGGGCGAAAATCGCACCGGCTCCATCGGCCTGCCCCTGCCCAACGTGGACGCCAAGATCATCAGCCTCGACGACGGCGAAACCATCCTGCAGACCGGTGAAGTTGGTGAACTCATCATTAGTGGTCCCATGGTGATGAAGGGCTACCATAACATGCCCACAGAAACAGCCAACACCCTGCGCAAACTCAAGGACGGCAGGACCTGGCTGTTCACCGGCGATATCGCCCGCATGGACGAGGACGGTTACTTCTACATCGTTGACCGCAAGAAGGAACTCATCAAACCGGGCGGTTATCAGGTTTGGCCGCGCGAGGTGGAGGAGGCGCTTACCGCCTACCCGAAGATTTTGGAGGCAGGCGTCGCTGGCATCCCGGACCCATACCGTGGTGAGACGGTCAAGGCATGGATCGTGTTGAAGCCCGGCGAAACCGCCACTGCTGATGAGATCAAAGCCTTCTGCAAGGAGAGGCTCGCGGCGTACAAGGTACCGACCCACTATGAATTCAGGGACGAGTTGCCAAAGACAACCGTCGGCAAGATCTTGCGGCGTGAACTGGTGAGACAACACAAGGAAAGCGCCGAAGGCGGATAAACCAAAAATAAGAGCCTGCGAAATTCGCAGGCTCTTACATTTTCCAAATCGGGATCAGGCGATTTGAGGCGTGCCGCTCTTTTTGGTGACTGGCGGCGGGAAGATCGCTTCGAACTCCTCACGCGTCAGGGTTTCGACCTCGAGCAGTTTCTGCGCGACCGCGTCCAGCTGCTTGCGGTATTTCGTCAGCAGTTTCTTCGCCAGCTTGTAGGATTCGTCCACGATCTTGCGGACTTCGCTATCGATCTGTTCGGCGATCGCTTCCGAGTAATCGCGTTGTTCAGAGATCTCGCGTCCGAGGAAGATCAATTCCTCCTTTTGACCGTAAAGCATCGGTCCGAGTTCGCTGCTCATGCCCAGGCGGGTGACCATGCTGCGCGCAAGGCGGGTAACCTGTTCGATGTCATTCGAAGCGCCGGAGGTAATGTCATCGAAGACCAGTTCCTCGGCAACGCGTCCGCCGAGCATGTAGGCAAGGTTTGCCAGCAGTTTCTTGCGCGAGTAAAGCAGACGATCCTCATCAGGGCGGAACCACGTCAGACCGCCAGCCTGTCCGCGGCCCACGATGGTCACTTTTTGAACGGGATCCGCTTCGGGGATGGCATTGCCCACTACAGCGTGACCAGCCTCATGGTAGGCGATGATGCGTTTCTCTTCGTCCGAGATCAGGCGCGACTTGCGTTCCGGTCCCATGACGACGCGTTCGATCGCCTCTTCGAGTTCAGCCTGCCCAATGGACTTCTTGTTGCGGCGGGCTGCCAGGATCGCGCTTTCGTTGACAAGGTTCTCGAGGTCGGCACCGACAAATCCGGGTGTGCCGCGCGCCAGCGAGCCGAGATCGACATTCGGCTCCAACGGCTTGCCTTTGACGTGGACCTTGAGGATTTCCTCGCGTCCCTTCATATCGGGACGATCGAGGGTGACGCGGCGGTCAAAACGACCAGGACGGAGCAGTGCCGGGTCGAGGATATCGGGACGGTTGGTCGCGGCAATGATGATGACGTTGGTGTCGGTATCGAAGCCGTCCATTTCGACGAGCATCTGGTTGAGGGTCTGTTCGCGTTCATCGTGCGAACCGCCAAGCCCGGCGCCGCGCTGACGACCGACCGCGTCGATCTCGTCCACGAAGACGATGCAGGGCGAATGACGTTTTGCCTGATCGAACAGGTCACGGACGCGGCTGGCGCCCACACCCACGAACATTTCAACAAATTCCGAACCGGAGATGGAGAAGAACGGCACCCCTGCTTCACCGGAGACGGCTTTTGCCAGAAGGGTCTTGCCTGTTCCGGGAGGTCCAACCAGCAAAACTCCTTTTGGAATACGCGCGCCCAACTGGATGAATTTCTGCGGTTCCTTCAGGAACTCAACGACCTCCGCCAGTTCCTGCTTGGATTCCTCTGCGCCGGCAACATCCTGAAAGGTGACCGTGGGATGCTCTCCGCTGAACATGCGGGCGCGGGATTTGCCGAACGACATCGCGGCATTGTTCGAGCCCTGTGCCTGTCGGAAGATGAACCATAATACGCCCGCCATGAAAATGACGGGGAGGATATACAGCGCACCGCTCAGGATCCCCGCCCACTGTGAAGGCGGCTTGACCTCGATCTTTACATTGTCCGATGAAAGTTGTTCGGGGGTAACGCCAAGAGCAAGCAACTGATCAACAAAGGTGGAACCCGCTTCCTTATAAGACTCAACGCCGTTTTCGTCGCCATCGGTATAGATCACGCGCAGGCTGTCATCGCTGTCGATGACCACGCGTGCCACTTTACCCGCTTTTATATCCTGTGCCACTTCATTGATCGTGAGCGGCTCGGTCGTGGTCGATTCACGCTGCACGGCGGTTACGACCATGGCAACCACGGCTACGATCAGCAGAAATGTCACCACAAATGATTGGTTTCTAGGATTCACTATGCCTCCAATATAATAGCGTCGGAATTATACCAACAGGGACCCTTCGGGAGTAGTCCATTTGAAAATTTTATATGAATCTCTAATACAGGTAATCTCCCGGTAATGAGGGTCTGGACGCGGAAAACCACCCCACTCTTACGCCAGGACCAGTTCCACCGGGCAGTGGTCGGAGCCCGGCACATCATCGTGAATGACCACATCCGTTACACGGGGAACCAATGCATCCGAGATCAGGAAATAGTCCAGCCGCCAGCCCACGTTGCGGGCACGCGCGTTGGAAATGTACGTCCACCAGGTGTATTGGACGCGGTCCGGGTACAGCCTGCGGTAAATATCCACAAAGCCATGATCGAGAAACTTTTGCACCCACTCGCGTTCCTCCGGCAAAAAACCGGAGGTCTTTTCGTTCGATTTCGGGTTCTTCAGGTCAATGGGCATGTGGGCAGTGTTGAAATCCCCGGTGATGATCAGATTTTCGCCCTTTCGATGCAGTTCATCGCAAATATCCAGCAGGCGGGAATAAAAGGCGAGTTTGTATTCCACCCGGTCATGTCCGCGCTGGCCGTTCGGGAAGTAAATGTTGAACAAACGGAACCCAGGATGCAGGGTGGAAATGAGACGTCCTTCCCCGTCAAATTTTGGGTCGCCCATCCCCATCCGAATCTCCAGCGGTTCTTCCTTATAAAAGGTCACCACGCCGCTATAACCGGGCTTTTCAGCGGGATTCCAGGCATATGGAAAGGGAAGTAAAGCGGACTGATCCTCCGTCAACTGGTCGGGGCGCGCCTTGACCTCTTGCAGGCACAATACATCCGGCGAGTGTTTCCATGCCCAATCCAGAGCGCCTTTGGAGAGTGCGGCGCGCAGACCATTGACGTTCCATGTTACTATCTTCATCGCTGTCACTTTATGGTAAACTTCCAGCAGGTTAACCCTATGGACTCCAATCTCAAATGTATCGTCTGCATCGAGGATGAGCCGGAAATGATCGATTTGATCCGTCTCATTTTGGGTCGCCGGGGGTTTGAAGTGAAGGGTGCGACCGGCGGGGTCGAAGGTTTGAAGCTGATCCGTGAGGAGCAGCCAGACCTAGTGCTGCTCGACCTGATGATGCCAGACATGGACGGGTGGGAAGTATATCAGCAAATGAAAGCCGATATCGCCACCAAGAACATCCCTGTGATCGTCGTCACGGCAAAAGCCCAGAGCATAGACAAGGTCCTTGGCTTGCACATCGCAAAAGTGGACGACTACATCGCCAAGCCATTCAGTCCACAGGAACTCCTCACCAGCGTAGAGAGGGTGATCAAAAAAGCATGAGCGACGAGGCGATCCCGAACAGGACGCCTCGTTTTCAATATGACCAATGCCCAGGCAAATCAACGTCGAAAATAAAAACCGGAATATTTCCAACCCGCCGCGCATCCAATATTGCGACACGTTCCTGACCCAGTTGCGCGGCTTCACTTTCCGCTCCCGCCTCGCGCGGGACGAAGGTCTGGTTCTCGTTGGCAGGCGTGATTCACGCCTCGACTCTTCCATCCACATGTTGTTCGTATCCTTCGATCTGGCAGTCTTCTGGATCAACTCCGAAATGAAGGTTGTGGACAAGACGCTCGCCAGATCATGGCGTCCGGCTTATTTTTCCAAACACCCCGCGAAATACGTCCTTGAGATCCACCCCGATCGCTGGGACGATTTCGAAATCGGCGATAGAGTGCAATTCACAAATGTTTAAACGCATCTCCATTCTTCTTTTACTGACCGGCCTCCTCTTCACAGCCACCAGGCCTGTCTCAGCGCAAGCCAGCGGACCGGTTTACATCATCCAGTCGGGCGATACACTGTCTTTTATTGCCGCGCGGTTCAACGTCTCGCTCGATGAACTGATCGCGGCAAACCCATCCATCAATCCAAATTTCCTGAGCGAAGGGCAACAGGTTGTCATCCCCGGGCTCGAAGGAGTGACAGGCGTGCTGGAGACAGAGGTCATCACCCTTGGCGATTCGCTCCGCAGTCTAAGCAGAAGGACACAGGTCTCCGACGAGCAATTGATCAAATTGAACAGGCTCGTCAGCCCGACGGAACTCTACGTGGGCACCAACCTGATCATCCCCACGCAGAGCGGGCAGGCATCGCTGAATTCGCGCTCCAGCCTCGGCACAGGCGAAACATTGCTGGAACTGGCGGTCAAACAGAACAGCGAGTTATGGACCCTGGCATCCGTCAACAAACTGGGCGGCACCTGGGATGCCCTGGTCGGTGATGTGCTCTATTCCCCCACCGGTGAAGGTGGAAATGCCAGCGGTCTGCCTTCCGCATTCATCAGCGCAAGCATCGAACCACTGCCTCTTGTTCAAGGCGGAACGGAAGTGCTGCGCGTCCAAACGCCGGACGGCGTCACTGCTTCCGGGATGCTGGTGGATCACCCGCTCCATTTTTTTAAGGCGGATGGCGAACAGGTTGCACTACAGGGAGTCCATGCGTTACTGGAACCGGGAGTCTATCCTCTGCGGCTCGAGGCGAGTCTTCCGGATGGGAGCAGGCAATCCTTCGAGCAGATGGTGCTTGTCACCGACGGGGATTATTACAGCGAGGAACTCTACGTCCCTGTCGAGACGATCGATCCGGCTGTGACCGAACCGGAGAACAGCCAGATCCTTTCGATCACGAGTCTGGTCACAGACACCCGCTATTGGAACGGGATCTTCACCGCGCCTTCCGTGTACCCCGATCAGTTCACTTCCCGCTACGGAACCCGCCGACTTTATCATGGCACCGGTTCCGAACTGACGATCGAGGGGTTTCACACCGGCCTTGATTTCGCGGGCGGGGAGGGGCTGCAAATCTTCGCCCCGGCTCCCGGCAGGGTCGTCTTTGCGGGACCGCTCACGGTACGCGGAAATGCCACGATCATCGATCACGGCTGGGGAGTGTATAGCGGGTTCTGGCATCAATCCCGGATCGATGTCAATGTTGGCGGCATGGTACAGCAGGGGCAGGTGATCGGGCTGGTGGGCGGAACCGGACGCGTGACCGGAGCCCACCTGCATTGGGAGGTGTGGGTGAACGGCGTCCAGGTGGATCCGCTCGCCTGGCTGAACCAGGCTTACCCGTAGGCTGAAGCGTTGCACTTCATCCCTGTTTATGCTACACTACTCTCAACACCGGAGGCATATGTGTCAACCGCAACGATCGTCAATTTCCTAAAGCAGAGCGACATTTTTTATCAGTTCACGCCGACGCAATTGGAATTGGTGGCGAACATTTGCCAGGAAGCCATTTATCAAAAGGACGACCTGGTCTTCAAGGAAAACAGCAGCAGCAAGGAGCTGTACATCATCGTTCAGGGCGAAGTTGATATTGCTGTCGATCCTTCCCTGGTCGGGACCATGGAGGATGGCATCGAGAACAAGGTCATTGCCACCATGCGGCGGGGACAATCCTTCGGAGAAGTGGCGCTGGTGGACGAGGGCCTACGGTCTGCCTCCGCTTGTGCGGCGCAGAACGATACGCGTCTGCTAATTATTCCACGCGACAAGTTGATCATGCTCTGCGACACATACCCACAACTGGGTTACCGCCTGATGTACAACCTGGCTGCCGATCTGGCGATGAAGATGAGGAACACCGATTTGCGGATAAGGGAGCAGCTATTATATGCAACAAAACCCAAAAAATAAAATTTCTCTAAAATTTACACTTGACCCCCTGCAAGATTTCACGTACCATTGATGCTTAGTATTCAGGATCATGATTGTTCTCAATTTTTATTCATAATTAGCTGGTACGCCAATTTCAGAGCCGTGAGAAATTCAAGCCCGTGCAGGGGATTTTCTCCGGTTCTTTGTTAAATTGGAAGTGAACAAATCTCATTCCAAAGGAGGTGAAGCCGACAAACGAGAGCGTTGTCAGCCCGGTCATGTTCACCCGCTTTTATTGGCGGGAAGTTTTCACATTCACCACAATATTTGGAGGAGGAAGAATGTTCAAGCGTACGTTTGCCCTGCTGTCAATCCTCGTGGTTGCCAGCATGATACTGGCAGCCTGCGGAAGCACTCCTGCTTATGAGTGCACCGATCCGCTTGGCTGTGTCGATGTTGCCCCGGGAGAACCCATCCATCTGGCTTATGCCATGGTAATCTCGGGTCCGGATGAAACCCTGGGTATCGACTCCCGCACCGGTGTCGAAGTTGCCATTGCCCTTAAGGGACAGGTGCTCGGTCACGATGTTTCCCTGACAGGTGAAGATGATGGTTGTTCGGCTGAAGGCGGTCAGGCCGCTGGTACCAAGCTGGCTGCGGATCCCACGATCGTTGCCGTTTTCGGAACATCCTGTTCCAGCGCCGCCCGCGTAGCAGTGCCCCTGCTCTCACAGGCTGGCTTTGTGATCGTCTCGGCATCGAACACCGCCCCTGACCTCACCCGCCCCGGCGATCCCAATCAACACCCCGGCTACCTGCGCACCGCCCACAACGATGAAATCCAGGGTGCGGCCGCAGCCCGCTTCGCATTCGAGAAGATGGGTGTGAAGAAAGCCGCGACCATCCATGATGGCTCCTTGTACGCCGAGAGTCTGCAGGCAGTGTTTGCCAAGACCTTCCAGGAGTTGGGAGGCGAGATCACCACACAGGAAGCTGTTGACCCGAACGCCACAGACTTCAAGTCTGTGTTGACCAGCATCGCAGCTGGCGGTCCGGAATTCATCTATCTTCCGATCTTTGTTAAGGCGGGCAGCCTGATCACCCGTCAGGCGAAGGAAGTTCCCGGCTTGGAGAACACCTACCTGATGGGCGCCGACGGCATGTTCTCGCCCGATGTGGTTGAAGGCGCCGGTGATGCGGTCGAGGGATTGTTCGTCTCCAGCCCCGACCTGGCAGCCTTCAGCGCGGACTATCAAACCGTGTTCCTGCCGAAATACAAGGAATTGTCCGGTGTTGATTCCCCGATAAGCATCTTCCATGCCCACGCTTTCGACGCGGCGAACATGGTCTTCGCAGCCATCGAGAAAGTGGCGGTTCAGGACGAAGATGGAACGCTTCACATCCCGCGCCAGGCTTTACGTGACGCCATGTATGCGACAAAGGATTTCCCGGGCCTGACCGGCAGTTTGACCTGCACGCCGACGGGTGACTGTGCCGATCCGAAGATCGCCGTGTACGAATACCATGTTGGCGAATATCCGCCGGAACGCATCTGGCCGTAGTTCATCTTCAAGACTGATAAAGGTAAAAGCGAGGGGCGAAATTTCTTTCGCCCCTCGCTTCACAAAAGATCGGACAGGAGTATAAGATGTTGAGAACCTGGCGCCAGCGGATCACAATCACCGACATCGTTGTATGGACGATCGGTTTTGCCATCGCCGTAATGGTAGTATATGGATCAGCCAAGACCTTGGCTCTTGGAAAGTACACAACAGAAACCTGGATTGACCTGTCAATCACGGGACTGGCATTGGGCGGTGTTTATGCCCTCATTGCCCTGGGATACACTCTGGTTTATGGGATTTTGCGCATGATCAACTTTGCCCACAGCGAAGTATTCATGAGCGGACCATTTACGGCCGCGTTCGCGGCAGAAGCCCTAGTCAAGCAGGGCTTATGGAATACATACCCGGTACTGAGCCTGTTGATCGTCCTGACGGTTTCAGCTGGGGTCTCTGCCATTATTGCAATCCTAGTCGAGAGGATCGCTTATCGACCCTTACGGCATGCACCACGCCTGGTTCCCCTGATCACTGCCATCGGCGCGTCTTTTTTCCTGCAATATACATTCCGCGGTTTATACGGATCCGGCCTTAAAGGATATCCTGAAATGGAGATCTTTAAGGGCTTTTGGATCATAGCTGGAATCCGGGTTTTCAAAACCCAGGCTGCGGCCATTATCGGCGCTGTCGTTCTTATGTTGATTCTCTATGCAATTGTACAAAAGACGAAAATGGGGAAAGCCATGCGGTCTGTATCGGAAGATAAAGAGGTGGCAGCCCTTATGGGCATTGATGTTGACCGGACCATTGCCACGACCTTTGCCTTGGGTGGTGTAGCCGCCGGATTGGCAGGAATTCTTTATCTGCTTCTATTCCCTGTGGCTCATTTCTACATGGGCTTTTTCCCTGGTCTGAAAGCCTTCACCGCAGCAGTTCTGGGCGGCATCGGCAACGTTCCGGGTGCCTTCCTGGGAGCAATGGTACTGGGATTGCTCGAATCGGTGGGACCAAGCCTCTTCCTCGATGGGCTCGGCATCCCCGCCGCCTATCAAATGAAGGATGCCATCGCTTTTACGATCCTGGTCTTCATTTTGATCTTCCGCCCGTCAGGCATACTCGGGGAACGGTTGACGCAGGCAAAGGCCTAGGAGGCAGGCTATGCAATCACAAAACACTTCCCTTTGGAAGCCAGCCATCCAGTCAGGTTTGATCGCCGGCGGCGTAGCGGTCTTATTATCGCTGGTTGGAATGGTCGCTACGTTCAACCAACGCTTCATCATCAGTGGTGTCTTCTCCATGGGGCAGGTTATTTTCCTTGCCCCAATGCTGTTGATGTCCTATTTTTTCCTCCGCAAAACAATGGCACTCTCATCGCAAAAAATCGTTCTTTACGGGTTGCTCATCGGAGTAATGGGCGGCCTGGTCCTTGTGCTTCTGGTGCTTCTTGGGACCAATTTCAATCTGCAGGCAATGTTTATCAATTCGTCGTCGAAGCTTTACGATATTCTTACCTTTAACCAGCCATTGGCGCCCGGATTGATGATTTTGCTCGCGCTCAGCGCTGTCATGGGCGTATTGGCAAGCGGAAGTTTCCTTATTCCCCCACGCATCTCGGCAGCGGTTATCCAGGGGATAACCTGGGTTCTCCTCGTTGGTTTGCTGAGGGATCTCATTATCACCGTCACATCCCGCTGGGGACCTCTGGCTGGTCCTGTCAAATCCTTATTTGCGGTCAGCGGGCTCAAGCCACTGGGAGCAATTTTTCTATTTGCTCTGATTTCCGGGTTGTACTATTGGCGCAACGGAAAACCAGTGTCACCTGCCCAAAAACCCACACAAACAAAGGATCGTTCGCTTCTTTTCTGGGCCAAATGGGCTGGTCTCATTATCCTTCTGCTTCTCCTCCCCCCGATCCTTGGTATTTTCTTCAGCGACATCCTCGATACGGTTTTCATGTACATACTGATGGGGATCGGATTGAACATCGTGGTCGGTTTTGCCGGATTGCTGGATTTGGGTTATGTGGCTTTCTTTGCGATCGGTGCTTACACGATGGGAGTGCTTACGTCTCCCGAGTTGAACGCCGATCCGATGACCTACTGGCAGGCGCTTCCATTTGCAATGATCGCCTGCGTGGTGGCCGGTTTGATCCTTGGTCTGCCTGTGTTGAAAATGCGCGGTGACTATCTGGCGATTGTCACGCTGGGCTTTGGCGAAATCGTCCGCCTCCTTGCACTTTCAGACTGGCTGAGACCCTGGTTTGGAGGTTCCCAGGGAATCCAATTAATTGCCCAACCGGTAATTGGGAACATGGTTCTTAATACACAACAGGAACTGTACTATCTCTTTTTACTGGGCGTTGGCATAGTGGCGTTTATCGCCTGGCGACTGAGAGACTCCAGAATGGGACGCACCTGGATGGCCATCCGCGAAGATGAGGATGTGGCAATCGCGATGGGCATCAATCATGTTGCCTATAAACTCATGGCATTTGCCACCGGCGCATTATTCTCCGGCATCGCCGGGACGATCTTCGCCGCCAAATTGCAATCGGTCTACCCGCACAGCATGAATTTCCTTGTCTCCATCAATGTCCTCTGTTTGATAATCATTGGAGGCATGGGCAGCATTCCCGGTGTTTTTGTCGGTTCACTGGTGTTGATGGGCTCACCGGAGCTTCTGCGCGAGTTTGCTGAATATCGTTACCTGGTATATGGCGCCCTCCTTGTGGTAATGATGCTGACCAGGCCTGAAGGTCTCTGGCCGGATGCGCGTCGTAAACTTGAATTGCATGAGGAAGAACTGGAAGCGGAAGCCCATGTGTTGGCCGAAGCCGAGACCTCTGCGATGAAATCTGCAAAGTAGCGAGGAGAGGATACGATGGCCATACTTGTTGCAAAAGGAGTTACCAAGCGTTTCGGTGGGCTCAACGCACTCAGCAAGATCGATCTTGAGGTCAACGAAAAGGCAATATACAGCATCATTGGTCCGAATGGCGCTGGAAAGACCACATTTTTCAACTGCGTAACGGGATTCTATACCCCCGAAGAAGGTGTGATCTCGCTTGAAGGTCAAAACATCACTGGACTTTCTCCGGACCGGGTCACCCATCTTGGAGTATCGCGCACATACCAGAACATCCGCCTGTTCAAGAACATGACCGCGGTCGAAAATATCCTGGTCGGAATGCACCCGCACCTGAAAGCCAATCTGGTCGGCAGTATCATCCGCGATCGCAGGACGGTTCAGGAGGAAAAGGAATCGGTCGAAGAAGCAAAACGTTTATTGCAATTCGTCGGGTTGCGCGGCAAGGGAGATTTAATGGCGATGAATCTGCCCTACGGTGCCCAGAGGCGTCTCGAGATTGCCCGGGCGCTTGCCAGCCGGCCAAAGCTCCTGCTCCTGGACGAACCCACTGCAGGGATGAATCCCAGCGAGACCCAGGAGATGGTGCACTTCATCCGTCGTCTGCGCGACGAACTCGAAATCACGATCCTGTTGATCGAACACCAGATGCGCGTGGTGATGAGTATCTCGGAAAAGATCACAGTCCTGGATTTCGGCGAGAAGATTGCGGAGGGGACACCCGTCGAGATCCAAAACAATCCCCAAGTGATCGAGGCTTACCTCGGACGCGGCGCTGCCAGTGGCTTGGGGCAGGTCCAACCCGTTGCATAAGCCGGAGAGATAACCATGCCACTCCTTGAAGTCGAAAACCTACACACATATTACGGAAACATCCATGCCTTGAAGGGCATTTCACTGACGGTGGAAAAAGGCGAGATCGTCACCTTGATCGGCGGAAATGGCGCGGGCAAGACCACCACCCTGCGGACGATCTGCGGATTGCTCAAGCCGCGTGAAGGCCGTGTAAAACTGGAGGGGGAAGACCTTACCCAATACAAGGCCCATGACATTGTATACAAGGGTATTGCCATGGTTCCCGAGGGACGCGGGGTGTTTGCACGCCTCACCGTCATGGAAAACCTTGAGATGGGTGCATTCAGCCTGAAGAGCAAGGATCAAGTCAATAAAAACATCGAAAGAATCTTCGGCCTCTTTCCGCGCCTAAAGGACCGTCGTTCACAAGTTGCCGGCACGCTCTCAGGTGGAGAACAGCAAATGCTCGCCACCGGGCGCGCCCTTATGGCAAACCCAAGCATCCTGCTCATGGACGAGCCGTCCATGGGTCTTGCGCCGGTGCTGGTTGAAGTGATCTTCGACACCATCGAACAGGTCAACAAGGAGGGCGTCACGATCCTGCTGGTGGAACAAAATGCCCTCATGGCTCTCGGTGTCGCCCATCGCGGTTACGTGCTCCAGACCGGCGAGATCATTTTGAGCGATTCCGCCGACAAATTGCAAAAAAACTCGACCGTCCAAAAAGCCTATCTGGGCATGGAATAAAGCCCATTCGCCGCTTAAGCGCAGAGCGATGCCAATCTCTCTGCGCTTTTTGTTATAAAATATCAGCCATGAAAAAACAAACCTTACCTCTACTCGTTACAACCCTCTTCTTATTGACAGCCGCCTGTTCACCACAATCGAGTCCGGGTGAAACACCCAGCCCATCCGCTTCAGCGCCTGCGGGCACACCCACGGATATCTGGAACGCGTTGTTCCAGCACACACCTGTGCCATGGACAACACCACTGCCGCCTCTGGAGCCGACGATTCTGGATGCCACCTATGTCAAGATCAACCCACGCCTTGCCACGCCGTTCCCATGCAAGCGCTGCCCCGATTATGCCCTCGAAGGCGGACTATGGAAACTCAGCCTTAGCAAAGGCATATTCAGGATTTATTACACCATGAACGGCTGGCGCAGTCTCGGTTCCTACACTGTCTCCGACGATCGCCTGTATCTTTTCAATGACCCCTACTGCAACTGGGACACCGGCGTTTACAAATGGAGACTGGAGGACGGTGCTCTGGTGCTGACCGAGATTGATGATCCCTGCCTCCAGGGACTTAGAGCCGCCAACCTGATCGACCAACCTTGGCTCTCCTGCACTCCCCCCAATGTCGAAGCCATGATCACAGATCACTGGCAAAAACCCGAGGGATGCGACCCTGACAACTCATAAGGAACGGATGCCACCATGCTCATATTGACAGCGGAAGAAGTCCGCAAGGCTTTGCCAATGAATGAAGCGATCGAAGCGATGAAAAAAGCCTTCGCCTCCCTCTCCAACGGGACGGCTGTTGTGCCACTTCGGACGCGTTTGCCCATCCCGAACAGCGATGCGCTGAGTCTTTTCATGCCCGCCTACGTTCATGCTGAGGATGGTCGGGCGCTGGCGATCAAGGCTGCTTCATTGTTCCCCACCAACCCCGCCCGCGGACTCGCCTACATCCAGGCTGCAGTTCTGGTTTTCGACCCGGAGACCGGGCGCGCGCAGGCATTGCTCGAAGGCAGTTCGCTGACCGCCACCCGCACGGGCGCGGCGGGCGGCGCGGCAATCGACCTGCTCTCCCGTGCCGACAGCAAAGTTGCCGCGATCTTCGGTGCAGGCGCGCAGGGACGCACCCAACTCGAAGCCGCCTGCACGGCGCGAAACATCGAAACGGTTCACATCTTCGATTCAGATCGTAATAAGGCCGAAGAGTTCGCCGAAGAAATGAAAGGCAAAGGTCCGATCCCAACCGACATTCGAGTCGCTTCAAGTGCAAAAGAGGCAGTTGAAAATGCAGATATCATCTGCACAGCGACAACCTCCACACAGCCGGTCTTCGATGATAAGAACCTGAAACCGGGAACGCACATTTCCGCCGTTGGCGCATACACGCCGGAGATGCAGGAAATCCCCGCGGAGACGGTTCGGCGCGCAAAGGTTGTGGTCGACTCGCGCTCCGCGTCGCTGGAGGAGGCGGGCGACCTCATCCAACCCATGCGCGCGGGTCTCTTCGACGAATCGCACATCCATGCGGAATTGGGTGAGATCGTATTGGGAAGAAAGACCGGCAGAGCGACGGAGGAAGAGATCACCTATTTTAAATCGGTCGGCATCGCGGTTCAGGACGCGATGGCGGCGAAGACCGCACTCGAAAACGCCCGTAAAATGAACATCGGCACGGAAGTGGAGTTTTAATCATTGCGACCCGCGGAGCGGGGAAGCAATCCCCGGCAAGTTTTGCGAAACATCCATTTGAAAACGGGAGATTGCTTCGCAAACTGCGCTCGCAATGACATCAAACAAGAGATCATATGGACATACCAAACACAGCAGACATTGTCATCATCGGTGGAGGGGTCATGGGGGCCAGCGCGGCGTATCACCTCGCAATGCGCGGGTCGAAGAACATCGTATTGCTCGAAAAGGAGGAATTTTTCGGCACCGGCGCGACAGGGCGCTGCGCGGGCGGAGTCCGTTACCAGTTTTCCACTGCGATCAACGTAAAACTTTCGCTTGCAAGCCTGCCGATGATCGAACGCTTCAAGGAGGAGATCGGGCAGGATGTGAACTATCGCCAATGCGGTTATCTCCTTGTGGCAACGGACGAAAAGGATGCGGCAACATTCAGGCACAATGTCGAATTGCAGAACAGCCTCGGCGTGGAGACTCAACTATTAAGCGGGGACGAAGTGCGCGAACGCCTGCCGCTGATGCAATTTGAGGACGCCATCGCAGGAACGTTCAACCAAAAGGACGGCATTGTCGATCCGAACAGCGTTGTGATGGGATACATCAGCGCCGCGCAGAGGCTGGGAGTCAAAGCCGTCAACAACATGGAGGTGACGGGGATCCGCCTCAGCGGAGACAAGGTCGAAGGGGTGGAAACAACATTGGGCGCAATCGAGACGCGCCTGATCCTGAACGCGGCAGGACCCTGGGCGGGTCAGATCGGCGCGCTGGCGGGAGTCCACCTCCCCATCGTCCCGCTTCGCAGGCAGATGTTCACAACCGATCCCTTGAAGGAGGTCCCGGATGATTTTCCGTTTGTCATCGATTTTGCCCGGTCTTTATATTTTCACCGCGAAGGCGAGGGGCTGCTGATCGGGATGAGCAATCAAAATGAAAAACCCGGGTTCGACCAGAGCGTGGATGAAGAGTTCGAACTGGTCAACTTTGAAGCCGCGCTCGAACGGCTGCCCCAGCTCGAAAAGGCAAGCCGCGCCGCGCATTGGGCTGGTCTGTACGAAGTGACGCCGGACGCGCACCCGATCTATGGGAAGACGAATGTGGAGGGCTTTCTCCTTTGCACCGGTTTTTCGGGGCATGGTTTCATGCACGGACCCGTCTCGGGCAAATTAATGAGCGAATTAATATTGGATGGTACATTTTCCACCGTCGATGTTTCGATGCTCGACCTGGCGCGCTTCGACGAAGGACGATTGATAAAAGAGTACAATGTAGTTTAAATCCCCCGCTCCTTGCCGCCGGAGACGGCGGCAAGGACGCCGCCTTGAGTTTCCATATGCCTTCAGCAGAGATCATCACCATCGGAACAGAAATATTGCTCGGCGAGATCGTGGACACGAACACGCGGCACATCGCGCGCACATTGCGCGGTATGGGCGTGGACCTGTATCGCACGATGACCATCGGCGATAACGTCGAACGCATCGCCGAGTCGATCCGCAATTCCATGAACCGCGCCAAGATCGTCATCACCACCGGCGGGCTGGGTCCCACCGTGGACGATCCCACGCGCGAAGCGGTCGCGCGTGCGGCGGGCGTCGAGCTTGAATTTCGTGAAGAACTGTGGGGGCAGGTCGTCGAGATCATCTCGCGTTACGGGCGCAAGCCTTCCGAGAATCAAAAACGACAGGCGTATGTTCCCAAAGGCGCGATCGGCGTTCCCAATCCGGTTGGCACCGCGCCCTGCTTCATCGTCGAGACCGAGCGCAACGCGGTCATCTCGCTGCCGGGCGTGCCGAACGAAATGGAATACATCCTGCACGAATCGATCATCCCTTATCTGCAAAAACGTTACAGCCTGGACGAGATCATCAAGATCCGCATTCTGCATTGTTCGGGCTTGGGCGAAGGTCAGATCGACGAACAGATCGCGGACCTCGAAACCCTGAGCAACCCCACGGTCGGGCTGGCGGCGCATACCGGCGTGGTGGACATCCGCATTGCCGCGAAGGCAAAGAACGAAACCGAAGCCGATGTCATGATCGCAGACATCGAACAGCAGGCGCGCGAACGACTCGGCGATCACATCTTCGGTGCGGACGAAGACCGCCTCGAAGACGCGGCACTGAACGAAGTTGCCAAACGCGGCTGGACGCTGACCGCCATCGAATCGGGACTCGATGGATTACTGGCACGCAAGATCCCCAACACCGCATCCTTCACGGACCTTTCGCCTGATGCCCTTATGGGAGCCTTGCGCGCCGCCCGCGCCGAATCCCATGCAGATGTTGCGCTGGGCGTTGCCGTCTATCTGGAGGAACGCGCCGCGGAGATGGCGCTCATCACGCCGCACGGCGAAAAGACCCATCGCATCACCTACGGCGGACCGCCGCGCAGCCTGCCGCGCTGGTCGGTCAATCTGGCTTTGAACTGGCTGCGGACCCGCGCCAGGGAGTCGGAGTGAGATGAGGCGCGGGAAACGCTCGTCGCACACCTGGGTATATTTGATCTGGGGCATAAACGGCGCATTTTTTTTATGCATTCTGATCGCGGGTGGTTTGTATTTCACCAACCAACGCGCCCTCGCCGCGAACGGACAGTCCGTCGAAACGCAGGGACCTGAGTCCGTGCAGGTGGCGCCTCCAACCAGTTATTTCCTGCCGACCCTCACACCGAATCCGTTCTATACCCCGCCGGTCTTTGAAACCTCCACGCCGTTCGTCCTCGAAAACGGACAACGCCCAAACATCATCGGCTACTCGCTGCAGGGTCGTCCCATTGACCTGTATACGTTCGGCGCGGGCGAAAAGAAATATTTGATCGTGGCAGGCATCCACGGCGGCTACGAACAGAACACCATCGGGCTTGCCAATGAACTGATCAAACACATCAACGAACACCCGGAAGTCATCCCGACGGATGCAACACTGTACATCATCCGCAACATGAACCCGGACGGGGAGGCGCGCGCCAACGGCGTGGATGGACGCGTCAACAACAACGGCGTGGACTTGAACCGCAACTTCCCATCCAAGAACTGGGTCGCAGATTGGAACCGGGATGGCTGCTGGATCTATCGTCCCACCACGGGCGGTTTGTACGGCGGCTCGGAGCCCGAGACCAGGACCGTGATGAACTTCATCGATTCACATGCCTTACTGGGATTGATCAGTTATCACAGCGCCGCGCTGGGGGTCTTCCCCGGCGGCGATCCGTGGGCGCCCGATTCGATTCGGCTGGCAAAGTCACTGGCAAAAGCGACCGGCTATCCCTATCCGCCCATCGACACCGGCTGCGGCTACACCGGCACGCTCGCCGATTGGGCGATCGAGAACGGGGTCGGCGCGGCTGTGGATATGGAGCTCGCCAACCACAAGGACACCGATTTCGACAAGAATCTAAAAGCATTGAAGGTGCTTCTGAATTTCATGCCATAATAAAACCGCCGCGCCGGGCAAAGCCAGGGCGCATCATAATTCCAAAGTTCGCATCAACGATCGCCCATCGTCACCATTCGGGACGACGGCAATGGAGAATACATGACTCAAGCAGATATCCTCTTCCTCAACGCATACGTCCTCACAATGGATGAAGACATGCATCAATACACCCCCGGCGCGGTCGCTGTAAAAGGTGACAGCATCGTCGCGGTCGGGTTCGAAGATGACGTAAAGAAGGAATACTCCGCAAACGAGACGATCGACTGCAAAGGCAAAGTGCTCATGCCGGGTCTGGTCAACGCGCATACGCACGTCCCGATGACGCTCCTGCGCGGCATCGCCGACGACCTGCGCCTCGACGTCTGGCTGCAGGGTTACATGTGGCCCGTGGAAAGGGAATTCGCCTCTCCCGAATTCGTGCGCCTCGGCACGTCCATCGCCTGCGCAGAGTTGATCCGGAGCGGCGTGACCACCTTCAACGACATGTATTTCTACGAGGAGGATGTGGCGAAGGCGACTGCCGAGGCAGGCATGCGCGCCGTCTGCGGGCAATCCATTCTCAAGTTCCCCACGCCTGATGCGAAATCCTACGAAGACTCGATGGAAAAAGCGCGCGACTACATCCAGCGCTGGAAGGACCATCCGCTCATCGTCCCATCCATCGCGCCGCACGCGCCCTACACGACCACTGCCGATATCCTGCGCGAAACCGCCAGCCTTGCCCAGGAGTTCGATGTCCCGCTTCACATCCATCTATCCGAGACATCCTTCGAAGTGGAGAACATGCGCAGGGACGAGGGCATGCCGGTGATCCCATATGTGAAGAAACAAGGCCTGCTCGATGCCAAGGTCATCGCGGCGCACTGCGTCCACATCGACGCGGGCGAGATCCGTACGTTGCATCACGCGGGCGCGGGCATTTCACACAACCCCTCCTCGAACCTCAAACTTGCCTCGGGCTTTGCGCCCGTAACCCGCATGCTCGAAACTGGACTCAACGTGGGCATCGGGACGGATGGTCCCGCCTCGAACAACGACCTGGATATGTTCGAGGAGGTGCGCCTCGCGGCGTTCATCGCCAAGGCTGTGACGAACGATCCGACCTCCCTGCCTGCCTCGCAGGCCCTGCTCATGGGCACGCGGCTCGGCGCACAGGCGCTTCACATCGGACATTTGACCGGTTCGCTGACCCCGGGCCGCCGCGCCGACCTGATCCTTGTGGACCTCAGCCCGACTCACAACTCCCCCTCCTTCCGCCGATCGTCGGACAACGCCTATGCCCAGATCGTGTACGCCGGCAAATCGACGGATGTGAGCGATGTGATGATCAACGGCAAATGGGTGATGCGCGACCGTCGATTGTTGACGGTAGAGGAGGAGGAACTGCTCGCCCACGCCGCGGACCTTGCCCAAAAGATCGATGCCTTCCTGATCGAACGCGAACAGTCCGTGTTGTCGAAGTTGATCGCGTTGGGCGGCTCGATGGAGGAGGAGTCGTTCGAGGTGCAGCTCAAGGTCAGGATAACGGAGGCAGATCCCATCGTCCAGGCATTGATGCGGGACGAGATCGATATCCTGTACGAACGGCATTACAGTCAACATGATGCCTACTTCCAATTCGATGACCCGTCACAGGGCAGATTGCGCTTCCGCGAAGATGATTTTGTGGACGAGAAGGGCAACGTCTCGAATGTGCGCGCACGTTTGACACTGCTTGGCGTCATCCGCGAGGGCGAGTTCGAACGGGACGTGTTGTTGTCGCGCAGCCGCTTCCTTGCACCCGCCACGAACTCTCTGCGTTTCTATCGCGAATACTTCAAACCTGAGTCTGTGACGACCATCGAAAAGGAACGTCTGCGCTGGCTGATCAAATACAAGGATACCGAGTTTTACGTGAACCTCGATCATGTGACGACGCCGAAGCTTGGGCGTTTCCTGGAGATCAAGAGCCGCACCTGGAGCCGCAAGGACGCCCAGAACAAGGCGCAGCTTGTGAACGAACTGCTCGCCCTGCTTGGGGCTTCGGGCAGTGAGGTGGTCACCAGGGATTACATCGAGCTCGTGAGCGATTAGGACTCATGTGAATCCATGAAACTCAATACGATCTTGGCGGGTGTCTGCGCCGTAATGTTTGTCGTCACCGGTGTGGCTGCGCTCCTGCTCTTCAACATCGAATGGAAGGCTTTCACATCTGCTGCATACAAGCAGGCGTTCGAGAAGCGGAACTTATATGAGCGCACACCGGCGATCCTGGCGAATGCCCTGTACAGCACCGTACTGGAGCGACAGGGGATCGATCCATATCTTAGATCGCTGACGGTCGGCGATTGGGAGACCACGATCGCATCCCTGCTGCCGCCTGAGGAGATCAAGGCGATCACAGACCACACGCTCGATTCTGTTTTCGATTACATCAACGGCAAAACGGACTCGGTTGTAGTTTCACTGCTTCCGTTGAAGAGCCGGTTGCTGGGTCCGGCGGGCGTGGAAGTGGCAATGCAGATCCTGAGAGCACAGCCCGATTGCACCCTCGAACAACTCATGCAGATGGGGTTGGGGCTTGCAAGCGGGGAGATCAACCTGTGCAATCCCCCCGGGGAAATGCTGGGGCTTGTCACGCCATTGATCGAATCACAACTGCAGGTCATGGTGACCGCCTTCCCGGATGAGATCAGATTAAACCTGGATGCGCAAAACGGCATGTCCCAGGACCCAAGGCTGAGGCTGGACCGTATTCGCACGTTGATGAAATTTTCGCCTGTGGTGCCGTTGTTGCTCCTGATCGGATTAACAGCATTTGGGGTGAGGAACCTGGGCGATTGGCTCAAATGGTGGGGCTATCCGTTCATGGCCACGGGCGCGGTCGGTGCGTTGATCGCGTTGATCGGATCCCCAATTCTGGGATGGTTGATCGAACGCGTCATACAACTTCAGGGCGCGGGATTGATGCCGCCGATATTGCTCTCTGCCATGCGGGAAACCGTCGGCGCGGTGGCAGGGCAGATCCTCCTGCCGGTGGTCTATGAAGGGTTGATCCTGGCGGGCGTTGGCACGGGAATGATTGTTGTCGCAATCGTTCTCAGACAAAGGGGGAAGTGAAGCTTATTATTGGCACCCATTCGCCAGATGTTCCTCGAATGTCTCGGAAAAGAAATGGTAGCCTGAACCGTCGCACTTCGCGCGGAAGAAGTAGTAAGGCGTCTCTGCAGGGAAAGCGACCGCCTGCAACGCCTCCGAACCGGGGTTAGAGATCGGCGTGGGCGGCAAGCCGGCATACTCATAAGTGTTGAACGGCGAATCGAAATCCAGATCGAGGGCGCTCAACGGATTGGTCCACCAGGTTCCCTGCATTGGATTGTAGCCGATCGCATATTGGACCGTGGGGTCCGCTTCGAGTTTCATGCCGATCTTCCAGCGATTGATATAAACAGATGCGATCAATGGCGCTTCCTCCCTGCGCACCGCTTCACGTTGAACGATGGAGGCGATGGTTACAGCCTGATAGACACTGAGTCCCTGGTTTTCAAAACCAAGCCGCACATCGCGGGATAACCGCAAGGCAAAGTTGCGGACAAGTTCGTTTACGAATTCATCTGCGGTTGTCTCCCGCGGGAAGATGTAGGAATCGGGGTAGAGAAAACCCTCGGCAGAGGTCGCGCCGGACAGGAAATCGTAATTCTGCGGGGGATCAGCAACAGCGGAGAACAAGGCTTCGGGCGTGATGGACAGGCCTGAGGTCAGGAGCGAGGCGGCGATCTCCTCCATCCGCCAGCCAGGCAGGATCACGAATCGGACCTCGGCGGAGGTTGCATCCTGCAATTCGTGGGCAATATCGATCGCGGACATCGCCGGGCTAAGCTTGTACTCCCCCGCCTGGATGGATGTATCCAGACCGGAGTAGATCAGGTATGCCCGGAACGACTCCGCATCGCGGATAAACCCCATGACCTCAAGATTGTTGGCAATCGAGTTGACTGACTCCGCCGGCGTAACGGTAAAGTATCCTTCCGCCGCGCTCGCGGCATCGAGCGGACGCGTCAGTAAGCCGTCGTACCACAACAGGGATGCGGAATACTGCACGCGTTGTGTGATCGTAAGCCACGCCGCGGGTTGACCATAGATCTTTTCAGCCTGGGAGGGAATGGAAATAAACGTGACGAACAGACAGGCGATGACGAGGAGGACAGCGGAGATGAGGAGGAGTTTACGCATTAAGATCTTGGATTTACGATTTGCGATTGGCTTCAAGATACGACCTCAGGATCATCACCGCCGCGAGCGCATCATGATGACCGGCGCGCTTCCTGCGTGAAACGCCCATTTCGATGACCGCCGCGCGCGCATCCCGGGTGCTGAAAGATTCATCGAACAACTCGATGGGGATTTGGGTCTGCTCCCTCAGGGCTTCCGCAAATTTCGCAGCGCGCCTGCCTGCGAGATTGGGATTGCCTTCCTCATCGAACGATTGCCCGATCACGATCAGGCCGACTCCGTTCTCTGAAGCCAGGTTGGCAACCTGCGCCGCGTCCATCAAGCGCGAGACGTGTTTGATGACGGTCAATGGGCTGGCGAGGGTCGCGGTCGGGTCGCTCAGTGCGAGACCGATCCGCTTTTCGCCATGGTCAACGGCTAGAATTCGCATATGTTCAATTCACCGCGAAGCACGCAAAGACCTCAAAGCATCCTTCATCTTTTATCCTTGTCATTGTGTCACCACTTCGATCCGGAACGGCACGATCGGCACCCAGGGCCACCAGGGTGGGAACATTGAAATCTTCGGGGCGCTTACCAACGGCAGATTCTTTTCCAATTGGGATTGCGCCTCGGAGGGCCCAAGTCCCTGGATCAACTGCGCCACCTGCATCGCATTCACTTGCTCGATCACTTCCCGTTCGGCGCGCACCGTCCAGCGCAGGGAACCATCGGAAAGTTTTACCGGATCCGTCACAGGTTCAACGGACACCGCCTCAGATGCCGTGCGGAAACCCGAAGGCAGGGAAGCGTTCAGGGCTAACGCGGCAAGTTCGGTCAGGTCTGAAGCGTTGGCATACAAAACGGAATATTCCACCTGCATGGATAGGGTCAATTTGGCGCCCGCCGCGCCCGCAGGCGGATCATAGGTTTCCGAAAGGACCTGGGAGACATCGAACGTATCTTCAAACAGAACATCGTCCGCGCCCAATTCGTTCAGCAGCATTTTGCGCGCGTCGCTTTCGAGCTGCTTCATCAACAAGTTCTTCACACGCGTTCGATCCGCATCGCTCGCCTGCACCGACGAACGTTCGCGCCCGCCTTCAGTTGGCTCCGGGTTCGTGACCGAAAGCGAAAGCCCCAGCCTGCCTTCGATCGCATTGATCGTTTCGGCATCCAGGTTCCCGGCAACCCCGCCCTCGATCGCCTCGATGGGCAGTGCAAGCGTCTCCCCAACGCCCGCCTCCACCGCGCCCTCTTCGGTGGTCACAAACCGGATCTCATTCGCCAGCACGATCGTACCCGCAGGAATCGTCACTGCGTTCTGCGTAAGATTGCGAAACTCCGCGGTCCCCTGTGCCTTCGATTGCGCGACCACCCCTTCACCCGTCACATTCACCGACTGCTCCCCCTCCACGATGATCCGCTTCTCGCGCGCCGGGATGCTGCCCGTGATAAACACCTGATCCACCGCCGGGTTCGCCGTCACCGGCAGGACGACACTCTGCGTTTCCGTGATCGGACTCAAAGTGACGCGGGCGCGCGGGATGAACAACGCGACCAGCGTCAACACCGACAGGACGCCGACGATGAACGCCGGTACTCTCACCGCGGGACGAGCGCGCCACGCTTCCTCCCAAGCCGGGAGCTGGTCCCGCTTCCCGCGCAGACTCTTATCCGGGGCACGGCGCGGCAACTTCCTCCGCCGAGCTTTGGGCCACGCCACGCGTTGCGCCTGCCCCGTGGACTCGAACACCGGGATCCCCAACGCCTCCGCGTCCGCGCGCACGCGCCGCTGACGCGTGACCAGCCCCAATTGCGCGCCAAGCGAGGCGGCGTGACGCTGCAGGACTTTCAAATCCACCTGTCGCAATTTGACGTCCTCATACTTGGGCCACACCAGCAGAATGCGCGGGGTCTTCGCCCACGACATCCTGTCGCGGACGGAGATCAGGTCGTCGTGTGATTCGAGCGTGATGATCTGGGTTTTCATCCGGTCGAATTATAAACGGGGTTTGTCGTTGCGAGGAGCGAACGATGGCAAACGACGAAGCAACGGTGGGTGCAGGTGTCTCCAACGATGGTGTTTAAGGCGCCAGTGAGGAGATTGCTCCATCAAGTCCTTGCCCCTCGCCACGACGGATGGGCTATTCCATCCAATGCCCGGCTCTGCGCATCAACTCGAGCAACTCGGACATTTCAGCATCCCTGCCGAAGAATTCGCTGACACGGACGGCTTCACGATACACATCTCCCAATGAACTGCCCTCCGCCCAGTAACTTTCCTTGAGGATCTCGGCAAACTCGGCAACGATCACCGTGCGCTGGAAATACGGATCGGCATACCCGAATTCCCTTTCGAGATCGCCAACCCGGAAATCCTTCGACATTTCGACCACCTGCCGGGTATCCGGGTCCTCCCAGCGCAGATAGACGGTGGCGATTTTCCCATACGCTTCCGGATATAACTTGACCTCATACAACGCCGTGACGGAATGTCCCGCGCCGATCTCGCCCGCGTCCACGCTGTTATCGCGGAAATCCTCATCGGCGATCGCGCGGTTCTCGAAACCGACGAGACGATAACGGGCGACCACTTCGGGATTGAAATCCACCTGGACCTTGGCGTCCATTGCGATGGTCTGCAATGTGCTGGTGAGGTTGTCGATGAACAGGCGCTTTGCTTCGCGCATATCATCCACATAGGCGTAGAAACCATCGCCATTATCGGCGAGTTGCTCCATGAGCACATCGTTGTAGTTGTCCATGCCGAAGCCGATGGTGGTCATGGTCACGCCTTCTTCCACATGGCCGCGGATCTCATCGAGGATCACATCCGCTTCGGTGTTGCCGACATTGGCGACGCCATCCGAACACAGGATGACGCGGTTGATGCCTTCGGGGTTGTAGGCGCGGAGAGCCATCTTGTATCCCAGGCGGATCCCCGCTTCGGCATTGGTCGCGCCTTCGGGTTGCATGCGATAAATGGCGCGCAGGATCGCTTCTTTATCGGAACCAGGCGTCGGGTCCAGAATGACGCGGGCATCCGTCCCGTAGACGACGATGCTGACGCTGTCCCTGTGATCCAGTTGTTCGACGAGCAATTCGAGCGAACGTTTGACGAGCTCCAGGCGATTGTCCATGCCCATCGAGCCGGAAATGTCGATCACGAATGTGAGCGAGGCATCCTTGCGTTCGTATTCAGGGACGGCATATCCCTGAATGCCGATGCGCAGCATTTGATACCGTTCGGTCTGGGTAAAGGGCGAGGGCGCGCCGTCCAGATGAATGCTGAAGGCCTGGTGCGCCGGCGGGTTGGCATATCCCTGATCGAAGTAGTTGACGTATTCCTCCACGCGGACGGACTCCGGCGGCGGCATCAAACCGTCCTTGAGGTAGTTGCGCATGATGGTATAGGAGCCGGTATCCACATCGAGCGCAAATGTCGAGAGGTTATCGTCCTCGGCATCGATGAACGGATTGACATCATAGTCTTCGAAGAAGGTATCATAAGGTTGTCGATTGGATGGCGGGGGTCCCCAATTTTGAGAGTTCAGATTGGGGCTTGGAAGGGGCGCCTCGGCGGCTGGCACATATGCCGTGCCCGCGGGCATTGCAGGTTCGGCAGGGGCAGGCACAGCAGGTTCCTCAAGCGGCGGATGACTTTTCGCTTCATCAACGGCGGTCGGCGCCTGTGTTGCGGCAGCACCGCCACAGGCGGAGGTAACCAGCAACAGAAATAACATGCCCAGCGGGAGGGCATTTCGTTTGGTGAACATTTTCTCTTCTCCTTTGATTCAATTTGGGAATACACAGTGAAGGGACCGACAGGTCGGCGTCCCTGTCGATTGGCGGGCTATACGCGTCAAGTCATAAAGCCTCCTTTCAAAAGGATGCTGGCAGCCCCCCGCGCAATTGGATTTATTTTTCGACGTGTAGTTTTATCTAAATGTTCCCCGCCAAGATTCTATTTCGTCAACAGGACAAGAACCTGACCTTCCTTCTCGATGAGGTTGATCGTTACGGTCTCCGCGGCGCCATTCCGCGTGAAATACAGTATCCCCGCATCTTCACTTGGAGTCTCCACCCAGCCCATCTGTGATAACTCACCTTCGTAATATGTCCGCACTTGTTCGAGGGTCGCTTCGATCACATACACGTATCCCTCCACATCCCCCTCCCCGGCATACGCCCCCGGCATGATCGGAATGCCGCGCCAATCTGTGACGGGCGGAACGATCGTCGCGATCGCGTCCTGGGTGGCGCCGGTAGGCAGGGGGATCGAAGTATTGGTCGGGGTTGACCCGACAGGGTTACCCGCGCAGGACGAGACCACAAGAGCGGTGATCAAAACAAGGAAATGGATGATTTTTTGCACGAGCGTGTTCATGAAAAGCTTCGAATCATTATAACGGAGTGCCGCAATGCAAAACAAAAAAAGGGATGGTATTGTAACCATCCCTAATGAATCATCGCATGTAAATCAGACGAGCGTCAGGACCACCACGTACAGATTGTCTGTCTTGGCGATCGTGACCGTCAGGAAGTTATCGCCCTTCGAATAGGATAACAGTCCGCCTTCCGATTCGATCGGCAGGTTGAAAACGCTCTTCCAGCCAAGGTCGGTCAACTGACTGTCATAATATTCCCGGATCTCCTGGGGCGTTGCATCCACCTTGAAGCTATAGGTCGAATTCTCGTACTCCTGCCCGACCGTTGCCTCCGGCATAACCGGGATATCCTTCCAGACCGGGACAGGCTCGCCCTGTGGGTTGAAATAGTTGAAGTTTTCCAATTCAGGGATGCTGGACGGCAACGCCTGGAGGGTCTCCACAGGAATCGCCGAAGGGAGCGCCTGAAGTGTTTCGATGGGTAATGAAGTCGCCAGGGATTCGGCAGTCCCGGCGATATTTTGAACATCCTTGATCGGCTGGGTGACGAAGCTACAGGCAAGCACGAAAACCAACAACACCAACAATGCTAAAACCTTGGATACGCGTGTCATATTAAATCTCCTTTTCTCTTCCAATCATAACCAACTATGGACAGCGCCGAGGGGGAATAATGTACCATACCTGCCTGCATTCGAGGAAATCAACAGGGCTTACCATCCCGGTAAACCCTGTTCAACTTATTTCAACTTCTCTTCGACGACCTTTACGACCCTGCCCAGCGCTTCGTTGACGTTCCCATTCGGCAGACTGCCCTGCGCCATGTTGGGACGTCCGCCGCCTTTGCCGCCGATGCCGGTGATCAGATCGCCCGCTTTCAGCCCCTTCTTGACGAGGTCCTCGGTCAGGACCGCGATGACGGTTGATCCCGTTATCAGGATCGCCGCGCCAGCCCTGGGATATTTCTCGCGGAATTTGTCGGCAAGCATGCGGAGCGTATCGGCAGTGACATCGGGAATCTCCGCCGCGAGCACGTGGATATCCTTTACAGATTGGACGTTGGCAAGCTGCAGGTTAAAAGCCGAGAAAGCCTGTTGGGCGCGCAGACCGGCAAGTTCCTTCTTCAGATCGGAAACTTCATCCTGAAGCAACTCCACCTTCGCAGGGGTCTCGTCCACGGAGGTCTTTAACAGATGCGCGGTTTGTTTCAGCGTCTTGAAGCGTTTGGCGATCAACTCATACGCGCCGCGCCCCGTGAACGCTTCGATGCGCCGGACGTTCGCCGCGACGGAACTTTCGCTCACGATAATGAACGCGCCGACATCGGAGGTGCGCTCGAGGTGCGTGCCGCCGCACAGTTCGTAGGAATACCGGTCCTGCAGATCGCCGATGGTCATTGTGCGGACTGTTTCGCCGTATTTCTCGCCGAACAGCGCCATCGCGCCTTCCTTGATGGCTTCCTCTCGCGGCTTCTCGACAGGCTGCACGGGCATATCCGCCGCAACCGCATCGTTGACGATCTTCTCGACACGCTCGATCTGTTCGGATGTCATCGCTTCGGGATGGGTAAAGTCGAAACGCAGGCGGTCGGGCGCCACAAGAGAGCCCGCCTGACGCGCATGTTCACCGAGCACCTCATGGAGCGCCTTGTGGAGCAAATGCGTGGCAGTGTGGTTGCGCATAATGTCATGACGGCGGGTCATATCCACCTCGGCAAGACACCTGTCACCGACTTGGGGTTGTCCGGAGATAACCGTCCCAATATGGACGATGACGCCCGCGGAGGCACGGCGCATGCCAGAGACTTCGACCTCCCAGCCCTGCCCGCCTCCGTCTCCCCCCAAATTCTTCGAATTTTGGGGGAGTGAAATAATATATCCGGTGTCATCCACCTGACCGCCGGATTCGATGTAGAAGCCGGTTTTGGGCAGGATGACCTCAACCTGATCATCCAGCGAGGCGGACTGCACCGATTCGCCGTTAACGACCAGCGCCAGCACCTCCCCTTCCACGCGCGGGTTGTGGTAGGGATCATATTCGACGCCATCCCTGCCGAGTTTCTTTTTGGCTTGCAGATCGCGCAGGATGCCCGCGAAGAATTCTGCATCCTGACCGCCGAGTTTACCCATGGCTTTGCCGCCGCCGGAGGCTTTGGCGTGCGCCTCCCTGGCTTCATTGAATCCATTTTCATCGACATCGAGCCCCTGTTCGCGGGCGATATCGCGCGAGATCTCGAAGGGCAGACCGTAGGTGGCATACAGGTCAAAGGCTTTGTGACCGTCGAGGGTTTTGGAGTTTGAGGTACGAAGTTGAGAGAGGAGATTCTCCAGTTGAGCGGTACCAGCCTCCACCGTCCGCGCGAAGCGGATCTCCTCCCGGGTCAGATGATCTAGAATGGCGGGCTGGTTCTTGCGCAGTTCAGGGTAGAAATCCCCATATTGCTCGATCACGGCCAGGGCAACTTTGGCAAGGAAAGGTTCGTTCAACCCGATCTTGGTGCCGAATCGCGCTGCCCTGCGGATGATCATGCGGGTGATGTAGTTGCGACCGGCGTTGCCGGGGACAACGCCATCGGCAATGAGGAACGCCGCCGAACGGACGTGGTCACAGATGACGCGGTAGGGCGTGAAGTCGGCAAACATCTGCGCCTCACTGTGGCCTGTGAGTGAGCGCAGGATATCAAGAGAACCTTTGAAGAGATCGGTCTTGTAATTGGAATCAACACCCTGCAGGACCGAGACAATGCGCTCGAATCCCATGCCGGTATCCACGTGTTTGGCAGGCAGCGGTTCGAGGCGTCCATCATCGAACAGGTTGTATTGGATGAAGACGTTGTTCCACAGCTCGAGGAAACGCGTGCACTCGCCGTTCACCCCGCAGACATGGTCAGTGCCGCGCAGGTTGTCGCGTTCCTCGCCAAGATCGATGTGGATCTCGGAGCACGGTCCGCACGGACCTGTCTCTGCCATCTGCCAGAAATTTTCCTTGCGCCCGAAGAACAGCACGTGCGAAGGCTCGAAGCCGGGCTGTTCCTTCCAAACATCGGCAGCTTCATCGTCGCGAGGGATGTTGCCTTTATCATCCTCGAAGCAGGTGGCGTAGAGCTTGTCCCTGGGCAGGCCCCAGACTTCAGTAAGCAACTGCCACGACCAGGCAATCGCTTCCTTTTTGTAGTAATCGCCGAACGACCAGTTGCCGAGCATCTCGAAGAAGGTATGATGCGTGTCGTCACGGCCGACGTCGTCGAGGTCGTTGTGTTTGCCTGCCACGCGCATGCACTTCTGCGAGTCGACGGCGCGTTTATAGGGTTTGGTATCGGTGCCAATAAACACATCCTTGAACTGCACCATGCCCGAGTTGGTAAAAAGAAGCGTGCTATCCCCGCCCGGGACGAGCGACATCGAAGGCACGGCGGTATGTCCGTGCTCGACGAAAAAGTCTATGAAGGTCTGGCGGATCTCGTTGCCGGAAAGTTTTTTGGTCATAAGTGCTCCAGTGTATAGAGTGTGCGAATTATACCAAGCGCCATGTCGTTGCGAGGGCGATGTATTTCAGTCCAAAGCAATCCTCTTGTCAACCTGGAGATTGCTTCAATCTCCTTCGACTTCGCCGCTCACGAACTGCGACACCGCTCAGGACACGCAATGACAAAGAAAAATCCCGAACCTGTTCGATTCGGGACTGGAAAGAAAAGCTCGCGTCTCGCGCCGTCACAGATTCATAGTGCAGTCCCGAATTGGGCTGCGCTGGCAGCGGATGCGGCAGCAACTTGCATGGATGTGAATTTGATCTTCCTGAACATGGTGGGGATTATACCACTGATGAATTATACGAAAAGGTTTCAGGCATCCTGTGCGCATCTCAATAGGGTTTCAATATCGACAAGTTAATCCTATCGGTAACTCTCACAAGACGGGTGCTATTTTTCAGTTTTATTTTAAACGCTTTAGCTTACAAACATCATGGGAGATGCTTTTATACACCACACCCTCCCTCAAATCAACAAACATATTGAGGGAGGGCGTTCACAAGCATGTTGATGCTTCGCATCAAAACGATGGTACGGCACCTAATTCGGAAATTTGATCCAATCTGATGACTTTCCATCAAAATAAATATCGTACTCAAACACGATACACCCACACCCATCATGGCTGGTCGCGGCGTAACCTGTGGGCACATGGTTGATGACAAGCGGAACACAATCCACGCTCACGGAAGCACAGACGTTATCAAACCTAGGATTACCCCATCGGTCAGTGTAACTTGTCAGGGTTACAAATCCATTGCCTCCCGGCTGCCATTCCTGCAGAACGCGCAGGGTAAGTTCGTTGACACCGATCATCGAACCATTGTATTCACAGCCCACCTCGCCTCTACATATCCAGCGAAGATTGTTCGGATTCTGAGAGTCGATCAAATTCCAGGCATCCCCAACCTGGGTCATGAATCTGGCGAAGGAGTTACGACATGGACTTCCAACCGGGCGCGGTTCACAATCAAGATCGTTCATCGACCATTGATCCATAGTGGCTTCCGGCAACCTGGGTGGATAAGCGCGTCTGAGCGCCATTTCCTCCGGCGAATATGGGATCGCAAATATATATGGTTCGCCTGTTGTAGAAGGCAGGTCCGGTCCATCTGCATCGAAGTTCATTACCATCCCATCACCAAAGTCAATCGCCCCTCCGGGACGAACCACACGATGGCTATAATGGGGCGCCTGAAGTTGGGCAAAATCAGCATGGCCACCAATCTTTATAACACCACATTCTGTATAAGTTGGATACTTGCATACAAGCACTTCCATGAAGTAACTGTGTACGCGCGTCAGTGTGCCCATCGTCCCACCAATGGCATGATACTGGATCCTGGATGCCTTGATACAGTTGTTTCCGGTTTGGGAATCGTCCGTGTGATCATTGGTACCGCAAGGAGGCCATGGGTGGTAATCCGGTGTCTTCACCGAATACTTGTACCCGCTATGTTTCATGGAATTTTCACTTGCGCCCGTTGCAAATGGATATGAGATGGTCTGCCCACCCCATAACGTACCAGCCGGGCCAAAATAGGCATTGGCCAGGGCTGGATCGTCACCATGTGTATGATCATAGTGACACCCGCGCTTGCTATCCCATAATGCATGCCATACGGTCGGATCGTGCGTAGGACAGGCTGGAGCGTTCTTGTATGGTGCAGTAAAACCCAGCGTCTGAGGGAAGGTACGAACCATGAAAACAGCCATCTGGGCGCGAGTGACCGATGTCTCGGGGCAGAAATTGATCCCCCCGCAACCTGCAGCGATGCCTTCTGATACCAATTGTTTGATCCAGGCCGCCGCCCAGTGGTTCACAGGCACATCTCCAAAGCCCGTTCCAGTTCCCACGCTTGGTGGGCTGTAGGATGAACCGTACTTGCTTCTCAGTAGAAAGACCGCCATTTGAGCACGTGTAACCGGCAAATCAGGACAGTAATTACCATTCCCACAACCACCTGTGATGCCCTCCGCCGCAAATTGTTTGACCCAGGCAGCCGCCCAATAGTTGACGGGTACATCACCAAAACCAGTGCTTAGACCTACAGTCGGCGGTTTGTATGAAGCCCCATGAATGCCTCGCAACAGGAAAACAGCCATCTGGGCCCGCGTCACGGAACCTTCTGGGCAATATATCAATGGATTGGAACCACAACCACCTGTAATTCCCGCAAGATATATTTGTTCGATGTAATTCCGTGCCCAGTAATTCTCGGGTACATCAGCAAAGAGCGGTGTATTGTTATATTCTGCCAAGAAATTCGTTGAATCGTTCACATCCATCGCTTCAGTTTTCGCGGATATCCCAATTACATTTGTTGAAAACATTGCCAGGGTCAAAATGCAGGCAACCAGTACACGACTGTAAACAACTGATTTTTGAATATTCATTCATACCTCCAATTCCTAAGGATCTATACTGGGGAAATTCGATATTAGATAGATTACATCGGATTTATGTTTGGCAGAAGATTTCACCCCATAAAAGTTACAAACAATATTGTAAATATCGACAGGACTTTGGTACCCCATTACCCAAGTACTAACGATCCTCTTCAATTGTAAAGATTCCGAATCAAATTTCGATTTATCATTGGACTACAAATCCATAGTAATACCCTCCCCCTTCGCAACATCTACACGACATGAATATCAACCTTAGAACCATTTCCCAGATCATCGAACCGCAGACCGCCATCGAGGGCGCGGGCGTGCGATTGCTGCGTTCGTTCGGTCCGCGAACAAGCAATCTGTATGATCCCTTCCTCCTGTTCGACCACTTCGCCTTCAACGACCCGCTCGAAGGACCCATCCGCGGCTTCCCCTACCACCCACACCGCGGCATCGAGACCGTCACCTACATGCTCGAAGGCTCCACCGCCCACCGCGACAGCCTCGGCAACGAAGGCCTCATCGGCCCCGGCGATGTGCAGTGGATGAGCTCAGGGCGCGGCATCCTGCACGAGGAAATGCCCCGCCGCGGCCCCAGCGGAAACATCTACGGTTTCCAGTTGTGGGTCAATCTGCCTTCACACCTCAAGATGTCCGAGCCGCGCTATCAGGAAGTGACGGCTTCAACGATCCCCACCTACGAAAAGGATGGAGTGAAGATCCGCGTCGTGGCTGGGACGGTGGATGGCGTGACCGGACCTGTCCGCGACATTGCCGCCTCGCCTCTTTATATGGACGTGGAGCTGGCTCCCGGTCTCGAATGGCAGTTCCCCATCCCGAGCGGACACACCCTCATCACCTACGTCTTCCAGGGCGAGGGGGTCTTCTCGGGCGAGACAATTGATTCTCCAAAGATGGTCAAATATGCCGATGGTGACCATATTACAGTCAAGACCGAGAACAGCCCGGTCCGCTTCATGCTGATGGCGGGCGCGCCGTTCAAGGAACCCATCGTGCCGTACGGTCCATTCGTGATGAACACCATCGAAGAGATCCAGCAGACGTTGAAGGAACTCCGTAACGGGACGTTTATCAAGGAATAAGGAGAACAAGACCTCCGAGATTTTAGAAATCTCGGAGGTCTGATCTAATATGACCCAAATCCTCTACGGCGAGCGCATCGCCAAACAAGGCAGGATCAGGCTCGGTTGTACTGCCGCCATCTTCGATGAACAAGGACGCGTCCTGCTCACCAAACGGACCGACAACGGTCAATGGTGCCTGCCGGGCGGCGCGGTGGATTCGGGCGAGTCCGTGGCTGAGGCGTGTGAAAGGGAAGTTCTGGAGGAAACAGGCTTGAGCGTAAGAGTGAAGCGTCTCGTCGGCGTGTACAGTCATCCCGATAAACTGGTCATCTATCCCGACGGGAACAAGATCCACATCGTCGCCTTGCATTTCGAAGCAGGGATCGTTGGCGGCGAATTGGGATTGAGCAACGAAACGACCGAGACAGGTTATTTCACATTGGAAGAGATCGAGGGATTGGAAATGTTCGGCAGGCACAGGGAACGGATTTTAGACACACATGCAAACCAGGTGGAAGCGTTTATAAAGTAGAGGCAGGTCTGAGACCTGCCTCTTGGTATTCATTCTGGTATTTCATCCAACATTTGCTTCATCGCCTGGCGATAGGCATTGAATGCCTTCCTGCCTGCCCTGGTCAGGCTGAGCATCGTCTGCGGACGTTTGCCCTTGAAGCCCTTCTCCACCGCCACGTATCCGCCCTCCTCCAGTTTCGTGATGTGGGCGGAGAGGTTGCCCCACGTCAGACCCAGCTGGTTCATGAGGAAGGTAAAGTCCGCGCTTTCGATCACATAGAGCAGCGCCATCACCTGGAAACGTGCGGGTTCATGGATGAGGCGGTCCACTTCGCCGTGAGCGGACAAACCTGCGGGCATCTCAGGAGTTGCCATGACTCGCCTCCCGCGGGGGGAGCGGGTATTGACGCAGGAAGCTGATGAACAGCACCACACCAGGGACGAGGATGAGCGCGCCCGCGGCGATCATCGGGGCTGTCGTGTCGAACACCAGCGTGAAGAAGAAGCCCACCGCCATCAAAAAGGCGATGTAGTATCCGCGCATGAATTCCTTGAAGTAGGAGATCACAGCCATGGACGTGCCGGCGATCAGCGCCGCGAGCGAGGCGACGAACAGCCTCTCGACCGACGGGCTGACAGGAACATCAATGGCCTGCCCTGAAGCAGACGAGTTCCACACATACAAGCTGAAGAGGAACATTCCCAACGTGACCAGCACGAAGGCGCCCATGATCCAGCCGAGCGCGATCTTGCGCTTGCGGCGTTCGGGACCAAACTGCACCTGCCCCATGCGCGGCGTGGTGATGTACTTCTTGCCCAACTGGAAGACCGCGAACAGGACGGCAACGCCCAACAGGGCAAGCCCTATGGTCCTCAACTCCCCCTCCCCGCTTTCGGGGATGGTGAACATCAGTGAAAGCACCAGCAGCAGACCCCCGATATAGATATCCCACAGACCGTCCTGGTGGACCGAACGGAACGCTTTGCGTTCAATGGCTTTGAGGTCGAAGTTTTGAGACATGCGATTTTCCTTTTCTCTTTGCAACGCCGTTTACTTTGTAATGCAAAGTTATTTACATTATAGCAAGAAAAGGAATTTTGTCAAGACCCAATCTCAGACCCAATCTCAAAACCGCAGCCACCACACCCCCGTACATTCGGGCAGGATCACCCAACCGTTCTGCCTCACTTTATCCCCCAACTCATCCCCAAAGAAAAAACGGGACAACTCCTCCGCTTCCTCGAGGGACGCGAATTCGTAATCCGTGCGGATCCACTTGTTTTGGAAGCCCGCCTCGTCGAGCCAGGGATAATACTCCTTGAGATGCTCCAACTGGATCGGCGTCTCATTACCCGTGCCCAGCGATTCAAACAGGACGATATGACTGCCCCGCCTCAACACGCGTTTCATCTCGCCCAACCATTTTCCCAACTCAGCCCGCCACGTTTCGGGGTTCCACACATGCAGATAAGCCACGCTCCAGCCGGAGACAACCAGATCCGCCGAACCCTCCTCCACCGGCAGTTGACGATGATCTGCCACCTCCACTTTCCAGTTGGACAAGCCGCTTGATTCCAATCTTTGGCGGCATACCCGTAGCATCTCCTCCGAGACATCGAACGCCCGCATGGAACGCGCACGCGGCGCCAGCATCAGGGTCAGGCGTCCCGTCCCTGCGCCGAGGTCGAGGACGTCCAGGCCGTCGGGGTTGACGATCTCCTCCAACGCCTTCAAGATGTTGCCCTGATGGTCTTCGCGCGAGACCAAAGCCTCGTAGCGGTCACCGTCGGTCTGATAGATCTTTCGTTGTTGGTCACTCATGGAACAAATCCCATTTCATACTGATTTTGAAGAACAAATCTGTGCTTTAATTCGTCTGTCGGGCAAAGGAGAAACATATGGACAAAAAGTGGATCTACGCGATAATTATAATCATTGGCTTGCTGGCATGGTCACCCTGGCTCACACAGACTTTCGCCAAAAACCGCACTGTCGCTGAGTTCAACAAATCCTGGGAATATGTTGCTGATGGCTGTGGAACATATTGCAATGGATGTGGTGCCATTTCATCCCGGCGCGTCCCATTTGGATTCCTCGTCACATTGGAATACGGATGCGGTATGATACCCGAAGACACACCTGAATACCACGAAAGAGGAATTGCTTTCATCTCCATATTTGGCACAGTACACGGATTACCCAAACCATAAAATGAACCCACGCGATCAAACACGTCAAAACTATAATCGTCTCGCAAAATGGTACGACCTGTTCGCTGGAAGTGAAAAGCGCTTCACCGACATTGGCATTCAAATGCTGGATGTGCAACCGGACGAACGCGTTCTGGAGATCGGCTGCGGGACAGGTCATGCGTTGAACAAGTTTGCGAAGACAGGCGGGAAAGTAGTTGCCATTGATCTTTCTGAAAAAATGCTCAAAGCAGCACGCGGAAAAATTCAAGGCAGAAAGGTGAGCCTGTGTCAGGCAGATGGATTACGCCTCCCATTCGCCAGCCACGAATTTACCAAAATCTTCATTTCTTTCACACTTGAGTTATTTGAGACACCTGAAATTCCACAAATGTTGAGCGAAATTCATCGTATGCTTGAAGGAAACGGAAAGCTCGGCGTCGTTTCGTTGGCCAGGCAGGAAAGATTGGCTGTCCACATTTATGAATGGTTCCACCGGCAAATGCCGACTCTCGTGGATTGCCACCCGATTTATCTGCAACCTGTTTTGAAAGAGGCTGGATTTCAGGTTCAAAAATCGACCATCAAAACGATGTGGGGATTGCCTGTTGAAATCGTGGTCGCAAGAAAATAGTCATTGGGTGGGGTTTCAAAACATACTGCAAATGCTATAGTGTTTGAAAACTTTAGAGGAGAGATATATGAGCGGACAACCCGAATCGCAATTTGATTTCTGGCTGGGTGAATGGGACTGCACCTGGGGCGAGGACGGCAAGGGGACAAATCATGTCCTGCGCATCATGGACGACAAGGTCATTCAGGAGAATTTCTCCGCGCCCGACTTGAAGGGCATGAGCGTTTCGGTCTACGACCCCGAGCGCAGACTTTGGCGCCAGACCTGGGTGGACAACAACGGGAGCTATCTCGATTTCACCGGCACTTTCGAAGATGGGAAGATGATCCTATCGAGGGATGCGATCGTTCGAGGCGAACCATGCAGACAGCGCATGGTCTGGTACAACATCGAAGCAGATCGGTTCGATTGGAATTGGGAACGCTCGGACGATGGCGGGAATACATGGCGCGTGTTGTGGCAGATCAACTATAAGAGAAAATGATTGTCATTGCGAGGGCGATGCCTTTCTGCCCGAAGCAATCTCCTACACGTTAGGGATTGCTCCGTCGCCCTTCGGGCTTCTCGCAATGACGGAATACAATATAATTACCAAATGCAACCCCTCTCTTCCTCCGCTCAAAAAATTCAAGACGTCCTCAATTCGCTCGGCTACGACTACATCGTGATCGAACATACTGAATCCACGCGGACGGCAGTGGAAGCCGCGGAACGCGCCGGCTGTGAGCTCGGTCAGATCGTGAAGTCATTGATCTTCAAGGGGAAGGATTCTGGCAAGCCGATCATTGTGCTGACCAGCGGCGCCAACCGCGTGGACGAGAAACGGATCCGCGAGTACGCGGGAGAAGGCATCGGGAAGGCGGATGCCGATTTCGTGCGGGCAGTGACCGGCTTCGTCATTGGAGGCGTGCCGCCCGTCGGGCACATCCAGAAGATCGAAACATACATGGACGAGGATTTCCTGCAATATGAAACCGTCTGGGCGGCGGCGGGGACTCCGAATGCGATCTTCGAGTTGAGGACATCCGATCTGCAAAAGATGACGGACGCACAAGTCGTCAGGGTCAAATGAAGGATATTCACAACTTTTTGTTTTATCACGAAAAACTTTCGAGCAGCGGCATGCCAACAGTCGAGCAAATGAAAACGGTTGCCGAGGCTGGCGTGGAAGTGGTTATCAATCTTGCGCCGCACGATGTGCCGAATGCCATACCGGATGAAGCCAAACTGGTCGAGTCGCTGGGGATGGACTACATCAATATCCCGGTCAATTGGAGCACACCCACCCGGGACGGATTGAACGTGTTCATGGACACGATGGACGCCAACAAAGACAAAAAGATCCACGTCCATTGCGAAGCCAATTTTCGCGCCAGCGCCTTCATCACCATGTACCGGATATTGAGGCTGGACTGGAAGCCTGAAGAGGCGTTTGCAACGATGCACACGGTCTGGGATGAGGATGCGTACCCGGTCTGGAAGCTGTTCATCGAGAACGCGCTCCAGAGGAGCAGGACAGGTTCTTGAGACAAACGGACCCCAAAGGTTTTTGCAGCCTTTGGGGTCTAATATTATTTTTATTTGCAATAAGACATTCTTTGTCGTAAAATCTTCACAGACCAACCATAAGGAGGCTGAATGGCTACAATCGCAAAAAACGCGAAACCTGAAGCCCGCCCCATGACCGAGGAGGCGGACTTCCTGCAGATCAAATCCATTGACCATGTGCATTTTTACGTGGGCAATGCCAAACACGCCATGTATTACTGGTGGAAGGCATTCGGTTTCAAGCCGGTTGCCTACTCCGGGCTCGAAACCGGGAACCGCGACTTTGCTTCGTATGTGCTTGAATCGGGGCAGGCGCGGTTCGTTGTTTCCGCACCCTACTCTCCCTCCAGCCCGCTGGCGTCGCATCACATGGTGCACGGCGACGGGGTCAAGGTCATCGCGCTGGGAGTGGACGATGTGGAGAAGGCATGGAAGGAGACGACTTCCCGCGGCGGCAAGTCGGCATGGAGCCCGCGCGAGGAGAAGGACGATTTCGGCATCTATCGCACATCCGCCATTTACACCTATGGCGAGACCCTGCATGTCTTTGTGGACCGCGACGATTACAAGGGCGCGTTCGCACCCACTTACAAGCCGATCAACTACGAAGCCGAATCCACGGGTCTCGCCGCGATCGATCACATCGTGGGCAACGTGCAGCTCGGCAAGATGAACCACTGGGTCAATTTTTATCATCAGGTGATGGGCTTCCGGCAACTGCTGCACTTCGACGACAAGGACATCTCCACCGAATACTCCGCGCTGATGTCCAAGGTGATGTCGAACGGCAACGGGCGCGTCAAGTTCCCGATCAACGAACCGGCGGATGGACGCAAGAAGAGTCAGATCGAGGAATATCTCGATTACTATCTCACGCCCGGCGCGCAGCATGTCGCCATCATTACCGGCGACATCCTCAGCACGGTTGACCAGCTGCGCAAGCGCGGCGTCGAATTCCTGCGAGTGCCGGACACCTACTACGAGATGCTTCCCGACCGCGTCGGTTCCATCAAGGAGGATATGAAAGCCATCCACGATCTCGGCATCCTCGTGGACCGCGACGATGAGGGCTACCTCTTGCAGATCTTCAGCAAGCCGATCCAGGACCGTCCGACCATGTTCATCGAAGTGATCCAACGGCATGGCGCGCAGGGATTCGGCAAAGGCAACTTCAAAGCCCTGTTCGAATCGATCGAATTGGAACAGGAGAGACGAGGGAATCTATAATGCGATTCGCAACGATCAGCACGCTTCGCGCCACATCCCAGCCTGCCCTCGTTATGGACAACAGAGTCCACACTCTGCCCTTTCCCGACATGTACGCCGTCATGGAGGCTGGCGCGGAGAAAGCCGCAAAAAAGGCCTCGAAGGATTCGCTTGCAATCGAGGAAGTGAAATTCCTCTCCCCGCTGAAACCCTTCACACTGCGCGACGGCTACGCCTTCGAGCAGCACGTCAAGACCGCCAATAAGAATCGCGGACGTGATGTGCCGCAGGAATGGTATGAATTCCCGGTCTTCTACTTCACCAACCCCAACGCCGTATTCGGTCACGACGATGTGATCCCCTACCCGCACTACACAGATGCGATGGACTACGAGCTCGAGATCGCGGCGGTCATCGGCAAAGGCGGGATGAACATCAAACCTGAGGACGCGCCGAACCACATCTTCGGCTACACCATCTTCAACGACTGGTCTGCCCGCGATGTACAGCGCAAAGAGATGGCGGTGGGGCTGGGTCCAGCCAAGGGCAAGGATTTTGCGTCGGCGTTTGGACCGGTCATCGTCACGCACGAGGCGCTTGCCGATAAAGCGGCGGGAAGACCGGGCATGTACGATCTCGAGATGACGGCGCGCGTCAACGGGAAGGAATTGTCCAGAGGCAACTTCAAGGATATGCACTGGTCGTTCGGCGAGATCATCGCGCGCGTATCCGATTCGGTGATGCTGAATCCCGGCGACGTGATCGGCTCAGGGACGGTCGGCACGGGCTGTCTGCTCGAACTGACCAAGTTCCAGGGTCCGTGGCTGAACGAAGGCGATGTGATCGAACTGGAAATCGAGCGCATCGGTATCCTGAGAAACACCGTCGGAAGAAAAAAATGAAAAAGCTTTTACCATTATTTGCCATTCTGATGATCCTGCTCTCCGCCTGTGGAAGCCAGGCACCAGAACCAGAAGCAACTGCCGCACCTGACTTCACCCTGCCCAATGCAACCGGCGAAGAAGTTTCACTCAGCGATTATGGCGGCAGGAACGTCCTGTTGTTCTTCCACATGGCGGTTGGCTGACCGCCCTGCCTCCAGCAAGTCGTGGACTTGCAAAATTCAACGGAGTTCAAAGCGTTGGGCGTTGAGGTTGTGAGCATTGCACGCGATCCCATCGAGGAACAGGCGCCCGCCGCTCTCGAATATGGGATCACAGTGCCGATGCTGATCGATGAGGATGGATCGGTTTCAACAGCCTATGATGTGATGCAATACGCGTTGCCAAACGGCGAGCCGGGACACACTTTCGTCTTGGTAAATGCCAGCGGAGAGATCGTCTGGCTCAAGGATTACGGCGCGCCGGACAATCCGAACCGCACGATGTACGTCGAGACCAACGAACTCTACCGCGAAGTAAAAAGCGCACTGGAAAATTGAAAGGAGACGGCATGCCCTTTTATCACAAACTCGGACAGATCCCCCATAAACGTCACACGCAATTCAGAAAACCGAACGGCGAGTTATACCGCGAAGAACTGATGGGATTGGAGGGGTTCTCCTCCCTGCAATCGATCCTGTACCATAACTTCATACCGCCGCGCCTCAAACTTGTGGAGGACATCGGTTCGCGCCTCCCGGAAACTGTTGACTTCGGACCGATCCGTCACCGCGCCTTTGCCACCGCCGACGCGCCGCTGGGCGGCGACCCGGTCTCTGCGCGCATTCCGTTGCTGGCAAACAAGGATGTGATCCTGGGCGTGGCGCGCGCCTCCAAAAGCATGGACTATTTCTATCGCAACGCCCAAGCTTATGAAACCTGGTGGGTGCATGAAGGCAGTGGGGTGTTGAAATCGCAGTTTGGGAATCTCAAGTTCCGCAAGGGCGATTACATCGTCATCCCGTTCGGGACCACCTGGCAAATGCACATTGACGGAAGCGAAGCGCGCTTTTTTGTCATCGAAAACCCGTCCCAGATCGAGCCGCCAAAACGTTACCGGAATCATTTCGGTCAACTGCTCGAACATGCGCCCTACTGCGAACGCGACATCCGTGTGCCTGACGAACTGGAAACCCATACGGAGCGCGGCGAGTTCGAAGTGCACGTCAAAGTCCGCGACAGATTAACCAGACATATCCTGGATTATCACCCGCATGATGTCGTTGGCTGGGATGGCTATCTCTATCCGTGGATCTTCAACATCGAGGATTTCGAGCCGATCACTGGGCGCATCCATCAGCCACCGCCGGTGCATCAAACCTTCGAGGCGCACAACTTCGTCGTCTGCTCGTTTGTGCCGCGCCTGTTCGATTATCACCCCGATGGCATCCCCGCGCCGTACAACCATTCCAATGTCAACTCGGATGAGATCATTTACTATGCCGAGGGTAACTTTATGTCCCGCAAGGGAATCGACCGCTGCGACATTTCCATGCACCCGTACGGCCTGCCGCACGGTCCGCAGCCCGGCATGACCGAAGCCTCCATCGGCAAGAAGGAGACGCAGGAACTGGCGGTCATGGTGGATACGTTCTATCCGTTGAGTCTCACCAAAGAGGCGCTCGAATACGAAAAACCTGAGTACCAGTCCACGTGGATGGAGGGCAGCGGGGAGTAAAACTGGTTTATCGTAAGCGGTTCGATTGATATACAATAGAAGAAACAAAATTACGACGGGCGCCCTGCCCGTCGTTTTGCGGAGGCTGCCATGAACCTTTCCACGTCACAGATCACGGATACAAAGTTCAGAAAGATTTCCAAAAAGATAGTTTCCGAAATGAAGCGGCTGGATGTCCCCGGAGTTGCCATCGGCATCTGGCACAAAGGCAGGGAACATACGGCGGGGTTTGGAATCACGAGCGTCGAGCATCCACTTCCGGTCACGCCAGATACATTATTTCAGACCGGCTCGATCAGCAAGACATTCACCGGTACCTTGATGATGATGCTGGTCGAGGCGGGCAGGGTCGACTTGGACGCGCCCGTGCGCAAATACATCAAAGACTTCAAGCTCAAAGATGACAGTGTGGCAAAAAAGGTCACGGTGAGAAACCTATTGACCCACATGGGCGGCTGGGTGGGCGACTATTTCAACGACTTCGGGAATGGTGACGACGCGCTCAATAAAATGGTGAGGGACCTCGCCAAACTGCCGCAGGTCCAGCCGCTCGGGACGATCTGGTCATACAATAACACAGGGTTCAATGTCGCTTCACGCATCATTGAGATCGTGACGAAGAAATCCTACGAACAAGCTGCACAGGAAATGCTGTTCGACCCGCTTGGCTTGAAGATGTCCTTTTTCTACCCGGACGATATCTTGTTCACATATCGGTTCGTCGTCGGGCATCAGAAGGTCAAGGGAAAGGTTCAGGTGGCGCGTCCGTGGGCAATAGGCAGGGCAGGCAACGGCGTGGGAGGAGTCGTATCCACAGTCCGCGATCTACTCAAGTATGCACGCTTCCACATGAGCAACGGAAGGAGGAATCTTATCAGCGGAAAAAGTCTGCGCACAATGCGCGTCCCACAGGCGGATGCCGGTCCGCGTGGGATGATGGGCATTACGTGGTTCATCCGGGAGGTTGGCAAACTCAAGGTATATGCCCACGGCGGTGCGACAAACGGCCAGCAGGCGTATTTCTTCTTCATACCTGAAAAGGATTTTGCCTGCGCCATCCTGACGAACAGCGACGACGGTGGGATCATCACGGCGGGTATTTTCGGACTTGTGCTGGAGACTTACTTCAATACCAAGCCGGAACCACCCACGCCGATCGAAATCCCTGCAATGGAACTCAAAGAATTCGTAGGACGTTATAAGATTGGCACCGAGTGTTTTGATCTGAAGGTCAAAGGCAAATACCTTATGTATCATCACATCCCGTTGGGCGGCTTTCCCACCCCCGATACGCCGCCGGGTCCGGCCATGCCTCCGATGCGATTCCTGTTCTACGAGAAAGACAAGGCAATCGGCCTGGATGAACCGTACGAGAACGCGCTCGGTGATTTCATCCGCGATGATAAAGGCAGACTACAATACTTCCGTATCGGTGGCCGCGCCCACAAGAAAGTGTCATAGTGAATCAGATGAAACGCCCAAGGATCACAACCGCAGTCATCCTCCTGCTCGCAAGCATTCTGGCATGCAATGTGCCATCTGCCGAACAGGTCCCGCCGCCGGGCGATGTGCAAACATCCGCGGCATTGACCGTGGCGGCGATCCTGACGCCATCTGCAACAGCAACAGAACAACAACAATCGATCCTTCCAATTACTCCGTCTCCCACCCCCACGAGCACCATCGCAGCAACCGGGACCATCACACCAACATTTTCCGTGCCCATGCTCACCGTCCGCGAGCAAACCAACTGCCGCAAAGGACCCGGTCAGGAGTATGAGGTGGTGTTCACCTACCTGCCAAACAAAAAACTGCAAATCATTGGGCGGTATGATCCCGGCAATTTCTGGCTGGTCAAATCTCCCGAAAGCCCCACCGGCGAATGCTGGTTATGGGGAGAATATGTTGAGATTACTGGCAGCTATTGGGTCGTTTCGTCCGTCACCCCGCCGCCCACGGCGACCAAAGCACCGCCCGCCGCGCCTTCCATCCAAAAATGGGATTTTGCCTGCAGCGCAGGACAAATGTCCATCACCATCGAATGGACCGATCGAGCTGTGGACGAGACAGGCTATCGCGTCATTCGTGACGATGGGATTGCCGCCGAACTACCAGCCAATTCAACGAAATACAACGAGACCATCCCATTGGAATCAGGCGAAAGCGTGACCTATTACATTGAAGTGTACACAGGGGCAGATACGGTCAGAAGCTCCCCCATCAAATTGACGTGTTGACGGTCAAGCCGACAAAACGATTACCTTTTCATGTCTTCCTTCCAAACAAAAAAGGGATGAGTCTTGTTCAACTCATCCCTTTTTATCATTGATTTGCCTTTTGATACAAGTTTCGTTGACGAAATTCAGCATGAAAAGAGCTGGTCAATTTGTTCAACGAATTCCATATTTGCAGCTGGCATCTTACTCAATCGATACCAATTATCACATAACATCCGTTTATGACCCGGGGTCAATTTCTGGGCGGCAACGGTCAGGTCGTATGCCTTTTGCCAGTCACCGGTTTGAGCGTATGCTTCAATAAACGGAAGATATTCGGCGCCATACCCCGGAGTAAAGCCCTGTTGCCGCGCCTGTTCATACAGATCAAGCACTTGATTCCAATCGCCCGACTGACGCGCAAGGTCAGCTTTCTGGAAGAAATAGCACCACGTATGAGCAGGTTCGGGGCCGAAAATGTCTGTATCGGGCGAAGCAGGTGCAGGGTCAGGGATGATACGGGAAAGATCGGAAAGTGGGATCAGTTTCTCGTGCGCTTCATCCAACAGCGGATCATATTTGTAGACCGTATCCAGGACACGCAGGCAGGAGGTTCCTGTTTGATGAAGAACCGCGACAGCGTCAGACGTATTCCCATTAAAAACCAAATTACGGACGCGCTCCTTGATCGTAAAGTTTGGCTGGAAATAAACTTCGGTTTCGGGGGTAACGAACATATACGGCATTGAGCCATCCTGGATTTGGAAATGATATAAAATATTGATTGCCCATGTTGCATCCAGGTCGTGAGTGATAAAGTGCGACGGGTATTCAAAGCTGAAAACAGCCGTATCTGGCTCCAAAGCCGGCATGCGCCAATAAAGCTGCCAATAGTAGTCGGGCTGGATCTTCCAATCCCGACGATATTCGTTCACGATCCAAATCTGTGTCGCCACCGAAAACATAAGAAGGAAGCCAAAAATCCATTTTTGTCCGGCAGGCCGGGCAAATAAAAGTACAAGACCAGTGACCATCAAACTGGCGCCAAACATGGGAGCCAGGGTAAAACGCACATTCCAGCCGCCTGTGCCAATATCCTTCCCAATCGCCCAAATCGGAAGTGCGCTCGCAACGAACATCAGCAGTCCAAGGAAGATAACCGGGATCGGAGAGGAACGACTTGAATCTTCCTCCTCATTTGCATTGTAAAAAAAGGAGAAGCCAAACGCAAACAAGGCTCCCAACCCAAACGCGAACCAGGCGATGCCTTGCTGGAAGGTAAAGCCGTCGAATCGAATTATGGTATCAATCCATACCTGCAAGGTTGAATACATAAGATCCAGCAAGCCTCTGTTGAAAAAATTCAGCAGGGTTCCAATAAGGGAACCTTGAAATCCACCCAGGGTCGAGCCAATATTTTCTAACCGACCCAACGAGGTCTGAAAAACGGTGGGATAGTATATAAAGCGAGCCCAGAGAAAGAATGCCGTGATCAATAAATAGGGCAGGGAATATTGGACAACCTTTTTCAGCCAGCGCGAAACTTTCCTGTCTCCAGTTGCAACAAGCACCCAGATCAAAGCAGGGCGAACAAACTCGATCCCGGAAAAATATTCTATTGTAAAAAGATGCATGAAGGTGGCGATCCAGGATAATGGAAAAAATAAACGCGCCAAATTGGGTCGCCTGACCGCAAGCGCCATCAGATATAAGGACAGGGCGAAAAGGAACAAGGCCATAATGTGGCGCGAAAATGCGGCAGATTGCGCCTGTTGAACAAAGCCCGGATAAACCATTAATAACGCGCCAAGCCAATAGATCTGTCTTTTATATTCGGGCCAAAACTCGATCATTGCGTAGACAAAAAACAGGGTGCCTCCCCAGCGAAGCAGTAAGGTGGCGAAATGCCAGCCGATCGGGCGTGAACCGACAAGAAAATGGATTAACTGATACACCCATGGAAACGGTCTATCATCGGCATAAAAGCCGGGTTGAAAGGAGGGGGCGAGCCTGGTAAAAAATACGACTTCCCAATCCGACCAGTAATAGCCCAGGGAAGTCAACACATATCCGTAGGTGACAACCCCCATCAAAAACAAAGCCATTGGATAAAACCAAGGCTTTTCAGAAACCTTCTTCAGTTTTTCGACATTGACCACTTTGCTATCTCCCTCCTGCATTATCTTCGTCTTCTCCAGCCAACTTCAGATCACGCAAAGCTTCGTCCACACTGGTGGCCGCGTCGCGGCGCATGCCCGCGGCAGGCGTCCCGCAATAGGGACAGATATTCCACGGCAGTTCCATCAACCGGTTGCAGTTCTCGCAACTCTTCTTAAGTTTTGTGTGACAGTTCGGGCAGACCTGCCAGTCATCCTTGACGCGCCGTTCGCACCCTGGACACAGCGGAAGGTCTTCCAGCGCCTGGAGCAGCGCCTCTTCCTCGAGCGTCTTTTGATAATCCTCCTCGAGCGTCCGCGGCGGGCGCAAAATGAGATAGACCAAAATCCCGGGGAGGTTGAGCACTGCAACCAGCAGGGTCGCCAGTGTTTGCACCAACGGATCACGCGCCCGTGTGCGGATATCGCGATAGGTCCAGACGATGAGCGAGATCCACAACGCGGCAAGGAATGCCCCGCCGAAACCGGTCAACACAAGCAGCAGGTTGCTTACAAATGTGGGATCAAGAGTCATACAAGCAATTGTATCTCATCTTATGGGGTTGCGTGGTGGAAGAACCATTCGCCATCGCCCTGAGACGCAAAAGAATTCGTGCCGATCACTTCATAGAAGGTGATGCCCGGCCGCATGTTGATGGGCGTGCCGTTCATGCCAGCCAATAACAAGGGCTGATTCTTATTGGTGCGATACCATCTTGCCACAAAAGCCTCACCATCCCGGAAGACATACGCCTCACCGGAACCTGTCAGGTCGATGTTATAGACCTCATCCTCCTGATTGAACGGGTTTGCAAACGTGTGATATGCAAAGAGCACCACCACATTCGCAGCGTGGACCTGTTCCGAAGTGACGTTATCCATCAACGGCTCGTACTTCTCCTCCTTGCCATTGCGCATATCATCCGTTTCCTGATAACGCACATACTCGCCCGTCCCGGGGACATACTCCCAATAGTTATAGGAATAGTCCGAGTAATACGTGTACACCTTTGTCCCCGGCAGATCAGCGGACTGCAGGACGGTATCACTGAAGAACCCGTTCCGAATGGCGGGGCGGTCATTCCTTAATCCGTTCTCCGCAATGCATCCATCCCACAGAAGCGTATTGAAATAGGAGTTGTTATACACTTCGATCTGACGTGTGGTCATCAAACGGAACGGAGGGCAGGACCCATTGGTGGGAACGACAAGAAAATCCGCGATGTCGGTCGTTTCAAAATAGGAAAGCACGCGCGGATCGGCAAACTTGAAGACCAGATATGCCTGATACATGCGGGCGATGTTCTCGTCAAAGAACCGCCCCGAACGGACCGGGCCAACCCAATCGGAGTCGTTGCCGTAAAAGATCGCGATATTACGCGTCAGGCCACCTTCGATGTAATATTCGAAGACCTGGTCGGCAAGCGTCAGCCCGGATTGCGGACGGATGTAACGCGGATAATTCGCCACCTTGATCGCCATCGGACGCCGCTCCAGAAGGGCGGGATCGGACGGCGGTAACCCGGTCAATGGGTTGAGATTCGTGGGCAGGGTGAATGCAGGGACATCAACTTCATCAGGGAGTGTCTCGGGGAGGATCAACACCGGCGTGGGTGTGGGGGGAGCGGGAGTCAGCGTCGGCAGGTTTAAAGGCGTGGGGGCTGAATCAGCATAAAGTGAGTCTGAGCCGTTTTCCAATCCCGGTTGAAAGGGAGTCGCTGAGGGGATTCCAACTGCGGATACATCCTTCGGTTGTACATCACATCCGCCAAGCAATAAAGTGAAGGCAAGGAACGTCGTCAGTGCAAATCGCATGGATGAATTGTACAACAATCGACGGGGGCTGCAAATCCCGCTTGCTTCTCACTATGGTGAATGAGGCGAGCGGGACAAACCTGATAAAATTATATTTGCATGTTCATATTCATCACTGCCGGATTACTGCTTCTCACTGCAATCGTATTGCTGGTGTTGCGATTCACTTCACCTGATTTTCGTTACGCATGGCTGATCGCTGCTGGTGGAGGGCTTCTCGCATGGATCAGTGTGTTCATCTGGCAGACGGGGATCCCTGCGATCGTGCAATTCCCCTTGTGGCAGCCTGAAGCGCTGTTTCGACAATCGCCTCTGTTCGTTGTGGACGGGATCGCATGGACGTTCGCCCTCAGCCTGACGACGCTTTGTCTTGCAGTGATCGTCACAGCCGTGGCGCGTCCGAATTTTCCGTACTCACTGAGTTGGATCGGCATCCTGATCCTGACCGCGTTGGGCGTGTTGGCGGTGACTGCAGACAACCCCTTGACTCTCGTCCTGCTTTGGGCCGCGATCGATCTGGGTGAACTGGTTGCGCAACTGCGACTGGTGGAAGGTCCCAAAATGAGCGAACGCGTTGTGATCGCTTTCGGCTCCCGCGCGACCGGCATCTTGATCCTGCTTTGGGCAAACATGGTCAGCGCTTCGAACGGTTTCGAGATGGACTTCCTCTCGGCCCCGCCGCAGGCAGGTTTGTATCTCATCCTGGCAGCCGGATTACGCCTCGGCGTTCTGCCACTGCACCTTCCCTACGCGAGCGAATCGTCCATCCGCCGCGGCTTCGGCACAGGCCTGCGCATGGTTTCGGCAGGTTCGAGTCTGGTGCTGCTTGCCCGTATCCCTTCGGGCAGTGTGGAATCTCCTCTCACACCGTTCCTCACCATCTTCGTTTCCTTCGCCGCCCTCTACGCCGGTTGGATGTGGTTGCGCTCACCGGATGAATTATCCGGTCGCCCATATTGGGTGCTGGGGTTTGGGTCGCTTGCGGTCAGTGCGGCATTGCGCGCCAATCCCATTGGCGCCACTGCCTGGAGCAGCGCACTGATCCTTTCAGGCGGCGCACTCTTTCTCGCCTCCGCACAAAACAAATGGGTCTCGCGCGCCTTGTATTTTGGCGCATGGGGGATCTCGGCACTGCCATTTTCACTGACAGCGACCGGCTGGGTCAATGAACGGCAAAGCTTGTGGTTCGCCATTCCACTTCTGCTCCTGGCACAGGCGATGTTGGTTGCCGGGTTCATCCGACAGAACCAACGCGCCTCCCGCGCCACGTTCGAAGATCAACCCATCTGGGCAAAGAACGTGTACCCGATCGGCATCGCGTTCCTGCTGATGACGATTTTCATTCTCGGATTCTTCGGCTGGGACGGGACGCTCAAACTCGGCAACTGGCTCGCCGCCCTCATCGCCTCGCTCCTGACCTTTGGCCTGCTCTGGCTGACCCCGCGTTTACGCCTCCTCAACCCTGTCCGCGCGCACTGGGTACGACCATCCACTTCGTCCTGGCTCGATCTCAGCTACCGGTCCTTGTGGGATTTGTACCGCGCCCTCGGGCGAATCAGCAACACGTTTTCGAATGTCATCGAAGGCGAAAGCGGCGTAATGTGGACACTGCTCTTCCTCGCCCTCTTCATCACGATCTTCATCCAAAGGACCCCTTAATCCATGTCTCTTTCGTGGATCATCATCCTGCTCGTCGCCATCACTTCGGTGGGATTATTGATGGCGCGTGACTGGCGCTGGCTGATCATCCTGCTATCCGCGCAGTATGTGACCGTGTTCATCCTTACGCTGCAGAACTGGCCCCTCGGCATGGCTTCGGTCAAGGTGGTCACCGGATGGATGGGCGCGACGATCCTCGGCATGACACGGTCCGGCCTGCCGGATGAAGCGGATGACGGCGAAATCAAGCTTCCGCAGGGACGGCTGTTCCATTTGTTCGCGGCTGGTATTGTCGCTTCGATCGTCGCCGCGGTGACGCCGCGTGTCGACACCATGATGGCGGACGCGGGATCAATGGTCACAGCGGGAAGCCTGTTATTGATCGGCATGGGCTTGCTCCACCTCGCGTTGACCGATCAGGTCCTGCGCGTGGCACTCGGGTTGATGACGTTACTTTCCGGTTTTGAAGTGTTGTATTCCGCCGTGGAAAGCTCCGTCCTGGTGGCAGCCCTGCTGGCGGTCATCAATCTTGGGCTGGCATTGGTGGGTGCCTACCTTTTGCTCGCCTCCAACGCAAAAGAGACGGATGCCTCATGAGCGCGCCCACCATCTGGATCATTGTCCCGATGTTGATCGCGGTCCTGCTGCTGGCAGTCAGCAGCCCGCGGGTCTTGAGTCTGGTGGGCGGCAGTATTGCTGTCGTGCTCGCCCTTCTTGCAGAGTTCATTCCCATCGAGCAGGCATTAACCATTGGCGCGTTTTCGATCAAGATCGATTCGTCCTTGAGCATCCTGGGCAGAGTCCTCCTTCTCCGACCGGAGGAAGGTTCCCTGCTGGCAATGATCTATGGCGCCGCGGCGCTCTGGTTCTTCGGCACGGAAGCCGCAAGGACAAAGGCACGCCTCGTGCCGTTGGGCTTGATCATTACCGCGCTGATGGTCGCTTCCATCGCGGTCGAGCCATTCCTGTTCGCCGCGTTGTTCATCGAAATGGCAATCCTGCTATCCATCCCGTTGCTGACAAGTCTGTACAAAGCCCCAAGCCGCGGCGTGATCCGGTTTTTGATCTATCAGACGCTCGCCATGCCATTCATCCTGTTATCCGGCTGGCTGCTCGAAGGCGTGGAAGCCAGCCCCGGTGACCTGGCATTGGCGGCACAATCCGCATCCATGCTCGGGTTGGGGTTTGCCTTCCTGCTTGCAATCTTTCCGCTCTACAACTGGATCCCCATGCTGATGGAGGAGGTCTCGCCATTCACCGTTGGCTTTTTGCTCTGGATCCTGCCGACCAGCACTTTGATCTTTGGCACGGGATTCCTCGACCAGTATTCCTGGCTGCGTTCCTCCCCGCAACTGAAGATCGCCCTGCAATCAGCAGGAACGCTCATGCTCGTCACCGGCGGTTTGTGGGCGGCGTTCCAGCGTCATATCGGACGGATCATGGCGTATGGCGCCATTGCAGAAACAGGCTTTGCCCTGCTTGCGCTCAGTCTTGACGCGCGGCTGGGTATCCCCATTCTGTTCATCCTCATCCCTGCGCGCGCCCTTGGGCTGGCAGTCTGGTCGCTCGCCTTGACGGTGATAAAGGAAAATGCCGAATCGATGCGGTTCAGCAGCGTGCGCGGGATACTGCGGACCCTCCCGTTCGCCAGCGTGGGGGTGATCCTTGCCTCCTTCTCGACCGCCGGTTTTCCGCTTCTGGCAGGTTTCCCCGCCCGGCTTGCGCTATGGGATGGGCTTGCCCGCGTTTCCATCGGTTCGGCGCTATGGATGGGATTAGGCTTGATCGGTCTGCTGATCTCGTCCTTCCGCATGCTGGCTGTCTTCAGCATGGCTGACGAATATACAGGCTGGGAAGTACGCGAAGACTGGATCCAGGGGATCATGCTCGGGCTTGCCATGATCGGGTTGATGATCCTGGGTCTATTCCCGCAATTCGTTCAATACCTGCTGCCCAACCTGCCAGCCATGTTCGAGCGTCTCGGACAGTGAGGCGGTATAATCACACAGAATTCCGCAGGACCCGCCGGAGGAAAAATGGATTTTGAACAGATCGTCAAACGCCTGCAATGGCTTGACGAGGAACACCGCAAGGACAAAGCCGCCATCATTGCCCTCGAGGAAAAAATTGCCGCGTACGAGGGGAACCTGGATACGCTCGCAAAACAGGTCAAACCGCTCGAAAAACAACTGTCGAGTCTGGCATCGACGACCGCGCGTCTGGATCAATTCGATGCAATGATCGCAAAACAGCGCGAGGACGTGAGGGAGGCGCTGGACGAGATCGAAAAGAAATTCCAAAAGCGCGAAAAGGAAATCACCAAACAACATTTGAAGGACATCGAGCCCTTCCCCAAAGAGATCGAAGAACTCAGGAAGGCGCTGACGGAAATCCCCCCGCTCAAACGCGATATCAAAGCGCGCATCACCGAAGAGAACCGCCTGCGGCAGGAGATCAAGGAACTAAAGCCACCCATTGACGAAGCCATCCGCGCCGCGGAGCAGGCAACCCTCGCACAGCGTTCGTTCGAAGAGAGTCGCAAACAGGATATAAAACGCGTCGCCGACCTGCAGGGCGAATTGACCGCCCTGCGCAAGCGCATCGATGAAGCGCGCACAAAGGTCGACATCACCGCGGATAGTTTCAAGAACGTGGACAGCCGCATCAAGGAACTGATGCTTTCCGAGGCGGAGCGCAAAACCGCGCAGAACGAATTCATCGAAAAACAAACCATCGCCCAGATCGACCGCGACCGGGCATACAAGGAATGGCGCGATAAATATTCCGAATTCCAGAAACAGGTGGAGACGCTTGAATCGCAAACCCAGGCGCTCGAAGAAACCCTGCGGTCCGCAAAACGCGCCCAGGAGACCTACAACGAACTCAACACCAAACTCGAACGGCGCATCAACGAAGTGACCGAAATGCAGCGCCTTGCCGAGGAACGCCTGCGGCAGGAATGGGTCTCTTTCAAAGCCGACGACCAGAAACGCTGGACGGGGTACACCCTCTCGCAGGATGAGGGCGGCAAGGATGTCCGCCGCTCGATGCAAAAGCTGGAGGAACGCATCGGTGCCATGGACGAGTCATTGCAAACCATGCAGGACCAAATACATCAGACCGCCGATGCGACCGAACAACAACTCCAGGAATTAATGAACGTTGCCCATGAATGGCTCTCTGCCTATGAACGCATCATGGGTCACGGCAAAACAACGAAGAAAACAAAGAAGTAATCATTGCATTGCCGGCAGACATATCTTTCCTCTTTCTTCTTTCGAAATGACAGAAAGAGGAAGGAGGGAAAACTTTTTAAACCATGCGCGTCATTGGAACAGCTGGTCACGTTGACCACGGAAAATCCACCCTCATCGCCGCCCTGACAGGCACTCACCCAGACCGCCTCAAGGAAGAACAGGCGCGCGAGATGACCATCGATCTCGGCTTCGGCTGGATGAAACTTCCCAATGGTGAAGAGATTGGCATCGTGGATGTGCCGGGGCACCGCGACTTCATCGAGAACATGCTCTCAGGCATCGGCGGCATCGATGCCGCATTGCTCGTGATCGCGGCGGATGAGGGCGTCATGCCGCAGACGAAGGAACATCTCGCCATATTGGACCTCCTGCAGATCCCCGCCGGCATTATCGCCTTGACCAAGATCGACCTCGCCTCAGACGCAGCCTGGCTTGATCTCGTTGAAACAGACATTCGCGCCGCTGTGACAAATACCGTTATGCAGGATGCCCCCATCGTACGCGTCTCAGCCAAAACGAAAACGGGGTTGAATGAGCTCATGGCAACGCTCGGCAAAATACTGGAGGAGAAACCGGAACGACCCGATCTCAACCGCCCGCGTTTGCCCATTGACCGTGTCTTCACCATGAGCGGATTCGGCACCGTTGTCACGGGTACGCTCAGCGACGGAAAATTCTCCGTGGGCGACGAAGTTGAAATTCTGCCTGCCGGTCTCACCGGAAGGATACGTGGATTGCAAACCCACAAACAAAAGGAAGATGTGGCGGTCCCCGGCTCGCGCACCGCTGTCAATATTACGGGTGTGACACGCGAACAGGTCCAGCGCGGCGAAGTTGTCGTGCACCCACATCAATACCAGCCCACCCGCAGACTGGACGCGCGTCTGAAGGTGTTGAAGGATGCCTCAGCCCCTGTCAAGCATGGGGACGAGGTCAAGTTCTTTGTGGGCGCAAGTGAGACCATCGCCATCTTGAGAGTCTTGGGGACCGAGGAACTCGAACCCGGCGAGGAAGGCTGGATTCAACTCGAACTTCGCGACCCGGTCGTCGCAGTGCGCGGCGACCGTTACATTCTGCGCCGTCCGTCTCCCGGTGAGACGCTTGGCGGCGGCGTGGTCGTTGACCACCAACCCAAAGGGCGTCACAAGCGCTTCGACGATTCGATCCTGAAATCGCTCGAGTCATTGTCACAGGGTTCGCCTTCCGATATCCTGCTCGAAGCCGCAATGGGATTGAACATTGCAAACCTCAGAGAGATCGTCACCCGCTCGCGTCTTGAACCGGATGCAGCAACGCAAGCCTTAAAGGAATTGCTCGATGCCGGTTCTTTGATAACCCTGGAAAATGGGGAACCTGCGACCTCAAGCGACCTGCTGGCAATTGCCCTGCCGCAATGGAACACGCTGCAGGACAGGATTTTACAGATCGTTGAATCACATCACAAAGCTTATCCATTACGGCGCGGGATGCCACGCGAAGAACTCAAGAGCAGACTTAAGTTATCGGCGCGGGCATTCAATACCGCCCTCACACGGTTGTCGGAGCAGAACGTGTTGAAGGAGGCGGGGAATTTCGTCGCAAAGACCGGGCATGAGATCCGGTTCAATGGTCAGGAGCAGGTCAAGGTCCAGGCGTTGATGCGCAAGTTCGAGGCGAACCCGTACAGCCCGCCGGGCGTAAAGGAATGTCAAGCGGAGGTCGGCGAGGAGGTTGTCAATGCCCTGATCGAACTTGGCGAATTGGTCAGCGTCTCGCCGGATGTATTGTTCCGAAAAAAAGATTACGACCTGATGGTGACAGAGGTACGCAAGGCGATCGACCAAAATGGAAAGGTCGCCCTTGCCGATGTGCGTGACCTTTTCGAAACAAGCCGCAAGTATGCGCAGGCGTTGCTCGAACACCTGGACGCGATCAATGTCACCATGAGAGAGGGCGATTTCAGAAAGTTGAAATCATGAAGTTCATCAGGACGATCCTTACGCCTCCCCTCTTCGAGGACGAGACCAAAAGACAGCAGGGGTATATCCTGCACGTCATTTTATGGGCATTGATCCTGGTGCCCATCCCTTATTTCATTTACGCACTCCTATGGACGCCCGAGAACATTCAGAGAGCGTCCATTCAAGCCCTGTTCGCCGAGTCGGTCAACATCCTGCTATTGATCCTCATGCGGCGCGGACAGGTGAAACTGGCTTCGATCCTGCAGGTCGGTATTTTCTGGTCCTTCCTGACAGTTACCGCCTTTACGGGAAGCGGTGTGCAGGGAGAGGCCTATTTGCTTGGATATACCCTTATCATTGCCATCTCTGGAATATTACTGGGAGGGGCCAGCGCGCTCGTATTTACTCTCCTGTCACTTGGTGCAGGTGTTGTGATGGTGTATGTGCAAGCCCAGGGCGGAATAAGTCCGGGCTTCGTCGGTTCGCCGCTCACCACCTGGATCATCAGTCTCGTCTTATTCCCGTTTGGAGCGATCCTGCAGAATCTGGGAACCCGGAGCGTCAGGCAGGCGCTTGCCCGCGCCCGCGCAAGCGAGGAACGGTACCGGCTGATCTCCAAGGTAAGTTCCGATTACACCTTCTCCACCGAAGTGAACGCAGAAGGCATCATGCGCTTGAACTGGGTGGCGGGAGCCTTTGAACAGATCACGGGATACACGTATGAGGAGTATGTTGCCGAAGGAGGCTGGTACGCGCGTCTCCATCCCGATGATGTGGAAAAGGATAAAAGGGAACTGGACAACCTGCAAAGGAACAAGTCCATCACATCCGAGGTGCGAACCTTCATGAAAGACGGTGAGATCCGCTGGGTTCGCGTCTATGCTCATCCGGTCTGGGATGCCGATAAGAATCAACTGAGAGGGATCGTTGGCGCAGTACAGGATATAACGGAGCGCAAAATCACCGAGGACCGGGAAACACAGCGGCAGGCTTACCTTCAAAAGGTCCTGGAGCTCGGCAAGCGCATGACCGAGGTCAGTTCGCTGCGAACCACACTGGAAAAGATATGGCAGGGCGTCCACGACGACCTTGGCTTCGATCGTCTGGGGATCTTTTTATACGATCAGGAGACAAACACTGTCAGAGGGACCCTCGGAACCGACAACAATGGCAGGATCGTCGAAGAGTGGAACTATGCAAGATCGCTCGATCAGGATAAGCCCACCTCTTTTACGCGTGCCCTCGAGCGCCCGGATGGATTATTCTTCACAAATGACTTCAGCAAGGAGTTCGAAATATCCAACGGGCATGAAATGTATAATGTGAAAGATTTCGCCGCGGTCTCAGCCTGGGCAGGCGACAAGCCGGTCGCCATCATCGCAGTGGATAACCATCCCTCCGGCAGACGCATCACCTCTGAACAATTGGAGGCATTGCAGTTGTTTGGCGGATACGCCGGTCTGGCGATCCAGAACGCAAAATTGAACACCGCCCTCGAAGATGAGTTGAACCACCGGCAGTCCCTCATCGATGAACTCGAAGCCAAGAATGCAGAACTCGAACAGTTCACCTATACGGTCTCGCATGACCTCAAATCGCCGCTGGTGACGATCACAGGCTTCCTCAGTTTTCTTGAAAAGGATGCGCTGGAAGGCCGGATGGACAGGATCAAGAGTACGGTCCGGCGCATTTCGAGCGCCGCGGAAAAGATGCAGCTGTTACTCAACGATCTGCTCGAACTATCGCGGATCGGTCGATTGATGAATCCGCCTGAGGATGTGCCCTTCGAGACGATCGTCCATGAAGCCATAGATCACGTACGCGGCAGGCTGGATGCGGTGAATGCGATCGTGGAGATCCAAAGGGACTTCCCCGTCATACGAGGCGACCGCGCCCGCCTCGTCGAGGTCGTCCAAAACCTGCTGGACAACGCCGCCAAATATTCGCCCCCCGGCGTCATTCCACGGATCGAGATCGGCACCAGCGGCGTGAACGAACGAGGCTGTCCCATCTTTTACGTGCGCGACAACGGCATCGGGATCGAGCCCCAATTCCACGAGCGCATCTTCGGCTTGTTCAACAAACTCGACTCGCAGACCGAAGGGACGGGCGTGGGTCTGGCACTGGTAAAAAGGATCATAGAGGTACATAACGGGCGCATTTGGGTAGAATCGGAGAAGGGCAAAGGCACCACGTTCCATTTCACCCTGCCCCTGGCGCAAACCAAGGAGTAATCATCATGTGCGGACGATTTACATTAACCGTTGACCCGGCCGAACTCAAGGAGCAATTCGAAGGCTATGTCTTCCCTCCGAAGTTCGCGCCGCGTTACAACATTGCCCCATCCCAGCCGGTGCTTGCCATCCCCAACGACGGCAACAACACGGCAGACTTCTTCATCTGGGGCCTCATCCCCATGTGGGCAAAAGACCCCGCCATCGGCAACCGCCTCATCAATGCGCGCGGCGAAACGGTCGCAGAAAAACCGTCCTTCCGCGGTTCCTTCAAATACAAACGCTGCCTCATCCTGGCGGACGGCTTTTACGAATGGAAATCCGTTCCCGGTAAAAAAACAAAAACGCCTCACTTCATTTTCCTGAAGGATCGAACGCCCTTTGCATTTGCCGGCTTATGGGATTCCTGGGAAAGCCCGGACGGCTCGAACATCAAGACCTGCACCATCATCACCACCGAGCCGAATGAACTGATGCAGACTCTTCACAACCGGATGCCTGTGATCGTCCACCCGCGGGATTACAAAAAGTGGCTGGAACCCACGCCTCAGACTCCCGAAAGCCTGCTCCCGCTCATCAAGCCCTTCCCCGCTGAAGCCATGGACGCCTATCCTGTTTCGACGCTGGTGAACAAACCCGGAAACGAATCGCCCGAACTGGTTGTACCATATAAAATCAACTGACCGTTTATCCAGCCGCATTCACAGTGAATCGAATCAAAGCCATAATCATCCGCCGCTTTCCCGCGCTGGCTTCGCGGGATTTTGTCATTTTCGTCATCGGTCAACTTGTTTCGGTCATCGGCACGTGGATGCAAGCAACCGCCCTTCCCTATCTGGCGTATCGCATCTCGGGTCGCCCGCTGGATCTGGGATTGATCGGGTTCTCGAACACACTGCCGACCCTGTTGTTTGCATTGCCAGCCGGTGTCCTGGTCGAACGCTGGGACAAACGCAGGACCGTCATCCTCTTTCAATCCATCATGTCCCTTCAGGCATTCGGGCTTGCCTTCCTTGCATATTCAGGACGCATCGAGATCTGGCACATCGTGGCGCTGTCCTTTTTCTTCGGCTCGGCGGTTTCCATCGAAGTCACCGCCCGGCAATCCATGCTCATCGAACTGGCAGGGCGCGAATCCCTGCCCAGCGCGATCGCCCTGCAGACGACTGCCTTCAACGTCGGGCGCGTACTGGGTCCATTGGTCGCGGCATGGTTGATCACCGCGACAGGCAACGAAGGGAGTGTGTTTCTGGTGAACGGCATCAGTTTTATCTTTGTCATCGCCGGGTTATTTGCCGCCAGAACGAGGTATAAGGTCGAGCAGGAACAGGTTGAGGGGCGCGATATTCGAAGGGAGTTCAAGGAGGGGCTCGCCTACATCCGCAGGAACGCGGTCGTTTCATCCGTCATATTGATGGCGGCGCTGGTCGGCTTTTTTGGCATCCCGTTGATACAACAAATCCCCGCGATGGCGCGGGATGTATTGAAAACCGCATTGGATACGGAAACCATGATCGCAGCCCGCACGAGCAACCTCTATGCCGCACAGGGAGTTGGGGCATTGGTCGCGGCATTGCTCGCGGCATCCCTGCATTCATCGAACAAGGACAAACTGCTTAAGATCGGACAGGCGGCTTTCGTGCTGCCCCTCATCGCATTGGGGTTTGCAAAGAACCTCAATTTTGCATTATTTCTGCTGATGTTCATCGGCTGGGGCACGGTGATTCAACTCGTCACCATGAATACAATGATCCAGGTGGATGTGCCGAACGGGCTGCGCGGGCGGGTGTTCAGTGTCTATTTTTGGGCATTGCAGGGTGTGGCCCCATTCGGGAGCCTCGTCATCGGCTGGATGGCACAGACCTGGAACGTGCCTGTCACTGTAACGATCGGGGGTGCGATCTGTCTGCTCGGTATTCTGTTGATCAGGCTGATCTTTGGCACCGTACGTAAATCGTCGGGTTAATGTCAGGTTAGCGTTTGAACCTGCGGCTTGACTGTGTTTTTTGCGGACGGTATGATGCTCCCCGGAGAATAGCAATCCATGAGTAACGATTCAAATCCACGCGGTATTTTTTCGCGTTTTTTCGATCTATTGATCCAGATCGGCCTGGGCGAATCCATTCTGCGAACAGGGACGGCTCTCCTGTCCATTGCATTGCTCGGAGGCGTGATCTGGCTCGTCCAGTTGTATTATCGCCAATCGGCAGAGGCCGGGGTGGAGGTCAATGAACCGGTAACGGTGCCAACCGTCGTTGCGGCAGGAGGCGGAACCATCCCCCAGCCCCTCGTGGACGCGTTCGACGGCATCCCGCGGTTGGCGCGCGAACATACCATCATCCCATCGCGACCGCGGCAGGAGGTGATCAAGTACACGGTTTTGGAAGGCGACACGGTCTTTGGAATCGCCGAGAAGTTTGGGCTGAAACCGGAGACGATCCTCTGGGGCAATTATTATATTTTGTTGGATGACCCGCACGCTTTGAAGCCCGGGCAGGAACTGAACATTTTGCCATCGGATGGGACCTATCACGAGTGGCAGCAGGGCGAAGGTTTGAACGGCATTTCGAAATATTACGGCGTCACGCCGGAGGATATCATCGATTATCCCGGCAACGGGCTTGACCTGGCGACCATTGGCGATTTTGCCAACCCGAATATCGCGCCGGGCACGTGGCTGTTCATCCCGGGCGGCAGGCGCGAATTCATATCATGGAGCGCGCCGTTGGGCGTGACGCGTGAAAACCCCGCATCGGCGCGCGTGCTCGGTCCCGGTGCATGTGACCCGATCTCCGGCGGCGCGGTCGGTTTCGGTACATTTATCTGGCCCTCGAACAAACATTATCTATCCGGGTTCGATTACTCTCCCAGCACGAACCACTGGGGCATCGATATCGCAGGCAATGAAGGCGAGGGGGTCTATGCCACCGACGCGGGCGTGGTGGTGTATGCGGGCTGGAACAATTACGGCTACGGCAACATGATCATGATCGATCACGGGTCCGGCTTCCAGTCTTTGTACGCGCACTTGAGTGCCTACAACGTGGGCTGCGGACAAAGCGTTGGTCAGGGGGATGTGATCGGCGCGATCGGCAATACCGGCAATTCCAGCGGATCGCATCTGCACTTCGAGATCCGGGCGATCTCGTCCTTCGTCAATCCGTGGGATGTGCTGCCTCCTCCATAAACTCAGCCCTGTCATCTTCCAGGAAGAAGCGGGTTACTTGCAGAACAGGTTTATCTCGGCTATAATCTGCGTCGCTTCGTCGGGCGCATAGCTCAGTTGGTTAGAGCGCATGTATCACACACATGAGGTCCGGGGTTCGAGTCCCTGTGCGCCCACAAAGACGAGCCAGTATCTGGCTCGTCTTTGTTTTCCCCGACTGTAAGAGAGTTGTAAGAGATTTCAAAAAGGGACGAACCTGATTTATAATCTCCCGCACATGACAACACGAACCAACGAAGAATGGCTGTCGGATTTGCGCGCAGAGGGGGAAGTTAAGAACGCGGCGCTTGAAGATCTGCGAGTCATCATAAAAAAGGGGCTGCCCTACGCACTTTCGCGCTGGCTGTCCCCCAGTCAGCCCCAATTCGAAGCGTTGGTGGAGGAAGTGACCCAGGAAACCTTATTGCGCGTTCTGGACCAGTTGGATACGTTCGAGGGACGCAGTCAATTTACAACCTGGGTGCACAAGATCGCGGTGCGGATCGCCCTGACAGAACTACGCCGCAAGCGCTGGCGCGACTCATCCCTGGATGAGTTGACCGAAAACGAGGATATCCCGCCGCCGCAGGGACTGCTTGCCGACCCGACTGCCGGACCGGAAACCTCCGCAGAACGCATGGACATGATCGCCCATGTACGCAGGATCATTGAAGAAGAGTTGACGGACCGCCAGCGCCGGGCGCTGACCCTGCTTGCCATCCAGGACATCCCGATGGAGGAAGCCGCCCGGAAATTAAAAACCAACCGCAATGCATTGTATAAATTATTGCATGACGCCCGTCTGCGATTGCGCAAGCGGCTTTCAGCGGAAGACATCACACCGCACGACGTATTGTCATTATTTGAAAACAAGTAAGATTAATAAATTATTAACCGTCATATCCACGTATGAACATCAAAGAAATTATCCAAAATATCAGGAACAGCTTAAGTCCACACAAGGAACTCTCGAACGAGGCTGTTCTGGGTTTTCTGCGCGTGCTCGAAAACGTGCGCGAAGAGGACGCCTCCTGCACTGAAATCTACTCAAAACTGGATGAATATGTCGAATGTGAAGTGGATAAAAAGGACGCGGCCCGCCTGATGCCGTTGATCCGGGAGCATCTCGATATCTGCCATGAATGTTGTGAGGAATATGAGGCGCTTCTGGATGTGCTCAACGAAAAGGAAAAGAAGTGAAAAAACGACGGGTCGCCCGTCGTTTTTTTTATCCGATAGATATTAATGTGATGTGCCGTCAAAGATCTTCTCCCCAGCCCGAATGGGGACCTTCAAGCGGTTTTCCGCCGGGGTGATCGGGCAGGACCACATTTCATTGTATGCGCAATACGGGTTGTAGGCGAGGTTGAAATCCACGATGAAATGATTGCCGGGCAGGGCCTCCGGCTCGAGATACCGCCCGGCAGGATACGTCTCCCTGCCAGCCAGCGCATCGACGAACGGAAGGAAATATCCGTTCTCATTCTGGTAGATCGTCAACTCCGCCTCCTGTCCATCCACCTGGAACTTGAACCGTCCATAACGGACATACATCTGCACCCCACCGGTCGTGGTCTGCATTTGAAGCGGCTGTTGATCTTCAAAAGGCTCCACCTTGACTTCAAGCCGCAGGTCATCATTCTCAGGGAAATATTGCAGTCCGATAAAACCGCGTTTCTGTTCCGGAGTCAATGGACTCTGCGGGTGGCGGGCGAAAAACTCATCCTTCTCCGCGCGAAAATCGGTCAATTCACTCATCGTACCTCCAATGATCACAAGTTGACAATCGAGGCGAGCCGACTGTCAGTTTCATGGATGGATGATCGGCGGATATTCTTACAACTTTCACTCCTACGGTTACACTCTTGCGATTTCCATGCTCTTATGCTATCGTTACTTTCGATGACAGATAAAACCGTCATGATCATCGAAGACGAGGAGGATGCCGCTGAACTGTTCGCAGAGATGATGCGGGTCAGCGGTTTTCGCGTCCTCAAAACATCAAAAAGCGCGCCAGCCATCGCCATGATGACCGAGAACAAACCGGATGTTGTTCTGTTGGACATCATGATGCCCGAGATCTCGGGACTGGATATCCTCCGCAAAATGCAGAATGACCCGAACCTTGCCGGTATTCCTGTCATCGTTGTGACCGCCAAGAGCATGCCCACCGACATCAAGAACGGCATGGAGGCGGGCGCCTTTACCTACCTCACCAAACCGGTCGGTTACATCGAGCTCAAGGAAGCGGTCGAGCGCGCGCTCGGCTCCACCACCGCCTGAGAACATGAGCCTGATTCGCACCTTCATAGCGGTGGACATCCCTCCTCGTTTACAGGCGGTCATCCAAGAACATACCGATCGACTCCGCAAATCCATTGGGACATCCCTGGTCCGCTGGGTGCCTTCGCAGAACATCCACCTGACCCTGAAATTTCTCGGCGATGTTTCGCCTGCGAATATCGATATTCTGACTCAAATGCTCCGCACTGAAGCGGACTCCTGCCCTGCATTCGACATCCGTTTAAGCGGACTCGGCTCCTTCCCAAGCCTGAAGCGGCCGCGCGTGATCTATATCGGGATCCAGGCTCCGGCTGAGTTGGAGGCGTTCCAGCATGGGATTGAATCCGCAGCCGCAAAGCTGGGATATGAATCCGAATCGCGCGGCTTCTCCCCCCATCTGACAGTGGGGCGCGTCCGTCAGGAGATTTCCGCATCCGATCTGCAAAAGATCCGCCAGGCGCTCGAGGAGTTGCAGGTTGACTCACTCGGCACTGCCAGAGTAGACTCTGTGAAACTTTATAAAAGCGACCTGAAACCGGGCGGCGCAGTTTATACCCAGCTCTTTTCCGCGCCGCTGCAAACCCAATGAGGTGAAAACTGAACGCACTCGATCTTGCACATAAAATCGTCGAAGCCCTGGAGGACAAAAAGGGTGAAGACATTCTGTTATTGGACATCAAGGATGTCGCCTCGTTTACTGATTATTTCGTGATCTGCAATGGCACCAGCGACCGCATGCTGGACGCATTAGCCAAGGGCGTGCTCGAGGCCACCCGCAAGGATTACAAGAAGAAGGGGCGTGTCGAAGGCCAGTCGCAGGAAGGCTGGCTGGTCATGGATTATGGCGATGTGGTCGTGCATCTCTTTTCGCCCGATCAGCGCGAGCATTACGATCTCGAGGAATTATGGAGCGATGGAAAAGTGTTATTGAAAGTACAATAAGGCATTAAAGTGGACTGATGAACCCGGAGGTGTCCCATGTTCCCAAAGGAAATTGAGGTCGTTCTGTCAAGGCAGCTTGCCGAAAATCTGGCAACGCCAATTTTCATTGTGAATCCGGACGGCGACCTGATCTTCTACAACGAGCCTGCCGGGCAAATTCTCGGGACCAGCTACAAGGAAACCGGCATGATGCCCGCCAGCGAGTGGGCGACAAAGTTTCACCCGGTCGATCAGAACGGAGAGTCGCTTCCTCCGGAAGACCTGCCCCTTGTCGTTGCCATCCAGCATCGCCGCCCTGCACACAAAATATTCTGGATCATCGATATGGAAGGAGGCTTGCGCGAGATCGAGGTGACCGCCCTGCCCCTGATCGCTCAGGAAGGCAGTATTGTGGGAGGCGTTGCCATTTTCTGGGAGAGATTGCAAAGTTGAAGTTGATCTCCCGGGAAACGCGCGCACATGCCCTGCCCAAACTTGATGAAACGGACACCTTTGAAGTGTTAAAAATACCTGAAGGATTGCGAGGACATTCATGCGGTATAGCCGTGTGCTGGTAAAACTCAGTGGCGGCGCAATGGCAGGCAACAAGGACTGGGGGTTTTCACCGGAGGCGCTGAACCACATCGCGGACGAAGTGTTGAAACTGCACAACCTGGGGGTTCAGGTGAGCGTGGTTGTTGGCGGCGGAAACATCTTCCGCGGCGAACTGGGCGAGGAATGGGGTATCGAGCGGGCGGAAGCCGACAACATCGGGATGATCGCAACCGTGACCAACAGCCTGATGTTGCGAGGCGTGCTCCGTTCTCATGGAAACGTGGATGTGCGGGTCATGACCGCCATTCCGATGGATACCGTTGCCGAGCCTTTCATCCGTCTGCGAGCCATCCGCCACCTGGAACATGGCCATATCGTGATCCTCGCCGCAGGGACGGGCAACCCGTACGTCACAACAGATTACCCGGCTGTCCAGCGGGCGTTGGAACTGCGGGCTGAGGCGCTCCTGGCGGCAAAAAATGGGATCGACGGCATCTATACGTCCGACCCAAAGCGCGACCCTTCCGCGCGCAGGTACAGGCGGATCAATTACGATACGGTCATCCAGAAAAATCTGCGGGCGCTCGATCAATCGGCGGTCTTGCTTGCCCGCGACCACAGACTTCCCATCCACGTGTTCAACTTCGATGCGCCGGGCACCATGTGCCAGATCTGCCAGGGGGAGGATGTGGGGACACTGATCAACCACAATGGGGACATTTTGACGGAAGAATGACATCATAAGCGAGCGAAAACCACACCGGAGACTTCAACCCATTCATGCAGCCACATCTTATCGCAGTGTTTCAGGCCCTGTTTGTTGTATTCCTTTGGGCAACATCCTGGGTATTTGTCAAGTTTGGTCTGAGGGACATACCACCGGTCACGTTTGCAGGGCTGAGGTACTTTCTGGCTTTTATCTGTTTGTCCATGGTCCTGTTGTTTGGAGAAACAAAACGGGAGATCAAACAATTGTCCTTAAAGACCTGGGGGAAATTTGCGGTCCTTGGGATTCTCTTTTATGCCGTCACGCAGGGAGCGATCTTTGTGGCGCTTGCCTATCTGCCCGCCGTAACCGTCAACCTGCTGTGGAGTTTCAGCAGTGTCACCGTGGCGCTGATGGGTGTGGTCTGGTTATCCGAGAATCCGACGATCCTGCAATGGAGCGGGAGTTTGCTGGCAATTGCGGGCGCGTTCGTTTATTTCTATCCGGTCGCGGTCCCGCAAAGTCAGTTCATTGGGATGACTGTTGCCTTGCTGGGAATCCTTGCCAATGCGGTCTCTTCGATCCTGGGCAGGGACATCAACCGCACAGGGAAGCACCATCCGCTTGTCATCACTGTCATCAGCATGGGCGTGGGATCGATCCTCCTTCTCGTTGCAGGGATCGCCACAGAAGGGATGCCCGTCATCACGCTGCAAGGCTGGGGGATCATCCTCTGGCTGGCACTGGTCAACACCGCGTTCGCGTTCACGCTCTGGAACCACACCCTGCGGACCCTCACCGCTCTGGAATCCAGTATCATCAACGGCACGATGATGATCTGGATTCCGACCCTTGCCGTTCTGTTTTTGGGTGAGACCATCACGATCAAGGGGCTCATCGGTCTGGTCATGGCTGGAGCCGGGACGTTGATCGTGCAATTGCGGAAATCCCCTGCGAACAAAACGACTTAAATAAAACGTCCCGCATCTCTGCAGGACGTTCCAAATTCCGCTTACAATTTTTACTTCTCGAACACCCAACGATCCACTTCACGCTTCCAATCCACGAGTTCTTCCTTCTTGAACCAAAGTGCGACTTCCTTTTCGCCGTTCTCCACGGTATCGGAGGCGTGCGTGAGGTTCCGCCCCACTTCGAGGGCAAAGTCATGGCGCAGTGAACCAGGCGCGGCTTCGGTCGGACGCGTCGAGCCCATCGTCTGGCGGATGGCGGCGACCGCGTTGGGTCCCTCCCAGACCATTGCCATCACCGGCGCAGAGATGATGTATTCGATCAAGCCATCATAGAACGGTTTGCCCTTGTGAATGGCGTAATGTGTTTCAGCCAGTTCGCGGCTCACCTGCATGAACTTCGCACCGACGAGACGCAGACCACGCCGTTCCAGACGGGATATCACCTCCCCGACCAATGCGCGTTGTACGCCATCGGGTTTCACTAATACGAGCGATCTTTCCACAGATTTCCTCCAGAGATTTAAGATTCGAACCTGTCAGGTTCCCGCAACGAAACCATTCCACTAACCTGGATCATGACGATCTGCGTCTTGTAGAATCGCTTCGATAAACTCGGCGCAGCGCCCGTCAGGTCTGATTAACGAAGTAACTCTTCTGCCTTGGTGTAGGCGTCCAGCGCGTCCTGCAGGCGGTTGGCACGCATGTACGCGTCACCGAGCGACTGCCAGATGCTTACCTCCACGGGATAGCGATACAACGCTTCACGCAGATCATAGATCACTTCATCGAGGAAGCGACCCTTCTTGATGAGTTTCCCATACGCGTCCAGCGCGCCGGGGATGTTGCTTCGCGAAAGTTCGTTACGCGCCGATGCAAGGATCGGGTCAACGGGCATGGTCAGCATTCCAGTACCTCTAATCGTCACCGGCTCCTGATACGGCCCGGATGGGGTTGCCGGTTTCACTTCCTTCTTCGGCCTGGGAGCCGCAGGCTTCTTCGCCTTCGGTGCCGGCGGAGGAGCAGGCGTCGGCTCAGGCTCAGGTTGTTCAACGGATTCAGGCTCAGGCGTGGAGAGAGGCGCCTCAACAGGTTTCTCCTCTTTCTCCTCGACCGGCTTCCAATCCGATCTACGCGTCGGCTCGATCTTCGGCGGCTCGGCGACCAGCTCACCGGTCTCATCCCGCAGCCAGGGAGGCAGATCGTCCGCAGAGGAAGCGACCGCCTGTTCTTTCTCCTTTTCCAGATCGCTTAACCATTCCGGCAACTCTTCAACATCAGGTGTCGACTCTTCCTGGACAGGTTCAGGCGTTGGAGAGACAGGCTCTTCGATCGCGCTCATCCATTCGGATGCTGGCTCCGCCTCGGACTCAGGGACGGCTGGTTCCGTTTCAGGAGCCTGCTCTTCCTCGATATCCTGGATCCATGCAGGCAGTCCTTCATCCTGTGATTCCTGGGCGGGTTCAGCAACCGATTCCTCCTGCGCATCCAATGCCTTGATCCACAAAGCGGTATCATCCGCCGGTGCGGATTCGCGCGTTTCCGCTTCCTCTTCGTCCAACTTGCGCAGCCATGCTTCCGTCTCTTCCACGGTGGATAACTTCTCGGGTTCAGGTTGTTCCAGGATCGGTTCTTCCGCGGCCGGCTCCTCTGCAACAGGCGGCTGGGATGCGACTCCGCTCTTGGCTTGCTGCACCCAATCAGGTTCCTTTTCCGAACGCTCCTCAGGCCTGGTCAGGAGACCTTCGGTCGCGCCCTGTTTTGCGGCAAGGCTTTCCAGCCACGCAAAGGAATCATCACGTTCCTGTTCGCTCCTGCCAAGGTCTTCAACTTTTGCAGGAGGAGGAGGAGGCGCGGCAGGCGACGGTGAAACGGGAACTTCCGCCGCGGGAGCAGTAGGCTGCGTCAAACTCTTGGCTTGTTTGATCCATTCAGGTTCCTCTTCGCGACGTTCCTCGGGCTTGGTCAACAAGCCTTCGCTGGCGCCCTGTTTCGCCGCCAGGCTTTCGAGCCATGCAAAGGCATCATCCTGTTCCTTCTCGCTTGCGCCAAGCTCACCCGTATCCACTTTGGAGGTTGCCGGGATTTCGGAGGCGGGCATTGGTTCAGGCTCGCTCTTGAATTCTTCCAGAAAATCAATTTCGCCGGATGGTTGTGCAGATTCAACAGGAGTCTCTTCGCGTTCCTCCAATTGAGCCATCCAATCGGGCTCCGGTGTCGAGGCAGGTTCGGGTGCGGACTCTTCGCCAAAGTCTTTGAGCCAATCCGGCTGTTCCTCGGAGGGCGCGGTGAGTCCTTCCTCCTGTTGACCAAATTCCTTCAGCCAGTCAGGCTCACCTTCTGATGTCTTCTCCGGTTCTGTCTCTCCCAGTTGCCTCAGCCAATCCGTCTCTTCAGAAGTGGACTCCGCGGATGGAACACGAAGTTCATCGGTGCCGATCTTGTCGATCCAATCGGGCAGTTCTTCCTCCGCGGCTGGCTCGGTCTCTTCGGGGGGCGCCATGGCTTTGAGCCATTCGGGCATCTCCCCTTTTTCGATCGGCTGCGCGGCGGATGGAGTTTCTGCCTCCCCGGCAATTGTCACTTTGCTCTCATCGAACTCGCCGCTCGAAGGGACCCAACCCGCATCGCGTAAAAATTCAGGGATATCCTCTTCGGGTCTGGCGGGTGCGGCAGGCGGCTGGGTTGGCGTGGAATCTGTGAAAGCGGGAACAGGTTTCGGGGCGGGAGGAGGCGCCTCCTCGCTTCCTCCGGATTTCAACCATTTCGGTTGTTCCTCGCGAGTCTTGCCGCTGTCCAGTGCAATCGCCTGTGTGGTTCCCCAATCCTGTTCCATCCTGGTTGGCTGTCCATTCCAGTCCAGGCGTTCGAGCATCACCGCGGCATCATTGACATCCATCGACTGGAACACAGTCCCGCTCACCTGGGCCGCGTAGGGATCGAGTTCCACAACGCGCCGGCGATACATCTGCGCGCCTTCGGGGTGTTCGGCGCCAAGGATCTCGACCAGCACGCGGTTGGCATCGAAGCAATATGGGAACCTCTTCAACAAGGAGGAAGCCGCGTCCGCCGCCGCATTCTTCTGGCCACTGCGATAATAAGCCATTGCAAGCAATGCCTGCATATCACTGCGAGCAGGGTCCTCCTGCAACACACCCTTGATCTCGGAGATCGCCTGCGGATATAACTCGCCCTGCACGTACATGTGCGCCAGCGCGCCGCGCGTCATACGGATGCGGGGTGGTTGGACGCCATCGCGGCGACCGTACAACCTTTGCAGTTCGCTTTGCACCGCCGCATTGGACGGTTGCGTTTCGTGGGCGCGTTCCATGTGCCAGATCGCATCGTCCAGCTTGCCCGCCTCGTCACGGATGATGCTCATCCCCACGTGCGCGACAAAATCACTGGGCTCGGCGTTGAGCGTGCGCGAGAATATATCGATCGCGTCGTTATGGCGCTTCAGTTCAAGGTATGCCTTGCCAAGCAGGCGATAGGTTTCAAGATGTTTCGGGAATGTCTTCAGGATATGCTGGCAATGAGCCACAGCCTCGTCCAGCTGGCCGCGGTCTATCATTGTTTCGATTTCGCGGTTGTACGCCCGCAAGGATACTTTCGCCATGAAACTGTGTGCTCCTATTCACTGCGGATGCAGTCTATACACCTAGTATGCCCCATTCTTAAAATTAACGCAAGTCTGGAGCAGATTCCACAATACGAGCGTGTCATTCATAGAATAACGGTAATTTCTCCACCGGCTCATCACTGAATTCGTGCGCGGCAAGCACCGCTTTGCGCGCCTCTGCAAGTTTCGCTTCATCGTTCGCGTGGATGGTGAACAACGGTTCGTCCTGCTGGAGCCTGTCGCCAACTTTGTGATGGATGACGAAACCGACCGCGTGATCCACAGGATCGGACTTCTTCGCGCGTCCCGCGCCCAGCGTTACTGCCGCCTCCCCCACGCGTCTGGCATGGACCCGGGAGAGGTTCCCGCTGCGAGGCGCCTTTACCACCTCGACAAATTTCGCGGGCGGGAATTTGGATGCGTCGTCAACAAATGAAACATCACCGCCCTGTGCCTGCACAAGCAGGCGGAACTTCTCCAGCGCAGATCCATCTTCGATGGCTCTTTCCGCCATCAGACGACCCTCTGCCAGGTCCCCGGCGCGCTTGCCCAACAAAAGCATATGCGCGCTGACGTGCAGACAATGTCCGCGGAAATCCTCCGGTCCGCCGCCTTTGAGCGTTTCGATTGCCTCCACAACCTCGAGCGCATTGCCGACAGCGCTTCCGAGCGGTTGGTTCATGTCCGAGAGCAGGGCAATGACCTCGCGTCCAGCCAGTGCGCCGATATCCACCATCAGATTCGCCAGGGTACGGGCGGTATCCAGGGTTTCCATGAACGCGCCTAATCCGACTTTGACATCCAGCACAATCGCCTGCGCCCCCGCGGCAAGTTTTTTACACATGATGGAGGAGGCGATCAGCGGAATGGACGGAACCGTGCCGGTGACGTCACGCAGGGCGTAAAGCTTGCCATCCGCCGGAGCCAGGTCGAGGGATTGACCGGACAGCACGATCCCCTTGTCCTTCAATTGCTTTTTGAACTCTTCAGTTGTGAGATTTACCCGATAACCGGGAATGGATTCCAGCTTATCGAGTGTACCGCCGCTGAACCCAAGCCCGCGCCCGGACATCTTGCCAACCGGCAAGCCGCACGCGGCAACGATGGGCAGCACTGCCAGACTCGTCTTGTCACCCACGCCGCCGGAGGAGTGTTTATCCACAGCCAGGTCAACCACATCGCTCAGATCGAGCATCTGCCCGGAGTGCGCCATCGCAAGCGTCAGATCGGTCGTCTCGCGCGGCGTCATTCCATTGAGCATGATCGCCATGGCGAACGCCGAAGCCTGGTAATCAGGCACGTCGCCCGATACAAAACCCTTGATAAAGTATTCGATCTCTTCGCGGGTGAGTTCCTCTTTGTCACGTTTTTTGATGATGATGTCTACAGCGCGCATGTCATTTTCCTCTTTTCGCCTTCTATTTTAACGCAAATGGATGATGATGAAAGCCGTAAGCCGGTGGTCAGAAATGAAAAGACCGCAGACAAAATACGATCTGTCCGCGGTCCAATATTTACATGAATGCAATCAATCCTTGACCAGCTTATAACCGTCCTTGCCGTCCTGGACGGTCCACCCCAATGCGGCGATCTCATCGCGCAATTTATCGGATTCCGCCCAATTCTTATCGGCGCGCGCCTGCTGCCTCTTTTCAGCCAGTTCCACCACTTCAGCGGAGGGCCTGTCACCTTCCAAAGGAGGCGCATTCACCACCATATCCCAGACGCGCTGGGGGATATCCTTATCGATTGGATCGGGTATTTTGATATCGCCGACTTCGCGGAGCGGGAACTTCGTCCCCGCCGGATGCATGACCGGATCACAGTCGCTCACCAGTGAGACAGAACTCACGCCGCTGATCTCACACATGCCGCTTTCGAAATCCATGATGATGCCGGTATGTTCGTCCAACCCCAGGGTGACATTTTCCACCGGGACAAGGCTGCACCACTCCGCAAAGCGGTCCATGCCGACGAAGCATCGGCTGGTATCCAAATCCACGCCGCCTTCAGCGTTATTCCAGTGCGGGATGAAGGAAAGGTGTACACCAAAGTCGGCGAATAGATTCAACCCATCCACCACATGCACGTCCTGCCCGACCTTGTAGATCTCGTAAACGGGAAGGGCGTGGGCGCCGATGGAGATCGTCGCAGCGGAGGCAAACACGAGCGTCGCGCCGAGGCGATGCCGCGCCCGGATCACATTCCATGCCAGAGTATCCTGCAGGTGACGGATGGCATAGGTCGGGCTGCCCGGTCCCATAAAGATCATGTTCGCATACAAAAGCGGCTTGATGATCTCAGGATCATCTGGGCTGAAATCAGAATTCTTCTTGCGGGCGGGGATCACATCCACGACCGGCTTGTAGTTCTGCAGACGGGTCTGCATGAACTCGCCAACGCGACCAACGACCTGCGCAGAATTTAACTCAAAGCCTGCGGGGGTTTCCATAAGTGCAATGCGGAGAGGTCCGTCTATTTTTTTTGCCAGGGCTTCGAAGATCCGCCCGCCTGCCAGCGATGTTTCGCCCGATCCAAGGAATGCGATTTGTCCCAATGTCATGTCATGCTGACGATTTATTCAATTCATCTATTACCTGGAACAGATCTGTGTTGGTGGGGATATCACGCATGGATTTACCGTAATGCGCAAACCGGATGTAGCCTTTTTTATCGACAACACAGTTCAAAGGCATGCGCCCCAGTTTGAACAGGTTGACCTCCTGGCGGTATACCCTTGCGACACTATGATCCGGGTCGGGCAGACCGATGAACGGGATTCCCTCATCCTCCCAGAATTGCTGGAAGGCCGCCGGCGAATTGGGGCCAAGCGCGATAATTTCCGTATTCCGATCGATGAATTTTTGATACTCCTCACGCAAGCGCGCCAACTGCGCGCGGCAATACGGTCACATGAAGCCGCGCAGAAAAGCCAGGACCACGGGCTTGCTGCCGCGGAACTCCGAAAGACGGACGCGATTACCATTTACATCTTCAAGCTCGAAATCGGGCGCGAGCTCCCCCGGGGTGATCAATTTATTCTCCATATTTTTCTTGTTCCCAAAAATCATCAAATTCTCAAAATCACTTGACAAGCGAAGCAAGCAACCCCACAGTGGCGTCGGCGATCTGCTCCCATTGTTCTTCGGGAGGGATCGAAGCCGGATTATCGCCAGCCTGCAATCCATAGGATCCAAATTGGGCATGGTTGCCGCCCTCGATGGAAACATATTGGGTCTGCGCGGGGAGCAGGGCTTTGGATGCCTCGATCTGATCCCCGGTCGCCAATCCATCATTCGACCCATAAACGGAAAGCACCTGGAGGTTCGTATCCTTGAGCGCGTCATCCGCCGGATAGGAAGCCCAAAATGCAATGGCACCGATCACTTCCTGATGATCTTTTGCATAGAGGGCTGCCGCAACACCACCGAGCGAATGTCCGCCGATGCCCCAATGTTCCATGCCGGGATATTTGCCGATCACTTCGTCCGCCGCATTGACATCGAAGAAGGCAAGATTCAATGGGACCTTTACCACTGCGACGAAATATCCCTGCCCGGCAATACGGCGCAGTACAGGCGCATACGCACGCGCGTCCACCCGACCGCCGGGATAAAAGATAAATCCGGTCGTTGCCTGTTGGGAGGCGGGCTCAAAGGTGATAAAACCGGCTTGTTGCGTGACGATCACCTGCGAATCGGTTTCCATAGCGCGCAGGGCAACATCCGTTGGCTGTGCGGCATCATTCGCCCAAAGGACGAATCCCAGGGCTGATATAACGGCGACAACCAAAAGTCCGGACAGGATGCGCTTAAGTGTTTTCATCCAAAAGTGTCTTTGCCTTCTTCCAAATATCGTCGAACATCTTGGCGGTCAGTTTTCCGGTCGATGTGTTTTGCTGGCTGGGGTGATACGAGCACACGATCCACAGACCGCCATCCAATCGATATGCCGCGCCGTGGGCAAACTTCCCAACCGATTTGCGGGCGGATAATATTCCGGTTACCCTATCAAAAGCTATCCGACCCAGACATACTATCACCCGTGGATTAATGATTTCTAATTCACGCTCCAGATAAGGCTGGCAGTTGTTCAATTCCTCGGATGTCGGTTTGTTGGCGGGAGGCGCGCATCGGCCGGATGCCGTGATATACATATCCTTCAAAACGAGACCATCGCCTCGCGACTCTCCCGACGGCTGATTCGCGAACCCAGCCCGATACAACGCCGGGAACAGGAACCGACCCGAAGCATCACCCGTAAATTGACGCCCCGTGCGGTTCGAGCCGTGTGCGCCGGGCGCGAGCCCAACGACCAGGATGCGCGCATCCGGATCGCCAAATCCCGGTACCGGCTTGCCCCAGTATTCCTCATCCTGATATGCCCTGCGCTTTACTTTTGCAACTTCCTCCCGCCACTCCACCAAACGCGGGCACTTGCGGCAGGCGATGATTTCCTTGTTGAGTTTCTTCAATGTGTCCATGAAGTGATTGTATACTGGAATTTGTAACTTTTTAGAAAAACCTGCATATTGTTAGATAGAGAAGCGCATGCTGAGTTTTGAAGAACTTTATATATCCTATTCACCCGAAGTCTACCGTTTTGCCACATGGCTTTCCGGCAATTCCAACGACGCAGAAGATATTACCGCCGAAACATTTGCGCGCGCCTGGATGAACTTAGGCACCATTCGAACCGAGACCCTGAAGGCATATCTCTTTACGATCGCCCGGAACATCTACCTGGAATCGTTGAGAAAACACAAAACCCATGAGGTGTTGAACGAAGCTCATCCAGACTCGCTACCCACACTGGAAAGATCGTTCGAGACCAGGAATGAAATCGAGCAAATTCGCGCAACCGTGTTGACCTTGCCCGAAATCGACCGCTCTGCCTTCGTCATGCGCGTTCAATACGACCTGTCCTATGCTGAGATCGCGCGCGTCCTTCGAATATCTGAAGGTACCGCCAAGGTAAAAGTTCACCGGGTACGAAAACTGCTATTCGCCATGCATCCAAAAAGGAGTCACAATGAGTGAATTAACAAAAGAAGTTGTCCTCGACCTATTGCCATTATATCTGGCTGGAGAAGTCAGCCCGGAGACAAATGCGGTCATCAAGGAGTATCTCGAATCAAATCCCGAACTCGCCGAGATCGCCAAAGAAATGGCAAAAGCCGACTCTCTCAACAAAGTACCCATTCCATTCAAAAAGGAGGCTGCATTGGAAACTTATAATGAAGCAAAGAAATGGATGACCATCCGTGTGCTGGGACTGGCAGGGATCACAGGGCTCGTCTTTATGTGTTTCTTCCTGACGGTGCTGATCGGTACTGCGGCTGACAAGCTGATACCCTATATACTTCCATAAATTCATCGAGCCCGATCTACAGGATCAACGTTGCATCGCCAAAGGAATAAAAGCGGTAACCTTCCTCGACTGCGATCCTGTAGGTTTCCAAAATCTTCTCACGCCCGGCAAACGCGCTGACCAGCATGATCAACGATGATTTCGGCAGATGGAAATTGGTGATCAGCGCGTCCACAACTTTGAATTGGTAGCCGGGGAGAATAAAGATGGAAGTTTCTCCCATAAAAGGCTGTAACTGAAATTCGGTATTTGAAGGCTGGAGAGTGGCAACTCCCTCCAATGTGCGCACCGAAGTTGTCCCCACCGCAATGACCCTTCCGCCGCGCTTGCGGGTTTCGTTAATGGCATCTGCCGTTTCCTGAGGCAACTCACACCACTCGGTATGGATCTTATGCTCCTCGGGATTCTCTTCCGTTACAGGTGCAAAGGTATCCAGCCCTACATGCAGCGTGACGTACGCGATCCGCACGCCTTTGACCTGCAACTCCTCCAAAAGACGCGGCGTAAAATGCAACCCAGCCGTCGGCGCGGCAGCGGAACCGGGTTCTTTGGCGTAAACGGTCTGATACCGTTCGGGATCATCCAATTTCTCATGGATATACGGCGGCAAAGGGACATGCCCCACTCTTGAAAAATATGGCTCGATGGGTTCGGAAAAACGGATCAGGCGTTCGGCGCCGTTCAATAATTCAAAGATCTCGGCTTGAACAGTTTGAGAACTTTGCCCTTCCAATTCCTCTATAACCACCCGTTTGCCTACGCGCAGACCCTTGCCTCCCACCAGTGCTTCCCAGGTCAATGGGTCGCGGCGGCGCAGGAGCAGGATTTCCACGCGCCCGCCTGTTTCCTTGCGGGCATAGATGCGTGCCGGGATGACACGCGTCTGATTCAACACCAACAGATCGCCCGCGTTCAAGTAATCTGTCACATCCCGGAAGATGCGATGTTCCAATTCACCGGTATCGCGATGCAACACCAGCAAACGTGAAGAATCGCGCGGCTCGGCAGGCGTCTGCGCGATGGAGGATTCCGGGAGAAGGTAATCGAAGTCGGAAGTTTTCATGAAATGGTCATTTAGACCCAACGCACCATGGCCCCTGCCTGCATTATTTATTCCAAAAGCGCGCAATCAAGTTCAAGATGATCGTTAATATAACAGAAATCAATATCGAAGTGGTGACCGGGAAGTAGAACGATCCGTTCCGTCCCTCGATACGGATGTCGCCGGGTAGGCGCCCCAGCGGAAAACCAAATTTTGAGGCGAGATACACTCCCCCACCCACAAGGAAGAGGATGATCCCGCCGATCATCAAATAACGGGCAATGTTTTCCATCAATACTTTATACTACGGCAGCATCAATTCACCGTACACTTGAATCTCTTTCCATGAAACCCATGAGGGGCTGGCAATTGTCTGGATACGGATTTGACCTACGTTTTCCAGTGGAATGTCAGGTTTGAACACCAGCCAATCGTTATCGTTGGTCGAACCATTGAATTCATAAACTGTTTGAAACGCTTCGCCGCCCGATGCACGGACCTGTACGCGATGGATCGTATTCCCGGCGGGATATTGCCCCACCAGCAAACGGATTTCGGTAACGCGATACGTCCCCTGCAGATCAATTTGTATCCATTGGACGGGATGCTCGCCAGAACCCCACTGGGTGTTGGCGTTGTCGTCCACGGCATATTCGGGAGGCTGATCGGATAAGCTCCGCGAAGCCGTGACGGGCTTGCCGTATGCCAGATTATCGTTGGGAACTTCAACCGGCACGCACGGATTCGGTTGATTCACCGGCGCGAACAAATTCAACAGATAATCATCTTCATCCACCAGACCCCAGGTGCGATCACCTGCGCTGGCATCGGATGGATAATACGTCCAGTACAGCCAGCCATCGAATCCATACTGGCAGGAGTCCGCGACCCATTGGGTCAATGCGCGCGCCGCGGAATCGATCTCGGGATAGACGTGACGGAAGGCGCCGTACTCGCCCATGATGATGGGTTTGGCATCATAACCATTCATCCCAAAATGTTCCACATGGTCTTTCAGATTCGCTCCACCGGGATAGGCATGGAAATCGAAGAAATCCAGGTCCGATTTTTGCAACAGCGATGCCGTCTCCACGTACCAATCCGGCGCGGCGATCTCAGGGACGAAGAATCCCATTGTCACAAGCGCGGTCGGGTCGTGAAGCAGAATCTCCTCTTTCATCTGCGCGATGTAATACACGATCCCATCACTGACCATTTGGGTCTTTTGATCCGGGTCGCTCATGTCGTAGGAGCCGGTCGTCGTTTCGACGATGCCGCTCGTCAGGGAAAGCGGCGGCTGGTCGCGGAACATCCATTGCTCGTTGAGGAGCTGCCAGCCCAAAACCGCGTCGAATGCCGCGTTCCGTTCCATGAGTCCGGTCAGCAGGTCGCGCCAGTAGCGGCGGGTGGCGGTAATGGCATGAGGGCGGAGATAGTATGAGTTGCGGTATCCGGCAAAGGTCCCGCCCGAACCGATGTTCGCTTCCTCCGCATAACCGCCTTGATCGGGCAGGTCATTGGATGTGAACAGGATGAAGATCCCCGCTTCGCGTCCCGCGGACATCATGTCTGCGATGTTATCGAGATAGTCGGGATTCAGCCCGATGTTGTCACTGTCGCCGATGCAGCCGGGACCCTTGTTGCAATGATCGAGGAACACGCGGACGGTGTTGTACCCCAAATTTTTCAGCGTTGCGAAATCGGCGCGTGTGCGCTGCGGATCATAGATCCCCACCTTCAAAACGAGATTTGTAAAGCCGTTACCGAGGGGAAAGAAACCATAATTCGCGCCGCGCGGGATGAATGTCTCACCGGTTTGTCGATCGTAAAATTCGCCAACACCCTCCACCTGACGAACTCCAATGCGATGTTCCACCTTCGGCATAACTTCGGTCGGTGCTGTTTCAGGAGTTTGCTCCGGCGTGGGACTTGCAACAGGCGCAGATTGAGTCTCTGTTTGAGCAGGCGGCAGGCCGCAGGATGTCAGCATCAACAACAAGGGAAGGAGGATCGTGATAAATCGCTTCATCTTAATTTTCAGGGAGCATGCGCGGGCACGTCAAAAATGGATAACTCCGGCTCCGCGCCTGCCGCACGGAACATCAGGATGCCCGCGGGCGTCTCACCGGAATTTCTCATTTCATCCAAAGCCTCGCGGCTCTTCCAAACAGAGATGATCCGCCAGAGGGTTTTATCCGAGGTACTTTGCATCAGAAAAGTCTCGATCATCTGCGGCGGCAGGTTGGTAATGCCTCCCTGATAGGCAGTCAATAATCTCGAAGACTGCCCTGAGTCAACATGTGCTTCCAAAATCGTTACAACCATTGTCTTACTCCTCTCTACCTATAAAAGTCTTGGCTGTCCCTCCTCGTTATACGGCAAATTGAGATGCTCATACGCGGACTTCGTGGCGACGCGTCCCTGCGGGGTGCGATCCAAGAATCCGAGTTGTAAAAGATAGGGCTCGACCACATCCATGATCGTATCCTGCTCTTCACTGATGGAGGCGGCGATGGTGTTCAAGCCCACGGGTCCGCCGTTGTATTTTTCGATGATGGTTTTCAACACGCGGCGATCCACATCATCCAAACCAAGCGGGTCGACCTGCAACAGATCGAGCGCCTCTTTCGCCACCCGGGAGGTGACCACACCATCGGCGCGGACCTGGGCATAATCGCGGACTCTCCGCAACAGACGCAACGCGACGCGCGGAGTGCCGCGGGCGCGGCGCGCCACTTCTTCGACACCGCCATCGTCCACTTCCACTTTCAACATCCCCGCCGCACGCGAGACGATCGCCTGCATCGCCTCCAACTCGTAGTAATCCAGCCGATAGACCGCGCCAAAGCGCGCCCGCAGCGGAGCCGTGACCAGCGCCAGGCGCGTCGTTGCGCCCACCACCGTAAAGCGCGGCAATTTCAAGCGGATCGAACGCGCCGAGGGTCCTTTGCCGATGACGATGTCCAGCGAGAAATCCTCCATGGCGGGATACAGCACTTCCTCCACCGCACGCCCCAAACGATGGATCTCATCGATGAACAGCACATCGCCCTGACGCAGGTTGGTGAGGATCGCCGCCAGGTCGCCGGCGCGCTCGATGGCAGGACCCGCCGTCACCTTGACGTTGACTCCCATCTCGTTCGCAACCACGTGGGCGAGGGTCGTCTTCCCAAGGCCGGGAGGTCCATAAAAAAGAACATGATCCAACGCCTCTTCGCGCTGACGCGCCGCGGCGATGAGGATCGCGAGATTCTCCTTGACCTGGTCCTGACCGATCAGGTCGTTCAGTCTTTGCGGGCGCAGGGCGTTGTCCACGCGGTCGTCGGGTTTGGATTCGGGATCGAGGGGTCGTGGTTTGGGCATGTGGGGATTATACTGCCTCTTGAGTCGTTCAAATGCGGAAGCCGCCATAACATCATACGGATCGAATTCCGCGGCGCAAACATCGGGGACGGAGTCCGATCAATGAAACGGAAACAGGTTCGAGCGCGGGATGAGGCGCAGCGTCCAAAATAAAAAAACAGAGACGACCCATAACAGTCGTCTCTGCAAGAGCTCTTCGGCAGTCTGGCGATCCTGGTCAAAATAATGATTGTGACTTTAGACCCATGACTTTGCGTCGCCAGGTTTCCCTGGTTTTGCCTTTCGGACAGCCGGTCGGTCCTGATCAGTGCGCACCTGATTTTAGACGCCTGGCTTTGCGTCGCCGTCTTTTGACGGTTTTGCTTTTATCGGCAGTCTGGCGATCCTGGCTCAGTTCAGCTTTAGACCCATGACTTTGCGCCGCCACGCTTTCGCGCGGTTTAGCTCTTTATCGGAGCATTTTCATTATCGCGCATTCGATTTTGCGATTCAAGCCAACAATTGTTCTAATAATCAAATTCTAATCCACGGGCTCGAACGTGACCTCGACGGTCATGCCCCACTTAACCTGCGAGTCGACATCGTCGGCTTCGATGTAAACGGTATAAATCACATCGCCGGTTTGCGTGAAGGCTGACTGACTGATCGAAGTCACCACACCATTCATCGTGACGTCGGGCAGCGCATCGGCAGTGAACGTGACCGCCTGACCGACCGCGAGATCAACGACTTCGAGTTCCGTGATGTCGGTGGTCTCGATGACCCATGACGAGGTGTCGGCAACGCTCACGGCTCGGGACTCCGCCCCAACCTGCTCGCCAATCTCAACAGCCACATCCACCACGACGCCATCGAACGGCGCCTTGAGGATGTAGTTGTCAAGGGCTGCCTGCGCCGCAAGGACCTGCGCTTTGGCATTCTCGAGGCGGGAGGAGAGCAACGCGAACTGATCCTTGTTCGGTCCGTCGAGCGACCGTTCGTAGGCGTATTTTGCCTCGGCTTCCGTCGCCAGCGCGGCGTCCAACGCGGCGCGGACGGTATCGCGCTCGCGGGTGATCTCCTCCAGTTTGCGGACCGCCTCGTTGTAATCCTCCTGGGCGCGCTCGAGATCGTCTTCGGCGGTCTTGCGCCTGGAATTATCCTTGTCGAGGTCCTTGTATTTGTCGAACTCATCCTGGGCATCGTCCAGATCGGTCTTGCGTTCTTCGACATCCGCTGTGGCATCGTCGATGCGGTCTTCGATGTTATCGATGTTCAGGTCCTCCCATTTACGCGCCGCCTCGGCACGGACTTCCTGTGCATTCATGTAAGCCGTCCACGACTCCGCGCGGCCGATCCCTTCGGTGCGCACGAGCTGGTCATAGGCTTGCTGTGCCTGGGTCAATTCCAGGTTTGCCGCGGCAAGCTGCGCCTCCGCCTGATTCGCATTCGCGAGGCGTGCCAGCACATCGCCTTTGCGGACCTGGTCACCGATCTTCACCTGAATTTCATCCACCGTGCCGCGCGCCTGGAAAGCAAGGTTGACCGCATGGATGGGCTTGATGTACCCCTCCGCGACCACCGTGTCCGACGGGAGAAAGGTTGTTTCGGGAGTCGTATCCTGCGGGGTGGCTGACTGTTGGTTTGCACAGGCGGTCAACGTCAACGCAAAAGCCAGGATCAGCATCATGTATATCTTTATCGTTTTCTTCATTGTTACCTTCCTTTGATTATCCTGTTGGTCGAGCGGTTCCGAGCATGGCGAGGAACACATCGAAACCAAAAATTACATCAACATAAGATCTCTTGACAGGTTGTGGTTTCACGCCGCAGGTGTATGCCGCCGTGCGACTATGCAACCACCGGAAAAAATCACTCGTACGCCAACACTTCACGGATGGTCAACCGCGCTGCATTGCGCGCAGGCAAAATGCTTGCCACCGTGGACAGCACCAGGACCAATCCCAGCCAGATGGCATAACCCATATACGTGAAGACCACGGTAATGGGGGTCTGAAAAATTGCAAGACTCACGATCGTCGAAAGCCCGTAGGTGAACGGGATGGAGAGGAGGATCGCCAGCACAAAGGAGATCAAACCGATCACCACACCTTCGGCGATGACCGTCCGCATCACGGCGCGGTCATCGGCGCCGATGGCGCGCGTGATGCCGATCTCGCGCGTCCGTTCGAGCACATTCATGCCCATCGTCCCGGTCAGTCCCATCGAACCGACGATGGCGGTCAGGACCGCCATGATCAACAAAAACACGACCAGGATATCGAGGCTCTCCACAGCCGTATCCAGCGATGCGCTCCCCGCCTCGGCAACACGGACCTTGAATCCATGATCGCGCATATATTTGTCCAGTTCCTCCGCCTTTGCATCCTGATAGGCGCGGTCGTGTCTTTCGGTCACGACCCTGAAGGAAAAGGAGCGGTTCGCCTGATTGTTCATATCCGATATATATTCGAAAGGCGCATACCCAAGCATGCCTTCCTGATCGACGAACTTGAAGAGCCCAACGATCTGCCAGACCTCATCGCGTCCGTTGATACGCATGTTGATGAAGTCGCCCGCCTTCAGATCGGGGAAGGATTTCTTCAAGCCTTCGCTCACCGCCATCTTCCGCTCATCGTCCGCACGGATCCAGCGTCCCTCCACGAGGATCGGCTGCACCAGCGGACTATCGGCGGGAGGCGCCAGGATGGTGATATTGTCAATCACATTTTCCCGGTCGTCCATCAATTCGCCGCTCGCATATTGCCAGCCTTCGATCCTTGTCACGCCATCCACATTCATCACCGCCTTCTCGACCTCCTTCAAGCGATATGCCTGATCGAAATCGAGCGTTACATCCGCGCGGAAATATTTGCCGATCTGACCGATGTAATCATGCAGGGTCACGCGCACGTTGAAGACCGAGATGAAGATCGCGCCGCCCATCGTCAGCGTGAACAGTGTCAACGCGAGACGGCTCTTTCTGCGGAACGTGTTCCTCAACGAAATGATGAACGGACGCGGGACATGGATGCCGCGCGCCGCCAACAGGCGCGTCACCTTGACCTGCGCCCAATCGAACCAGGAGAGACGCATCTCTCCGTCTTTGAACTGGACCTCGTCCTCGGCCAGATCCCCGCTGAGAGCTTTTAAGACCGTGATGCGCGAACCGTTGATGACGGGCGCCAGACCGGCGATCAACGGGACGAGCAGACCCACCGCAATCTGAATGAGGAACGCCATCGGCACAATGCGGTAGCCCAGCAGGCTGAAACTCAACTGGCTCGCAATGAATTCAGCCAAAGCATACGCCCCGATCCCGCCGAAGGGCACGGCGATGAGAAGGGCAATGATTCCAAACGACATGATGAGCGCAATGTACATGCGGAAGACCTGCCTGCGCTGACCGCCCACCAGTTTCATCACACCGATGTGACGCAGATGCTGGTTCAACAAGGCATTCAATGTGTTCGCGATCAACGAACTGGACAGCAGCACGATCAGGACGCCCAGCGCCAGCAAAATCCCCAGCACCGCATTGATCGTGCTCCCCAACGGATGTTGATGCGTCTCGGAAAAACGGGAACGAACGACAACCACATCACTTTTCTCGATCTTGTCCTTCACCACCGCGCCCACTTCGCGGATATGCTGCGGATCGTCGTCATTGCCTGTAACCGTCACGAGGGCGCGGTTATACAATTTGGGCTGTCCCAAATATTGCAGCGTGTCCATTGTGATATAGGCAAACGGGTCGGCAAGAAAATCCCCGGCGCCGGCCGCGGTATCCTGCACGATGCCGACGACGGGCATTAGTTTGGTCGAGCCGTCGGGGAGTTGAAACTCCAGCAGGCCGCCCAGCCCAACGTCCAGGTTTTGAAGCGCATCCTTCTCCAACAGGATTTCGCGCTTATCCGGCACGGTCCTGCCTTCGATGGGCTTCAACAGGTTGATGGTGTTGTCCTCAAAGCTCTCGAAGGCGGTCATGTCGAGCGTCGTCCACTTTTCGGTGCCGGGCACGCGGACGCGGATGTTGAACACACGCCGCGCTTCGGCATTCTTCACGTCCCGCTGGTTCCGGATGGACGACAGCACATCATCGCCAAAATTGGACATGCGCATCTCGATATTCGCAGGTTGATTCGCCGCATATGAAATGCCCATATCGTTCGAGATGATCTGATAGGCGCCCGCGATCACGCCAATGGAAAACACGCCCACTGCGATGGAAAAGACCACCAGCAGTGTGCGCCCGATATTTCCGAAGAGATCGTGGAATACTTTACGCCAGCGAGGTTTCATATGATTATCCAGGTGGTGGTTGAGTAGTTCTGCGTGGTTTTCGCAGGACGTATCGAAACCACAAAATTCATTCTGCAGGTTGCCAGTGGTTTCGATACGTCCCTCACTTCGTTCGGGACTACTCAACCAGCTTTTATTGCCTTCTCCGGAACAAAGAGAACGGACGGAACTTCCTGCTATCGGCGGCGCGATGCGCATCCAGTCGTTCCTGTACGATCTTTCCTACCGCGTCCATCGTGATCGGAGACTGGTCCATCACTCGTTTGAAATCTTCGCGCCTGATCGTCAACACCTCAACCGGACCATCCGCGCCCGCCCGGACATTTGCAATGGACCGTCCGCCGCGCAACAACTCGATCTCACCAAAGAACTCGCCCGGCTTCAAACGTGAGATCACCGTTTCCTGTTTCCTGCGATCAAGCAGGACCACCTCCACTTCGCCCTTGTGGATCATGAAAAAGTTCTCCACATGCCCATCGCGCGAGATGATGGTTGTCTTCGCCGGATATATCTGCGTTTCGGCGATCTTCGTAAATTCCATCATGTGGCGATGCCTGAGCCAGGGCAGTGCCTTTGCGACGGTCTCGTTGATCAACTCGCCGTCGGCAATGATGATGTTGCGCGTCGTGCGCGAGGTCAACGACGGATCGTGCGTCACCATCACCACCGTCTTGCCGCGCCGCGCCAGTTCCTCGAACAGGTCGATGATCGTGTTGGCAGACCTGGTATCGAGGTTCCCGGTCGGTTCATCGGCAACCAGCAGGGGCGGCTCACAAGCCAATGCGCGCGCAATGGCGGCGAGCTGCTGCTGTCCCGTTGAAACCAGAATGGGCAGTTTGTTCGCAAACTTTTCGAGCCCCACCAGTTCGAGCATCTCCATTGCCCGCTTCGGGCGTTCATCGAAATCGTACAACTCCGCGTAGTCCATCGGCAGCATCACATTTTCGAGCAGTGTCAGCATCGGCATCAACTGGAAGAATTGGAACACGATCCCAAGATTGCGGCCGCGCCATTTCGAGCGCTGACTCTCTGTGACGTTCGTATAAATATCCATGCCGCCGATCACCACGCGCCCATCGGTGGGATGGTCGATGCCGGTGATCATGTTCAACAGCGTGGATTTGCCGCTGCCTGATTTGCCGACGATCGAAACGAATTCGCCGCGGTTGATGGTCAGGTCGACGCCTTTGAGCACGGTGAACTCACCCGCCGCATTCCTGAACGTTTTGACGACGCCGTGCATGTCGATCATGGCATCGGGCGTGGACATGGCATGTTGCGCGGAGGTAGATTTACGGGAGGTGCGACGCGTGCTCATTTCATCCGCCTCCCACCGGGCTTGCTGTCTGCTTCCGTTACCAGATCAGTATCCAACTCCCCATCCGCAATCCGCAATGTGCGCGAGAAGCGCGGCGCCAGCGACTGGTCGTGGGTCACCATCACGATCGTCTTGCCCTGATCGGTCACGAGATGCTCGAAGACCTCGAAGATGTGGTCGGCAGTGACCGAATCCAGACTGCCGGTCGGCTCGTCTGCAATGAGGATGGGCGGATCGTTGGCGAGGGCGCGCGCAATGGCAACGCGCTGCTGCTGCCCGCCGGAAATGAAGGCGGGGAGCTTGTCGGCATGTTCTTCGATCTCGACCAGCCGCAACAACTCAAGCGCGCGTTCGCGCGATTGCTTGGGGTTGAAATTGCCGCACAGATCCATGGGGAGCGTGATGTTCTCGACCAGCGTGAGCATCGGTAAAAGTTGGAAGGACTGGAAGACCACCCCCATTGTCTTCCCGCGCCAGAGGGCGATCCGGTCCTCATCCATGCTGTGGACGGAAACCGGCGAGCCGTTCGCGTCCACGCGGACCTCGCCCGATGTGATGTGGTCTACGCCCGTGATCATGTTGAGCAACGTGGACTTTCCCGCGCCGGACTTGCCGATGACACCGACGAACTCCCCCGCCCCGACCTGCATGTTGATCCCTTTCAGCGCGGGGAAATCACCCGCCGCGGTGGAATATACTTTCACCACGTCGCGCAGTTCGATGAGAGGCTGGGTTGAAGGCTTGGAAGACATATGATGTCGATTCGATACCGGGAGATTGCTTCGGGATCTCGACGCTATCGTGTCTCGATCCTCGCAATGACGACCATGCATACAAAAACGGTCGCCGCAAGCAACCGTTCCGTTGACGTGCCATACGACATCCATTTTACCCCCGTCGTCTGTTTGTGACAATTTTCCTAATGTGGCGCTTAGGTTATTCCACATCTTTATGGAAAATCCATTACAGAACGGGAAAGTGACATTTATCCGCTTGTTTTTTATCCCTGAAATCCCTACAATGATAAAGGACAAGCGTACATATCCATAAATCTGAGGCATGACAGAGCGGAGGGGTCATGGTTGGTGAATTGGTCAACCCTTACATTGCGGGGGCGCCGGTCACTGAAGCAAGGATGTTCTTCGGCAGGGAGGATGTATTCGATTGGATCCAAAACAGCCTTATGGGGAAATACGCCGACCATATCCTGGTGATTCACGGACAACGACGGGTGGGAAAGACCTCTGTACTGAAACAACTTGGCAACCGATTACCACAACGATATATACCCGTCTTCTTCGATCTGCAGGGACGCACGCACACCACGCTCGACCGCTTCCTGTGGTGGCTGGCGCGTGAGATCGTGCGGGTGCTCAAGCAGGAACGCGGTTTGGAAATCCCTGCACCGGAAAAGGATGCATTTTCCGCCGACCCGGATTATTTCGAGAGCCGTTTCCTGGCGAACCTCCTCCCCATGCTGGACAGCAGCTCACTGCTGCTCACATTTGATGAGTTCGACAACCTGGAGGAAAATGAGATCAAAGAGACGCTTGCCCGCCCGCTGGTCGATCATTTGCGCCGCCTGATGGGCAGGCAGGGATTGAACTTCATCTTCTCCATCGGTTCTTCGGGAAGAAAACTGGAGAACATGCAGGCGGATTACACCGAATTCTTCAAGACCGCCCTATACAAGAAGATCAGCTTCCTGAACGAGGAGCAAACCCAGAACCTGATCACCCGCCCGGTCGAAGCCATCCTCGAATATGACCGGCACGCAATCAACCGCATTTACAAGGTCGCAGGCGGACATCCCTACTTTACACAACTCACCTGCCATGAACTCTTCGCGCGCTGCCAACAAACGGACCAGCGGCACATCCGTGAAAACGATGTGGAGGCGATCCTGGATGACGTGGTGGAGCGCGGCACGGTCAACCTTAAGTTCGTGTGGGACGAAGCCTCGGATATCGAAAAATGGACACTGGCCTCCCTGGCCCATCTGGAAAAATCGGACAAACGCACACTGACCGATTACCTGCAGAACCAACACGTTCGATTCAGCGATTCAGACCTGACCTCGAGCCTGCTCCACTTGCGAGAGAAGGATATCCTCACCCCGGAAAACCACTTCGTCATCCACCTGTTGAGGCTGTGGCTTCAGAAGAACCGTCCTTTCGAACAGGTGCGCGAGGAGCTGACCGAGGTCAACCCGATCGCCAATCGCTACATTGAGATCGGGCTGGAATTCAAGAACAGCGGTCAATACGAAAAAGCCATCGAAAGCTTCCAGGAGGCGCTGGCAATCTCTGCAGGGAACATCCAGGCGCAGGTCAACATTGCGCTGGTTTACATGGATCAAAAGGATTACGACAGAGCGGTGATCGAATTCGAGAAGGCGCTGACCATCGACGATGAGGACGTTACTGCCCGGGCGGGGATGTGCGAAGTGCAATTGGCACTGGGTGACGCGGCAACGCAAAAGGGACGCTGGCGGGAGGCTGCGCAATCGTATCGACGCGTGCTTGCCATCAACGAGGAACATACCGAAGCCCGCCAGCGCATGGCGGAGATCAGCCGTCAGCGCGCCGAGAAGGCATTGGACGATGGGCGCGATGAGGAGGCGTTGAGCGCGTTTTCCGAAGCCATGAAATATGCGCCAGAGGATGACATGCTCGCGAAGCGTGTGGAAACGGTCAAAGCAGAGAAAAAGGCAAAGGTGGTCGCGGCGCAGATCGCGAGGTCCGAGAAAGAGGCGAATGCGAAGAACTGGGAGGCGGCTGTCCGCACATTGGAGGAGGCGAGTCATCTCGCGCCCGACGATCCAAATATCCAGAGGAGACTGAGCGAGGGGCGCGAGAAACTACGGGAAGTCAAACTGGCCGCCTTGCAAACAAAGGGACAGGCGGCGGTCAAAGTCGGGAAATTCGGCGAGGCGCTGAGAGCATGGCAGGATTATGCATCGCTCGAACCGGATGATCGCGGGAAGGCGGAAGCGGAGATCGCACGGCTGAGAAAACTGGTGGAACTGGAGGAGGTGTACAACAAGGCGCAAGAAGCGCTGGCGGGCAGGAGTTACGACAAAGCCATCAGCCTGCTGAAGGAAGTGATCGTGCAGGACGAGAACTTTAAGGATACCTCCCGCCTGCTGGTCCAGGCAATCGAACTGCGCCGTTCCAGCCGCCCGGCACGGATCACCCTGCCCGTTGCCAAAATCCTGAAGGGGCTGTTCATCACCATTGCGATCGCTGGTCTTGGCGTCGGCGGCTATTTCGCGTGGAATCGATGGGGCAGCAGTCTTACCGGCTTGTTTGCCTCAGAACAAAAGATCGAAAAGGTATGCTTTCTCATGACCGGCATGGACGAGGCACGTTCGTACTGGAACAGCCAGATCAGCCGAAGCATGGATGATGCGGCAAATGCATATGGCCTGGAGTCCAAAACCTTCATCACACAGATGGATAAGGAGAGTCACCAAGCCAGATTGACCAGCATGATCAAGACCGAGAAATGCGACTTGATCCTGGGGAATGGAACATGGCTGAAGGATTCTTTCCTCCAATTTGCAAAGGAATATCCAAATGTAAAGTTCTCCCTGATTGACGTCGATTATGGGGATGTTTCCCGGCCTCTACCGGAAAACCTGATCGAGCAGACCTTCAAAACATTTGATTCGGGCTACATGGCTGGTTACCTGGCAGCAGGGCTGACCAAGACCGGCAGCGTGGGCACGTTTGGAGCGGAGGAAAGCGAGTCTGTCAAAGAATATATGAAGGGGTTCGTCAAAGGTGTGGAGGATTACAACGGGAGGCACAATACACAAGTGCTGGCATTGGGATTCAACATCGCGGATGGGTCAGGTTTGTTCGGGGACGGCTATCAACGGACAAGTGGAAACATCGAGCTGCATAAACTCAGGGCTGATACGCTGATCAATAAGGAAAATGTGGACGTTCTGTTTATCGTCAGTTCTCCCGAAATCAGCAGGGAAGTAATCGATTTTACATCTTCTGCGAAAGACAATGAGGAATTCGGGGTCAAAATCATAGGCTCGGAAATTGATCTGTATGCTTTCATCGCACCCGCCAACGAGTGGAGGGCGCGCATGTGTATCACCTCTGCCACGAAGAATTTTGAAGCCATGGTAAAGGAAGTCATTGCCCAGACGTTTGAGGGTACATACAGAGGTGAAACGATAGAGGGGAATGGGACCAATCAGGGGGTTGGACTGGCAGCGTTCAACGAGTCGATCTTTGTTATTCCAGACGAGGTAAAGAACGACCTTGCCCAACTCCAGCAGGAAGTGTTCGGCATCACCGTAACGCAAGAAGGCACATCCGTCACCGCGCCGCCGACTGCAACCCCTGACCCGCGGATCTTGAATCCCGCAAACCAACACATGTACTTGTATATGGAACAGGCTGTAAGCTGGGGTGACGCCAGGGATATTTGCGCTTCACAGGGAGGTTATCTGGCAACGATTCAGAACGCCGAGGAAAACGAATTCATTTATCGATTAACGAACGGTAACTCATGGTTAGGCGCGACCGATCAAGTTGAAGAAGGGATCTGGGTTTGGTTGAGCGGCGAACCCTGGGAATATCAGAATTGGGAACAGGGCGAACCCAGCAATGGCAATCAGATCGAAGCCGAGCATTATTTAAGTATCGAACCGTCTTCCTTGTGGAATGATGTACCCGATGTAAATAATCCATTTATCTGCGAATGGGAACCTGACACGCCGGTGCTTGACCCTGCAGTTCAAACCGCGCTTTATACGATACAGAACGGGGAACCCACTTTTCAGACCAGTTTTGACGCCTGGGATTTCGGGGACCCAAATGGAAATGCCAGGGTGGAGGATGGAAAATTAATTGTCACCAGTGAGAGCATGGAGGATATTCCTGACGCCAATGTAAGCAACTTCCCTGCCAACAGGTTCGCCCTTGAATATGAGTTTCGCATTTTGGAGCTCGTCTCCCCGGAAAGTATTTGCGGTTCCGGTTATGTGAATGATTTTAATTTTGGCGAAGAATCCTGGAGACAATTCTTCACCGGTTTCAATGCGCTTGGGAAGGCAATTCTGGGATATTACGAATACCCGGATCAATTCCCAATCCTTGCAGATGTCGGGACCGCCCATGACTTCTCAAAAACCAATACGTTCACTCTGATCGTTCTGGGCGATCAGATCACTGCTTTCCTAAACGGGCAATTTGTTTATACCGTTCAGAACCCGGTGGGGAGCGCCATCTATACACAACAACGTCTTTCAGCAGCCGGACAAAATACCTGCGAATTCGACAATTACAAGTTTTGGGACTTGAGCGGGGTGGATCTCTCAGTACCCGCAGAAACGACAACGTTAGAATCACCGACCGCAGTGACACAACAACCATCCTGGGTGACGGATTTCGCGCAGCCGATCCTCGACACCATCGCCGATCGCGCTCCCAATTTTCAAGATAACTTTGGCACAGGATCGGCTGGCTGGGAAAAAGACTATTGCCCGGGAGATATGAAATATATCAACGAAGAATTAATCATCAGGAATTGCAGGGTCTACCGTTCCAATATTGATTGGCGCGACTTTGCCGTGGAATTCGATATAAGGTATATGGAAGGGACCGCTCCCACTTCCTATTTTTCATTCCAATTCAGAGACCTCGGCAATGCAGGACACTCCATCAGAATAGACCCGAACGGCGATGTGTTAATTGGCTTTGCCAAAACTGATGGTGTGTGGCTTGGCGGCGCACAGCCCGCGTATCAAACGAATCACATCCTATTGATCGCCAGAGGGAACAGATTTGCGTTCTATTTAAATGGTGAACCATTCTATTACACAGAAAATGACGCCTACCCGTTTGGAAGGAGTATTTTTTACGTCGAGAATCCAGGACAAAACACCGAGGCAATCGTGGCGCTGGACAATTTCCAAATCTGGGATATTTCCAATGTTGCCATACCCTGACGGCAAACACCAGGGAAGACACATGAACCCCTTCACCTTCGGCAACCCGATCAAAGACCCAGCCCGTTTTTACGGGCGCGAAGCGGAGATCCGCCAGATCACCAACCGCCTGCTTTCAAGCGCGCATGAGTCCACCTCCATCATTGGGGAGCGGCGCATCGGCAAGACGTCGCTTTTGGGATACCTCGCCCATCCCGAGGTCAGTGCGCGACTGGGATTGACACCGGACAAATTCTGCCTCGTCTATGTGGATTTTCAAGGACTGACCGACATCACCCCCACCCGATTCTGGCAGCGCGTCCTGAAGAAGATGGAACGCTCGATCTGCGACCAGGGCATGGTCCCGTCCATCCAGAAACTCATCAGCCAAAATGACTTCGACCTGTTCGACCTCGAAGACCTTTTTGAAACCTCCGCGGACAAAGACCTTACCATCGTCCTGCTCATGGACGAGTTCGAGTACGTTACGGAGAACCCGAATTTCAGGACGGATTTCTTCGGCGGGCTGCGCGCCCTCGCCATCCACCACGGCGTGGCGCTCGTCCCTGCCACGCGAAGGGAATTGGTGGATTTGTGTCACTCGGACGAAATCAAAGGCTCGCCATTCTTCAACATCTTCGCCAACGTGGTCCTGCGTCCCTTCAGCCGCGCCGAAGTGGATGCCCTGCTGGATGGATACACCAAAGACAATGAATTCAATCTTATGCCCCAGGAGAAGGATTTCATCTGGGGACTCGGCGGCGGTTACCCCATCTTTGTCCAGATGGCGGGGCACTACCTCCTGGAGGGACGCGCGCAGGGATTGAGCGGCGACGCGCTGACCAGGTTCACGGTCAATAGTTTCGACCAGCAGGCGGATGCGCATTACACCTATCTATGGTCGCATTGCTCAGAAAGCGAAAAGATCACCCTGCTCATCCTTCTGACCCTCGGCATGCAAAAACCGTCGAAAAAGACCATTCCCAACCTTGAAAATCTGGCGCGCATGCGCGCCCGCGCCCCGCAGGATCTGGTCGCATTGGGCAAACGAGGCATGGTCGTGGAAAGGGATGGAGTCTACAGTCTGTTCTCCCCCTCACTCGAACGCTGGATCCGGCAGGAGATCGTCGCCGCGCCTGGCGAAGAGGAATCTCAAACCACAGCCGAGGAATGGTTGAGCACAGGCAAACGTGAAGATATGAAGGACATCAGAGGCGTCCTGCCAAAGTTCAAACGGAAATACTGGCCCCTTATGGGCGACATTGCCAAGGAACTCTCTCTCGAATTCGCCGCGGCGGGAGCGTTCGAATTGATCAAGTTTTTGGTCTGACCTCAATTCTTATAACCCCACTCCATACATCTGATCGGGCTTGAGCAGTTCGGGAAAGCGCGCTCTCAGCGTAGTCCGCGCGGCGTAGCACAGGTGACAGGCGTCGGCGTAGGATGATTCGTGTGCAAGGTTGTACTCGGTCACTAGCGCGGCGGGTCCGCCTGAATGCAGAAGTCCGCAGATCGGGTGGGACTCCACATCATATTCCTCGCAGATCTGCTTCAACGGTTTCTCGAACAGGTTGCCGATGACGATGCCCTGACAGATGTGCAGGTTGCCCAGCGGATCGAGGTGGACGCGTCCCGGCTCGACGAGATCTTCATGCGGACAGGAATCGAATCGTTCCCAGGGATGGCTGGGCGCGCCTGACGCGAGTTTTTCCGCCGCACGACCGCGGTACATCACCCCGCTTTCCTCCTCTTCGAGTTGACCGTGCGACTCTTTGGATGCCTCATCCGGCTGGGCGACGGTGATCACGCCGGTTGGGATGCCCAGCCATTTGGCGGCAACCACCGCGTTCTGCGGATTCTCGCCAAGACATTTCTCACAGTGATACAGGTCGCTGCTCACCGAAAGATCGTTCACCCGCCCCGCGAACGGACGCAGCCATGCGGTGGCATCGGAGACCGTGTTCGCCCAATAGGCGTTCGAGACAATGCCCACGGAAAACCCCATATTCGCGGCTTTGTAAACAGCCTCCTTGAGGATCGCATAATACAGAAACGGCTCGCCGCCTTCGAAGTAAATGGAAGTGACGCCCGCCTCCTTCGCCTGATCCAATATTTCTTCGATCTGCTCGAGCGTGAGTGTGCCCGTCTGCCAGGGACTGCCCCACACGAAACAGTGATCGCACTCGTAGGTGCATTGATAGGTCAACAGGATGTGCAATCCGGAGAGTTTCATGATGGACTCCTTGCTTACTTCCACTGTACGAAAAAAGGAAGTGGAAGTCACGGGTCAAAAATCATATGAAAGGCTATAATAAAGTAACCCATTTTCGGAGGCGATCATGTCCAACGTGTATGAATCCCGGCATCCGCTCGTAGCCCATAAACTTTCCCGTTTGAGAGACAAACATACAGAGCCGAAGAAATTCCGTGAACTGGTGCGCGAGATCGCCGCATTGCTCGCCTACGAAGCGACCGCGGACCTGATCACAACCCCGCGCGAACTGGAAACGCCGCTCGCCCAAATGACAGGGCAGGAACTGAAGGAAAAGATCGGGCTTGTCCCCATTCTGCGGGCGGGGCTGGGCATGGTCGAAGGGGTGTGGAGTTTGATGCCGAGCGCGGAGGTCTGGCACATCGGTCTGTATCGCGATGAGCACACCTTGAAGCCCGTCGAATACTACAACAAACTGCCGACCGAACCGCGCGTTTCCGTCTGCCTGATCCTCGACCCGATGCTGGCAACCGGCGGATCGGCGACCGCGACCGCAGAGGTGTTGAAGAAATGGGGCGTGAAGAAGATCAAATTCGTCGGGCTGATCGCCGCGCCGGAGGGCATCAAAGCCATGCAGGAGCAACACCCCGACATCCCGATCCACATCGCGGCAATCGACGACCGTCTCAACGAACGCGCCTACATTGTGCCGGGGCTGGGCGATGCGGGAGACCGTCAGTTTGGGACAGGGTAGGTTTTAGCTGTTAGCTGTTAGCTTTTAGCGATTAGCTGTTGGCTGTTGGCTGTTAGCGATTAGCTGTCAGCGGTTGGTATGGAGGAGGTCGAATGGCATATGACGAGAAACTCGCAAAGCGGATCCGGGATGGGCTGGGCAGCCTCCCGTTCGTCGAAAAGAAGATGTTCGGCGGGGTGGGGTTCCTCGTTCATGGAAATATGGCTTGCGGAGTCCACAAGGAGAATATGATCGTGCGCGTGGATCCCGATAAACACGAGAACCTTTTGAAGAAGCCGCACACACGAGTCTTCGATATCACCGGCAGACCGATGAAAGGCTGGTTGATGGTGGAACCTAACGGATGCAGGACCGCGAAACAATTGAGCCATTGGATCAATGAAGGCGTCACATTTGCGCTGACGCTCCCCCCGAAATAAGCCATGAAAGCGATGCTCTTGCGGGAGATCACATCTCTCGAGCGAAACCCAAATCCTCTGTCGTTTGAAGAACTGCCCACGCCGCAGATCGGTGAAGGCGAAGTGTTGCTGCGCGTCACCAGATGCGGGGTCTGCCACACGGAACTGGATGAAATCGAAGGGCGGACGCGCCCCGCGCATCTGCCCGTTATTTTAGGACATCAGGTTGTCGGTGTGATCGAGGAGGGCGGGAATCAAGGTCAACGCGTGGGCGTGGCATGGATCGCGTCGACGTGCGGCGAATGCGATTTCTGCAACACAGGACGCGAAAACCTGTGCAGTGAATTCAAAGCCACCGGACGTGACATCAACGGCGGATATGCCGAGTACATGAAGGTCCGGGCAAACTTTGTACATCCGATCCCGGAGGCGTTGTCCGATTCGGAGGCTGCGCCGTTGTTATGCGCGGGCGCGGTCGGGTATCGCGCCTTGAAGTTGTGCAACCTGAAGGATGGACAGACCCTGGGCTTGATGGGCTTCGGCGGATCGAACCACATCGTGCTGAAGACCGCGCAAAATAAATATCCGAACTCGAAGATCTTCGTCTTCAGCCGGAACGCGGACGAACGGGAATTCGCCCTTTCGCTGGGAGCGGCCTGGGCGGGCGCGATCGACGCGTCTCCGCCGTCAGCGATGGAGGCGGTCATTGACACGACGCCAGTCTGGGGTCCGATCAGTGAAGCGTTGAAACATCTCAGCCCGGGCGGACGAGTCGTCGTCAACGCCATCCGCAAGATCGAAGCCGATAAACAGATCCTGCTGGAGCTGGATTACCCCTCGCAGTTGTGGATGGAGAAGGAGATCAAGTCGGTGGCGAACGTGACGCGCGCCGATGTGCGCGAGTTCCTGGCGCTGGCGGCGCAGGCGAACATCAAACCGGAGTATCAGGAATATGCATTGCAGGATGCCAACCGGGCGCTGGTCGAATTGACGCAGGGGAAGATCCGCGGCGGGAAGGTTTTGGTGACATAGAACGGAACCAAGCCCGGCGCCGCAATGGCGAACCGTAAAAAGAAGGTGACATGCCCGAAAAAACCGGAACATTCAAAGCCACACTCAACGCCATCCTGCGCCTTGTTGTCGGCATCCCCATGATCGGCGCGCTGCTGCTCCTGCCGGCGGGCACATTCGATTACTGGCAGGCATGGGCATGGCTGGCGACCCTGTTCATCCCCATGAGCATCTCGCTGGTCTATCTGATGAAGATCGACCCCGCCCTGCTCGAACGCCGCACGCGCACGAACGAAACCCGTCCCGAACAAAGACGCCTCATCATGGCATCGGTTGTTTATCTGCTCATTGTTTTCATCCTGCCCGGTTTCGACGTCCGTTATGGATGGTCGAACGTGCCCGCCTGGTTGAGCCTGGCTGCCGATGGCGTGGTGCTGGCGAGTTACCTGCTGTACGTGCTCGTGCTCAAAACCAACACTTTCGCCTCGCGCGTCATCGAAGTGGAACAGGGTCAGCAGGTCATCACCAGCGGACCCTACGCCCTCGTGCGGCATCCGATGTATCTGGCGATGATCCTGATGATGACCGCCACCCCGCTGGCGCTGGGGTCGTATTGGGCGATGCTGCCCTCGGTTGCGTTCATCCTGCTGCTGGCGGCCCGCATCAAAAACGAGGAGGAACTCCTGATGACGGAACTCAAGGGCTATCGCGAATACACCGAAAAGACCCGCCATCGGCTCTTCCCCGGAGTATGGTAATGGCAAAGGCGCTCAAAGACCCCGAGGGGAACGAAACCAGACAACTGCACAAATTCGCAGACTTCGCTGGCAGACGCGTGCTGGAGATCGGATGCGGCGAGGGACGGCTGACCTGGCGCTACGCCTCCGCTTCCCTTTCGACGGTTGGAGTTGATCCCGTTATGGATGCCCTGCGCGTCGCTTCGATCGAGCGTCCCTTCGACCTGCACCCTACAGTCCATTTCGCCAACGCCGAAGCGGAACACCTGCCTTTCCGCAAAGGGACGTTCGATCTCGCGGTCCTCGCCTGGTCGCTCTGATGAATCGCGCATGAGGGCATGGTCCATGCCCTGGGTGAAATCCGAAGGGCGCTGGCGCCGGGTGGAATTTTGATCGACCTGCGCCCCGTGAGCGACCGTTGGAGCATCGAGGTCTTTTCAAGGCGCGAAACACGCGTGGTGGGTCAGGTGACCGATCTGCCGCTGGGGCTGGCGGATGATGCCGCGGCCAACCAGGCAATGACGGATGCCGAAGCGCAGGGCTGGTTCCGGCGCGAGAGCGAGGCGTTCTTCCCCCTGCATTATGTGTGGGATACGGCGAGTGAAATGGAAACGTGGATCGATGAGGAATGGGAGAATTTCATCGGGCTCGATGAGGAAACCCGGCGGGCGGCGCGCTCCGCCTGGGCGTTGGGCGAGGCGGACAGCCGCGTCCGTGTGAAGGTGAAGATGCTGATCACCAGGTGGCGCACCCGGGAACCGCAGGCAGATTGACCTGTGGTTTTCTGGAGAT
>DIDP01000001.1 GCA_002418205.1 Anaerolineales bacterium UBA5797 | reverse complement strand
TCATCCTGCTTTTCGGCTAATTTATATATTAGCGCTGAGGCAAATACGTTGCCCGGGAAATATTTCGAGTACAGATGTCCATCACGACCTCTCTCGCCGATATTGACCACATCTTGAATCCATTGCAGTTCATCGATCCTAAGATCCCCCTCTGTTATCCAGGATATGCCTGTTGAAAAAACCGCGACTTCATCTGTATAGCGCAGATCTGATCGCGCTGTCAGACCATAGAACAATAGAAATAATGCAAAACATAGAAAGCCTGCAAGAAAATTTTTATTTCCCATCATACTTTTCATGAACTTATGAAGATGGAAGTCTGCTTGTTCTCATCCCCTCACCGCGTTACACCTCTCGCAATCCGTCCGCTGACAGAGCAGCGCAAACGGGTTCTTCTTGATCATCTCTCCGACCGCATCGAACAATCTTTTCAATGGGACTGCCTGTATAAATCCGCTATCGATTTCCACGCGGCGGGTATCAGGTTGGATGTATTCATCGATGGCAGTGAAGCCGGATGAGTCGCCGGGGAAGTTGGGGCATTCGATCACGCGGTCGCCGACGATCGCCCAGCGCAGGAACTGCTTCCGCCCGGCGAGTTTCTCGCCATAATGAATACTGGTATTGACATCATGCCCCACATTGACGAGCACCACCCAGCCATCATCTTCCCCCAGCCCACCGATGGGGGCGAAGGGTTCATATAAAGTTTGGGTTGCAAGATATTTTTCCGCACGGATTCCAGCGAAGGAGAGAATGGGATGCGGCGTCCGCATGGCGGAGGGTTGATTGCGCAGCGCTTCCGGGACCATGCCCATCATTTTGTCCGCGGGCATATCGGGTGTGAAGGGCTGAGCCATCTTGTTGAGGTCTTTTTTCGCGCCGTAGGTGATCCCGTTATTGGGCGGACCCACTTCCGGCGTGATCATGGTTCGATAGGTAAACGCGGGCATCACCACGCTTTTGAACGAAACCAGCATGGCGCGGACCACTGTGTCCGCGCCGTTTGGAATGTACCCGAACGGTTTGAGCGAGGCGTGCGCGATGACCGGATGCACCTGCAGTTCGAGCGCATCGAAGGCAGCTTTGAGTTCGGCGAAATCCAACATTACCTGCCCTTCCATTCAGGCTTTCGTTTTTCGACGAATGCCTGCATCCCTTCCTTTTGATCCTCCGTGTTGAACAGGTTATAGAAAACCTTCTTCTCTTCGGCAAGTCCCTGGGCGAGGAAGGATTCGTACGAATGGTCGATCATCTTCTTGGCGGCGCGCACAGCCAGCGGGGCGCGTGACGCGATCTCTTCCGCCAGTTTCAACGCTTCGTTCAAATGGTCGTTCACGGGGACGACGCGATTCACAAGCCCGTATTGCAAAGCTTCCTGCGCGGATAAAGTCCGGTTGTTGAGGATCATTTCCATGGCAAGGGCTTTGCCCACCGCGCGGACGAGTCGCTGTGTGCCGCCCGCCCCCGGGATGACGCCGATGGTGATCTCCGGCTGACCAAATTTGGCTGAGTCCGAGGCGACGATCATGTCGCAGGACAGGGCGATCTCGCATCCGCCTCCCAACGCCCAGCCTGATACCGCGGCAATGACCGGTTTCCCGATCGAACGGATCCTGTCGAACACACCGACAAGGTCCCCCGCCATCATTTCCTGGGCAGACCTCCCCAGCATCTCCTTGATGTCCGCGCCTGCGGCGAAGGCTTTTTCATTCCCTGTAATGACCATTGCGCCGATACTGTCGTCTTTATCGAAAATCTCGAGCGCATCCATCACCTCGCGCATCAGCTGGTTGTTGAGGGCGTTCATCGCCTGCGGACGGTTCAATGTGATCAAGCCAACGCGTCCGCGGGTTTCGACAAGTATGGATGTATAAGTCATGTTGCCTCCTTTCGAATTATACGTGAGAAAAGCCATGCTGTATAATCGGGCGGATGACCACTCCCGAACAACCCTCCGAAAAACTCGACTTCAAACGCGTCCTGCCCATCATCGTCATCGTGTTCGTTGATCTGCTTGGGCTTTCCATCATCATCCCGATCCTGCCATATTTCGCGGCGCGCTTCAGCGCCACACCCATCGTTATTGGGATCCTGCAAGCCACCTATCCCATGATGCAGTTCCTCGGCGCGCCGGTGTTGGGACGATTGTCCGACCGCTTTGGCCGCAAGCCGATCCTCATCCTCAGCCAGATCGGGACAATGGCGGGGTTTGTCCTGCTTGGTTTTGCAAACACACTAACCCTGTTATTCATCTCGCGCATCATTGATGGCATCTCCGGCGCGAACATATCCACTGCCCAGGCGGCGATTGCGGATACCACCAACGAAAAAACGCGCACGCAGGGACTTGGACTCATCGGCGCGGCGTTCGGCGCGGGATTTGTCGCCGGTCCCATGATCGCCTATGCCGTCCTGCTCGCTTCACGCGGGGACTACAAAGTTGTTGCCCTGACCGCGGCGTTTTTCTCGCTGATATCCATTCTGCTGACGACCTTCTGGTTCCATGAGACGCATCGCAATGACTCGCCCTCCATCAGATCACTCAAATCCCCATTCTCGTTCGGGAGGTTGATCGAAGCCCTGGGGCGTCCAACGATTGGTTTTCTGTTGCTGATCATGTTTTTCTATCAGATCGCATTCGGCGGTTACGAACAGCTCTTCTCGCTGTTCACGCTCACGCGGCTGGGCATGAGCGCCACCGATACATCCGGTCTGTTTGCGCTGGCGGGCATCTTCATCATCGTTGTGCAGGCTGGCTTGATCGGTCGCTGGTCGCGCCTCAAAGGGGATCGCTGGCTGGTCATCATGGGTGTGTCCACACTCGCCATCGGGTTGATCGGCACCTCGCTTACGCCGCGCGTCCCTGTGCCGTGGTATGACCGGACGAAGGTATTGGAGGGTCTCGCGGGACAGAGCGACCTGAACCTTTCCACACAAAATATCAGGGTGGATCTTCCGGAGGAAATAAACAAAAGCTGGTTCGGGATTCTCTGGCTGGTGGTGGCAAGTTTCCCGGCCGCGTTGGGCGGCGGCGTTTTACATCCGGCGGTGAACAGTCTCATCACTCAATCCTCCGATCAAAGCGAAGTCGGCGGCATGTTGGGAATATCCGCCTCCATGTATAGCGCGGCGAATGCCATCGCGCCGCTGTTTTACGGCTCGCTCTTTCAATGGCTTGGAGCGCCTGTGCCGTTCATGGCTGGCGGGTTGATCCTGCTGGCGTTGTGGTTTTTCGCGCCGCGCGCCATACCCAAAACGGATGGAAGGTGACCATGGCTATTTTATCGAATCTCATCCTGGCAGTCGTTGCCCTTTTGCATCTTGGTTTTCTGGTCCTCGAAATGTTCCTGTGGGACCGTCCGTTCGGTCGCAGGACCTTCAATATGACCCCGGAATATTCGAAAGCTTCCAAATCCCTTGCCGCAAACCAGGGACTCTATAACGGTTTCCTCGCGGCTGGCTTGACCTGGGGACTGGTCACCGGCGATTTTGCAATCAAGGTTTTCTTTTTGATCTGTGTGATCGCCGCCGGCGTCTTTGGTGGACTCACGGCAAAGCGTTCCATTTTGTATTTGCAGGCTTTGCCAGGATTGTTCGGATTGATACTGTTGTATCTTTCCAGATAGTAAAAATCTCGTATAAAGGAAAAGCGATGATCCGTCTTGCTCCCATGTTGGAAAGTGAATTCGAAGCGTACCTGGAAAAAACCATCCCGGGGTATGCGGCTGATAATGTAGAGGCAGGCTACTGGTCCGGGGAGGACGCGCTTGAAAGATCCCGCAAGGCTTTCGAACGTCTTTTGCCCGAGGGTGTCAATACGAAGAACCAATATCTTTTTCATGTCGAAGATGTGGAAACGAACCAGCGGGTGGGGATCATCTGGCTGAATGCCCAGACGGAATCACCGCGTCCGACGGGCTTCATCTATGACATTGAGATGGATGTGTCCTTTCGCGGCAAAGGCTATGGAAAACAAGCCATGCTGGCGATCGAGGAGAAAGCGCGCGAGTTGGGGCTCAAATCCATTGGCTTGCACGTCTTTGCGCATAACGCGGTTGCCAAGGGTCTGTACGAAAAGATCGGTTATCAGGTCAAGAGTTTGAACATGACCAAGGACCTCGATTGAAAAAAGCCGCGCTGTTCAGCGGGCTGCTGGGTCCCATTCTGTTTGCTCTTGTCATCACATTGTTGACGTTTCTCAAATACGATTTTCTCCGTTCGCTCGGCTGGCATCCGGTCGATGCACCCACCTTCGACTGGCCCAGCGGACTCGCATTAGGGGACCACGGTTGGATCATGACCCTGACATTCCTCTTCAGCGGATTCGCGATGACGCTCTTCGCTTCGGGACTCCGCCTCAGCCTGCCTCCGTCCGGTCTGACTCGAGTCGCGACCTTCGTCTTGTCCCTCGCCGGACTGGCGCTCGCGGGCCTGGCTTTTACCACCGACCCAACCATTCGATCCACGCCCGCCACCTGGCATGGAATTTTACACGACCTGTCCTTTGTGTCATTGGGCTTGACACTGATGCCCGCCATGCTCCTGCTCGGCTTCACGTTCCGCACGGATGAGCGCTGGAGGGATTTATCGCTCTATACCTGGTTCACAGTTGCCCTCGCCCTTCCCACGTTCTGGCTCAAGGGGATATTCTTTTATATATTCCTGCTGGCGGTGTTGGCTTGGAGCGAGATCCTGGCGATCCGCTTCAAATCCACGATTAACGATTGACTTTAATCTAGATTTTTTGTATAGTAATTTCATCCGAATTTAGAGGAGAGTTGAAATGGCAGAAGAAAAAACCGGGAAGCGAAAGACATCTGCAAAACAACCGGTGGATATCATCGGCGCAAGGGACTATTTCAAGGACAAGAACCGGCTGCTCTCTCCCCCGATTTTCCGCGCCGCGTATTCCGACCGCATGGCATGGATCCTTGCCTCCATGTCGCAGATCGCCTATGACATGTTCGAGGAGAAGGGACAGGCGGAGAAATTATTGGTGGCAAAGCTCAAGGGCGGAGGTTTCAAACTGTTGAATACCTTTGATTCCAAAGAAACAGATACCCAGGCATTCCTGGCATCGAACGGTGAGTTCCTTGTCCTCGCATTTCGGGGAACCGAGGTAAAAAAGACCCAGGATGTAAAGACTGACATAAGGGCTGTCAAAGTTTCCACCATTGAGGGCAGGGTGCATACCGGTTTCAATACAGGATATGAAAGTGTGGCTGAATCCATAGCAAAAAGTCTGGTGCGCCTGAAAGACCTGCCCATTTACATCACGGGACATTCCCTGGGTGGGGCGCTTGCCACTGTCGCCACGCAGAATCTGGGCAGGGATACCAGGTTCAAGGATCGGATCGCGGCATGTTACACGTTCGGGAGTCCGCGCGTTGGCAACGATCAATACGACAAGAGTCTTAAATCCCCGGTCTATCGCGTCGTGAACACAACGGATGTTGTCACGGTCGTGCCGTTGAACCTGATGGGGTACACTCACATCGGCGATGTGCGTTTTTTGGAACGCAATCCGGATGTCATCCGGCGCAGCGTCCCGATCCTGGGACGGCTGCTCCTCTTTCTGGCGGCGTTGTTCAGGTTGTTCGGTCCTCTGGTTGGAGACCACGCCATCAAGGAATATAGAAGGAAATTGGATATGGTCGCCGAGAAGAGGAATCCAAGAGAGAAAGATTGAGCACATAAAACCCCGAAGCTAGGACCTCGGGGTTTTTCCTTCGAATATGGCGGGGAGTTCGCCGGTACTTTTCAGGATCAGATTTGCTCCGAACTTGCGCAACTCCGGTTCTTCGCCAAAGCCGCACAGTACCCCCACCGTCTGCGCCCCGGCAGATTTGCCCGCGCGCATGTCCACAGTGGTATCTCCGATCATCAGGCACTCCTCCGGTTTTACTCCCATCTTCTCCGCGGCAAATAGGATCGGGTCGGGATAGGGCTTGGTGTACTTTGCGGTTTGCCCGGTGACAATGACATCGAAGTATTTGACCAGATCGAACCTTTCAAGGAAGCGCATCGTCCCCTTCTCGTCTCGCGCGCTGACAATGGACATTGGGTAATGCCCCTTGAGTTGTTTCAGCATTTCATCCACGCCGGGGACGAGCCAGAACTCTTTGGACGATCTCTTTTGATGTCGCGTGATCCATTCCACGAGCGCAACGATTTCGTCGTCCAGACCGATCGTATCGGTCAAACCGAGCAGGGCGTTCCCCGGCGCCTCGACCCACATCACGAACCGCCGGGCGGCATGGATGGGATCCTTGAACAGAAATCGCGGAAAGAAGCGGGATACCTTGTTTACGTACAGATCGTCCGTGTCGCTTAACGTGCCGTCCACATCGAAACACAGGGCTTTGACGCGCGGAATGTCGAGAGTCATGCCGTAATTTTACCCCAACCGTTGTGCTATAATCTGAATATCGGTGCACGCAGGATGTGCCAGGGAAGTGGATAACGTGAGTTTCATATAACGAACTATGTCGATACCAGAAGAACAAGACCGTACCAAGGCATTACTTGAGCTCCTTTACCATGTCAGCCGCCAATTAGCCACCGCTCTCGATCTGCGAACGGTATTGCAGCGCGTATTGCATGAGGCGCTTCAAAATGTGGGAGGTGAGCGTTGCAGCATCGTCGTATTGGACGATGCCGGCAAGGCGGTGGATGCGACCATCGTGTACGGTTCCCAGATCCATGAGCATACGACCCAGCAGATGCGGGATACCATGGAGCGCGGGCTGGCGGGCTGGGTGATCCAGAACCGGAAGGGGGTGTACATCCCCGACACCGGTCAGGATGAACGCTGGCTGACGCGCCCGGAGGATGCGGTTTATAAATCCGGCGCCAAGTCTGCGATCTGTGTGCCGCTGCTTGCGCGTGAAAAACTCGTCGGTGTGTTGACCCTCGTCCATACACAAGTGGATGCCTTTTCAACCGAACAGCTCGACCTGATGCAAGCCATTGCAGATCAGGCGGGCATTGCCGTATTGAACGCGCGCCTGTACACCGAGAGTCAGCGTCAGGCGCGGGTGATGACCGCCCTGGCAGAAGGCGCGGCGGCGATGAACACTTCGCTGCGAATCGAGGATGTCTATCAGCGTATTCTGATCCAATCCATGCAGGCTTTGCAGGTGGAGACCGTTGCGCTTGCCCTGATCGAGGGGGATCACCTCGTCTTCCGCGAAGCGGCTGGACAGAACGCGGGCAACATCCTGGGAAAAACCATCAGTGTTGGCGCGGGGATCGTTGGCATGGTCGCGCGGGAGGGGCGCGGGGTGGTGGTGCCAGACGTCAGCGAGGATAAGAGTTTTGGCGAAGCGGACAGGTTTGGCGGCGTGGAGATGCGTGCGTTCCTTGTCGCGCCGATCCAGTCCCAGGGGAAGGTCATGGGGGTCATCGAAGCGATCAATCCCATCGCAAAAACATTCGACCCCGACGCGCTGCTGGTCATGACGGGGATTGGCGGTCTAGCGGGGACGACGATCCAGAACGCGCAATTGTTCGAACGGTTGCAGGACGCGCATAAACGATACCGTGACCTGTTCGAGGATAGCATCGACCCGATGGTCATCACCGATTGGGAGGGACACATCATCGAGGCGAACCACCAGGCGAGCGTTTTGAGCGGATACTCGCATGAAGGTCTGCACCGGTTGACCATCGATCAACTGCACGAAGTCAATTGGAACAAGACCGGCATGGAATTCGAGACCCTGCGCGGCGATCGGACCTGCTCGTATGAATCCTCCATCCATAAGCTGGACGAGACTCACAGCCCGATCGAAGTGCATGTGCGCCGGGTGGAGTTCGATTCGACCGATTCGATCCAATGGATCCTGCGCGATATCACCGAGCGCAAGGAACTTGACGACCTGCGCGAAGACCTGACCTCGATGATCTATCATGACCTGCGTTCGCCGCTTGCAAACATCGTGTCGAGTCTCGATGTGCTCGCGGACATGGTCCCGGAGGATGGACGGGAAACGGTTCTTACCATCCTGAAGATTGCCGAGAGCTCGGCAGACCGGATCCAACGCCTGGTCAATTCCCTGCTCGATGTGAACCGGCTCGAATCAGGTCAGCCGGTGATGGACCAGAAAGTGGTGGATACCCTTTCGTTGATCCACAGCACGGTGGAAGAGATCCTGCCTGCTGCGAAGGGGAAAAAGCAGACGATCATCGAAGACCTGCCCATTGACCTGCCCTCCGTCTGGGTGGACGAGGACATGGCGCGGCGCGTATTGGTCAACCTGATCGAGAATTCCAGCAAGTATTCCCCGGCTGAAGGGACGATAGAGGTGGGCGCGCGCCCGGAGGATGGCTGGGTGCATTTCTGGATCAAGGATCATGGTCCGGGCATTCCGCCCTCGGAGCAGGATCATATTTTCGACAAGTTCACGCGCGTGCGCGGAAAGGTCAAAGCCGGCGGATTGGGGATCGGTCTGGCGTTCTGCCGCCTCGCGGTAAAGGGACATGGCGGACAAATCTGGGTGGAAAGTGAAACCGGCAAGGGCGCGGCTTTTCATTTCACCTTCCCGGTTGCCACGAAGGACCAGTTGGAAATTTCGGAGAGTTGAATTTAGGAGCGCTATCAGGAATGGATGCCATAGCAAAGAACGTATATATCGAAGAACGTTTTCTCGGTGTAACACTGGGCGTGATCGTCCAGCCGCGCGGCTTGATCCAGATCGACGCGCCGCCCGCGCCCGAGGACGGACGCGCCTGGCGCGCCGCAATGATGGGCATGGGCGACGGCCACGAAAGGGTATTGGTCAACCTCGATTCCCATCCCGACCGTACGCTTGGCGTCCGCGCCATGGACTGCACCGTCATCGCGCACGAGATGACCGCGCGCGCTTTCCAAAACCGCCCCAACACCTTCAAAGCGCAGGGCGATGAGACCGGCGCGAACTGGGAGGCGATCCCCGGCCTGGGCAGTGTGCGCTGGGCACCGCCCGAGATCTCCTTTGTGCAGACGATGACATTGCACTGGGGTGGTTCGCCAGTGATCCTTGAAAGTCATCCCGGACCCACGGCTGGCGCGATCTGGGTCATCCTGCCGGAGGAGAAGGTCGTTTTCATCGGTGACGCCGTCATAAAAGGACAGCCTCCCTTCCTCGCGCATGCCGATATCCCCGCCTGGATCGAAGCGCTTGAATTATTACAAAGCGCAGATTACAAGGGCTTCACGGTTGTCAGCGGGCGCGGCGGCGTTGTCACCCCGCAAGCCATTCGAAGCCAGTTCGATTTCTTGAAGAAGGTCCATGACCGGGTCGAAAAGATCGGCAAGAAACGATCCACTTCTCCAACCGCCACCGATAAACTTGCCGACCAGCTCCTGAAGGAATTCAGGTCGCCGGCCGCCAAACACAAACAATACGCCCACCGCTTGAGTCACGGGTTGCGCAATTATTACGCGCGCAATTACACCTCGTCATCAAAGCACGCGGTGGAGGAGTAGTGACCGTCCAGCCCATCTTTGAAACCACACGGGGGCAAATCGTCGAATCGATCCACTACGGTTCCATTGCCGTGGTGGATTCGAACGGCAGACTGCTTGCATCCTACGGCGACCCGCAAACGGTCGCTTTTTTGCGCTCCAGCGCCAAGCCGTTCCAGGCTTTGCCGTTTGTCGAACGCGGTGGTGTCGAGCATTTCGGGCTGACCCTGCGCGAATTGTCGCTGGCTTGCGCTTCGCACGAAGGCAGCCGGATGCACATCGAGGCGGTGATCGAAATGCAGGGGAAGGTCGGCATCCAGGAAAGCCATCTGCAATGCGGCTCCCACCTGCCGGGCGATGTGGACGAATTCAAATCGCTGATCGTCCACGGCACGGAACCAACCCCGAATTACAACAACTGTTCGGGCAAACACACCGCCATGCTTGCCCACGCGAAGATGCGCGGACTCCCGCTCGAAAATTATCTCGATATCAACCATCCCATCCAGCAGGACATCCTCGCCTCTTTCGCGGACATGTGCCTGATCCCGTTAAACAGGATCGAGCTCGGCACTGACGGTTGTTCCGCGCCCAATTTTGCAGTCCCGTTATATAACGCTGCGCTCGGCATGGCGCGTTTCTGTGACCCGCGTGAGCTATCTGAAACGCGCGCAGAAGCATGCCGCAAGATCATCCATGCGATGACGACCCATCCTGAAATGGTCAGTGCGTATGGCGAATTCGACGAACAATTGATGCGGACGGGTGAGGGGCGGTTCATCACGAAACGCGGCGCGGAGGGATTTCAGATCGTCGGGGTCATGCCGGGTGTGTTGAGTCCGGATTCCCCCGGGATTGGCATCGCCTTCAAGGTGTCGGATGGCGACGCGGCGCGCATGTCTGATACGCTGGAACTGCGCACGCGAGTCCGCCCGGCGGTGACGGTCGAGATTCTGCATCAGCTTGGCGCCCTGTCCTCGGAACAGGAGCAAGCCCTGGCTTCGTTCGGACCCGTGACGTCCATCCGGAATCATCGCGGCATCGTTACCGGTCAAGCCCGTCCGGCGTTCGAACTCGATCGTTAACTCAACAACGCTTCGAGGGTGTGATTGTTTTCGGCGAGCCGCACGGAAAGCACGCGCCCGATCCATTGGTGCAGGTGGAACGCAAGATCCGGATCCTCCTGCATCATTTTGTTATAATTCTCGAGCGACAAACGATACAGAAGGCCGGGTTTGCTGGCGACAACGGTTGCGCTGCGCGGCTGTTTGAGAAACAGGCTCATCTCCCCAACCATCGTGCCGCCGCTTTGGGTTCTCAACCGTATGAACTTGTCCTTTGAGATCTCGAGGCGGGTGGTCAGTTCTGCAGAATCGATGAAGTACATGGAATCAGGCGGGTCGCCCTTCCGGATGACAGTGTGATATTCCAGCACTTCCAGTTTTTCAAGATAGGCCAGGAACCTCTCGATCTCCTCCTGCGACGGGAACAGATTTTTCAACTGGGCGCGCAAACTCCCGGCGCGGATGATGGTGGAGCCGCCTTCTTCGAGCAACATCTTCGATTCACACCATTCCATGCCGTAATCCAGATTATCGGCGAACCGGATCCATTCCTCCTGTTCGGTGAGACCGGTGCGCAACAATTTGTCCTTGATCGTTTTATTGACGTCAGTCAGGACAAGGTAAAAGCGGTTCGCTTCAGCCAGTTGGTTCAAACGGACAAAGCTGAACACGGCGGAGGAGTCCAACGCGGTGACGTGTTGGAAGTCAAGGATGAGATACCGCATGGTTTCGCGGTTGGCATCCTGAATGCGGTCACGGACGCGCTGTACCAATCCCTGTGAAGTGCCGAAGAAGACAAAGCCCTGCAGGCGGAGGATCTGGATCCTTTCCCCAAGGCGCCGGATCAACTGCCGATGTTCCAGCGGACGTTCGGTATTGCTCTGGTAGGAGGAACCCGTGAGCGCATCCTTGACGATGTCGATGCGGCTGTAATTGACCACAAACAGCAGGATGGCAATGACGATGCCGGTGCCCACGCCCTGCAGAAATCCCAGCGTCGCCACAACAGCCAGGATCAACAGGACAAGGGCGTAATCCACGCGCGGCAATTGGAACCAGGCATCATACAGCCATTCCATGAGGAAGGAAATCCCCAGAAAGAACAGGATCCCGCCCGCGATCAAGGTGGGGACCAGGGACAGCGCAGATGCCCCAAACAATAGAATGAAGCCGGTAACCGCTGCGGCAGAGAGGGGCACCAGGCGGCTGTGGATGTTCATGCGGAACGGGATCGAGGAAAACCCAAGATAGGGATATCCCACTGAACTGCCTGCCACGCCTCCTGCGACATTCGCCAGACCCGCCGCGATCAACTCGCGGTTCAAGTCAATATCCCTGTTGGCGATCAACTCGAGGGCGTTGGAGTTGAGCAAAAGTGCAACGATGCTGATCAACGCCACCGCTGCGATATTGCTTGCCTGTCGGGCGATCAACGACCAGTCGATCAATGAGAAGAGCGAGAGGTCCAATGGTCGCCACAGACTTCCCTCAGGGAAGGGACCGAGCAGCCAGCCGCCTGCACGCAGTTCGGCGAGGGATTGTCCGTTGAGCAGGGCGATACTGTAAAAAATGATCGCGGTTGCCGTAAGCAGAATCGGGATGGTGAGAAAGTGCTGGAAACGACGCGAGCCGATAACCAACGCGATCCCGAAAATGACGCTGGGTATCCAGCGGATCAGGCTCTCCGCTGTAAACAGGATGCCCAGATTGTTGATGGTGGGTGTGGTGCCGATCATGACCCCAAAACCGCCCTGTACCAGCAGGAATCCCGTTCCGGCAATGAAACCGCCCACCACCGGGTATGGAATGAAGCGGACGAAACGTCCGAGTTTGAAACCGCCGATGAGCAGGAAGAAGATCCCGGAGAGGACCGACGTCAACATGACGGTGACGGTCACAGTGATGAATTTTGTTTCCGGGCTGGCATCAGAGAGTTGCGCCAGGATCGCCATGCCCATCAAACCCAAAATGGCGGCGGGACTGTCCTGCGGTCCGCCGATCACACCGGGTATGGAACTCGTCAACGCAATGATGATTTGAATGATCAGGCTGCCGAAGAGTATCAGCCCGATCCCCATGCCGGCAAACTGATCGAGGTCCCCCGAATAGATCAGGACCGCGAAGGAAATGATCGCGGGCAGGTCAATGGCTCCGATCACGATCCCCAGGCTGATGGTCGGAAGGATGCGGCGAAAATCAAAATTCCCAAGCGTCTTTATTCGAGCCATGACCAACTCCTTGACCTGATCGGCACCATTACAATTTCGTGCAAGTATAACAGGTCAATATTCATGGCCCCACATTTTGGGGTGAGAGGTGTTACAATGCACACGGGTAGAGCAACCTTTCACTTGAGAGATTCCTAAACATGTCGAATACCGGGGACCGCATCCTGCTCGTCGAAAACGATCCTGAGATCAGCGATCTGATCGCCCGCCAGACATTGAAGTCCGTGGGCTATCAGGTGGATGTCGTCGCCAATTCGTCCTCTGCCATAAAGAAATCGCTTCAGACTCCCCCCGACCTGATCATCGCAAATTTGAATCTTCCCGGCTTGAGCACCAAGGATTTGCTCGTCGCGCTTGCCTCCCAAGGCGTGGATACGCCATTGCTTGTGGTCGCCAATAAGGGACAGGAACACGATATCATCCAGGCGTTCCGGCTGGGCGCGGCGGATTACATCCTGTGGCCCGCGCGCGAAGCGGAGGTGTTGTCGGCGGTCGAGCGAGTCCTTCAGCGCGTACACAATGTGCGGGATAACCAGCGGCTGGACATGCAGGTCAGCGAGATCAACCATGAGCTGCAGCGTAAAATTCAGGAATTGACCGCCATCATCAATATCGGCAAGGCGGTTGTCTCCATTACCGATCAGCGCATCCTGTTCCAAAAGATCGTGGATGGCGGGGCGCAGGTTGCAAATGCAAATATCGTCTGGCTGCTCGTGCGCGAGGAAGAACATAAAGTGTTCCTGCTTTCAGCACATCACGGCCTGCCGGATGCCTGGGCGAAGAAAATGAACATGCCGCTGGACGACGGCGTCAGCGCGCTGGTGGCGCTTTCCGGCGAGACGCTTTCCATGGCGGGAGATCCGTTGGCGCAGTTCAGGATCGCGAACCTGGGCAAGGCAGTGTGCGTGGTGCCGATCAAGGTCCAAAAGGAAGTGATCGGCATGTTGATCGCGGTCCGTAAGGATGCACGTCCTTTTTCCAAATCGGAGGAAAGGCTCCTCGAAGCGGTTTCCGACTATGCATCGATCTCGCTTGTAAACTCCAGGTTGTTCCGCGCCCTGCATGAATCCGCCCAGGCTGCCAGGGATGCGCAAAAGAGGCAGAATGTTGTTCTGGAAAATATCCGCAGTTCGATCATCGATGAACTGAGGGCCGCGGTCCAGCCGATCGATCAACTGACGACCGGGAAGCTTGGTTCCCTGAATGAAGAGCAGAAGCGGAGCTTAAACGGCATCCGCTCCGCCCTGCAAAGATTGTCCCGTCTCGCGGAGAAAACCACGCCGCCTGTACCCATCTCGTTGAAAAAGAAGTAAAATTCTTACACCCGCATATGCCGAAACGAGACCTGATCCTGCTGGCGTTGGAAGGACCCCATATTTTGAAGTTGATGGAGCGCGCTCTGCGCGCCGTCAATTATGAAACGGTGGTTGCCGCTGATTCAAAAGCCTTGAACCGGCTGATGCAGGAGACCACGCCCGCCCTTCTGTTGATCGGGGAAAATTTCGACGGGCATGCCGGTGTGAAGCTTGCGGAGGAAATGCTGGAGCGTTTCCCCACACTCCCTTTTTTGATCTACACTGAAAAATTAAACCCCGAATTGATCAAGGAAATCCTGAAGGTGGGGGTCAGCGGTTATCTTGCGCCTCCATTGAAGACGGATGACATTGTCGAGACGGTGGAGAACACCCTCAAACATGCGTACCGTGTCGGGGACTGGCTCCGCCGCGAAGTCAAGCGGACAACCACGTCCCTGAAAAAGCGCGCCCGCATCTCCGAAGCGGAACGTCAGCGACTCGAGACTGTTTTCAACAGCATCCATGACAGCGTCATGATCCTCGACGAGGAAAATAATGTCATCCTGATCAACCCCGCCATGTGCCGCGCATTCGGGTTGGATGCAAAAGCCAGCATCGGAAAGTCTGTCCTTGAGATCGTCGATCATCCCGATCTGAAAGCCCTCATCGTGCGCAACGGGGATAACGATCCTCTGCATTACCATGAGATCAGTTTCCCCGACGGCAGGGTGGGCAATGCCCAACTTGCCCTAATACCGGATGTGGGTTATGCAATCACCATGCAGGATATCACCTACCTCAAGGAAATGGATCGCGTCCGCAGTGAGATCGTCCATACGGTCTCCCATGACCTGCGCTCCCCTTTGACGTCCGTCATTGGTTACACCGAATTGATCGAACGCGCCGGCACCCTGACCGAAAGCCAGCGCGATTTTCTGCAACGCATTCAGGATAGCGTCCAGCACATCACCGCCCTGATCAACGATCTGCTCGACCTGGGCAGCGTTGAAGCCGGTCTCGATACGCGGCGTGAGTTTGTCCAGCTTGAAGGCATCCTGCGTTACACCCTCGATATGCTGCAGGGACAGATCAAATCCAAGCGCATCAAGGTGGAGACCGATATCCAGCCGTCCCTGCCTGCCATCCGTGCCAACCCTGTGCGCCTGCGTCAGGTTCTTGATAACGTGGTGGGGAATGCGATCAAGTATTCCAGGAACAGTGGGGAGGTAAAGGTCTCGATCCATGGCGAGGATGAGCAGGTCATCCTGCAGGTTCAGGATTCGGGTCCCGGCATTCCAAAGGAAGACCAGCCCCACATCTTCGACAAGTTTTACCGTGGCAGCAACATCGACTCGGAGACCGGTTCGGGGCTTGGGCTGGCGATCGTCAAGACCATTGTGGATGCCCACCAGGGCCGCATTTGGGTCGAATCGACCGAGGGGCGTGGAAGTTCCTTCTTTATCATCCTGCCGGTCAATAGTTCCCCAACCGTGCCGCGCAAAGAAAAGTAACCCGGGTTCAAAGTGCTTAAAAGATGCCGCCGCTGAAATATCATTTCAGCGGCGGCTTTCGCCAAAGGAGGAGACAGTGAGGAGCATTTGGAGGTGTCTTTGTTCCGTCTCCGACTTCCATCATATCTTACCCACCCCCGTTTAGCCATCGTAAAATGTAACGGATAACGGATGACATTATTCGTGAGTCGATTTCCCCTTGAGAAACGCCCGAATGAGGCGGGCGGCTTCCCCGGTGGAGCGATACCCTTTAACTGACAATTTCGGGTCGGGATTCCCGCTGATCATTTTCGAAACCTTGCGTCCCTCCTGGAACAACGCCAGCACCGGTTTCCCCAACCCAAGCGCAAAACCGATCTCATAGCCCACCCCATGCGAAGGCACGCTGACCTCGGCGATTAACGCCTCGCAGTTGCGGATCCATGCCACGTCCCGCGCATAAACATCCCGGGGACTTATGATCGCTTCACGCGCCATTACGTCTGATTCCGCCAAATGAGCCGTCGGCACACTGTGACCGTCCTCCGTCAAAGCCTGGACGATGGCTTGATAAACAGATTCAACCTCACGACCGCCCGTGAGCGAGCAGGCGAAATAAATGTTCATTTTTGCGGCAGCCTCGAAAGGATCGAGTCCCTGCCGCGTTTCCCTGCAGGCTGGTCATCCGAACCGCCCCCCGAACGGAAACTATCCATCTCCGTACTTAACTGCATCCAATCCTTCACGAGGATCACAAGATGGGGTGTCCTATCCTTGAAAAAGAACCTCGAGAGGAACATGCGAAGAATGAATGGCGAGACGGGATACCCCTTCAACTCGATCACGATCGCGGTCATGCCCGCCAGAGGTTCGAAAATATCCCTCATCCAGCCGGACATGCTTTTGGGCGGAAACAGGACGCGCATTTCAGATGTCATTGTTCGCTGGATGCGCTTGTACGAGATGTTGATGCGCATGAACGGCGTGACAAGTTTCAAGTAGCCGGGGAATGGCTGCACATAGGCGATATGCCTGATGACCAAAAAGAACACCCCCACAAGGATGGCCAGCATACCGATCCCTGCAAACAACTGCCAGCGCCACGGGATATATCGCCAAACCGGATGACTGTATTCACCGTATGCGAGCGCGAACATCACGATCCCGATGGCAAACATGGGAGTCCACCAGCGGTTGAGCAAATGCCTGTAAACAACCAGTGGGAACCTGTGCCCGCCGCGCGCCATGCTGCTAATCTTCGTCGTTCAAGCGGACGGAGACGCCGCGCCTTTCCTCGACATCGACCTGCTTGCCGTTTATCTGTTTGATGAGCGTGCTGATTGCCTGGGTGAGGTCCTCGCCGCGCAGGCTGAAGGTCACATCGCCGCGTGTCTTTTCGATAATGTTGCGGACCGTGTCGGTCTGGCGGCGCAGGTTGTTGGTGATGGCATCCGGATAGTCCATGGTGACCAGGACAGAGTAGATATCATCCATGTGGCTGAGCAGGCGTTCTGCCTCCTGTGAGTAGCCGCTCCGGAGGATATCCAATATGCGGCGGCGCAGTTCGCCGACAACCTCGGCAAGTCCGTTCAGATATGTTGCGTATTCCACGCCCAGTTCCTCGGGAGTCTGCAGCGCCTGGTTCTGGATCAGCGCGCAGGTCACATTTGCCTCGACGAATTCCTTGAGGGCATCCTGGGTATAACCGGCGTAGTAGAGATCGGGATGTTCCTTCAGGTCGTTCCGCAGCGTGTCCGCCAGGGACTGTGCGTCGGACAGGTTGGATTCCATGGTATCCAGTTCGTTCCTATGAACCGCCCGAATGGACAACGAGCAGGCGCGTGTAAGCTGGCGGGCGTGCTTGAGTGCCCGGTCGCGCAGCGCGGTGCGGATCTCGAAGTTTTGGCGGATCTGTTCGGCGATCTTTTCAAGTTTGTGCATGATGTACCTTTGCTTTCATGATTATTCTTTTGGCGCTTCGGGCGGCTGGATGCCTCTGAAGAGGTTATCTGCAAGATTGCTGTTGTGCGGAACCTTGATCTCACCAAAAGCGGACTCATAGCGTGCCAGATTTTCATTGAGCGCCCCAAGCAGCAGCTTGGCGCTCAGAGGCGTCATCATGATTCGAGCCTGGACGCTGGCTTTGGCTTCGCCGGGGAGGATCTGGGCAAAGTCAATGACGATATCTGCGGGAGAATGGGAAATGCGCGCCAGATTGGCATAAAGCGGTTTCACGCCATCGGGGATTTCCATCTGCAGATTTTGGGGCGGTTTATTCGGGGTTGTCATGGCATTTTCTTTTCAAATCAGGAAACTCCAATCCAGTCATCTTCACGGCTTAGAATGGAATGTCATCCTCGGGCGGGATCTCGGCGCTTTCAAAGCCGCCCTGCATGGAACCATCGCCAGCGCCCTCCCCACGCGAAGATAGAAATCGGACGGTACCAGCCGTCACTTCGAATGACGCGGCAGGCGATCCATCCTGCTTGGTCCAGACGCGCGGTCCGCCTGTGGCTTTGTCCGGGGTGAGTCGCCCTTCGACCAGCACCTTCATGCCTTTTTTGACATACTGGTTGCAGACTTCCGCCTGTTTGCCCCAGGTGGTGATTCGGAACCAAACCGTCTCCTTGACCTGTTCGCCATTGCCGGCAGTGTACTGGCGGTTGGTGGCAACGGAAAAGGATGTGACAGCCTGCCCGGATGGCGTAAAGCGCATCTCGGGGTCCTTGCCAACATTGCCGACGATGATAAGGGTATGATACATGGGGGGATGTCTCCTTTGGATTCAGGTACCCGCCGAAGTTCGACGGGGATCGAAAGTAATGAAACCATTTTACTCCAACCTCTCCCATTCACCTAGAGAAATGCAAGACTTATTTTGTTACATTGATTCCATGACGATCGTCGCGATGTAACAGATCGGTCCTCTGGATCTTTCCGTTGCTTTGATGCTATACTGCCGGGAATAACATTGGATCGAAAAGGAAATCAACCATGGCCATAACCTACCGGATCGGGACAATCGCAGATTCTGAAGCCGTCTTCCAGGTATTCATGAAGACCATCATGGATTATGGCGAACGGATGAACGTGATGGCTGTCACTGGCGGGAACGACCCCGAATTCTTAAAGTCGCTTTGGCGGAAGCGCAAACCCTTGTTCGAGTTTCTCGCAAGGGATGCAGCACAATTCTGGGTGGCAGAGAAGGGCGGAAGGATCATCGCCTACGCGCGCTCGATGGAACATGACGGTTTACAGGAGTTGACCGAGTTCTTCGTATTGCCGGACCAGCAGTCGGGTGGGGTCGGACGCGAATTGTTATCCCGCGCGTTTCCAAAAACGGAGGCGCGCTATCGGACCATCATCGCCACGTTCGATGAGCGTGCCCTTTATCGTTATATGAAATTGGGCGTATACGGACGCTTCCCGCTGAAATATTTCTCCCGCAAAGCCGAAAAGGTGGAAGTGGAAACCGATCTGAAGATCGAGCCGATGCAATTGGAGGTCCATATGGAGGTTATCAACCGGATCGACCGGGAGATCGTCGGTCATGCGCGCGAAAAGTCCATCAATGGATCGGGACCACGCGCCAGGGATTTATCTATCGACGCGGTGATAAAGTCGTCGGTTATGGATATGTCGGTTCGAGCAGTGGTCCGTTTGCCCTGCTGGACGAAAACGATTTCACAGCGGTGCTTGCCCATGCCGAAAGCCGGATGGCGGAGGCGGACGGGGATTTTGGGGCTGAAGCGCCATTGATCAACTCCAAAGCCATCCAATATTTTATCGAGCGCAAGTACCGGATCGATACCTTCTCCGCGATCCTGATGAGCAATGTACCGTTTGGGAAATTAGAAAACTATCTTTGCTTCAGCCCGGAGTTCTTTCTTTAGCCGATCAGGATGCTGGTTGGGGCGAAACGCCGGATAAAGTTGTATAGCTGATAAAGCCGGTGACCAGTTCAAGTAGCCACTGGGTACTATATCGGGAACAATCAGGGAGATCGTATCGTCACATCTGCGCACGATATGGAGGTGCGCAATGAAACTGACAACGAATTCGATCCTTATTTTGTTCGGCATTTTTGCCTTTACGGTCATGGCATGTTTCCCCATCACCATGCTTGCCCTGCCCATCCTCAAACCGCAGCAGCCCGCCGCGACCTCTGATTCCTTTGCCACACTGCAGGCGATGGTCACCCAGACGATCGTCGCCATGACTCAGAACGCGCCCACGCAGACCCCCGTCCCTGCGACAGCGACTCCGCTTCCTCCTACGAGTACGCCTGTTCCAGCGACCAACACGCCTTTGCCCACGGCGACGACTGTCTCGTACTGCGATTGGGTCACCTTCGTCAAGGATGTTTCCATCCCGGACGGAACCAAATTTGCTCCGGGCGACACCTTCACGAAGACCTGGCGTTTGAAGAACCGCGGCACCTGCACATGGACGCCCGACTACATGCTGGTCTTCTCAGGCGGTGACTCGATGGGCGGCACGACCGCTGTGCGCCTGCCGGGTTACGTGGCGCCGGGACAGACGGTGGATGTGTCCGTCACGCTGACGGCTCCCGACAAGCGCGGCCACTACACCGGTTATTGGATGTTGCGGAATACCTACGGTGTGCTGTTCGGCTACGGCGATAGCGCCAACAAAGCCTTCTACGTGGACATTAACGTGGAGAACCTGCCGCACGGCGAGGTCAAGGGCAGTTTCTATTACCCGAGTGAATTCAACCCGCCGTTGACCCTGTACTTTGAAAACGCCGATACGGGCGAGATCATACAGTTCGCCATACCGGAGAGCACGCCCAGCTACTCAGTGCTCCTGCCCAACGGAACGTACTATGCATACGCCTGGGCGCCGGGTTACGAACTGCAGGGCGCCTACGTCAATGACAATCTTACAATGAAGCGGTTCGTGGTCAGAGGCGGGAAGACCACCAGCGGCATCAACCTGACCGACTGGAGTCCATACCCTCACAGCCGTGGAGAATAAATCAAAACCGGGCGACCCGAAAGGGTCGCCCGGTGTCTTAAGGGAGGCTTATATTTCAAGAGAATACAACACCGTCTCCATCTCCTGAGGGGTCAACCCGCCATGATGACCGTAAAATCCCTGCTCGAACTTGTCCTTCTCATACCACCACACGGATTCATGGCGGTAGGGGAGCACTACCAAATTTCCGACCCGTTCGCGGAAACGCGGCGATATGTCAGGACCGAAGTATCCCTCGGAGATCAGATGTTCCGTTTTCACCACATCGGCTTTGCCCTCCAGACGTCTGGAGAGAAAAGCCTGGGCTTCGTCCAGACTGTCTTCGCGGAGATACAGGAACAGGTCACGCGCTGAACCGGCTGGGACGAGCAGTTGTCCATTGCGGTTTGTTTTGATGAATCGTTCGAGCCCCGCGAAGTCCGGGTTGATATTCAAATAGACGGTCGTTTCGGGGTCCACTTCGGACGCGCCGTGATCGGCTGTCATCAAAAATAAAATTCTCTTTTTCCCTTTGAAAATTCTCTCGAAATAATGTTCCACCATCAACAGGTAGGTCTCGATCTCGGCTTCGGTCTGCGGCGCGGTGGGACCGTACTCATGGCAGAGCGAATCGATCTTGTCGAAATACAGGTGGATGTAAACCGGATGAGTCTCTTCCTCCAGAATGGCGTTTGCATTGATCAGGGCTTCAGATAGCGTATTGAAGGAGATCAGTTCCGTGCCTGCCATTACCGCATGGGAGAACACGGAGGGTGTGTACTCTCTCGACCCAAGGATGTATGACTTGACGCCCATTCTTTTCAGTTCGGGATAAAAGTTCCCGCGGGGAAAGATGAGTTGGGGATCGATCCCTGTGTTGATCAATTCATTCCGAAAACGGGAACCCGCGAAGGAGAACAATAAAGGCGCAATGATCGCATCCAACAGTGGCTCGTAGTAGTACCATTCGTACACGCCGCTCATGCCAACCGGCAAGCCGGTATGGATCGTCGTCAGATGTGCCGCGGTTGTGGACGGGAATTGCGAGGTCAGTTTTTCGGTCTGTCCGTTTCTGGCAATGCGCTGGAGGAACGGCGCATCCTGAAAGCGTTCGAAGAATCGCCAGCCGAAGGCATCCACTAAAAACAGCACAACCGCATCGTAGTTGCCAGATGCAAATGCCTCTGTGATGCGATTTGGAATTCCGGCGAAGCCGCCCGCGTCATAGCGGGGTTTGACGAATTCAGGATTCATGATTTTTCCCCAGAATCATCCTTGCGGCTTTCCTACCGATCTCCACCGCGAAGTTCGTCCCCCGGTCCCATGGGTAGACCTGACTCATCGAAGCAAAGTACAATCCCTCGATGGGTGTCTGCATGGCGGGGATGTTCTTCGAGTGGTTCGCCAGCGGCACGGGCTGGGCATAATTCGTCTTGAACACCCAGACCTTCTTCACCCAATCCTTTTCAAAAGCGGGATTGAATTTCTTGAACGCGGGTGTAAAATGTTCGAGCAACTCCTCATCGCTCATCGAAAAATATTCGTGACCCGCTTCCAGATAATCGCCGGCGTACACGATATGATCGCCGCCAAAATGCTCCTTCGACACAAAATTCGTGTGCTCCACCAATGCCAAAAACGGATAGCCCGCCTCCTTTGGCAGGTTGAACCAGTAGTACCCATCCTGCGATAACTGCTGTTTGAGCGACATCACCATCACCACCGCGCCCATCGACTTCAACCCGAGCAGTCCTTTTAAATAATCTTCCGGAAGATCGGGACAAAACTTTGCCATCAGATTCGGGGACGTGGTGACCAGCACCCGATCATACGGCTCGACCGTGCCGCCCGCGTCGATCATGAGACCCTGAGCCTGATTCCGTTTAATGAACCTGACGCCCACCCCCAGCCGGATCTCGACTCCCATGCTGCGCAATTTCTCCGCGAACATATCGGCAAACCGTTGGAAGCCGCCCTCGAACGTGCCCAGGCGCGTCGTGCGCGCCTTGAGGCGCGCCCACATCCACGCCATGTTGACATCCTGATAATACGGACCGAACTTCCCGACCAGTAGCGGCTTCCACATCTTTTCGTAGACGCGCCTGCCCGCGTACTTCCGCATCCATTCATCGGCGGTGAACTTCTCGAGCGCCTTCCAGTTGTTGGTTAAACGAAGGTAGAGTCCGACGAAACCGAACCTGATTTTATCGAGACCAAACCCAAGTCCCGGAAAGAGAAGCGCATGGAGGATCGAGTCGAAGGGATACCATTTGCCGTTGTCCAACAGCACGGTGTACGGACGCGGGAAAAGCACTTTGTCCTCCCAGCCCAATTCCCTGATCAACCCGAGCATGTGACGGTCCGATTGGAACCAGTGGTGATAGAACTTTTCCACGTGCCAATCCCAACGCGGTTCCTTGAAGCCCGAAGCCAGCCCGCCGACGTAACCAGCGGATTCGTAAATGACAACTTCGTGACCTGCTTTTTTCAGATCATACGCGGCGGCAAGACCGGCAAACCCCGCGCCGATGATGGCTATCTTCATAATCAACTCCAGGTGGGTTATAAGTGACAGTCACCTTCAAGGTGACTGTCACTTGATTTATTGTTTTTTTCTTTGCTCGACCTTTTCGGCAAGGACTTTGAGTTTACCCCACATTTGCCGCACGATGTAGATCATGGCGAGGTTTTGCAGCCAGCGCATTTCACAGTTGGGATTCTCGGCGAGTTGTTCGAAGACCTCGATGGCTTGATCGTCGGTGCGGCGGGTGCGGGTGTATTCGGTCGCCAGTTGGATCAGGAAGTTTTCCCTTTGCTTTTGGAGTTGCTGTGCCTGTGCCAGTTTTTGGCGGGCTTGTTCCACGCGTTCCCCCACCCGTGCAACCGCGGTTTCCAGTTCCTCCACGGTAAAGGGCTTGATGAGGTATTCCTGCACGCCAATGGACATGGCGGTGCGCAATGTGGTCGTGTCTTTTTCGGCTGAGATGATGATGCAGCCGGTGTCCGGATGGATCTGGGAGATCTTCTTGAAGGCGGATAGGCCGTCCATTTCGGGCATGTTGATGTCGAGCAGGGCGATATCGGGATGATGCTCCCGTGCCATTTGGATGGCTTGCAGTCCGTTCGCGGCGATGGCAACCACTTCGACATCGTCGATGGTGGCGAGCATCAGGCGGGTATTACGGCGCGTTTCCTGAACGTCATCGGCGATGAGCACCCTCAATTTTCTCTTTGCAGACTCACCGGGTTGCATCATTTCTTTTCCTTGTTGAACTAAAGCCAGAACGCCAGATACTGTTGCCCAAGTATAACCCAGGCAGAAAAATCTCCGCCTCCCGCCGGGGTCCCATCATGAATTTGTCAGATTTCGGATCTGCACTCCTGTTTTTTTCACTCACCTATGCGTCGACCGTTTCAGCCCGAAGGGAGTCGCTCCAGTGAATGCCTTCGCGTGTGAGGTAGTACGCGCCAAGCAAGGTGATCGGCAGCCACAGTGCAACGTGGAGAACTAGCGTATATCCTGCCGCGATGGAATGTTCCACGCCATATGCGGTCAACACTGCGATGCCGGGCGCATCGAACGTGCCGATGTAGCCGGGCGCGGAAGGGATGGTTGTGGCGAGATTAACGATGCCGTTCATCAACATCAACGCAAAGAACGAGACGGTGAAATCAAAGGCGTGCATCACGAACCAGTATTTGCCGGTCTCCAACAGCCAGATGATGACCGAGGTAAGGAAGACCATGAGCACATTGAACGGGGAACGAAGCGAAGCCAGCCCGTCCAGGAACTTGTTCATGAGACCGATGACTTTTGTGTGAAGCCTGGCGGGCAACAGGCGCTCGATGAACCAAAGCCCCGCCCTGGCTGTGACCTGCGGGAACATCGCCGCCACCAAAAACACGATCAGCGCGCCGATGAAGACCCCGGTCCCGATGACCGCCACCTGTTGGATGTTCCCAACGAAACCCGATGCGCCGGTGAGCTTTGCCAGCTCTGGCAGATTGACGAACACGAACGCCAGCATCACAACCCCATCGAAGATGCGTTCGACAATGATGGTGGCAAGCGAAGCCGAAACGGACACCCCCTCCTTGCGTTTGAGGATGACCGCGCGCAACACTTCCCCGGCGCGGGCGGGATAGATATTATTTCCCATGTAACCGATCGTGGTGATCGGGAACATGGTCTTTGTGGGAATCTTTTTTATCGGCCCGAGCAAATAGTGCCAGCGCCATGCCCGCACCCAGACGCCGACGAAGTAAACCAGGATGCCGGGCAGGAGCCAGATGTAATTTGCCCCCTTGACCGCCTCCCAGAACTCCTCCAGGTGCAAGCCGCGTAATGCCAGCCAAATGAAAAGGATGCTGATCAGCACCCCGAGCCAGAACTGCCATTTTTTCATGGTGCGGATTGTAACATGCGGTATCAAACTGTCGCTTTCCAAAAACTATCAGAGTATTGCAAGTTATAATCCTTGTATGGCTGTAATGTTGAATGAAGCTGCATTGGATTTTGAACTCCCTGATCTGCAGGGCAATATTCGCAGGCTAAGCGATTATCGCGGGAGGATCGTCATCGTCAATTTCTGGTCGGTGGAGTGCCCGCATTCAGAGCGCGCGGATGGTCTGATCTTGGACCTGCTTGAGGGATGGAAAGGGGAGGTGGAACTGCTTTCAGTCGCCGCGAATCGGAACGAATCCGCTCGAATGGTGGAAGAGGTCTCTAAAACGCGCGGCATCCCCACGGTCCTGATCGATGCGGAGCACGTTGTCGCCGATCGATACGAGGCGGTCACCACGCCGCACGTCTTTGTCATCGACCGGGAGGGAATCCTGCGTTACCGCGGCGCGGTGGACAATGTCACGTTCCGTCAGAGAAAAGCGACCCGCTTCTTTCTCAAGGATGTGGTGGAAGCGTTGCTCGATGGGCATTTGCCCGAATTGACGGAAACACCCGCATATGGTTGCGCCATCGTGCGTGAAATTTGATAGAATCAAGTTGTGGTTGAAACCTCTGCACGAATCGACTTTTTGAAGCAGATCCATCTCTTCTATGGGTTGGAGGATGATGAACTTGCGGCTGTCGCCGGGGAACTCGAAGAGAAGTCTTTTGCCGAGGGGAACATTGTTTTCGAGCAGGGCAGCAAAGCCGATAGTTTCTTCTTGATCTATGGGGGCAGCGTCCGCATCATGCGCAAACAGGATGGTAAGGAAATCCAGTTGGCGCGTCTCGTGAAGAGCGATTATTTTGGTGAGATGGCGCTGATCGAGAAGCGGCCGCGTTCGGGGACGGTCACCGCGACAAACGACAGCCTGCTGCTGGTTTTGTCACGCGCGAACTTTGAAAAATTGTATAAAAAGGCTCCCCAACTCCGGCTGAACCTGGATGTGGCGTTGCGAAGCCGGCGCCTGGCGCGTTCATTGCAGTTCAAATGGCTGCGCAAGGATGAAGTGATCTACTTTCTGGCGCGCAAACATCCCATTGTTTTTTATCAAAAGGCGATCCTGCCGCTCTTTTTGTTGTTCGTTCCCGCTGGTCTGTTCTATGGATTTTTCTATATCCTTGATTTTGCGATCGTTGCGCTGGCGGCCTGGGGTTCATTGCTGGCGGTCATTTTGTGGATCATCTGGCTGGTGATCGACTGGGGCAACGATTATTACATCGTCACGAACCAGCGCGTGGTCTGGCTTGAAAAGGTTATTGGTATCTACGACAGCCGCCAGGAATCACCCATCAACACCATCCTCTCCGTCGGCGTCGAGACAAGTCAACTCGGGCGCATCCTCGATTATGGTGATGTCATTGTACGCACGTGGGTCGGGAAGATCCCGTTCAACAATGTGAGTCACCCCGAGCAGGCGCAGCACATGATCGAGGAATATTGGAATCGCACGAAGGCCATGGGACAGCAATTGGAAAAGGATGCGATGAAAAAAGCCCTGCGGGAGAAACTGAATCTTCCGGTTCCTTCCAAGCCGAAACCTGCTTCCGATAAACCGGATGAAACTCCACCCCAGCCTCATCCCAGACGCGCCAGCCTGCTGCGGATGCTCGGCTCAAACACATTGAAACTCCGCTACGAGACCGATGACAGCGTGTTCTACCGCAAACATTGGTTCGTGCTGGTCAAGCAGGCGCTGGTCCCATTGGGCGGCGCGCTGGCCGTGATCGGTTTGTTTATCTGGAGGTTGATCCAGCTCTCGCGAATACCGGAGGAGGCTTTTGTCCGGATCGTCAACGGGCGGGTGGTGTTCGATACGTATTCGCTGGCCCTGTTGATGGCTCTTGTGCCACTGTTTGGATGGGTGATCTATGAAGTGATGGACTGGAGCAACGATCAGTTTCAGGTCACGCCCGAGCAGATCATCGACCTCGACAAAAAGCCCTTCGGCACCCAATCGCGTAACGCGGCCCAGTTGGAAAGCATTCTCGGCACCGAATACAAACGCATCGGCATTCTGGGCGAACTGTTCAATTACGGTACGGTCTATATCACCGTTGGCGGCTCCAAGCTTGCCTTCGAGGATGTGGTCGACCCTGCCTCCGTCCAATCAGATATCGACCGCCGCCGCATGGCACGTCAGGAGAAACAGAACCAGGCTAAGATCGCCGCGGAACGTGATCGCATGGTGGAATGGCTGGTCGCCTATCATGAGAGCGCCGGGAAGTCCGGCAAGGATGGAGATCAGAAACAGGACAGGAAAACAGAGTAAAATCGCCTTCACTCCATCCCTCTCCCAGAAGGAGAGGGGAAATCAGAAGAGGTATATTTAAGAATGACTCTCCGTAAGATCGTAACATTACCCGACCCCGTATTGCGCCGCAAAGCCCGCGCGATCACCAAGGTTGACAGGGACATCCAGTCGTTGATCGATGACATGGTGGAGACCATGCGCGAAGCGCCGGGCGTCGGTCTCGCCGCGCCGCAGATCGGGCTGTCGGACAGATTGATCGTTGTCGAATATTATGAGCGTGAAGAGGATGAAGAGAATGAAGACGCGCCCAAAAAGGTATGGGCGGTGGTGAATCCTGAGCTCGTGAAAGTCTCCGAAGAAACCCTGATGGGCGTGGAAGGCTGTCTTTCCATCCCCGGTCTGGTGGGGGAGGTGGAACGTCACGCCGAAGTGCAGGTCAGGGGATTGAACCGTCACGGCAAGCCGGTGAAGATCAAGGCAAAGGGCTGGCTGGCGCGCATCTTCCAGCATGAGATCGACCACCTGAACGGGGTGCTTTTTCCCGACCGCGCCACGCGGGTCTGGCAGCCGCAAGAGGAAACCGAACAAGAAAAAGAATTTTGATGATCTTCATCCGCCGCCTGACCCCCGACGATCTGCCTCATTTACGTCAATTCTGGAAGGAAAATTGGGGCGATGAATTTGTCGTTGCGCACGGGGTGGTATATCGCCCGGATAACCTGGATGGGTTCGTCGCCTTTGACGGCGATGAATGGGTCGGAGAGATCACCTATACGTTCCTCAAGGACGGATGCGAGATCGTTTCACTGGACAGCCTGCGCGAAGGCCGGGGTATCGGCACGAAACTGATCGATGCGGTCCTGGAGGAAGCCCGCAGTAAAAATTGCAGGCGCGTGTTTCTCATCACGACCAATGACAACCTGAACGCCCTCCGCTTCTATCAGAAACGCGGATTCGAACTGGTGGCGGTCCATCGCGGCGCGGTGAACGAATCAAGAAAGATCAAGCCCGGCATTCCAATGATCGGATTTGATGGCATCCCGTTGCGCGATGAGATCGAATTGGAATTTATTCTGTAGAGGCGAAGCATGCTTCGTCCCTACCCAAAATATGTATCTTAAACATCTTTCCCTGACCAACTTCCGCAAGTTCACGCGACTGGACCTCGATCTGCCCAGGCGCGTCGTTTTGCTGACCGGAGGCAACGCCCAGGGCAAGACCACGATTCTCGAATCCATTTATTTCCTCGCGGCGTTCACATCCTTTCAGACCCATGCAGACCGCCAGGTCGTCAACCTCACCGAAGCGAACAGGGACGAGTTGACCGTCACGCGCCTCGTGGCGGAGTATCAGCGCGGCAAAAACAGGCATCGCCTTGAAGTGCGTTTGATCCTTGAACCTGTCGGCGTATTGAATGGTCAGCGTCTGCGCAAAGAGATCCTGCTCGATGGCGTGAAGAAACCCGTCAGCGATGTGGTCGGTCATTTCAACGCGGTCATCTTCGTGCCGCAGATGTCGCAGATCATCGAGGGCGCGCCGGAGGATCGTCGGCGTTATCTCAACCTCGCGCTGGCGCAGTCCGTGCCGGCGTATGCCCGTGTATTGAGCGAATACAACCAGGCGCTGACCCAGCGGAACGCGCTGCTCAAGGCGTTGAACGAAAATGGAGGTGGCCGCGACCAGCTTGAAGTCTGGGATGAGGCGTTGAGTCATCTCGGCGCGCAGATCATCCTTTGGCGCATCGAAGCCATCCAGCGGATCGAACATCTCGCTTCGCGCGTCCATCACGAACTGACTCATGGAACCGAGATCCTGCGTCTCGCCTATGAGCCTGCGTTCGACCCGTTGCCGAATCCCAATGGCCAGTTGGGATTGAAGATCGATACGGTCGTTGACCGTTCGAGTTTCAAGTTGAACGAGATCCAGGTTGCTTTTCGCGGACGGTTGCGTGAATTGCGGAGTGAGGAGATCGCGCGCGGCGTGACCACCATCGGACCGCACCGCGATGAACTGCGGTTCCTCGCCAACGATTTCGATCTCGGTAACTACGGCTCGCGCGGACAGATCCGCACGGCGTTGCTTTCGTTGAAACTCGCCGAGGTGAATTGGATGAAGGAACGCACCGGTGAATGGCCCGTGATCCTGCTCGATGAAGTGATGGCGGAACTGGACGTGCAGCGTCGCGCAGACCTGTTGAAGTACGTTGGCGAAAGCGAGCAGGTATTGTTTACGACCACCGATCTGAATTTGTTCGCGCCTGAGTTTGTGAAGCAGGCGGAAGTGTGGAAGGTTGAAAGCGGCAGAGTGGAAACTAATGTCATTGCGAGGAGAGCGAAGCCCGACGAAGCCATCTCTTGATCGTACGAGGAGATTGCTTCGTCCTTCGGGCTCGCAATGACATGGAATTGTCTATGACCTTATCAGACCCATTCATCAAATCCATCCTTGAAAGAATCGATTCACCCGATGTCATCGGTGTTGGCATCGTGGGCAGTTATGCGCGCGGACAGGAATCGAAATACAGCGATGTGGACTTCGATATCCTTGTCAGCAAACTGCCCGAAAGCGATTACGACCGCTACACGTTGCGGTATTGGGACGAAAAACTTGTTAGTTTGAAATATGCCTTGCTTGATGAGGAACGCGAAGCATTGACGGATCCGCGGCGGGCGATCTGGGCGGTGCCTGGTTTGAGGGGGATGAAGATCCTCCTCGATAAAGACGGTTCGCTGGCTGAACTGCAAAGGATGGCGCAGAAGTTCGATTTCTCCCTGCTTCAAGGTCAGGCGGATGAATTTGCGGCGGATGAGGTCATGGGCTGCGCGGAGGAGGTGCACAAGATTTTGAGTGGTCTTGCCCGCGGACATGAGTCCACTGTGTTGTATGCGACATGGGGGTTGGTGAAGTGCATGGTCGAAGCGGTGGCGGTGCAGAGGGGCATCCTGATTGTCAGTGAGAATTGGTATTTCGATCTGATCCAGGAATCGGTGGGACGCGATACGAGGTGGACGCGTGCCTTCCGCATGGCATGGGGGCTTGATCCCGCCACGTCCCAGTATCAACCGCGCGGCGCGGCGGCGTTGACGTTGTACCGTCTCACCGCGGCGATGTTCGATGGGTTGATCCCCGATAAACACCGCGAGGTCGTGGCTCACACACTGCAGTTGATCAAGGAGGCAGGTTACGCATGAACGTTCTGGCAAAACGCGCGCTCAAGGTTCATGAACGGTTGCTGGAGTTTTACGGCGAGCCGATCTGGCGCAACCCGCTGCCTGCCATCGACGAGCTGGTCTCGACCATCCTTTCGCAGAACACGAACGACGTGAACCGCGACCGCGCCTTCGACGCGCTGCGGGCAAAATTCCCAACCTGGGAGGCGGTGCGCGACGCGAAGGAAAAGGATGTGATCGAGGCGATCCGCCCGGCGGGGCTTGCGAATCAAAAGGGTCCGCGTATTCAGCAGGTATTGAAAGCCATCACCGAGGAGCGCGGAAATTTGGACCTGTCGTTTCTCAAGAAGATGTCTGTGGAGGAAGCGCGTGCCTGGCTGACGAAGTTCAACGGGGTGGGACCGAAAACCGCCGCCATCGTTTTATGTTTTTCGTTGGGGATGCCCGCCTTCCCTGTGGATACACACGTCTACCGCGTGACGGGACGCATCGGACTCCGCCCGGAGCGGATGACCGTTGAACAGGCCCATCCTCATCTGGAATCTTTATTCCCACCCGAGACGTATTATGCCGCGCACCTGAACATCATCCGCCTCGGACGCGAGATCTGCACCGCGCGCAAGGCGATGTGCGAGAAATGCCCACTCGTGAAGTTGTGTGATTACGGGAAAAGTGTTATGTCATTGCGAGCCCGATAGGGCGAAGCAATCTCCTCGTTTACTGGGGATTGCTTCGTTGCCACTTCATGCCTCCTCGCAATGACATGCTAACGATTATCCCCATCCCCTCTGATCTTTCCTCTTTCCAACCTGCTGTATAGTTTCTCGATATTGTATTCGGCGATCTCGTCGAGCGTTAAATCCAACTCGGTGGCGACCTGCGCAAGATACCACAACACATCGCCGAGTTCGGCTTTGAGCGCCTCGCGCGTCTCCTCGTTGATCTTCCCGTCCTTGTCGCGGAACACTTTCTTGATCTTGCCCGCCACTTCGCCTGCTTCGTTGGCAAGACCTAATACCGGGTAAATGACAGGATGTCCGATGGCGGGATATCCTGCTGTTTTGCGTGATTTGGTTTGATAGTCGTTGAAGTCCATGGGTCAATTCACTTCCTTTGAAAACCAGATGGTCTGGTATTTTACAGTAAAGCCGACCGATTCCGCTGTTTTTTGCATTGCAATATTGTCTCCGCGTGTTCCCAACTGTGCAGACTCCATTCCGCGTTCCTTGAGAATTTGCATGCCTCTGAGCAGGAGCGCGCGAGCCAGTCCCATGCGCTGATGGTCGGGATGCGTCGCCACCGGGTCTGAGGAGCCAACCTTGGTCTGGTCATTGACCGAGCAGGTGCAATATGCAGCGACCATCCCGTCCGGCGCAATGACGAGCAGATCCAAAGATGGGTCATATTCACTCGTGTTCATGATGGCGAGACGGTTCTCAGTTGTCATGTAATCCGAGCCAAAGGCGGCGCGGTGCATGGAGGCGACGGCTTCGGCTTCCTCCGTCCCCTTGATCGGGCGGAGGACGAATCCCTGCGGGAGTTTGGGTTCAGGAATCGGGTCGGACAAGGTGCGCGTCATATGTACGGATGTATCTTCCGTTTGGCGAAAACCGTGCCGTTTCAGAAAGGAAATCCGCGCGGCGGCGTCCCTGCAACTGGCATCGAGCGTTGCTGTCCCTCCATCAGTGGGGTCTTTGAGAATACAGGCTTCTCCCCATGCGACGATCTCTGCTCCCAGAACCTCTTCATATTGACTGTCAACTTCCCAACGCAGATTGTTGAATACGTCCACGTAGGCCCAGCCGACGGTCTGACCTTCGTCGAACCACAGCCATGTGTTCGCGCGGACGGTCTCCGACGCCAGGTCTTCCTCGATGTCCACTTTGACGGGGTAATCGCTGAGATGTTCCTCCGGGCGGACTTTTGTCAGCAGATCAAGGATAACCTGAAGGTCTTTTTCGCCCTCGTAGAGGCGACTTGTAATGTGACTCATTTGGAAAATGCTTTTGCCAAATCCTTCCACCACTCATCCCTCTCGCCCGGCACAAAGGGAATGTACAACGCCAGGCGATCTGCAATTCCCTCGTAGCGTTTCTTCAACCCATCGGCGAGTTTGGCTTCCTCGGTGACGAGGCAAAACTCGCCCAGCATCTCGTCCGTGATGAGCATGGGCATCTCCGCCCATTCGCCCTTTGCTGCGTGTTTGGACAGCGTCTCCGCGACGTCGCTCCAGCCGTGCAGGTCCATGACGGGGCGGTAGGAAGGTGTGGAGGCGTAGAACGCGACCTGCGCGCGGGCGAAGTTCATCTCTTCGGGCGTGGTGGCGATGAAGGCGGTGACCGTGGCAGAAATGTCATCCCGTTTGCGGTTTGTTTTCCTTGCGCCTTCTTCGATGGCGGGCAAAATAACTTCCTTTAGATAACGAACGCTGTGGAACGGATGCACGTGGAAACCGTCACAGACCTCGCCGGCAAGTCTGGCAAGTCCCGTGTTGACGCCGGCGATATAGATGGGGATGCCTCCGCCCCGGAGTGATGGCAAGGGAGGGGGTTGAAAAAAAGGCGACATGAGCGTAATCTTGTAATACTCGCCGCGATAATTCAACTTCGTGCCGTTCTGCCAGCAATCCCAGAAGGCGCGGATGACCTCGATCTGTTCGCGCAGTTTTTTCACGGGCGATTCGGGCCACGGCTGTCCGAACCGTCGCTCGATGTGCGCCTTGACCTGCGTGCCGAGCCCGAGGATGAACCGTCCGTTTGATTGCGCGGCGAGATCCCAGGCGGTGTAGGCGAGGGTCGCGGGCGAACGCGCGAACGAGACCGCGATGGCGGTGCCGAAGTTGAGTTTGGAGGTATGTTCCGCGATCAATGCGCAGGGGAGGAAGGGATCGTGCTGGGTTTCCTGCGTCCACAGTGCGTCGAAGCCGATGGCTTCAGCGGCGCGGGCGGTCTCTGGAACGGCGGACAGGCTGAGGGGCGGAAGGGAGGCGTCGAATTTCATGCTGCGAGTCTATCACTGTTAAGAAGAAACGGGACTGATTTTTTGTCAGTCCCGTCCGGTCAGTCGTTCATGCTGTCCACAAACCCGAAGAGCTCGCGGCTTTCCTGAAGCCAGGTCATCGGGTTGGTCGTCCGCTTGAGATATCTCACCACGCCGTCGCGGTCCACCACGATGGAGGCGGTGCGCTGGATGAGCATGAAATATTTTTCCAACTCGTACGTGCGATACACCTCGCGCCCCGGGTCGGACAATACCGGGAAGGGTAGTTTCAAAATGTCCGCATACATCTTTGCCTGTTCGAGTGTGTCGCCGAGAATGACAATGACCTCGGCGCCCGCTTCCTTCAATTGTCGGTAAAGTTTCGCCAACTGCGAAACATGCGCGCGGCATTGCATTCAGTGATACTCGCGGATAAAGAACAGGACCACGTTGTTCTTTTTGCGAAAGCTCGAAAGGCTGATCTCCTGATCGTTGGACGCCATCAATTTGAAATCGGGCGCGAACGAGCCGATCTTGGCGTCCATCGAATCTGCCGAGGCGTCAAAGTTTGAGTTCATTGTGTTGACAGACGCACAACTGCCGCGATTAATTACCCATCCAGCAAATACGCCATGATCCAATTCGTCGTGGCGTTGAGGCCGTCCATGTGGGCGCGTTCGTAATTGTGCGAGGCGTCGATGCCAGGACCGATCAACGCCAGCGCCACGTCGCCACCTGCGCGCCAGAATGCTTCACCGTCCGAGCCGTAGTACGTGTACACGTCGGTCTTGTACGGGATGTTGTGCTTTTCCGCAAGCGCGCGAAGCTTATTGTTCAAACCAAAATGATACGGTCCGCCGCCGTCCTTGGTGCACAGCGTGACGTGGAACTCATCGGACTCCTGGCCTCTGCCGACGACCGCCATGTCCACGGTGACCAGTTCTTCGACATCGGACGGGATTCCCGCCGCCGCGCCGTGACCGACCTCCTCATAATTGGAGATCAGGAAGTACACGCTTCGCGCGGGACTTTGACCTGCCTCTGCCATCGACTTGATCGCCGCCACGAGGTTTGCCACGCAGGCCTTGTCGTCGAGGAACCGCGAGCGGATGAATCCATTGGTCACCTCCACCCGCGGATCGAATGCCACGAGATCGCCGATGTTGATTCCCAGATCGCGCGTCTCCTTTTCGCTGGTCGTCTTCACATCCAGGCGAACCTCCATGTGATCGTCGTCACGCGGAGTCTTGATCCCCTCCGCACCGTGGACGTGTCCCGAAGCGGTATCGATCAACACCGAACCGCGCACCTTCTCGCCCTTCGACGCGAACACCCACACGCCCTCGGTTTCCACGCTGGGCCATTGAATCCCACCGATGCGACTTAATTTCAGGCGCCCGTTGGGCTTGATCTCCTTTACGACTGCGCCGAGCGTATCCGCGTGCGCGGTCAAAGCGACGGGAGGAAGATCAGATTTCACTTCCCATTGTGCAATCAGTGCGCCCTTGCGCGTTCGCGATAATTCCAATTGTTTATATTGCGAGAGTTCCTTTTCGATGAACGCGATCGCGGGCTCCGCAAAGCCGGTGGGGGAGGGAATGTTGAGCAGGTCAACGAGGAATTTAGTGAAATATTCCTGATCGATGGTTGGTAATGACATGGGACTCCTCTTTTTTCATAAGTATCTGCTGGTTGAGTAGGGCTGAGCAATTATTGCGAAGCCCGTATCGAAACCAGTAATTTCCACAAGTAATTTTGTAACAAGAAATATATTGCTTACTGATGGTCTCGATACGCTCGCAGCATTCACTCGCTACTCGACCACCGATTGCTTCTCAAATTTTGTTATTTTCTCCCGCCACTCGTGCGGAATGGAAATGGTTTTCTCGGTGCGGTAATCATACGTCACCATCACCACTTTCCCCGTTGCCAATTCCTTGCCTGTGTCAGCGTCCACGATGTTCTGCTCCCACGTCATGGATTTGTTGCCCAGCTTCGCCGCGTGGACTCCCACTTTGATCTTCTGCCCGAAATAGACCGGCTCAAAGTACGTGATGTGGACATCTGCCAGGATCACGCCGATCTCCATGAACGACTGGTCTTTGGTGAACAGCCCCAGTTCGATCATGTAGGCAACCCGTGCCTGCTCGAAATACGTGAGATGTTTTGCATTGTTGACGTGTCCCTGCGGGTCCAGGTCCCCGTAGCGGACTTCGATGGGATGATAGAAATGAAAATCGCTCATGGAGAGCGATTATACCGCCTGCCCCGTCATTGCGAGGGCGGTGCTCGCCCGCCCGAAGCAATCTCTGCTTTAAGTTGAAAATTGCTTTGTTCCCTCTGCTCGTTCGCGATAACGGCGTCAGAAATTTTAGAATATTTGTGCTATACTCACCCCATGCCGGTAATCCGTTCCTCTGATATTGGTGCCTACCTCTACTGCCGCCGCGCCTGGTGGTACAGAAAACAGGGCGTGGAATCGGTGAATCAGACCGAACTTGCGGCCGGGACGGAACTTCACCAAAAGCACGGGCGTCAGGTGCTGGCATCGTCCATTTCGCGGATGATCGGGTTGTTTTTGTTGATGGTCGCGTTGATGATGTTGGTTGCATATTGTACGGCACGGATTCTCTAATCCTCCAATGCTCTATTTTGCCCTTGCCCTGCTCTTCGTATCCTTTATTTTCTTCTGGCGATCCAACCGTCAGCGGAAAGCCGCGGGGCTGCCCGGGGGACGCGTCATCTACACCGACACCCACGGTTGGGACAAACTGGAGAAGCCGCTTTACTACGCCGCCCTGGATCTGACTGGCAAGCCGGATTACCTCATCGAAAAGAATGGACAGATCATCCCCGTGGAGGTGAAATCGGGGCGCGCGCCGGATGCGCCGTATGACTCGCATATTTATCAACTGGCATCGTATTGCCTGTTGGTGGAGAAGACGTACCACAAACGCCCGCCGTATGGCATCATTCATTATGAAGGAAGGGATTTCGCAGTGGATTACACGCGCGAGTTGGAGGCGTCTCTGCTCGATCTGCTGGCGGAGATGAAAAGAGACGAACGCAGGAAAGGGGTCCCTCGGTCGCATGAGCAGGCGTCCCGTTGTAAGCGATGCGGGTTCCGTCAGGTTTGCGATCAGAGTCTGGGTTAGGTGAGGACTTGCAGCGGGCTGTGATGTAGATCACGCGAAGCGTCCGCCTGTACACTTGTATCCCCGTTTACTTTATAATCACACCATGGCCGCCTCTTTCATTCCCAAACGACCTGTGATCACAGCCTATCCCCGGATGCCGGAAGCTTTTGCAGAGACAGAGGCGATGTCGGCATATTTGAAGGAAAAGGGCCTGGATGCTCCCCACGGATCCCTCTATGATGAAGAACTGCGAAAACGTGTCAAGGAACACGAGTTCGACCTGCTGATCATTGCAGGCGGTGACGGGAGTGTCCTGCGCGCCGGACACTTATGCGCCCCACTCGGTCTTCCGATCCTTGGTGTGAATTTGGGCAGGCTCGGATTCCTGATCCAGATCGATCGTCAGGAATGGCGCGAATATTTCGACAAGTTGTTGAACGGCGAATCGTGGATCGAGAACCGGATGATGCTGCATGCGGAACACTTCCGTGCCGGCGATTCGCTGGGGCGCTGGAACGCGTTGAATGAGGTTGTGGTCGGGCGCGGACAGATCCTGCGCCCGGTGCGGCTTTCCGCTTCGGTGGATGGACGTCACCTCACCAGTTATGTCACCGATGGCTTGATCGCCTCCACCGCGACCGGTTCGACCGCCTACGCGCTCGCGGCGGGAGGGCCGATCCTGCCGCCTGAATTGCGCAACATCCTCCTCGTGCCGATCGCTCCGCACCTCTCCGTGGACCGGGCGGTTGTTCTATCCGAAGGCTCGGCGGTGAGAATCGTCGTGAGAGGCGATAATGCGGTCTTGAGCATCGACGGTCAGCCGTCCATCACTTTGATGGAGGATGATTACGTGGATATCCGCGCCGCTGAGGTGACCGCGCAGTTTGTCCGCTTTGGGGATCCCGGATATTTCTATCGAAACCTGACGGCGCACATGAACGAAAATTCTTTAGGATTGCCAAGATGACCAAAGAAAAAACCGAAACCCTCTATTGTTACGTACACCCCAATCGTGAAACAGCCCTGCGCTGCAATAACTGTAATCGTCCGATCTGCGCCTCCTGCGCGGTCCGCACGCCGACCGGGTATCGCTGCCGCGAGTGCGTCAAGGGACAGCAGAAGATCTTCAACACTGCAGAATGGTACGATTATCTGACCGGTTTTATTACTGCGGGAATTCTCTCCGGCATTGCATCCTTCCTTGTAACGTTGATCGGCGGGATCGGCTTCTTTGGCTGGTTCCTCGTCATCGCGGGCGCGCCGACGGCGGCAGTGGCGATTTCTGAGGGAGTGCGCCTGGTGACGGGCCGCCGTCGTTCGCGTAACTTGTTCATTACGGTTGCGATCGGTATTGTGCTTGGCGCGCTGCCTGTCATTTTATTCCAGGCGCTTACGTTCCAGTTTTTCGGGATCGTCTTTCAGGTGATCTATCTGTTCCTTGCCACCCCGGTGGTTTACACACGACTTTCTGGAATCCAATTGTTCAGATAATCCATACATATATGCTTACCGAACTCCACATCCAAAATTTTGCGATCATCGATAAACTCGATCTGCGCTTTGGCTCAGGGCTGATCATCCTCACAGGTGAGACCGGCGCGGGCAAATCCATCATCCTCGATGCTGTGATGATGCTCATCGGCGGCAAGGCGGATACGACCTTTGTCCGCACGGATGCAGACGCCGCGCTGGTTGAGGGTGTGTTCCAGCTCAAGGGTCCGGAAAGGGAGGCGGCGCACGAGATCCTGAATCGTGAAGAACTGATGGATGATCCCGATTATGTGGTGTTGTCGCGCGAGGTCCGCCGCGAGGGACGCAGTGTGGCGCGCGTCAACGGGCGGACGGTCAACGTTTCGTTGCTGAAGGAATTGGGCGCGGCGCTGGTGGACATCCACGGGCAGGCGGAGCATCTGTCACTGCTCGATTCACGTGCCCATTTGGGCTTGCTGGACCGTTATGCAGAAGTTGCGAAACCCCTCAGCGACTACCGCCAAACCTACCATGCGTTATTGAACCTGCGTCACGAGTTGAACGAACTTCGCAAGGCCCAGGCGGATTCCGACCGCCGCGTGGAGTTCCTGACCTATCAGGCGGAGGAGATCGAAGCCGCGCGCTTGAAGCCCGGCGAAGATGAAGAGTTGCGCAAGGAACGCGACCGGCTGGCGAATGCCGAGTCGCTGGCGCAGAACGCGCAGGAGGCGCTTGCCATCCTCGATGAAGGTTCGCCCGAAATGCCTGCCGCCAGCGACCTGGTTGGGCAAGCCGCACAGGCGCTTGCCGCGCTGGCAAAGATCGACTCTGCGCAAAACGAACTGGCGAATCAGGCGGAGGTCCTGCTCGATACGGTATCTGAGATCGTGCACAGTTTGCGCGATTATCTGGAGGAGATCGAGTTCAACCCGAAGCGACTCGAAGAAGTGGAGGAGCGCCTCGACCTGATCCATTCGTTGACGCGCAAATACGGCGGGAGCATTCCGGCGGTCATCGCATTTGGACAGGAATCTCGCAAACAGCTCGAGACGATCACCGGCGCGGCGGAGCGAATCGAAGAACTTGAAATGGAAGAAGCCAGACTGTTGGAGAAGCTTGCCAAACAGGGCGGTCTGTTGAGCGGGAAGCGCAAGTCTGCCGCGGAGGCGATGAGCAAGGGTATCGAAGCCGAACTCAACGATTTGAGGATGTCCGCCGCAAAGTTCCGCGTGGACTTTCAAACCAAACCTGATGCGAACGGTGTGCCCATCGAGAATGGCAACCGCATCGCCTTTGACCACAACGGATACGATAAAGTGGAATTTTTGATCGCGCCGAATCCCGGCGAGGGACTCAAACCACTGGTCAAGATCGCCTCGGGCGGTGAGACCTCGCGTTTGATGCTGGGACTCAAGAATGTGCTGGCACGCGCCGACGAAGTCCCATCCTTGATCTTTGATGAGATCGATCAGGGCATCGGCGGGCGCGTGGGCATGGTCGTCGGGCAGAAGTTATGGAATCTTTCGCGCACCCACCAGGTCTTTTGCGTGACGCATCTCCCCCAACTGGCGGTCTTTGGCGATGAACATTATCAGGTGCAGAAACTTGTTCAAGGCAACCGCACCTCGACGCGCGTCGAACGACTCGATGGCGACCCGCGCCTGCTCGAACTCTCGCAGATGCTCGGTGAAGTGGGCGAAGGGACTTTGCGTTCCGCGCATGAGCTGTTGCAGGTCGCGAGAGGGATGATCAAGGGGAAGTAATTGCTCACAAAACTCTAGTAAAATTCTACGTAAATCTACATTGTCTTGTGTAAATTTACGCCTAAAATTACAGTCAACTTGGGTGAGGGCGTGAGATCGCCCTCGCTTCGCGTAAAACCTTCGTGTCATTTCGACAAACTCAATGCAAGCCTTCGTGGTTAAAAAATGTTCCTCAAACGCCTTCAACTTGCCCTCATCCACACCGCCGTAGCCATGACCCTCGTGCCCATCAACAGCACCCTCAACCGGGTCATGATCTTCGACCTCGAAATTTCCAAAACCCTCTTCACGCTCCTTGCCATCTTCCCCTACCTGCTTTCACCCATCCAGGTTGCCATCGGCTCCTTCTCCGACCGGCATCCCATACTCGGCTATCGACGTTCGCCCTATATCCTTGCGGGCTTGATCCTGTGCGTCATCGGGGTGTCTGTCGCTCCACTTGTAGCCGTCCTGATCACCCAGAACTTCACGCTGGGCATCCTTGCAGGCATCCTCGCTTTCGGCGCGTGGGGCATGGGCTACAACCTCTCCGCGGTCTCCTATCTTTCCCTTGCCTCGGAACTTTCCGGCGAAAAGGGGCGCGGGGTCACGATCGCGATCATGTTCATCGCCATGGTCATCGGATTGGCTCTGACCGGGATCAGCCTGAGCGTCATGGTGCCGACGTTCGATCTCGCGGCTCTCGAACGCGCCTTCCTCATCGTCGCCGCCTCAGCCCTGACATTGGGCCTGCTCGGCCTCTTCAGGCTTGAACCTCACGTCAGCCTTTCCTCCTCTCCCGCCAAAGCGGACACCTACACCGTCAAACAGATGACCGTCGCCATCACCGAAAACCGCGTGGCAAAGATATTTTTCGTCTACCTGCTCCTGCTCCTTGCCGCCATCCTCGGGCAGGACGTTCTGCTCGAACCTTTTGGTGCACAAGCCTTTGGCATGACGATCGGACAGACCTCGCGACTCATATCGATCAGCAGCGGCTTCACGCTGATCGCCTTCATCGTTGCGGCAGTGCTCGAATGGTGGGGCCGCATAAAAAAGAAATACATTGCCCAATCCGGCAACCTTGGCGCGCTGATCGGGTTTATCACCATTGTCATCAGCGGACTCACCGCCAGCCAGACCGCCTTCTACATCGGCATCACCCTGCTGGGATTTGGCACCGGTATTTCCACCATTGCCAACCTCTCGCTCATGTTCGATCTGACCGTCCCTGAAAAGGTCGGGCTTTACATCGGTGCCTGGGGCTTCTCGAACGGACTGTCCCGCCTCGTGGGCTTGCTCATGGCTGGCGTGGTCGCCGACCTCGCCACGCAACTGACCGGCGACGCCCTGCACGGGTATCTGGTCGTGTTCGGCATCGAAGCGTTGATGATGCTCGCCGCTGCCATCATGCTCTATCGCATCGACGTGGGCGTGTTCCAGAAGAAGGCGCACGAACCTTCGTTTACGGATAAAGTGGCGGCTGTGGCGGATTAATTTATTACATTGTTGTGCTAAGCCCTTCGAAAAGCTCAGGATTGGGCTTAGAGTGACAAGGACGGATAATGACTGACGATTGGCTTTCTTTAAGTGACGCGGCAAAACTACTTGGAGTGCATCCGAGCACGATCCGGCTCTGGTCGGATAAGGGCGCGCTGCCCGTCCACAAGACTCAGGGCGGACATCGCCGCTATAAGCGGGGAGAGATCCTCCTTTGGGCGGAATCAAATTCAAGGTCCGGGGAGGATGCGCTCGAGCCTGAAGGCATGATGCAGGAAGTGGTGAAGAACGTCCGCATGCAGATCTCCGAGGGACGTTTGCAGGAGGAATCCTGGTATCAAAAACTGGACGATGAGGCCCGCAGCCAATACCGCATGAGCGCGCGTTCCCTGTTCCAGGGTCTGATGAATTACATGCTGACCAATGGCGAGGAGGCTGAGAACGAAGCCTATGCCATTGGATATGAATACGCCTCGCGCGCGCGACGGTATCAACTCAGTTATGTGGATGCGGCGAAGGCGTTCCTGTTTTTCAGGGATACGCTGGTCGAGTCGGTCGTCAAGGTCTACACCGAAGCGAACGTTCCTTCGAAGAAGGCAACGGAGATGTACACACGCATGCACACATTCACTGACGATATTCTGATCAGTCTGCTGGAAACGTACAGCAAATTGGAAAACGCCAACCACTAGATATTTTTCAAGGGGGCGCGGGCAACTGATGCAATAACGAAAAAGCCGTGGAGCAAATCCACGGCTTTGGCTTTAAGTTATTCGTCCGCTAATCTGCTGATGCCGGAATGGTGTGCGTGACAGGCATTTCATCGGGTTGCGGTTTTGCCGCCATGCGGAAGCCGATGAACATCAGGACCGCCGAGATCAACTCTCCCAGATACAGATATTCGCCATAGCCGAGGCGGGTGAGCGTGCTGGCAAAGCCGATCGCGAGCGCGCCTGCCGCGATCAACACATTTGCCACAACACGGTTGGGCATCACACGCTTGCGCCAGAACAGATATGCCGAGTAGATCGCGCCGCCCACAAGCGTGAACAAGCCGTAGATATTGAAGAACGGCGTGGTCAGGCGGACCGGCGTGCCGAGCGGCAGGAGTCCGCGCACCGCAGTTACTTCCTCGCCACGATACGTGGTGGTGAAGGTCTGCGCACCGGCGGGGGCAACCTCACCAGCATCCAACGCCTTGGTGCCATACTGCTCACTGATCGGCTTATCGGTTGTGAAGACCGCCGTATCCAGTTTGGGCATGGCTTGCAGCATGAGATAGGTTGCGAACAGGCTCCCGGCGACCAGCAGGACCGTCACCACGTGGCGCCACTTCTTGCGCGCCAGCAGATACAGAGTCCCATGGCCGATCCAGGCGGCGTTCAACGCTGCGCCGAACAGGTACCATACAAAGAACACCCATTTGTTCCATGCCAGCGCCAGATACGCTTCAGCGAAACTGCCTGCTCCGAACATGGCCAGCCCGATGCCCCAAAAAAGGAATGCTGGATTGCGGCGCACGATATAACGCTGGAGCACACTAACTGTGAACCCAAGCATGATCGCGGTCGAAAGAAAGGGAAGGATTTGATTTACCGACATAACTGTTTATCTCCTGCGATTTTTAAAAATGGACGATCCCAAGAATTACACCTGCAGCGAACAGGATCAATCCGAATGTAATGATGCCCATTGCGATCAGAGAGAACGGGACGATCTTTTCAAAGAACAGCGAGTCCTTTGGCATGTGTGACTTGCTTTTAACGCGGATTTGATCGGTCATGGTTTCCTCACAAACAAAAAATATTCTGGTCATATTGTCTCAAAATAATCTCAAAGGACAAGATGAGTTTGCACAGGATTTGCTTAAATTTCCATAAATGCACATCAAATATGACGTGACGTATGTAATCCGTTGCATGTATAATCGTCACATGCTCTTAAATCTTCCCCTCATACTCGAAACCCGCAGAAACCACGCCCTCGAACATGCGAGCCTGCATGTCCTCGCGCATAAATATCGCAATCAATCGATGGCGGGACATTCCAACCCGACCGGCTTCTTCCTGCTCGGCAGTTTTGAAACCGACGATGTGAAGTCCGCGGTGACCGAAGCGTTCGCGCGACTCAACTCTGGCGAAAGCGGACTCGCCGTCCACCCGGGATGCGGCACCAATCTCGCCACCACTGCGCTTCTCTCGGGGACCTTTGCCTGGGCGCCGTTGCGAGGAGCCAGATCCACCTTTTGGCGCGTCTGGCTGATACCGATCGCTGTTCTGTTTGGTGCTTTTGGATACTGGTTAAGCAAACCATTGGGTCCGTGGCTGCAAAAATACATCACCACCGAAGCGGATCTGGGGAACATGCAGATCATAGACATCATCCCCGTCCGCAAGGGTGTGCATCGAATCGTTACAAAGTAAGGGCATAATATATCGTGTCCCTGCCATAATATGCCCAACCTCTACTTCCTCTTCGGCAACGACGAATTCGCGATCGCGCGCAAACTCAAGGAGTTCGAGTCTGACTTCACCGATCCCACCAGCGCGGACATGAACACGGCGCGCCTCGACGCGCGTTCCATGAATGAAAATGACCTGAACACCGCGGTCAATGCCATGCCATTCCTCGCCAAGAGGCGATTGGTGCTGATGGCAAATCCCTCTGCGAAATACAACAATGCCTCTTCGAGAAAGAAATTTCTCGAATTCATCGGAAACGCTCCGGATACGACGCGCCTGGTGATGTATGAATCTGTGGAACCAAAGGAAGCCGGGAAGCACTGGCTTAATAAATTCGCAGAGAAGAACAACAGATCGATCCAGACCAAAGCCTTCATGCTTCCGAAATTGAGGGACATGACCGGCTGGATTGTCAATGAGACAAAGAATCAAGGCGGGCAGATCGAACTGCGCGCGGCGGAAATGCTCAAGGACATGGTCAGCGTGGACACGCGTCAGGCGGGGATGGAGATCGCCAAACTGCTGGCATACGTCAATTGGGCGCGCCCAGTTACCGGGTCCGATGTGGAGGCGGTCTGTATCATCACGTCACAGCAATCGGTGTTCGATTTTGTGGATGCGTTGTCGAATGGTAATGGCAAATCCGCCCAACATCTTTTGCATCGTCTGCTCGAATCGGAAGATCCATTTTCGTTGTGGGGGATGGTGGTGCGGCAATTCAGGTTGTTGTTGCAGGCGCGTGAAATCCTGGATGGACGCGGGAATAAGGACGATGTTGCCCGCGCGCTGGGTGTGCATCCCTTTGTGGCAGAGAAGACCACTGGGCAGGCCACACGGTTTTCAATCGAGTCGCTTGAAAGTATTTATCGGAAATTATTGAGGATCGACGAGGGGGTCAAAACGGGACAGCTCACACTCGAACTGGCTTTGGATACGTTGGTGGTTGAGTTAACGAGACCAGGCTAAGATCTGAGCGTTGCGGATGCAAATAACATTCGCATACATCCGTGCATTCACAATCCAGTCCTTTGGCAAGAGCGGATTTCATCTCAATCATCTTGTTGATCAATTCATCCAATTCAACCATTTTCCTGTGGGTTATTTCCTTACATACGTTTGAAGGCTGGTCCTTGGTTTGAAATGCATCCAGCAGGGGCTTTATCTCTGTGAGTGAAAAGCCAAGACTGCGTGCCATTTTGACGACTTTCAATAGATCAACCGAGTTTTCTTTATAATTGCGTTGACCGCTTTCACGCGCGGGTATGGGCAAGATGCCAATCTTCTCGTAATATCGAATGGTTGAAGTTGGGAGATCAACCTGTCTCGCTACTTCTCCAATTTTCATCACTGCACCTCCAAATGCCTCTTGACTTAAAGTCAACTTCAAGTTCTAGAATATTACGTGTGTACGACTTAAATCAAGAAAGAATGGAGTGATTCTGGTGTCAGGTTTAGATAATCCTATGCAAATTCAAAAGCATCGGGTCACGATTAAGTATTGTGTGCCATGCGATTATAGCGAACATGCGTTACGGGTCGCCGGGGAGTTGATCCGGAATTATCAACATGCGATTAGCGAACTGGTCTTTGAAATGAGCAGCGGAGGTGTGTTCGAAGTCAAGGTTGACGATGAGATTTTGTTCTCGAAAAAGGAAGTCAATCGCCACCCCGAACCTGGTGAAGTGTTCGGGGTGTTCCAGCAATATGTAGGGAAGGAATTGCCGTTGTATCCGAGAGGCTGACGAAACTGGTGGTTAAAAGGTCGATTTGACGATCGGTTATAGCCGGCCTGTCAATCAAGGAGTTACGTCTTATGATGGACATCGAACTCAACTCTGATTCGGTCGGGGATCCAACCCGATTCGTTACTCTACTCGAACTTGAACGCGGTCTTGCCAATTTACATCCTCAACCAAGAGCGGCAGGTCGGGTGGTCCTCATTGTTCGGCGTCTTTTGGCAGGTGCGAGGGAAGTTCTGAATGAGATCGTCCTTTCGCCAGATCTTGGAGTGCCGGGCGATTCATGGGGGCGGCAGCGGGAGAAACTTCTTGACGCACAGATTGCAGTCGTGCAGGCGGATATCGCAAAGTTGATCGCCAATGGACAATCATTGGCTTTGTTCGGTGACAGCCTCTTCCTGGATATCGACCTGTCAAACGAAAACCTTCCGCCATCGAGCCGGCTTCAGGTTGGGGAAGCCGTATTGGAGATCTCACCTTTGCCGCATAACGGCTGCCTGAAGTTCAAAGCCCGTTTTGGGCAGGATGCCCTGCGATTCGTCTCCATGCAGCCTTATCGGCATCTTAACCTGCGCGGCATCTACATGCGCGTGACCAGCGCAGGGGTTATCCGTACTGGCGATCCCGTTCGTGTGCTCTCACGAAATCAGATGGATGACACCTAAAAGACTTAACAACTCACCAGGCGGATGGGAGACGATTAATACCACAAAGCTCGGATTCGATCATCGCTGCGTGCGGGCTGAGAAAGACAATAGACGTGTCACGCTCCACCTGGCTATGGATACGCTGGTCGTTGAGTTGGCGGGAAGATAGATTCCTCAAGTCAACTTCCTCACCGCCTCAACGATCATGTTCGTCACAGCGGTCGCGTCGACCAGCGTATGAAAATGACCGGCTTCCAATGTATATGTTTGCCAGCCCGACTGCCACGCCTGTTCAGCAGGTTTTTCGTAAGCCGCGCTGAATTGGATGTAAACGCATGGTGCGTCGGGCCAGCCTTTAAATGTGGGGATGGGTTCTGTAAAGAAATCCAACGCACGAGGGCGAACCTCGGCCGCCAACTTTTCTCGTAGATTTTCATCCGGGATGATCTCGCACAGGTCGTCACTGCTCCAGGTTGGGAAGCGTTCCCCGCGTCTCAATGCCTCCTCGAACTGTTCCGCCCATTCGGGATCTTCCGATTTCATCAAGTTGAGTCGACTCACGCCGTTGCGTGGAATGCCTGCGTCCACGAATACATAAGCCTTGATGGGATTCGCAATGAATTGTCGTACCGCGGGAAGCAAAGGCCCCGCGCCGCTGTGAGCAACGAGCGTGACAAAAGTGTCTTTGGGAATTTGCGTAAGCGTTTGTGAAACGGATTCCGCGTGCTGTTTCCAATAGGGTTCTTTTGAGTTTTCTGATTCGCGGAGAATGGGGACAATCACGCTCAAGCCGCGCTGTCGCATTTGTTCGGCGACGGACGTCCATGTGAGGGGTCCGACCAGTGGGCTGTGGATGAGAATGAAAAGATGATCCATTGCTATCGGCTATCAAAACAATGTTTCCTGTTTCGGCTCATCTGCCCCGCCGGGACCTTTCCACCCGAATTTCTTGAAATCCACTTTGTCTTTTATAAAAACGACCCCCTCCTCCTCGAGCAGTTGACGCTGCCTCTCCGCGCCGGGACGTTCACTGATCTTCCCCTGCGAATTGATGACGCGCTGCCACGGTACGTCGTCGGGGCAGTTCGCCATCGCACCGCCCACCCAGCGCGGACCGAACGCCTTGTAGGCCTCGAACTCAACGCCGTTCGGCGGCGGGAGCATCAGCGCGATCTGTCCATAGGAGGCGACTTTTCCGTGAGGGATCTGCCGCACGAGATTCCAGACCTGTTCGTAATAAGCCTGCTGGTTGGGAGGCGACGTGTAGCGCATGGATCACCTGGATGGGAACTTCATTGCCTTTAGAAGTTCAGCTGCATCTGCGTCTTTTCTCAGCCACGCGAACCTCGGTTCCACGTTGGACCAGACCAGCCAGCTGGAACGTTCCGCATATGCCTTCTTCATCCAATGGAGCACCTGCTCTTTGTCCTTGAAACCATTATAGATCACAGCGATCCAATAGGATGGAACGTACTGGGTCTTTGCCCTCTCCTTGAGTTTTTCAAGGATCTTCATCGCCTCGTCCCCGCGCCCTGCGGATGCCAGTCCATGACCCAGCATTGCCAGAGCCAGGGTGCTTTCACCCGAGAGTTTGACCGCCGTCTCCAGTTCGGAGATCGCCTCCTGGTACATGCCTTTCTCCAGATACGGCCTCCCGAACCAGACGTGGGTGATCATGAAGTTCGGGTCGAGGTCAATGGCTTTTTGATACTGCTCGATCGCCTCGTCGTATCGCCGTGCCAGATACAGGACATGCCCAACCCCGATGCTGATCGCGAGCGAAAGCGGATCCAACTCCTGCGCTTTCTCGATCTCCAGAAGCGCTTCGTCAAACCTTCCCATCGCTTTCAAATGGTCGGCGTAGACGTGATGCGCCGGGGCGTGGTTTGGATTGATGCTGATCGCCTTCTTTAACTGCTTCTCTGCGCCTTTCCAATCCCAGTCATATTGGAATTTGATCAGACCCAGTGAAGTGTGCGCCTCTGCCAGTTGTCCATCCAGAGCGAGCGCCTTCTCGGCAGCCTCCCTGGCTTTTGGATATGCCTCATGCGGAGCCATGAATTCCAGAAATGCCAGTGTGGCGTAACTGTCAGCCAGGCCCGTATAAGCCATCGCATAGTTCCCGTCGATCTTCAGCGCGTTATCGAAAAAGCCGATGGCTTTTTTCAGGCTATCCTCCGTCCTTTGGTTCCAAAGCTGTCTCCCGCGCAGGTAATTGATGTACGCATCCGGATGTTTCGTGATCCTCCCCTTTTCACTGCGCCGTGCCCTGCCGAGCACATGATCCTGCAATGCACCGGCGATCTTTCGTGAGATGTCACTTTGGATCTCGAGGACATCCTTGATCTCCATGTCGTAATCATGGGACCACTGCGCCTCCTCACTGACTGTGTCCACAAACTGGACGGAAATGCGGATCTTGCTTCCCGACTTTCTGATACTCCCCTCCAGCATACTGCCAACGTTCAATTCCCTGCCGATCTCATTGATGGACTTGTTCGACCTCTTGTACCGCATCACTGAGGTTCGGGCAATGACCCTCAAGCCTTTTGTTCTTGATATTGAGGAGATCAATTCCTCCGTCATGCCATCGGCAAAATACTCGTCCGCCGGATCCGAACCGATATTCGTCAGAGGCAGGATGGCAACCCTGTCCCTGGGTAAAAGTTTCCTGATCGGCACGGATGTGCTTGCAGCCTTGCCAAACCCCGAGACTCTGTAAACTTCGATCGGCGTGGCAATATTCTTCAGTTCCGGCATTCCCATCGACTCGAACAGATCCTCGACCTTGTTGAGCACACTGGCATACACCTGCGCTGTGATGCAGATGCCGCCTGCCGGAGCCAGGGGTTCGATCCTCGCCGCAACATTGACCGCATCCCCGGCCACCTGCCTGCCGGTATGGATGACATCCCCCAGGTGGATTCCTACCCTGATCCAGATATTGTCTTCCTCGGGGCGTTGCGCATTCATTTCCTCGAAAGTGGATTGTATCCCCATCGCGCATCGGACCGCATCCAGCGCGCTTGCAAACTCGACCAGAAAACCATCGCCGGTCGTATCAATTTCCCTGCCATTGTGCTTCGCCAGGAATTGCCGGACAACCTGCCTGTGCTCTTCAAGAAGCCTTATGGCAAGAGACTCGTTCCGTTGGGTGAGGGCTGAATAACCGACCATGTCGGTAAACATGATCGCGGCAAGCCTTCTCTCGCTTTCGATCCGGTCAGAATCGTTCATGGATTCCTCTAAAGTTGTAATTTGATGCGGGAATAATGGGGTGGCGATTGGCTTATTGTACTTTGCCTCGGCTCATTCCACAAATGTTCCGCCGGTTATTTGTCTTTCCAGCACTTGACGATTCGAGTCAAAGGTCAATTCCACTTTGATCTGTTGGAAGCAACGGTTATCGCCGCTGCCGATCAACCCCTTACGGACCTGGTAGCCTTCGCCTTCATCGTCGAGGCTCAGGTCGTTGTCGAGGTCAATGCGGCCTTCGATGATCTCGCCGCAGCGGTTGCATTTGACGTTGAACGTGTAATAGTGCTTTTCGGGTTTGGAAGATTCGTTGCTGAATAGTTTTTTAAGGAAGCCCATGAGTACCTTTCCGACGATAGACCATCGACAATGGACGATACAGGCATGGTCTATCGTCAATCGTCCACTGTCAAGATTTCAATATCTCCTCTATTCTACCCAACTCCTCATCGCTGAACTTGAGATTGTTCAACGCGGCGAGGTTATCTTCGAGTTGCTTCACACTGCTGGCGCCGATCAGCGATGATGTGACGACAGGATTACGTAATGTCCATGCGATTGCCATTTGGGCGAGGGATTGTCCGCGGGCTTTGGCGAGCTCGTTGAGTTGTTCCACCTTGGGGAGATTCTTTTTGACGTGATCGGGCGTGAGCCAGACGCGTTCGGTCTTGCTGGCGCGGGCGTCAGATGGGATTCCGCCCAGGTAACGGTCGGTCAGTTGTCCCTGCGCGAGAGGCGAGAAGACGATGCAGCCGATCCCCTCCCCGGACAGCACATCCAGCAGTCCGCCCTCGATCCATCTGTCGAACATGTTGTACGACGGCTGATGGATAAGTAGGGGCGTCCCCATCTCACGCAAAATTCGTGCCGCCTCCCGCGTCATTTCGGGACTATAGCTTGAGATGCCGACGTACAGAGCCTTGCCCTGTCTGACGGCGGAGTCGAGCGCGCCCATCGTCTCCTCGAGCGGAGTCTCGGGGTCAGGGCGGTGGCTGTAGAAGATGTCCACGTAGTCGAGCCCCATGCGCTTGAGGGATTGGTCGAGGCTGGCGAGCAGGTATTTGCGCGAACCCCATTCGCCGTACGGACCTTTCCACATCTGGTAGCCCGCCTTGGTGGAGATGACGAGTTCGTCGCGGTACGGGCGGAAATCCTGGTTGAACAGCGTTTTGAAGTTTTCCTCGGCGGAGCCGGGCGGCGGACCGTAGTCGTTGGCGAGGTCGAAGTGTGTGACGCCCAAGTCGAAGGCGCGGCGGGCGATGGCGCGCATGTTCTCGAGGCGGTCCACGCCGCCGAAGTTGTACCACCACCCAAGCGATATGGCGGGCAGTTTGAGCCCGCTTCTGCCGACACGGTTGTAGGTCATGGAGTCGTAGCGGGAGTCTGAGGGGAGGTAGGGCATTGTTGTTTTCCTTTTAGGTTTATATCGGTGGTCGAGTAGTTCCGAGCGGTAGCGAGGAATGTATCGAGACCACACTGTTTTCAAGAAATCTTTTAGTTACATGTTAGTTGTGGTTTCGATACGCCCTTCGGGCTACTCAACCACCGGTGTATCTATTATAAAATGAACCAACCGATACTCTTTCGTCGCAGCATCCAACTGCTCATCGTTCAGCTTCTTCTGATCCACCCCGAACAACGGACCGGCAAACCCCGACCCGATAATGACCTGCCTCATCAGGTACAGGCGATTGGGCGAATCGGAAACGTCTTCCGCCCTTACCCCGTGTTTTCCTTCGGGCAGCCATAATTCCGCTTGGGGGTTTGCGAGCAGGTTGCGATACCAATCCGAAATGGAACCGAATCCCGCTGTGCAGTAGATCTCCCTATCCACAACCGCATAATTGACCGGCGTGAGATATTCCTTCCCCGATTTCCGCCCGCGATGCCTGATGACCATGATCCGCCCGCTCACCGATGGCATGATATTCATCATCCACCCCAGGCCGATCCGCAACATGAACACCATGAAAGGGTTCATCGCACGGAATACCCTGCGCAGGGTATTCAATTGCTGCGGCGTAAAGTTCGAAACGTCCATGTTCCCTCCCGGTTCGGACCATGAACTATGGACCATCTTTGAAAGATGGTCGATGGTCAATTGTCCATGGTCTACTTAAAATCCCATTTCCTTAACACATCCAGAGCCTTGTAACTCGTCAGATCCAATTGCAGCGGTGTGATGGACACATAGCCGTCCTCCAGCGCGCCGAAGTCCGTGCCGTCCTCGAATACACCGGTGGGCGCCTCGCCGCCGATCCAGAAATACGGCTTGCCGCGCGGATCGATGCGCGCATCGAGCGCATCGCGATACACGCGCAATCCCTGACGGGTGACCATGTATCCCGCCAGTTCATCCTCTTTTCGATAAGGGACGTTCACGTTCAACACCACTCCATCAGGCACTCCGTCGGTCATAACCTTTTCGGCAATGCGCCGTCCCACGACCGCGGCGGTGGAATACTCCAGCGCGCCCTTGTATCCCTCCGGCGAATGCAATGAGACCGCGATGCCCTTCACGCCCGCGATGACCGCCTCCATGGCGGCGGTGACCGTGCCGGAGTAGGTGATGTCGTGTCCGATGTTGGCATACGGGTTGATGCCCGAGACCACCAGATCGATGTCCTCTTTGATGAAGCCGAGCAATGGAATGGCGACACAGTCCGAGGGCGCGCCATCAGACATGAACGCAGTGGTCCCATCTGCCAGGGTCGTTTCCTGCACGCGCAAGGGACGCTCCATCGTTTTTACATGCCCCGAAGCTGACCAGTTCCGGTCCGGCGCGAACACTGTCACTTTGCCGAGTTTGCGCATTTCCTGCGCGAGAGCGAGCAAGCCGGGCGCCTGAACGCCGTCATCATTGGTTACGAGTATATGCATGATTCCTCTTGATACCTGTCATTGCGAGCGGCGTTCCCGCGCCACGAAGCAATCCCCACATAGCGGGGAGGTTGCTTCGTCGCTGTACTCATCGCAACGACATTAATTTGAGATGATTATAACCCGCCTGTATAATACTCCTCATGCGCCATGTTTCTTATTTCACCCTTATCGCTTTTTTTCTGCTTCTTCTTTCCTGTGCCCCCAAGCCTGCTGCGCCTCCTCAAGCCTCCCTCTTCATCTATCGCTTCGATCCACCCGCCTTTCTCGAATTCTCTGAAGACTTTCAACAGACGAAGGAAATTCCTTTTTCGATTCCGCCCAATTGTGGACTCTACGATGTCTTCCCCGCGCCGGTTGGTGGATCCCTGCTCATCGAATTGAGTTGTCCCAACGGGCAGACGGTTCTCTTTCTGGACATTGCGTCTGTTTCCGTTTCCCAGCCTGTGACCGACTCTGACAGCCACTTCCTGGCGTGGACGAGTGATGGCGAAGCCGCGTACCTCAAGGTGGATTCACTCAGCAGTCCGCGGATCGTCCGCGTGGGAACCGATGGGGCAAAAGAGACCATTCCAGTCACGGAATTCACTTATGACCTTTCTGCAAAACCCGAATCACGCGACTTCACTTTTACCTTCTCACGCGGACTCGGCTATGGCAGTGAACTTTGGCGGGCAAAACAGGATGGACGGATCACCCAATTGTTGTATGCCGATCCGAACAATTACATTTCATTTGCGCGGTTTTCTCCCGACGGGAAACAGATCGCGTTCATCAAGATCCCCGATTCGCAGATTCCGTTCACGGTGGGGGAGTTGTGGGTCATGGATGCGGACGGTTCGAACACGCGCAAGCTCGCCGACGCTGATGCCGGTCATGGGTACGCGGCGAACTGGTCACCGGATGGGATGAAGATCGCGTTCGTTGTGCGCGAGAATCCAGAGGACGAGAATGCAAACCGATCGAACGAGGCGTTGTTCAGTAATGTATATGTTGTTGAGGTATCGAGCGGAAATTTGATTCGCGTCACAAACCTGATGGAAGGACGCGTGGAAACTCCGTACTGGTCACCGGACGGGAACACTTTGGCTTTTACCGTGGTCATAAATGGTAGAATGGAAGTGCAGATCGCGGACATGGAATCAGGCGGGATCCGGTCACTGATAACGGAATCAACCTGTTGTCCCGCGTGGATGCGAAAGTGAGTCCAGATGATTCGGCGCGTACTGATTCTCCTCATCCTGTCAATGACGATCACCGCGTGTGGCGGCTCAGCCCCCGCGGCAACGGAAGCGCCCCCAGAGCCTACGCAGGGTGCACAGCGCGAACCGACGTCGCAGCCGATCCTTCCCGAAAACACGCCGACCTCCGAAGCGACATCCACAATCCAACCGACCCCAACAGAAATATTGCCAACACCGACCGAAACGCCGTTGCCGCCGCTCGAACTTCCAACGGAGATTCCCAACGCGCCCGCGCTGCTGGCATGGGACGGCAAGCCGACGTATCTGGGCGATTCGCAGCCGGGTTACGATTTTCGCGTGTTCTATGACCCTGAGATCTGGGCGTTGACGGAGGACCAGTTTGGATATCCCGCCATCGGTCATCGGAACATCCCATACTGCGTGATCTCGGTCACAGCGGGGCGCGGACTGCCGCCGAATATCTCCGTCGAACAGGACATTCTTTATACCGATACGGTCACTTTGTACGTTGGAACCGCGTTTGAAAACGGAGAAAAGAAGTTCGTGACTTACACGGGAGGCGATGGCAGGATCATCACTGCGTTCGAGGTTGCGTTCCAGGAACAGTCGGATGTATGCATTGCCGATGCCGAGACGGTGATCAAGACTCTTCAGTCTATCCCTTCTTCGAAGGCCACGCCGGAGCCATAAAGTAAAATAAAGGTGACGGTCGCTTTTGCGAGTCGAGGGACTGTCACCTTCTGAGTTAACCGTGACCCGTTACACCAGGAACCTCTTCGCTGCTCTTCTTCTCTGCGGAATCCTTCTGGGCACGCGCGGCGCATCAGCAGAACATGAGTCTGCGCCTGCCCGGGCGATCACGCCCTTTTTGTATCCCCCATATCCCGGGACGGCTTCACAGGAATCCATCTTCGATCATTCCACCCCCAACTACACCTACGACAACAAGATCATTGCATTCACGGGTGATGTGGCAAATAAGAACTGCCCTTCGCCTCAGCCGCCGGGTACACCTCCGCCTCAGAAGGGAGTTTGTAACGCGGGCGGCGGAGGGTATTGGTCCTACAGCCTCGGCGATTGGGTGTATTACGATGGTCACGATGGCGTGGACTATGGCATCTCATACCGTCCCATTTACGCCGCCGCTGATGCGGACCAGGTCATTTACGCGGGCTGGTGGGACCCGCAAAACCATAAGATCAATCTCGGCATTTATGTCCGCCTGCATCATTCCAACGGATATAACACGTATTATGGGCATATGAGTTCCGTCGCGGTGCAGGCTTGTTCCTCGCCGGGTTGTACGTTCCTCCCGCATGGTGAAGTGCTTGGCATCAGCGGCACGACCGGCAACTCATCCGGTCCGCATTTGCATTTTCTGCTCCGCGACTCCGCGGGCAGGTCGGTGGATCCTTATGGCTGGAAGGGCAACGGCTCAAGCCCGTGGGGTCCGCAGCAAAAGGAATCCCTGTGGGTCGCCTATCCATCGCTTGCCTATTACGGTTCACAAATTTATCCGTCAGGTCAGCCGCTCGATTACCCGCCCAAACCCTCCGGCGGCATCATCGTTGACGACGGTTCGCTTCAATTCAATGAATTCCCCTCCGGTTGTTGGGCGCAGATCAATACCGGCAGTGCCCAGAGCGGACGCATGAGCTATGCAAAGCCGCGCACCACTTCCCCCACCTGTTCCGGTCAGTGGGAGTTCCCACAGGGTTCCAATGATGGCGTGTATGCCATCTACGTCCGCATCCCGGCGATCCGCGCCACAAGCCAGGGCGCGATCTATACCATCCGGCATGCGGGTGTGAGCGATCAGGTCGTCATCAACCAGTCGGTCTTCCCGAACATTTACTACGTCACCGATGGCTGGGTTTATGTTGGCAGATACAACTTCACGGGCGCGGGAGGCGAATACGTCGAACTCTCGAACCGGACTCAGGATGAAACTGCCGGCATTGCGGATCTGTTCGTCGGCGCGGATGCCATCCGCTTTGTCTTTCAAGGGGATGTGACCCCGACTCCTCCCGGACCGGTCACTGCCACGCCTTCGACGACTCCCACCATCACCCCAACCCCTTCGAAGACTCCCACCCCGACGATCACCCGCACACCGACCAACACGCGCAC
>DIDP01000002.1 GCA_002418205.1 Anaerolineales bacterium UBA5797 | reverse complement strand
CAAAGGTTTTAGAAAACGGAAACAGACAACCCGTCCCGCGAGAGGCGGGTTGTTTTTTACCCCGATCGTCCATCACCGGGGTCCTCGAAAAAATCATCCACCCCGAAATGCTCCTCAAAAAAGGAAAGCAAAGTTTGTGCTTTTAAGAGCAATTCCAGATCAGAAACTTCCGATTCAAGATATTCAACCAGGCGTTCTCGAAAATTTTCCAGCGGGGACTCTGGCAGAAGCGTTTCCAACTCGCGGATCATTGTCATTGCATCCCGGACGATTCCCGTTGCATCGGGAAATGGAATATTTTCATTCAAGACCTTGAGGAGCAGTTTGCACTTGTACGTGTAACAAAAGCGCGGATATTGTGGAGAGTCGTAGATCGTGCACTGACCATCCCAAAGCGGACAGGGTTGGTTGAAGCCGCGCCGCCCCGGTTCGCGAAATACCTGCACGCCGAGAGATTGGATCCCATCCAATTCAGCAGACCTGAGTTTCGTCCAAACGAACAAATGACCCGTGCAGCACAATCCGCAGGATTTGCATAATGCGGTCGCTCGAGATTCATCCGTTTCAGCATTGTTTGTCATACCGGGAATCATAGCCGGGTGGATACGATTTGGCAACCGTGTCAAATTCACGTCTCGCGAGAGGCGGGTTTTGCAGGTTGAATCGCACATCCGATTTTGCTATAGTAATGTCAGCACGTCAGGAGGTGCAAAATGACAGAACAGACCATCTACAACTGTCACATCCATACGTTCACCAACCGGCACGCCCCCAGGAATTTCCTCAAACTGTTTGCGGGACCCGTCTTTGGACCGCTGTTGAGTTCGTTTCTGAGGAACGCAAGCGTTGCCAACTTCGTCACCAGCCTTGCACCCAGCATCGGTCCTTTTTCGAAGAACGATCTGGTCGAACGGCAGGCGCGTTTTTTCACACGCGGCCGGGCGGATGAACAGGTCAAGGTGTTCGAGGGGATCGAGAAACAATACCCCGGGGGAACGTATTTTGTGGTCCTGCCCATGGATATGGCTTTCATGGATCTGGGCGAAGTCCCGGCATCCATCGACGAGCAGCACAGTGAATTGTTGGAACTGGTGACCAAACACGGGAAAAATGTGATCCCGTTCTACGCAGCTGACCCGCGCCGCGAAGACCTGGTGGAAAAAGTCCGCGCCAACTTGAAACCGGGAAAGTTCCGCGGCATCAAGATCTATCCCAACCTGGGATACTACCCTCAGGACAAGAAACTCATGCAGGTCTATGAGATCTGCGTGGAACAGGATGTGCCCGTGATCACCCACTGTTCACCAACAGGCGTCTGGAAATATAAACTGGCACCTGAAGACCGCGTCCGGTTTGGGCACCCGCGCAATTACGAGATCATTTTGAAAACCTTCCCCACTTTGCGCTACTGTCTGGCGCATTTCGGCGGCAGCGAGGAATGGAACAAGCATTTGAAAAGCCAGGCCGAACACGAGGGTGATGACCGCGCCTGGATCCGCTGGATCACCGATATGATCAAGTCAGATGATTTCCCAAATCTGTACACTGACATTTCCTACACGGTCTTTCAGCCGAGGGTCGAGGGACTGTATTTCGATTACTTCGATTATCTCAAGGTGCTGTTGGCAGATGAGAAGATCCAGAACCGCGTCCTGTTTGGCAGTGACTATTACATGGTCGAACGCGAACGACTTACCGAAAAGGAAGTGTCCATCCTGCTGCGCAGTCGGTTGGGCGAAGAGTTGTATTTCAAGATCGCCCATGACAATCCTTTAAGATATCTGGGCATCAAGGAAAAGAAGGTGAAGTCAGGCAGGACAAGCAAAGGAACGAGGAGCAGATAAAGATTCATCGTCCCGCCACCTCAGGCTGTTTTTATCTTGTGTAAAATTAGGCATCGTCGGGCTGAGAGACAAATTACATGTTTGGAGGAACTTTGCACGAGATTACACTGCTCATTAATATCGTTGTGGCATTGGTGGTGGCGTTCATCGGCGGGATCATCGCCCGCCGTATCGGTTTGCCCACGATCGTCGGATACCTGCTGGCGGGGATCGCCATCGGTCCGTTCACGCCGGGCTTCGTCGGGGATACGGAAACGATCGCCCAACTGGCGGAGCTGGGGGTGATCTTCCTCATGTTCGGCGTCGGCTTGCATTTCTCACTGAACGACCTCTGGAGGGTGCGCGGGGTGGCCATCCCGGGCGCGCTGGGACAAATGACCCTGTCCACGTTGCTGGCGTTCGGACTCAGTCAGTTATGGGGCTGGAGCGTCTCCTCGGGAATCGTACTGGGGCTGGCGATCTCCATTGCCAGCACGGTCGTCCTCCTGCGCGGACTGATGGACAACGGTCTGCTCAACACGCCGCACGGACAGGCTGCGGTGGGCTGGCTCGTCCTGGAGGATATCGCCACCGTCCTGATCCTGGTGCTCATGCCGACCCTGGCAAACACCAGCGGCTCGTTCGACTGGGGGGCGCTCGGCATCACCGTCCTGAAGGCAGGCGCGTTCGTGCTATTGATCCTGTTCGTCGGCAGGAGGTTGATCCCCTGGCTGCTGCTCAGCATCGCGCATACGCGTTCACGCGAGTTGTTCATCCTTGCCATCCTCGCCATCACACTGGGGACGGCGATGGGCGCGGCGGAACTCTTCGGCGTTTCGCTGGCGCTGGGCGCGTTCGTGGCGGGAGTGGTCGTGAGCGAATCGCCGCTCAGCCATCAGGTCGGCGCGGATGTGTTCCCGTTCCGTGAGGCGTTCGCTGTGCTGTTCTTCGTCTCGATCGGGATGCTGGTGAACCCCGTCTACCTTTTCGACAATGTCGGCTACGTCCTCGCGTTGACCGTCCTGATCGTGGTCGGCAAATACGTTGTCACCCTGCTGCTGGGATTCCTCTTCCCCTGGCAGGCGCGCACGGCGCTGGTCGTCGCCTCCGGGCTGAGCCAGATCGGGGAATTTTCCTTCATCCTCGGTCAGGCGGGGATCATGTTCGGACTGTTGAACCGCGACCAATATTCGCTGATCCTTGCGGGCGCCCTGCTTTCCATCACGGTCAACCCGCTCATGTTCCGCCTCATCACCCCGACCGAAAAAATTCTCCAGCGCTTCCCGCGGCTCTGGAAGGTGCTCGACCGTCACGGTCCCGCGCCGCTTCCAGCGGAGGAAATGCTCAAGGGTCACGTGGTCATCGTCGGGTACGGAAGAGTCGGGCGTCACATCGTCAACCTGCTGGAGCAGATGGGAATCCCCGGTCTGGTCATCGATGCCGATGCGGGACGCGTGGACGAGGTCAAACGACGCGGCATCCCGACCCTCTATGGGGACGCATCCAATTCGGAGGTGCTTACCTATGCCGGACTCGGACGTGCCCGCGCCCTGGTGGTGACGGGACCGGACGAGTCGACCAGCGAACTGGTGGTCGCCTCCGCGCGAGACCTCGCGCCTGGTTTGCCCATCATCGCCCGCGCCTCCTCCGAGGAGGGCATCAAACAACTCGCCGAACTCGGCGCGCAGGATGTCATTCACCCCGAACTGGAGGGCGGCCTGGAGATCGTGCGGCACACCCTGCTTACACTGGGTTTCCCCGTGCACGAGATCATGCGCTACGTGGACGCCGTGCGCCACGACCATTACGACATGCAGGTCAATACCGAGGAGGAACACCGTCTCCTGCACGACCTGATCAACGCCAGCGGCAACATTGAAGTGACCTGGATGCGGCTCGAAGAAGGAAACCCGATCATCGGGCAGACGCTGGCCGGGGCAAACCTGCGCGCCCGCACAGGCGCGTCGGTGGTGGCGATCCTGCGCGGCAGGGAATTGATGGCAAACCCAAAGTCGTCAACTGCATTCGAAGCGGGAGACCGGATCGGCTTCATCGGTGATCCGGAACAGATCGAAAGGATCGGGAAAGTTTTGTCTGAGGGCGAGGTCAGGGACATGGGAGTCGAATAGGAGACCTGATGACGGATGCCGGGATTCTTGCAATGCTATAATGTATTTACCAGTTGAAAAGCTTTAGTGTTAGGAGGTTGACATGGCGGAATACGATTACGATCTTCTGGTGATCGGTTCAGGTCCGGCGGGACAGCGGGCTGCGATCCAGGCGGCAAAACTCAACAAACGCGTGGCGGTTGTCGAGCGCAAGACGATCCTTGGGGGGGTATGCATCAACACGGGCACCATACCAAGCAAAACATTACGGGAGGCAGTGATGTACCTTTCGGGCTATCGCGAACGGAGCCTGTATGGCGCATCCTACACCGTCAAGCAGAACATCACGATGTCCGATCTGATGTTCCGCACCGATCACGTCATCCAGCACGAACTGGATATCGTCCGCCACCAGCTTCAACGCAACCGCGTCGACCTCATCTCCGCCGAAGCCTCCTTTGTGGACAGGAACACCGTCCGTTTGAAGTATGTGAGCGAAGGCGGCTGGCGGGATGTGAGCGCGGAATACATCATCATCGCCACTGGCACCAGCGCGACCAGGACGGAGAACATCCCCTTCGATGGCAGGCGGATCTTTGTCAGCGACGACCTGCTTCACCTCGATCATCTGCCGCGCACGCTGGCGGTTGTCGGCGCGGGGGTCATCGGTCTTGAATACGCCGCCATCTTTGCGGCGTTGGGCGTGCGGGTGACGATCATTGACAAACGCCGCAGGCTGCTCCCGTTTGTGGACGAGGAGATCGTCGATACGCTCACTTACCATTTCAACCAGAACCGCGCCATCCTGCGGCTTGGCGAAGAGGTGCAGCATATCGAACCGATCAGCGGTGAAAACGGAGACAGGGTGAGGATCCATCTGGCAAGCGGGAAGCAGATCCTCACCGAGATGGCGCTTTACAGCATTGGGCGCACCGGCGCGACCCGGGCGCTCAACATTGAATCGATCGGGCTTGAATCCGACAACCGCGGCCTCCTGAAGGTGAACGATCATTATCAGACGAATATGCCGAACATCTACGCGGTGGGAGACGTGATCGGCTTCCCCTCACTCGCCTCCACGTCGATGGAACAGGGGCGGCTCGCCGCCTGTCACGCCTTTGGCGTACCGACCCAGCATGCCCCGGAACTCTTCCCGTACGGCATTTACACCATTCCGGAAATATCGACATGCGGCCGCAACGAAGGCGAACTGACCGAAGCGGGAATTCCATATGAAGTGGGCAAGGCACAATACCGCGAGATCGCCCGCGGACAGATCATCGGTGATCAGACCGGTCTCCTGAAATTGATCTTCCATCTTGAGACCCATGAACTGCTCGGTGTGCACATCATTGGTGAGGGTGCGAGCGAACTGGTCCACATCGGGCAGGCGGTCATGGCGTTCAACGGCAGGGTGGAATACTTCATCAACAACGTCTTCAACTATCCCACACTTGCCGAGTGTTACAAGACCGCCGCGTTCGACGGCATCAACCGTCTGGGCATATGAATTAAAATAGGAGCATGCAACCCTCCCCCAAAACGAGCCGGATCATCAGCCACTTTTTATTTGCGGCAATTTGGGCTTTCACCATTTACATCGGGACAATGGGGATCGACTTCGGAAGACATTGGGACGAACGGAAACTGATGAAATCCGTCCGCGACAGCGTCCCATATGCATCGGTATTACCGGGCTGGTACAACTACCCCTCCATGATCTATGACCTGGTTGTGTTAAGCAGCGCCCCGGAGATCATTACCGCGTATCTTCTAAACCGGAGCGAATACACCAACAGCATGGAGATCTGGCTGGCAGAAAAAGCCCTGGTCCTGCGGGCGCGTATCGTATTCCTGTGCATTGTCACTCTTTCGTTACTATGGGTTTATCTCCTCCTCCAGCAATGGACCGGGCAATGGATGCAGGCTCTCCTTGGTTCCGCCATTCTGGCTTCGGCGTGGGAGGTCTCTTATCATGCGCGCTGGCTTGCCCCCGATGGGATCCTGATGCAGTTCGGGATCCTCGTCATCCTGCTGGCATTTCTTGCCATCAGGTCTTCAGGGAAACGCAGCTTCGTTTGGCTGACTCTGGCGGCGATTGCCGCCGGGCTGGCTTGCGGCACAAAATATTATGGGGGCATTTTTTTGCTCCCCGTTTTTCTTACAGGTTTCAAGGTTCTCCGGGATGCGGGAGCAAAACCTCAAAAGTACATCCTCGTCGCCATCGCTCTGGCAGGTATTTTTGCATTTGTTTTCGTGATGTCCACGCCCGGATCGATCCTCGAAACAGACCGATTTATCCAGGACATCCAATTCGAGATCGCCCACTATCAGAGCGGACACCCCGGTTACACCGTCGAACCCGGCTGGCAGCACTTCACGCTTCTAGCCTCCTATCTTTCAACGGTGTTTTTCTCAAAGTACGCATGGTTTTCGATCTGCTTTTTTGCCTTTGCCCTGATGGGACTATTTGCGATCCTCAGGGAAAACCCAGCGAAATTCGAGACCTGGATATTTCTTTCCGTTCCGCTTTTTTACATTCCGTATATCAGCCTGCAAAAGGTGATGATGGTCAGAAACGACCTCCTGCTTTTTCCATTCCTTGCGGTCCTTTCCGCAAGAGGAATCGCTGCGGTTTGGAATCTTGACTTCATCCGGAAGAGCATGACCGCAAAGTTTTTCATCCCCGTCCTCCTGGCTCTCGGTCTATCCTTGAATTTCATCTGGCTGGTTGACTCTGCCACATCGATCCTGACCAGAAGATCACTCGACCAGGCACAGGCATTGCAGGAATATCTGCTTGCAAACCCCGGGACAACTTTTTACCTGTCCACACCTGCAAAACGGATGTTACCCAATGAAAACATCGAGGGTCTCCAGAATGTGGTCAACAGACCCTCTCTGGCGGAAAAGTACATTTATCTCTCCCACGAGGTGGAAAATCCTCTTGCCAACCGCCGGGGCGTCTACGATGCCGTCTTCGGACCTTATGAAGTCAATTTTGATTATTACCCATCCTGGGATGGAGACTCCCGGGTTATCATTATGCCCATGGACTCCGCACTCCGCCAAAGCCAATTTGGAATCGACAACAAATAGGAATTGCGATCTTCTGACATGAAATATGAGATCCTCCCCAACCTGACCCTCCCCAAGATCGGATTCGGCGCCTGGAGCATCGGCGGCGGCTCTTATCCCGACCCGAAACTTGATCCCGCTTCAATGACCGCTCTCCGTTCCGCGCTTGAAGTCGGCTACACCCACTTTGACACAGCGGAAGCCTACGCATCCGGTCACAGCGAAGAACTGATCGGGCGCGCGGTCCGCGAGACAAACACCCAACGCGAGGATGTCTTCATTACCACAAAAGTTTCGCCCGAACATCTCGCCCATAACGATGTACTCAAAGCCTGTGAGAACTCCCTGCGCCGCCTCAACATGGATTACATTGACCTGTACCTCATCCACTGGCCCCCGCGTGCCACATCCAGGATCGAAGAGGCGTTCCGCGCCTTGAACGGACTTGTGCGCGCTGGAAAGGTCAGGCATCTCGGCGTCAGCAACTTCAACCTCAAACTGCTCAAGAAATCGCAGGAACTATCCGAGACCCCCATCATTACGAATCAAGTCCCGTACCGCCTGCCGGATCGCTCTTATGTGGAGAACGGTGTGCTGGAATACTGCCAGCAAAACGACATCCTCATCACAGCCTATTCACCCGTGAAGTTCCGCAGCATACGCGTCAACAACATATTGGGCGAAATCGCAAAGGCACATTCCGCCACGCCGTTTCAGATCGCGCTGGCATGGCTGGTCATGCAGCCGCGTGTCATCACGATCCCCATGTCATACGATCCACAGCACATCCGTGAGAACTTTGAGGCCGCGGATATCGAACTCAGCGAAGAGGAAATGTCTGAGCTCTCTAATGCATGGAAGTAAGCGGTGTGAATCCCTTGCATATAAAATGGTGATGAATAAATGACTCTTCCGGAAATCGAGATCATCGAAGAGACCGGGATGGAACTCGAGCCGCCCTATCGAGTCACCATCCACAACGACCATGTGACCCCAATGGATTTCGTCATGCAAATCCTGAAAACCGTCTTCTACCTTTCCAACGACAGGGCCGCAGACATCATGTTCACCGCGCACGTCTACGGGACGGCATATGTGCAAACCCTCGCCAAATCCGAAGCGGAGAAACGCATCAACAGAGCACATGCCGAAGCGCACAACGCAGGCTATCCGTTGAAATTCACAATGGAACCGGAATAAATCCGGGAAAGCATCCCCACCTCCCATCCTCCACTCACCATCACCAACCAATTTTCATCATTCACCCTTTATCATTCATCCTTTCCTCATGCCCTCCCAACTCGACACCCTCACCCAGATCAACCTAGATGACCTCGTTACTTCGTTTGGCTGGCAAAGCAGGCCGATCCCTGCCTCCATGTTGCGCCGTGTCTTCCTGGGTACGGCGCGTAAATTCGCCGGTCAGATGGTGGATTTCGATCTGGCGGTGGGACGGTCCGGGCTTGCCGATGCCTCGCGTACGCTGATGCAAAGACTGTACGTTCGCGATGTCCGCGTGCATGGACGGGAACACATCCCCGCTTCCGGTCCCGTGCTCTTCCTCTCCAACCATCCCGGCATGGCAGATACCGTCAGTCTCTTCGCCGCCATCGACCGTCCCGATTTGAAGATCATTGCCCTGCATCGCCCGTTTCTGGAATCGCTTTCAAACACAACCTCCAGATTATTCTTCATTGACGACGATCCCGCAAAACGCATGAACGTTGTCAGGCAGGTGACCAGTCATCTGCGCGATGGCGGCTCGGTGTTGACCTTCCCGGCGGGTGAGATCGAACCCGACCCTGAAGTCTATCCGGGCGCATTGGACTCCCTCACCAGCTGGACGGATTCCGCCGGAGTTTTCATGCGCTTCGCCCGGGACACCAAAATTGTTCCCGTTATGGTGAGCGGGGTCATCTGGCAAAAGACCGCGCGTCACTGGATCCCGCGCCTCAAACGGACGCGCCTCGAACGGGAGAAACTCGCCGCCGCCCTGCAATTGCTTGCACTGATCCTGTTCAACGCGCGCCCGAATACCATCCACGTGCGGTTCGCAAAACCGGTCACGCTGGAGGAGGTCGGCTCAACGGATTCCCAGGCGATCCATCGCGTCGTTATCAGCAGGATGCGGGAATTGATCGAAAATCCGTCGACCAGCGAAGGGGTCTCCGCACTTTGAGTGTTTCGGTCAGGCAGTGCAAGTTGTCACAAGCAGTTCATGGGGCGGGGTAAAATAATAAAATCCGATTCACCGTTTTCAGCCGTACTTATCAATAAAGGAGTGTAAAAAATGAAACTTACCGGCAAACACTACGGCATCATTCTGAGCAACATTGCAACCGCGTTCCTGCACATCACGCTCTTCCCGGATATCATGTTCACCCTCAACGGTGTGGGGTATCTCGGTCTGCTTGGCGCCTACTTCCTCCCCATCCCGTTCTTTCAGGAGAGGCATAAACTGGTCTGGTGGGCATTGGTCGGCTACACAGCCCTCACGATCGTCCTGTGGGTCGTCATGGGTGACAAAACATTTGTGGCTGGCACATCGAGCGCCACCGGCTATTACGCCAAAGCCGCCGAAGTGATCCTGCTCGCCTTCCTCTGGGCGGATAAACCCAAATCCTAATGCAAGGTAAAATCAGGGTGGTGATAAGAAAAACGTTGTACTTTACCGCGCCGCGCCAGGTGGAACTCCGTGAGGAGTCCCTGCCTGTTCCCGGCGCGGACGACGTTCTGGTCGAGACGATCTGCTCCGCCATCAGTGCCGGGACGGAAATGCTGATCTACCAGGGGCGCTTCCCGCGGGACCTTGAAACTGATCCCGTTATATCAGGCTTGCGCGGCGGCTTCAAATACCCTGTCGCATACGGATACGCGTCCGTGGGGAAAGTTGTGGAAGTTGGACACAACGTGGAAAACGGATGGATGGACAAATTGGTGTTTTCCTTTCAGCCTCACACAACCCACTTTGTTACGAGCATAAACAATCTGTTTCCCGTTCCCGATGACCTGCCAGCCGAAACCGCCTGCTTCCTGCCGAACATGGAAACCGCCGTAAACCTGGTGCAGGATGCCGCGCCGATCCTGGGTGAACGCGTCCTCGTGTTGGGACAGGGTGTCGTTGGTCTGCTCACGGCTGCGTTGCTCAAAGGATTTCCGCTGGAGAGTCTTGTAACGTTTGACCGTTACGAGAACCGTAGAAAAGCCTCGCTCGCCATTGGAGTAAACGATTCGTTCCATCCCGAACATATCAGACAAAAACTTATCAACTCAGCGTATGGAACCGAACAATCGAACCTCTCGCCTCAATTTGCCTACGCGCAGACATTTGATTTAACTTTTGAACTCAGCGGTTCCCCATCTGCATTAAACGATGCCATCGCATTGACAGCCTTCAGCGGACGCATCATCGTCGGCTCGTGGTATGGGGACAAGGAAACGTCCATCGACCTGGGCGGCGTCTTCCACCGTTCACGCATCCAACTGATCTCGTCTCAGGTCAGCACCATTGCTCCAGGGTTGAGCGGGCGCTGGGACAAGGCGCGCAGGTTTCGGGTCGCGTGGGAGGCGTTGAAACACATCCAGCCGCAGAAATGGATCACGCACCGCTTCCCCATCGAAGAGGCGCAAAAGGCATATCAACTGCTCGATGAAAATCCACAAGAGACGATCCAGGTCATATTCACCCATCCATAACGGAGCCATCATGTATTCACTCGGTGTTCGACGCGATTTCATTGCAAGGCATTTCCTCATCGGCGGCGATTGGGGGGCTGAGAATTATCCCAACTCGCACCATTACATCCTTGAACTGCAACTCGAAGGCGCGCAACTCGACGGACACGGTTATCTCGTGGATATCGTTGAGGTGGAGAAGCACCTCGATGAGATCGTGAACTACTACAAGGAACAGATGCTGAACGACAAACCTGAATTTGCCGGGCTGAACCCGTCCATCGAGCATTTTGCACGGATACTGGCAACTTCATTGAGTGAACGCATCAAAGCGGGCAACATCGCCGCGGTGAAAGTTGTGCTGTGGGAGAACGAATCCGCATGGGCGGCATTTCGGGTTGAACGTCCGCGTTCCGGGTAATGAAGATCGGGCTTATCATCTACAGCTCGCTGGATACGGTCAGCGGCGGGTATTTATATGATCGCAAGCTCGTGGAATACCTGCGTGCGCAGGGCGACACGGTGGAGGTCATCTCCCTGCCGTGGAGGAATTACGCTTCACACCTGACCGACAATCTGCATTTCCGCCTCCCACCCGACTTCGACCTGATCATCGAAGATGAATTGAATCATCCCTCCCTGCTTCTTGCCAACCGCCCTCCACACCCCTGCCCGGTCATCAGCCTTGTCCACCATTTGCGTTGTTCCGAACTGCGACCGAAATGGCAGAATGATGTCCATCGGATCGTTGAGAGAAAGTATTTGCAAAGCGTGGACGGCTTCATCTTCAACTCGAGGACAACCAGGAGTGTGGTGAACGAATTGGTCGGGGACGACAAGCCTTCAATTGTCGCTTATCCGCCCACGGACAGATTTGGAGACTCGATCACGGAGAGTGAAGTCCGTGAAAGAGCGAAAAGTAATGAACTGCGGATTTTATTTCTTGGCAATGTAATTTATCGGAAAGGGCTGCATACATTATTGAAAGCCATCAGCGATCCGCAGACGGCCATCAGAGTGGATGTGATTGGGGGATTCACATCTGAGCCGAAGTATGCTTATGAAATGGAAAGATACACACTCACACACGGATTGTCATCCTTCGTCAAATTCCATGGTCCACTGGATAATGAACCATTAATTGAGATGTACAGGCAGGCGCATGTCATGGTCGTGCCATCGAGCTATGAAGGGTTTGGGATCGTCTATCTCGAGGGGATGGGGTTTGGTCTGCCCGCAATCGGGACAACGGCAGGCGGGGCGAGCGAGATTATTACCCATGGCAGGGATGGTTACTTGATCGAGCCGGATGATGCAGAGTCACTTGCGGGGATCCTTGATGGACTTGCATCAGATCGGGGGTTGCTGCTGAGGCTGTCGCTGAATGCATTGCAAAGATATAACGCCCAGCCAAGATGGGAGGAAACAGCGGGGAAAATCAGGGAATATCTTTCCGTCATTGCGAGGGGCGATAGCCCTGAAACAATCCCGAACACAGACGAGGAGATTACTTCGTCGGGAAGAGCACCCTCCTCGCACTGACGGGATCAAAGATCATGGAATATTCCTTCCCCCATTATCTGCTTTCCAAACAATCCGTGGATGACCGCGCGCTGAACAAGGATGTGTTGCACGCGTTGAAGGCTCATTTACCGTCCCAGCCGATCCACATCGTCGAAGTCGGCGCGGGGATCGGGACGATGCTCAGGCGGTTGGTACGCTGGGATGTGATCCGTCAGGCTGAGTATGTGATGGTGGATGAGATGGCGGAGAACGTGGAATACGCGGCAGAGTGGGTGAAGGTCTGGGCAGCGGAGGCAGGCATGAGGGTGGAAAGAGGCGGGGAAATGCAGGCGCGCGTGTTCGATGAGTCGCACGATGTCCATATCCGCTTCGAGCGTGCAGACGTCTTCGATTTCATCCAGAAGCATGAACAACCCGCGGATCTGTTGATCGCGCATGCGTTTTTGGATCTGCTTCCAATGCCAGGGTCGTTGCCGAAGTTACTGTCGCTGACGAATGGTCTCGCGTGGCTGACGGTCAACTTCGATGGTGTGACAACGTTCGAGCCGACGATCGATGCGGCGCTGGATGAACAGATCGAGCGACTGTATCACGAGTCGATGGACACGCGCCCGACGGGAGGCGACAGCCAAAGCGGGCGTCATTTGTTTAAGCATTTGCAGAACGCGGGGGCGCAAGTATTGGAGGCGGGCGCGTCGGATTGGGTGGTTTTTCCGCGCGGTGGAAATTACCCGGAGGATGAAAAATATTTCCTGCATTTTATTCTGCATTTCTTTGAAGGGTCTTTGATGGGGCATCCTGAATTGGAGTTGGACAGATTCAAGGCCTGGCTGGCAGAGCGCCGGGCACAGATCGAGCGCGGCGAATTGATATACATCGCACACCAGATGGATTTTCTGGTGCGCACATAAAAATCTCCTTTTGCGAAAAAGACGATAAAATGGGGCAATGGAATTATCGGAATTAAAGATCTACCGGTTGCTGACCTCTCTTGAGTCTTTGCCAGAAAGCCGGTTGAACCTGATGGCCATTGGGGTGGTATTGTTACTTGGCGGCGTGGACTATATTACAGGTTTTGAACTATCGTTCTCCTTCTTCTACCTGGTCCCGGTCTCGATGACGGCGTGGGCGCTCGGCAGGGAATCGGGGCTGGCATTTTCCGTTTTCAGCGCAAGCGTCTGGCTCGTTTCCAACCTGTTATCGGGGCAGAATTTTTCGAGCATATTTATCGGCACGTGGAATGCGCTGATCCGTTTCGGGTTCTATGCGGTGGTCACCATTCTGCTCGCAGAGTTGCACCATGTGCTGGAGGAGGAACGCCTGCTCGCCAACACCGATCCATTGACCGGCGCGTTGAACAGGCGCTCGTTCAATGAGATCGCCGAGAAACGGATGATCGTTTCGGAGATGAACAAGCGGCCATACACACTGGTCTATATCGACCTGGATTATTTCAAGATTGTCAATGACCGGCTCGGGCATGCGGTCGGGGACCTGGTCTTGAAAACGGTCGTGGATACGCTTCAAAATCACATCCGCAATTCCGATATCCTGGCGCGCCTGGGGGGCGATGAGTTTGCGATCCTGCTCTCGGACATCGATCAGAAGTCGGCACAGATCATTGTCCAGCGTTTGCAAACCTCCCTGCTCGAGAAGATGCAAAGAAACGGATGGGAGATCACATTCAGCATCGGCGTGTTGACCGTTTTGAGCATGCCCAAGTCGGTGGATACGCTGGTCAGCGTGACAGACGCCCTGATGTACGAGGTCAAAAACAAGGGCAGGAACGCGGTCCAGTATTCGACATTCGAGTGAAACCAAAGCGCGAAAAGTCCGTATAATGAGTACGGAGTTCCCATGATCCATACCTATCAGATCGAAAATCTAACCTTCCAAACCGGCGACATCATCTGCACGATGAACGGCAAGCCCGATATTCTGCCCGGCGAGTTCTGGCGCCTCATCGGTCGGCTCGTGCCCGGGGATGTGGACCATGTGGCGATCTACGTTGGTCCCAACGGGAGATGCGTGGAGGCGGGCGCGCGCGGTGTGATCACCTTCAACGTCCCGCACGGGCATTGGGATACCGAACGCATGGCGCGTCAACGCGGACTTCTGTTTGATACCCTTTACGGAGTTTCCTCTCCCCTCGACGGACTCCAACTCAAGGAGGAGGAAGAGCACGAGATGCGTCAGATCGTCGCGGCATATTGTCTCGCGCAGGTCGGCAAGCCGTATAACCTGAACTTCCTGAATGCCGAAACCGAAGAGACGTTCTATTGCAGTCAGTTGGCGTATAAGGCATATCAACAAATTGGAATTAATTTGAACACCGGCCTCGCGATGGAACAACTACCGGGGACAAATTCGATTGTTTACCCGCAAGAGATCTGGGATGGGTTTAGTCATAGGGCAGTGGAAAGTATCCAGTTGAAACTGGGTAGCGGACAGTTGGCGACAGATCCGTCCCTTTGATATGTCGTTGCGAGGGCGATAAATCTCCACCTCGATACGGGGATTGTTTCGTCGTCGTTCCGCTCCTCCTCGCAACGACATAACACCTTATAGTGTATAATCCCCACACAACATTACCATGATCAGCAGTCCACCGCTGTTTTCGACTGAGGGAAACTCAATCTTTACACGTGCACGACTTCTGAAGAACAGGAAAGTATGAATTTCGAACAATTTAATTTGGATTCCCGCCTGATGGAGGGAGTCAAACGCGCGGGCTATGAAACCGCGACTCCCATTCAGGAGGCAGCCATCCCGGCTGCTTTACGCGGACGGGACATTATCGGTACGGCACAGACCGGCACAGGCAAGACCGCCGCGTTCGTCCTTCCCATTCTGCACAAGCTACTTGATGGTCCGCGCAACCAGGCGCGGGCGTTGATCGTCACGCCGACGCGCGAACTTGCCGAGCAGATCAACTCGGTGACGAAGACTCTGTCAGCGGGGACGGGGCTGAGGAGCGCAACCATTTACGGCGGAGTCGGAAGCGACCGTCAGATCAAGGCATTGCGCGCAGGCACGGAAATCCTTGTGGCGTGCCCGGGTCGCCTGCTGGACCTCATCCAGCAAAGACATGCAAAGATGAACCGCATCGAGATCCTGGTGCTCGACGAAGCCGACCGGATGTTTGACATGGGTTTTCTACCCGATGTGAAGCGCATCATCAAGGCGGTGCCCGTGGAGCGGCAGACGATGCTGTTCTCGGCGACCTTCCCGCCTGAGGTGGAGCAGCTCGCGGCGCAATCGCTGACCGAGCCGCAGCGCATCTCGATGGGCATCAGCAAACCTGCGGTGACGGTGACACACGCGTTGTATCCCGTGCCGCAGCATTTGAAGTCGGGCTTGCTGTTGAAACTGCTCAAGCAGACCGATACCGATTCGGTGCTGGTCTTCACGCGCACCAAACATCGCGCCGACAAGGTGGCGCGGCAGATCGCGCACGCGGGTTTTCGAGTCACGAGCCTGCACAGCAACCGTACACAGGGACAGCGTGAGCGCGCCCTGCACGGTTTCAAATCCGGACACTTCCAGGTGATGGTCGCCACCGACATCGCGGCGCGCGGTCTTGATATCGAAAGCATCTCGCACGTCATCAACTACGACATGCCCGACACCGCCGATGCGTACATCCATCGCATCGGGCGCACAGGACGCGCCAAACGCGCAGGCGACGCGTTCACGCTCGTCACGCCTGAGGATGCCGATATGATCCGCACGCTCGAACGCATCATGAAGCATCCGCTGGAGAAGATCACGCTTGAGGATTTCGACTACTCGCCTCCTGCCCCACCGAGGTCTGCTCATTCACACGGACGCGGCGCACCCCGCCCCCCACGCCCCGCTCCCACGCCGACAAGGTTTGGAAAGAATCGTTTGGCGCCGAGGAGGAAGAAGTAAACAATTGTCATTTCGACAAGTGAAACGAGGAGAAATCCTGTTTTGTAACTGACTTAAGATTTCTCGCTAGCGCTCGAAATGACATACCATTGTTAATGAAACCCGTCTCGGTGAGAGGCGGGTTTTCGATTCATTAAGTGTATAATCTTTTTTAGGAGACTCCAAAATGTATAAAGTTGACATAAAGGCAAAAAGTCTTTCCAAGTTAGAAACCAAAAAATTCGGGGAGATGGGAATTTGGGAAAGGTTTGATATACAAGAATGGGTTGAAAAATCTCCTGACATTTTGGACGAAGAGCTTCTAATAATTGGTAAAGAATTACCAGTTTCACAGAGAAACCGCCTAGATCTTTTGGCTATCGATAGACAAGCAAATTTAGTAATCATAGAACTCAAGCGTGATGAATCAGGTAGCGATGTGGAATGGCAGGCAATAAAATACGCATCATACTGCTCAAACTTCTTGCCCGAAGACATCATTTCGCACTACGCTCAATATCTAAAAACAGATATTGACAATGCACAAACAATGATTGAAGAATTCATCGATGATGAGCTCGAAAACCTTAATCAACATCAGCGCATAATTCTTGTGTCAAAAGAATTTCATTCAGATGTGATATCGGCTGTTCTTTGGCTTCGAGATGGCAGCATAGAGATTAAGTGTGTCAGACTAAGGTCTTACCTTGACAGTGATGGTAGTCTGTTTTTAAATCCTGAGGTAATAATCCCATTGCCTGAAGCAAAAGATTACATAGAACGGAAGGAAGTCAAACAACAATCTTCACATAGATCGCTAAGAAGCTCATTCTCCCTAGAAAAAGGTGATTTCACTAATAACGAATTAGAGTCGAGAATTCGGGACACTCTTGCCCGAAAATCTGACTTAACTCCAAGATTGGTTTGTCTTTTAGAAATATTAGTTTCGGAAAGCAAGACATTTAGTCGAGAAGAAATAAGACGGATGTTATTTGATAAAGGAATAGGCAAGGACGTAGGGCAGTCAGGAAGATATCTATCCAATTTATCCCAGTTTCTCACAAAAAAATCAAACCCTCACCTTCGTCAAGTTGTTGAATTTGAAACTGGTGGTGCACATGGCGAAATGAAAGACAACTATCGTATTTTGCCTGAATATGAAGAACTGATACGAAAACTTGTAAGCGAATGGAGAGAGAACAATAGCTGATGTTTTCCCAACTTGAATCAAAAAAGGAGCCCCGCGAAATTTGCGAGGTTCCTTTTTTTGTCAACTACGCAACAGCAATGACGTTGCTTGCCTGCGGTCTCCCTGGGTTCCCGCCTGAGATTGAACTCGACTTTCTGATCTTCTTCTAAAATCAAGGAACTTCTTTCTTTCACACATCGTTATTGTGATGGAAGGCGCGAAAGGAGATTTCAAGCCATGAAAGCCAGAACTTCAACCCTGACGATTCTTGTCCTGTTAGTGGGAGTGCTTGCGGCCTGCAAGACTTCTTCTGCCAACACCATTACGCTCAGCGAACAGGATGCCGGCAAGACCGTTGAACTGAAAACCGGGGATACCCTGGTTGTCTCCCTGGAGGGCAATCCAACCACCGGGTTCAATTGGATCCCTGCCGCTCAAGACCCCATGCTGCTCGAGCAGGCAGGCGATGCCGAATTTATTCCGGCAAATGACCAACTCGGCTCACCCGGAAAAATTCTCCTGAAATTCAATGCCACCACCAAAGGCCAGACCAACCTGCACCTCGACTACAAACGCTCCTTTGAAGAAAACGTATCTCCTGAAAAGACGTTCGATGTGACCGTGATCGTAAAGTAGCCGGGTCTGGCAACAAAGTCCTTATCACAAAAGGAGCCTGGCGCTTTCGCGCCAGGCTCCTTTTGTTTATCAGACTTCTGAAGTCTTTTTTCTATTTACACAACAGCAATGACGTTGCTGGCCTGCGGTCCCTTGGGTCCCTGCTCAACATTGAACTCGACCTTCTGGCCTTCCATCAGGTTGCGGTATCCATCGCCCTGAATGGCGGAGAAATGGACGAAAACGTCCTTGCCGCCTTCGCGCTCGATGAAGCCGAAGCCCTTGTCACCGTTGAACCACTTGACCGTACCGACAATTCTTTCAGACATGTTTTGCCTCCTATGGCAATATAAAAAGTTTTTTTCTAGGCGTCCTGGTCGTTCCATCGGAGGTCAAAACAAAACAGCCCACGGAGTCAAACCGTGAGCCGCTGTTGTTCTTCAAACCAACGTAACTTACCGTTATCCTACTGGCCGTTATGGTAACAGGAGAATGAGGTTAAGTCAATGAAAAAACCATCCGTCATTGCGAGCGGAGCAAAGCAATCTCCTTCATGACAGGAACGCTAACAAAGATGGGGATTGCCTCGCCGTAAAGCGGCTCGCAATGACAGGACACTGGCTTATAATTCAGCCCATGAACTTCCTCATCACCGGAGCCGCGGGATTCCTCGGCTCTTCGCTTGCCAACCATCTCGCCCGCGAGGGACATCAGGTCCGCGGGCTGGACGATCTCTCCACGGGTGACCCGCAGGCGCTGGCGCCCGACGTCCATTTTACGCGCGGCGATGTCAGCGATCGCCCCAAGTTGTGGACACTGCTCCAGGAGGTGGATGTTGTTTATCACCTCGCGGCGCGCGTCTCGGTGCCCGAGTCCGTGCTGTACCCGCGGGATTACAACAACGTCAACGTCGGCGGGACGGTTGCCCTCATGGAAGCGATGCGGGATGTCGGCGTACGCCGCGTCGTTCTCGCGTCGTCCGGGGCTGTGTACGGCGATTTAGCCGATCAGCCGCTGAAAGAGACTCTCACTCCTGCACCGCGTTCACCGTATGCTGTCTCCAAACTTTCAGCCGAATACTATGTCCGCACCATTGGCGGACTGTGGGGCATCGAAACGGTCAGCCTGCGAATCTTCAACGCCTATGGACCGGGTCAACATCTGCCCGCGTCCCATCCACCCGTGGTGCCGCATTACCTGAAACAAGCCCTGCGCGGCGGGACACTGGTCGCACATGGAGACGGAAGCCAAACCCGCGATTACGTCTATGTGGAGGATGTGGTCAGCGCGCTGGTTGCCGCGGCGACCGCGCCGAACATCAACGGACTGGTCGTCAACGTGGGTTCCGGCACGGAGACCAGCGTGCGCGACTTGATCAAGTCTGTACTGGATGTGACAGGGGGCAAACCCGAAGTGCTTTACAACGCCACGACCTCCGGCGGCGTCTCGCGCATGATGGCAGACATCTCTCTTGCAAAGGAGAAACTCGGCTATCGCCCGTCCATCAAGTTGGAAGATGGGTTGAGGTTGACGATCAAGAGGGATAATCGGTTTAAGTAATCTCACATGCATGTCATTGCGAGCGAAGCGAAGCAATCTCCTGTTACAATAAATTATTCATATTAGCTGTACATTCAATTTAACTGAGATTGCTTCGTCGCAACAAACGCTCCTCGCAATGACATAACAAAATATGATTCTTCCTCGTAAATTCTATAACCGCCCCACATTGACCGTCGCACGCGAACTGATCGGCACGCGGCTGATCCGGATTCTGGATGGCGTGAAGTTGGTGGGTCTCATCACCGAGACGGAAGCCTATATCAGCGAAAAGGATCTCGCCTGTCACTGCAAGGCAGGACGGACGCCGCGCACGCAGGTCATGTATGGCGAGCCGGGGCACGCGTACGTCTATTTCACGTATGGAAATCATTGGATGCTGAACGTTGTAACAGAACGCGTGGATTTCCCTGCGGCGGTGTTGATCCGGGCGATACAGCCAATCGAAGGTGTAGAATTGATGTCCAGGCGCAG
>DIDP01000073.1 GCA_002418205.1 Anaerolineales bacterium UBA5797 | reverse complement strand
GCCCAGTCCGGTGACGCGCCCGGCCCATTCTCCTTCGACCATGCCTCGTCCTTCGAGCTTCAGGCCAAGCTCGGTGAAGAACTCAATGGCGCCATCGATGTCTACTACCACGATGCCGATGTTGTCCATACGTTTAACCGTCATGTTTGTTTTTCCAATTATCGATAATGTCTATTCGTCTCACACCGAGTTGTCGTACCAGTCCAACACTCGCAAGGCGCGCAACGTGTTCCATCGGCTCGGCTGACCCTCGGCTACGCCTGGTTCGGCGACCACTTCATCGGGGTGGACAATGCCCAGCGCCCAACGGCCGGACTCGTCGCGCTTCGATGCGACGATCTCGATTGCTTCTTTCATACGCGGATCCGGCTTGGCGCCCGCAGCGCGCAGATAGTCCAATCCACGCAGAATGTCGTAGCGCCAGCCGGCTGGGTAGGAGAACTGAGTCCAGGCCGGACCATCCTTGCGATCATGCTCAATGGCTTCACCGGTCGACAGCCTTTTGAAGAGACGGCGTTCAAGCAGGTATTCCTGGCCGCGTTCACGGGCAGCCTCCACCGCGGGCGAGCCGCCTGTCCCGCGCTCGAATTCCAGCAAGCCTTCGAGCACGTCGATGGTGGTGTGGAAGGAGCCGCGGGTCGAGCCGTTTTCCTGATCGCAGTTCCAGCCGCCGTCCGCCATCTGCTCGCCCAGCAGCCGCTCGACGATGGGTTGCATATCTTCGCCAAAGTACGCGCCGATGGTGACTACGCGGCCGTTGATGCAGGGCTCCACCTCGCCTTCAAAGAAGGGCTTATGCCACCAGCTGATATCCTCGTCTTTTGGCAACTCCTCTTGTGCAATGTTCATCAGCCATTGCACATTATTACGCACGCGTGCCACGGCGCGCCTGGCTTGTTCGCTGGATGGGTCCAGACCCATATCATGCAACAACAGCAGAGTGCGTAATGTGGACCATTCGGGGAAGCGCGGCTCTCCAGGCCAGGTGCCATCGTCGGCCTGGGCCGCCAGAAGGGTTGCGCCCCAACCTTCAGTTGCCACTCGGGCGCGCTCTCCGGCGGTCTCGGCTGCGGATGCGTACTGCAGGTCGCGCAACACCTGCCAGCGAATCGAAGGGTCAGAATTCAGCAGCCACTGTATGACCGATTTGCCTGGCTTGGTTGAATTGGTTGTCATCTCTTGGTCCTCCTTCTTTCGTGAAAAGACGCCGCTCAAATAAAGGTTGCTGCAACATTTTTGTTGGTAGCTTGCTCACGCCGGAGGGATATTTTGATTGAGGCGGAAGAGATTATCGGGGTCGTACTTCGCCTTGACCTTGCGCAGCCGCTCCCACGTCGCGCCCGGGTATGCCGCGTGGACGTGCGCCTCACCCTCGTCGCCGACAAAGTTGACATACATGCCCTTGTCGCTTTGCTGCAACGAGGAAAAGAATTCCGTTACCCATGCCTCATGGATTTCCTTCTCTTCGGTTTTTTCGTACAACGCGGCGAGGTTCGCCATGATGCGGGATTGGCGATGGGCAAACGCGGTCGCATCGGCAGGGACTCGAGCCATCGCTCCGCCCAACGCTCGAAGCTGGGCAACCGCCATCGAACCGCTCGAACGCTGAAGCCGGTCCAGGATCAACTCCGCGGCGGAACGATCCATTCGGTCGAGGAACATGGTCCGCGCGGCGGCGACGGGATGATAGTCTCCTCCTTCCTCGGGCGGATACATCTCCGGGTAGCGCATCGGGCGCAGCATGTCGGCATACGGCGCGGCAAGTGCGCGGAACGGCGCAATTACCTTCTCACCTTCATTTGGATCGCCCGCATATACCATCATCGCCATGATGATCGGTTTGCCATGAACATCTTCGGGCAGGAACGGCATGGGCGGCGCGGTCATCACGTTCGCGATGGTCGATAATTCCTCGGGAGCCGCTTCAGCCTCGGCAATAAATGAGGTGATGGTGTCCGCTGTGGCAGGCAGGAAGAGCATCCCGCCGAAGATCATATCCACTTCATATAATTGGAATTTGAAGCGGGTGGCGACGCCGAAGTTGCCGCCACCGCCGCGTATGGCCCAGAAAAGGTCGGGATGCGATTTGTCGTCCACGTAGAGAAGCTGACCGTCTGCGGTTACAACCTCGGCAGCGAGCAGGGAGTCGATGGTCAGCCCATATTTTCGGACGAGGAATCCGATCCCGCCGCCGAGCGTGATGCCGCCGAGGCCGACGGAGCCGGTGTCGCCAAAGCCGACAGCGAGGCCGTGCGCGCCGACAGCTGCTGTGAACTCGCCGGCGGTCAGACCGGTCTCCGCCCAGGCGGTTTTGTCTTCAAGGTTGATCTGTAGATCCTTCATGTCGGAAAGGTCGAGCACAACTCCGCCCTCGGTTGTGCTGTGACCTGCGCTGCTGTGACCTCCGCTGCGGATCGCCAGCTCAAATCCGTATTCGCGCGCTAATGTCACGAGCCGCGAGACATCGCCTGCATCTGCCACGCGGATGATCGCTGATGGGCGGCGGTCGATGCCGCCATAGACGACGGTCCGTGCGGATTCGTAGCGGGGGTCGTCCGGGGCGATGACCCTGCCGTTGAAAAGCGCGCGCAGTTCCGAGGTCGAGGGGGAAGTGGAGGGTGAATCCAGTAAAGTTGAGCGGTCCGATTTTGTCATTTTTCTCTCCAATTAAAGTTATTCCGTCGAATTGTTAATGCAATAAGTGGGCAAAAGCCATGCTTTTACCCACCCATGAACGCGTTTCTGCTATTTTAGAACATTTATTCTATTTGGTCAAGACTAAAATTGTCCGAATTCGGGCTGCGATTGGATCGGTCCTCAACCCACCGCTTTCTTCACGAGCGCGGCGATCTTTTTCTCCTCGGCGGCGGTCAACTTGATCAGGGCGAAGGACGCCGCCCACATGTTGCCATCGTCGAGTTTCGCATCGGGTTGGAAGCCGAACGTCGCATACCTGACATTGAACTTGCCTGCTGCCTGGAAGAAGCAAATGACCTTGCCGTCCTTGTCCGCATAGGCAGGCATGCCATACCAGGTCTTCGGCATGAGGTCCGGCGCGGCGGCTGTGACGATCTCATGGATCCGCTTCCCCATCGAACGGTCTGGTTCCTTCATTGCGTTGATCGCTCCAAGGATGGCTTTTTCACCTTCCTCCCTGTTCCTGCTCGCGCGCGCTTCCGCCTTCATTTCTTTGGCGCGTTCTTTCATTGCGGCTTTTTCTTCGGCTGTGAAGCCACTGGATTTTTGTGCATCTTTCTTTGGGCTCATGGGAATCTCCTTTTCGCGGCGATCGGTGTATAAACAAATTACAACATCCGCTGATTTTATACAGATGTTGTAATTTTAGAACGCGGATGTTAACTGGTTATGAAAAACAACCCAAACCAATTATCGTATGGTCTCAACTGCAATTTACCCTCAACCCATCGCTTTCTTTACAAGCGTGGCGATAATTGTCTCCTCAGCAGGAGTTAACTTCACAAGTGCGAAAGTCGTTGACCAGATATTCCCTTCATCAAGCTTTGCCGCCTCATTGAAACCAAAGTTCATATACCTGTCATTGTAGGGGGGCTTTGGGTTCATCCGCATGTAGCAGACGATCTTATTGTCATTGGCATAAGCAGGCAGACCATACCAGGTTTTCGGCATGAGGCTCGGCGCACTGGCTGTGATGATCTTATGAATCCGCTCCCCCATGGCACGATACGGGGCGGGCATCTTGGCGATTGCTGCAAGAACGGCACGTTCTCCCTCCGCTCTATCCTTGCTTGCACGCGCTTCCGCCTTCAATTCCTGAGCACGGGCTTTTATCGCGGCCTTCTCTCCAGCCGAGAATAGTCCGCCAGTATTCTTTGTGCTTTTCTTTGTGTCTGTCTTGGGGCTCATAAAAATCTCCTTTACCTGACCTGGGGTTGAAACCTTGCGTCTAAACCAATTTAGTTATATAATAAAGATACTTTATAATAAAGATAATGTCAAGGGCATATTCTATGACAAACTCCACAAAGACAGAATTGAAAAAACGGGCCTTGATGGCCGTCAGGGATTATGGCGTTAATTTGACGCAGTTCCGAAACGCCATGAGCGAATGGGCGGGACTCAACGCGACCGACATGGAATGTCTCAGGCTGCTGTTCCAAAAAGGCATCGCCACCCCCTCCGAACTTGCCAGGCATACGGGTCTCACCTCCGGCGCGACGACTGCCATGCTCGATCGGCTCGAAAAGGCCGGATTGATCGAGCGCCGGCCCAATCCCAATGACCGTCGCGGATCACTGATCGCTCCCGAAAAATCGAGCGCCGAAAAAATGGCGGCATGGTTTGAGTCGGCGAGAAAGGCGCAGGACGAATTGGTCTCCAGTTACTCTGAAGGTGAACTGGAGATCATCGCCGATGTCTTTGAACGATTTGCAAAGCTATGGGAGGATGAACGCAGAAAGATTCAAAAGAAACAGTGATCACTCTGCGTCACGCTCGTAATTCACAACGATGACACCCTTCGACGTGAATGTGCCTTCCGTCACCTTGAACTTCGCCGGGATCGTACCGTCGGCAAATAACCGCTTTCCACTGCCCAATGTTATCGGGTAGATCATCAGCCAGAACACATCGACCAGGTCATGCCTGATAAGCGTTTGAAGAAGATCGCTGCTTCCCCACACGTGCAGGTCCGGTCCCTGCTGTTGCTTGATTTTGGCGACTTTTTCTGCAATATCTCCGTTCAAAAATATGGATGGCTGCCATTCCTGAGATGTGACGGTATTCGAGGCAACGTATTTGGTCGCCGTATTGACGTTTGGCCATGCGTCCGCATGATTTGGCCAGTAGGGCGCCCAAATGTCAAAGGTTTTGCGCCCTAACAACAGATCGAACGGACCGTTCATCTGCTTTCTCAGGAGCGCTCCACCAATTTCATCGGAATATGGTGATATCCACCCGCCATGCACAAAGCCACCGCTGGTATCTTCTTCTGGTCCGCCTGGAGCTTGTATCACACCATCCAGAGAGATATGTTCAAGCACAATAATTTTTCTCATTTTTACCGCCTCCTGTATCATCACTCCGCATCGAGCGCTTTTTGCAAGTCTGCGACAACGATCTTCTTCATCTTCAGCATGGCATCCATCACGCGCTTGGATTTGGCCGGGTCGGGGTCGCCCATCAGTTCGCCCAATTGCTTCGGCACGATCTGCCACGACAACCCGTATTTATCCTTCAGCCAGCCGCACATGGATTCTTCTCCTCCATTCTCCGTCAACGCGTTCCAATAATAATCGACCTCAGCCTGGTCTTCGCAATTCACATACATCGAAATGGCTTCATTGAACTTGTATTGCGGTCCCGCATTCAACCCCATAAATGCCTGTCCATCCAACTCAAATGAGACAGTAAATGCCCTGCCGTCGGGTCCGCGCGAAACGCCAAGGACTTTCGAGTCCTTGAAGAGCGAGACGTAGAAGTTCATTGCCTCCTCCGCTTGTGTATCGAACCATAAGAACGGGGTGATCTTTTTCATGATAATCTCCTTCTGAAAATTTTCTGTCATACGGTGGTCCGGGCCGCTTCCAACTTATATCGAAGTAAAACGACCCCTGAACTGAATGTTTTTGCTTCAATGAGATTAAGACCACTCGACGTGATCCCGTCATCGAAGAGACGCTTTCCATGCCCAACCACTACAGGATGAACCATGAGTTGAAGTTCATCAATGAGGCAAATATTCATCAACGTTTGGACAAGCATGGCGCTGCCAACAATCTGGATGGCTCCACCAGGCTGCTGCTTCAGTTTGCGGATCTCCATCTCGATATTTCCCTTGATCAGCCTTGAATTGTTCCACATCACGGTATCCAGGGATGAAGTCACAATATACTTTGGCTCGCTGTTCAGCTTGTCCGCTACTCCAAACTCATTGCGGGTTCGCAGAGGCCAGGAAGCAGCAAATATTTCATAGGTTGCCCGCCCCAGGAGCATGGACTCGGCCGAATGGACATCCTTCTGGATCTGTTCCGCCACGTCCTCGCTAAGATAGGGGAACTGCCATGTCTCCGGCGATTCGATGACTCCATCCAAAGTGATAAATTCGCGTACGATTAGCTCTCTCATGTTTATTCTCCATTAAAACTCCAATTTTCCAAAGTGGATCATCTGTTTTTCCTATCCGGCTTCATTCCGGTTTTTTTCGAATTCTCTCTCACATGCAGCTTGATGATCCTGCCGATCAACTTCAACGGCAGCGGTTCGTCGAGCGGAAATTTCAACGTGCCCTTGCCGGCGGCATATTTGGATATCTGTCTCTCGAACGCCTCGTTCCCAGCCGGGATCGGATACAGCGACACGTGCCTTTTCCAACCCGCGAAATGGATCAGGTTCCTGCCGTTCAATTCGAACGCCGCGATCTGATAACTGATCTTCTCTTTTGCATCTGGTGCAAGTGATTGAATCAATTTGCGGATCTGCTCCAGATATGCCCGCGACTCCTCCGGGCAGGCGGCGATGTAATCGTCAATCGACTGGAAATTGGTCTTCGCCATTCTCACATCGCTCCGAGAATCTCGTCGAGGCGCTCGTAGCCTTCGCGCATGCCTTTTTCCATTCCGTTTTGGATCATGCCGTCTCGATCGGAAACAGATTGAAAGACGGAATGAATCGTGACCTTCGTCCGATCTCCGGGCAATGCCTCCAGCGTCATCGTATCCAGTGAAACGTGACCGGGATATCCTTCGAACTCGAAGGTCTGGACCATACGCTCGGGTGACATCTCATGGAAAGAGCCGCGAAATCCGAATTCGTTGCCGTCCGGATCCTTGTGGATGTACCGATATTTGCCGCCGCTGACCGGCTCAAAGGTTTCCAGGACCATTTCGTAGCCGTGCGGTCCCAGCCATTGAACATACAGTTTCGGGTCGACGTGCGCCTTGTACACCAGTTCGCGCGGCGCATCGAACTCGCGCGTGATGAAAATTTCCTGTACCCCGGGTTCGGCGGTGATCGTGGTCCTGTTTTTTGCAGACATATCATTTCTCCTTTTTCATCTGTTCCAATAAATCATCCAAACGGTTAAACCTTGCTTCCCAAATCTGGCGATATTGCTCGATCCAATCAGTGACTTCGTTCAACCTGTCAAACCGCGCCTCAACATAACGCTCGCGTCCCTGGGGGATGACGACCACCAGTCCGCATTCCTTCAGGATCTTGATGTGCCTGGAAACAGCCGGACGGCTGATACGGAAATTCTCGGCGACGCCGTTCAACGTCATCCGTTTTTCGGCCAGCAGGGATAAAATCGCCCTGCGGTTTGGGTCGGCGATGGCTTGAAAAACGTCTCTTCTCATGGTCTCCTTTATGTAACCATTCGGTTACTTATTGAAATGGATTTTAGAACATAATTTCTGTTTTGTCAAGGACGAATTTATCCGCGGAATCCCGGGTACGAACCCAGCACGCGCAATGTCAGGGCGTATTCCCCGAGGTGGTCGAGCGCGCGCTTTGTCACTTCATTTTTCGTCGAGCCGATGAAATCAATGTAAAAGAGATATTCCCACGGCTTGCCCTGCAACGGACGCGACTCGATCTTGGTCAGATCGATATCGCGCAGGGCGAAGACGCTCATCGCCTTGAACAATGAGCCGGGTTCGTTCTTGAGCGTGAAGACAATGGAGGTTTTCGCTTCACCTGCCGGGACGACTGCTTCCGTCCGAATGGCAAGGAAGCGCGTATAGTTTTCCGCGTTGTCCTCGATGCCTTCCTCCAGAACTTGCATCCCGTACAGCTCTGCTGCGCGGCGAGAGGCGATCGCGGCGGTATCGCGCGCGCCCGACTCCTTGAGCATCTTCACGCTGCCCGCCGTGTCGTAGACCGGCTCCGGCTTGATACCCAAATTTCGCAAATACGCCGCGCACTGCCCCAACGCCTGCGGATGGCTGATGGCTTTCTGGATCTCTGCTTTCTGCACACCGGGCAGGGTGATGAGACAATGTCGCACACGCAAGAGGTATTCCCCCACGATGTGTAATTGATTCCGCAACAAGAGATCGTAATTCTGGTGAATGCTCCCCGCCAGCGAATTCTCGATGGGGATCAAGCCTGTATCGGCGCGGCGGTCGTTGACGGCGTCGAAGACCGCGTCGAACGATTCGCACGGCAGCGCTTCGACCTCTCCAAAATAATCGAAGACCGCCTGCTCGCTATACGCGCCGGGTTCACCCTGGAATGCGACTTTCATGGTTCCTCAATTTCAATCGTTATGCGTTGGTCGAGTAGGGCGGTACAATCACCCGCCCTACTCGACCACCAGTGAATATCAATTAGTGTTTCTCCGCCCACGCGACGATCTTGCGGAAACCTGCTTCCACTTCTTCATCGGAGGCAGCAATCGTCATGCGGACGAAGCCTTCGCCATATTCGCCGAACGCGGAACCGGGCACGAGCGCCACACCCGCCTCTTCGAGCAACCGCTCACACACTTCGGCAGAGGTCATCTTCAGCGGGCGGAAATCGAGGAAGAAGTAGAACGCGCCATGCGGCGGTGTGACCAGCACCTTCTCGCACTCCAGTTCGTGGGCGAGGCGCAGAACAAGGTCACGGCGGCGGGCGTAGGCGAGGCGCATGTCCGCCGTGACCTGCTGGATCTCGGGGTCAGCCAACGCAAAAGCCGCGGCTTTTTGGATGAACGGCGCGACACAAGTAATTGAATTTTGCCCCGCTTTCAGCGCGTTCGCGATGACACGGGCGGGCGCGGCGAGGAAGCCCACGCGCCAACCGGTCATGGCATAGGATTTGGACAGGCTGTTGATGAGTAGTGTCCGTTCTTTCGCGCCCTCAAAGGCTGCGGCACATGCAGGACGTTTGCCGTAGTACAGGCTTCCGTACACTTCGTCACTGACGACCCAGAGGTTGTATTCTTTGGCGAAGTCCTGCAATCTTCCCAGGTATTCCCGCGTGGGATACGCGCCGGTCGGGTTGGAGGGATAGTTCAGGACGATAGCTTTGGTTTGGGGCGTCAACGCTTTCAGCCAGGAGTCGAATTGGGGGATGAAACCAGCCTCGGCTGGGGCAGGGACGCGGATCGCGTTCCCGCGCAGCATCGTTGTCATGTTCTCGTGCGTCGCCCAGGAGGGATCGGGAATCAGCACATCGTCACCGGGATTCAGAATGGATTGCATCGCCAGATAGTAGGCATGGATGCCGCCGTGCGTGACCATGATCTCGGAGGCGGGGTCGTAGGTCACGCCCTCGTCGCGCTGGAGTTTGGCGGCGATGGCTTGACGGAGTTCCTTTGTGCCGATGGCAGGACCGTAGTGCGTCAGCCCGCCTTGCATGGCGCGCAGAGCCGCGTCAATGATGGAGGGATGCGTGTTGAAATCCGGGTCGCCGACCTGCAGACCGACGAGGCTGCGCCCGCCGGCTTTGAGAGCGTTGATACGGTCGGAGAGGGAAACGGTTGGCGATTGGCGGACGAGGTCGAACTGTTGATTGAGGTTCATGAGACATCCTGCGATGAAATTTACGCATTATACCCATATATAATACCCACGGTCACAAATTGCGCTTTCCCCCTTCGAAAAAGGCGCAATTTGTGACCGAGTGCGGCATAAAACATAACCCGTCATTGCGAGCCCTTCGGGGCTCGCAATGACGGGAGAAAATCTGGCGAGGGCTGTCTGTTTATCCGAGCGCTTTTTTGGCTTCGGCGATCACTTCATCGTAATCGGGTTCCTGCCCAAGGTGCGGCATGTATTTCACATAGGTCAGTTTGCCGTCGCGCCCCACGATGAAGACCGAACGGCGCAGGTAGCGGCGGTCTTTGATGAGCGCACCATATTTGACTCCGAACTCGGCATTGACCACGTCAGAAACCACCCTGACCTTGTCCACGCCCGCCGCGCCGCACCAACGCTGCTGCGACATGGGGAAATCACAACTGACGGTATAGATCACAATATCATCGCTGAGTTTTGCGGCTTCCTCATTGAATCGGCGCGTCTCGCGGTCACACACATCCGTATCCAGCGAAGGCACCGCTGATAAAATGATCACCTTGCCTTTGGACTCCTGCAGCGGGTTGACCGTCCCCCAGCCCGGAACGACGGAGGTAAATTCGGGAGCCAAATCCCCCACCTTGACGTCATCCCCCACGATCGTGGCGAACTTGTCGCCGAGTTTGAAAAAATCACTTCGCTCTGTTGGCATTTCCATTGCTCTCCTTTGAGTTGATGATCAGGATTTAACCACAGGTTTATTAATTTTCCGCAAGAGATTCGACATCAAAGCGAAGGGCAACGAGGAGAAATCCTGATTACGTTTGGGTAAAGATTTCTCACTGACGCTCGAAATGACATTCCGTATGATATTTCCGAAAAAGTCTAGCGAGACTTCGTCTCAGACTGACGAGATACAACAAGGAAAGGGTCCAGGTTGTGGGAACAGGGAAGAGGCGGTATAACCACCTCTGTGTGGCACCGCCAAGCGGTGAGATGGCCTAAAGAGGCACCCCAACAACGAGGACCCCTCATGAGTATAGCGCAAATTTCATTGGCTGAACTTCTGCGCGAGCACGTGACGCTGGAAGTCGAAAGCATCGACCGCATGTATCTGAACATCTACATACCCAACCTGCAACGAGAATCCGGAGCGAGTTGGTTTCTCAAACAGCAACGGAAATACCCGGTAGCCTCTTCGGCGGCGATGGCGCCCATCAGTCGGGCGTTTGTCGAAGCGATTGAGACGTATGCCCAAAGGCATCAGGTACCCATGCTGATCTTCGAAAAAGGGCAACGCAAAGACGATGTCGTGGCGCCCTATCTGCGACAGGCGGCAGGACAGGAAGGGATTGTGCTGATCGGCAAAGCCCAAGAGAAGACGACCACCTTTCGGACCACCAAAGGGCATGGACCACGCAGTGCGGATCGCTATCCGCGTTTGCTACGCACAACCGCCATGGTGAACCAGTATTATTTCTATGGTGTGGACATTGACTTTGGACCGTTCTTCTTCAAGTTCAGTTCATACTTTCCATACACAGCCAAATTCTGTCTGAATGGACATGAATATCTCAAGCAGCAATTGGGGCAGGCCGGGATCGTCCATGAAGCCTTGGACAATGGGATCCTCTCGTGCGCCGATCCACTTCAGATGCAAACTTTGGCGGAGGGTCTATCGGCCGAGAAAATCGAAGCCCTGATCCGCAAATGGCAAGCGCGGCTGCCGCAACCGTTCACGGCGGCCGAACGTGCCGCCGGGTATGACTATGAGATCTCCATCCTGCAGGCCGAGTTCGCACTCACGCAGGTACTGGATCGTCCGCAAACTGGACGGTTGTTCTTTGAAGCGGCCATCCGTGAGAACTTGGACCTGGGACGACCGGAGCAGGTCCAACTGATCTTTGAGCGGCGTGTGACCCGGGCGACCCCAAGCCGCTTTCGCACTCGTATTATCACGGAAGGTGTGACCCCGGCTTTGCATGTGGACTACAAACACTCTCGTATTAAGCAATATCACAAAGAAGGTCGGGCCTTACGCACCGAAACTACGATCAATGACACGCGTGACTTTCACATTGGCAAACGGCTGAAAAATCTGCCCGCTCTGCGGCTCATCGGCTTTCAAGCCAACCGACGTCTCTTGCACGTCCAAACCCTCAGCCACAATTGCCTGTTGGGAGAAGAGGCCTTTCAACAAGTCAATCAGCCTCAGACTGTTTCTGGCCAGCGGGTGGCTGCCTTACGTTTCACTGACCCGCGCGTCCAAGCCTTGTTCAGTGCTATCGTTGCCTTTCGGCTGCTACCTCAGGGTTTCGCCAATCATGAGTTGCGGGTGCTGCTCGCACCGCTCCTGGGTCTTGCCCCAGATCAATTCACCCAAGGTCAGATGACCTATCACCTGCGACGCTTGCGCTTGCATGGCTTGATCGAACGTATCCCTCAGACGCATCGCTACCAGGTCACCGACTTCGGTTGGCACGTGGCTTTCTTCTTCACCCGTCTGTATGCTAGAGTGCTCCGTCCCGGCTTGGCTCAGATTGTTCCTCAGACACCTCCGTTGAATCATCGCCTGCGTCTACGCTTTGACCAACTCGATCTGGCGATCAACGATTGGATCGCACAGGCTAACTTGACTGCTTGAAACTTGACTCATTTACATCAAATTTAATGCCTTAAGCTTACTAATATACTTGAAATAAGAAACAGATGCAAAAAAACGACGGAGTTCAAAAATAGATCATGAAGGCACTACATGGAATACGCGTCCTCGACCTGACCCATATGCTCAGCGGTCCCTATGCAGGCATGATGCTCGCCGACCTGGGAGCCGAGACCATCAAGATCGAACCGCCGGGCAGAGGTGAGGGAACGCGCCGCATCCTGGAAAAAGATCCCGCGAACAGTTTAAACGGTTTTGGCGCCTATTTCATCACGCTCAATCGGAACAAAAAAAGTATCACGTTGAACCTGAAATCAGAAAAGGGACTGGAACTCTTCCACGAACTTGCAAAAGTATCCGATGTCGTTCTATGCAACTTCAGCGCGGGTGTGACAGAGCGTCTCAAGATCGATCATGCGCGTTTGTCCAAAATCAATCCACGCATCATTACCTGCAATATCACTGGCTTCGGCGAAAATGGGCCGGGCAAGGACCGCACCTCCCTCGACCTGGTCGCGCAGGCAATGAGCGGGCTGATGAGCATCACCGGTCAGCCGGACGATCCACCCACGCGCGCCGGGATCCCCATCGGCGATATCGGCGGCGGTCTGATGGGAGTGATCGGCGTGTTATCCGCGTTGGTTGCGCGCGAGCAAACCGGGCGCGGCCAGCACGTGGACATCTCCATGCTCGATACGCAGATCAGCCTGCTCAATTACATGGTCACCATGCACTTCCTTTCGGGCGTCATCCCTCAGAGGCACGGCAACGGGCATTTCGTCCACGTGCCGTACGATACCTTCCAATGTTCCGACGGTTACATCGTCATTGCCATCATCATGGATGAGTTCTGGGAAGAACTGCTGAAGGTCATCCCCGCGGACGACCTCAACACGGAGGAGCACAGACATCAACCCGGACGATTGAAGAACAAGGATCACATCAACCGCCGCCTGAACGAAATACTCGCCACCAATACGCAAACCTTCTGGCTGGAAAAACTGGGCGCCGCACGCATCCCCTGCGCGCCCGTCAACGACCTCGCACAGGCATTAAACGATGAACAGGTCCTCTTCCGAAAAATGGTTATGGATGTGGACCATCCCCTCGGGGGTTCGACGCGGGTCCCGGGGAATCCCGTCAAACTGTCGGATACACACGAGGATACGTTCACGCCGCCCCCATGGCTGGGTCAACACAACGAGGAGGTTTTTACCACGCTGCTGGGGAAAACCTCCGAGGATATCGCCGCGTGGCGGGACGCAGGCATCATCTAAGCGCGGCATCAGGGAATCAGATCCTCATCGATGTCGTTTGGATAAATAACCTGTAAATAAAAAAACGGCTCGTGGCGTTAACTTGATGCCAGTGAGCCGTTATTGATCCTGCAGAAGGCGATCAATCCTTCAAAACGAGCACCGCCTTGCTCGAGCAGGTGACCTGTCGCTGGTCGCCAATTTCCGGCAATGCGAGGGAGGGTCTGTTGAAGGTATCCATGTTGAACTTTTGATTTCCGATCGTCATCTGAATGCGCACCACCGAACCGAGGAAGGTGATGTTCTCGATCCTGCAATCCACAACGTTTTCCTTCTCCCCCTCGGTGACGAAGCTGAACCGCTCGGGCCGGATGGAAATGCGGACTTTGTCCCCTTTCCTCCTGCTTTTTACATGTTCATCTGAAGAGACAAACTGTACACCATCCATGCCGACCAGTCCCCCGGCGGGGTCGGTCACTTCAACTTCGGCAGTATTCAATGTGCCGACAAAGTTCGCCACAAAAGACGTTGTGGGGAAGTTGTAGATTTCAAACGGAGTACCCACCTGTTCCATCCGCCCGGTATTCATTACCACCACCCGATCCGACAACGACAACGCCTCCTCCTGATCGTGGGTGACATATATGGCTGTGATGCCAAGTTTCTGTTGGATGGAACGGATCTCTGCCCGCAGGGAGACCCGGATCTTCGCGTCCAGAGCCGAGAGTGGTTCATCGAGCAGAAGCATTTCGGGACGAAGCGCCAGAGCACGAGCCAGCGCCACCCGCTGTTGCTGACCGCCCGAGAGTTGATAGGGGAACCGCTCGGCATACTTGGGCATGTTGATCAGTTCCAGCATTTCGCTGACACGCTGATTAATCTCCTCCGCCGGCTTCTTCATGACCTTGAGACCAAAGCCGATGTTCCCGGCCACGGTCATATTCGGGAAAAGCGCATAGGATTGGAACACCATCCCCACATCACGCTGGTTGGGAGGCAGATCGGTAATGTCCCTGCCATCCATCACGATCCTGCCGCCTGTGGGAACTTCGAATCCCGCCACCATGCGCAGGGTGGTCGTCTTTCCACATCCGCTTGGACCGAGGAAGGATACCAGTTCACCCTTTTCGACATGGAGATTGAAATCGCTTACTGCTTCAGTTGTGCCAAACTTCTTGCTTACGTTGTTGATTTCCAGGAATGCCATAATATCCTCGCGTGATTAGTGCGCGCCGGCAACTTGTTCCTGCCCGCGGCCGCGGCCGATCAATTGCAACAAGCCAATGGAGATCCAGGTCAGCATAAAACTGACGACCGAAAGCGCCTGGGGGGTATATGCCCGCATCGACCCGATCTCTTCCAGATATGGACCAAAAGCAGGCCACGACAGCAGGGATGCAAAGGTAAATTCACCCATCACAATGGCGAAGGTCAGGAAGATGCCGCTCAAGATCGCCACCCGCAGGTTGGGGAAAATGACCTGTGTCAGGATCGTCCCCCAGCCTGCGCCCAGACTCAACGCGGCCTCGGTCAACGTACGCACGTCAATTGCCCGCAGACCCGTATCCACAGCCCGGAACATGTAAGGCAATGACAGCACGATATAGCCTGCGATCAGCAGGATCGGGCTGCCGATCAACACGATCGGCGGACTCCCGTATAAGCTCAACAATCCATAGGTGAGGGTGACCGCCGGCACCACGAACGGCATGAGGGTTACAAACTCCACATATGGCCGGGCATTGGGCATCTTCCAGTGAACCCAATATGCCGTCGGCACCACCAGCAGCGTGCTGCAGATCATGGTCAATACCGCCCATAATACCGAGTAACCAAAATTTAGGAAAAACTTCGAGTCGGTAAATGCCACACGATAGGCTTCAAACGTGTAGCGATCCTTGATCATCTTCAAACTGAATTCGAAGGTGGCGATGAGCGGCAGGAAGAAATAGACCATCCCGATAAGCAGGATGATCCAGGGCCAGATATTGAATTTCTTCATCGTATCCACCTCGCCGCGCGTCTCTGCATCCAGGCATATCCAGCCATGCAGAGCGCCATGATCAGGATCATCCCCAGTGCCAGGGCATTCCCCAAGCCGGGGTTGTACAACACGTCACCCTGGATCTGTGCGCCGATGAGAATGGTCACCAGGTTGATAAAACTGCCGGAGAAGGCATAGGCAGTCGCATACGCCCCAAAGGCGTTGCCAAAGAGCAGGATCATGGTTCCCAAAATGGAGGGCAGCAGGATCGGAAATGCAACATAGCGCCAGTAATGATATGAATTGCCACCGAGGTTCTCACAGGCTTCGCGCCATTCACGCCGCAACCCGTCCAAAGCGGGCGCCATGATCAGCACCATTAGAGGAAACTGGAAATACATATATACAATGCTCAGTCCCCATAAATTGTAGATGCTGATGCCCATCTCACGGGTGCTGATATTGAAAATGGACTCGATCCAGCGGGTGACCAACCCGGCATTGCCCATTGTGGCGATAAAGGCAAAAGCCAGCGGCACGCCGGCAAAGTTCGATGCCACGCCTGAGAAGGTTGTCATGAAGGTGCGGACACCGCGCGGCAAACCACCAAGCACCACTGCATATGCCAGCATGAATCCAAATAACGCCCCTCCCACGGCTGTGATCAGGCTGATCTGGAGGCTGGTCTTGTAGGCATTGGCGATGTCCCGCACGGTGAATAGGGCGATGATGTTTTCAAAAGTGAAGTCACCGGCACGGGTCTGGAAGCTGCGGAAGAATATCGATACCGAGGGCAGGAACAGGAAGATGATGGCAAACAGAAAGAAGGGAGCCAATCCCAACCACGACCAGTCCATCGCCTTACGGTTTTGGGGACGCGCCTGCGGCGCGTCCCCGTTACTTTTGGATACTCTGGTTATACCGGTCACGATAGGCGTCTCCGGTCCTTATTCGCCGTAAACGACTTTGCGCCAATTCTCGGTGATGTATTTGTTGGAGGCCTGGAGTTGTTCAACGGACAGGAAGGTCGCCCTCTCGTAGTTCTCCGCAGGCGGCAACTTGGCAGCCAGGTCAGCAGGGATCACACCGCGCGCAGCCATGTCGTTGTAGCGGATCGGATGGGCATAACCCTTCAGGTACAGGTTCTGGCCCTCGTCGCTCATGACGAATTCCCACCACAAACGGGCGGCGTAGGGGTGCGGAGCGTAAGCGCTGATGCCGCCGGCATACGGTCCCGCGAGAACGCCGGACTTCGGAACGACGATATCCAGTTCGGGGTTGCCGCCAAGGGCATCCCGGTTTGCGAGAGCCAGGTAATCCCATTCCATGACGATCAGGGTCTCGCGCTGGGCGATGCGTCCCTGGTCGGCAATGACCGGGATGAAGTTACCGGAATCCACCATCTCCTTCCAGAACTGCAACCCGGCTTCGGGCGCCTTTTCGATGTCTCCACCGGTGCGGGAGAGACCGGCAGCCATCACGGTCTGGACAGCCTGGTTGGATTTGAGCACGTCACCTGCCATGGCAACCTTGCCCTTGTATTCCGGCTTAAGCAGATCTTCCCAATCCTGAGGCGTATTTTCGACATCCGGTTTCACAACCTCGAAAGCCAGCACACCGTAGTATTCGCCCCACCAATAGCCATCCGGATTCTTGGCATCGTCCGGGATGCTATCCCAAGTGGACACTTTGTACTTGGCAACGAGACCATCAGCCAGGGCGGTGGCAGTATGACCAATGCCGATGTCGATCACATCCGGCGCCTGCGGTCCTTTGCTCTCCTTGTTCGCGCGGATGGCTTCCAATTCATCGGCGGAACCGGCATCGGGATTCAGTTCATTAATTGTCAATCCGTATTTGGTCTTGAAGGTTTCGATGATTTCCCCATAGTTTGCCCAGTCGTGCGGCAGGGCGATGGTCGTCAGTTGACCTTCGGTCTTGGCGGCGGCGATCAGGTCCTCAAGCGGAATGGAATTGCCGCTGGTCAGATCCGGAAGATTCGCAACTTCCGTGGCCTGGGGGCCGCATGCAGCCAGAACAGCAGAGGTGCCCAGTACAGTCGCTCCAACTTTCAGAAAATCCCGGCGTGAAGCTTTCTTCGATGGATGTTGCGTGCTAGATGACATATTTCTCTCCTTTTTACTGTGGCTTGGACGAACGTTTGAAAACATTGTCGATCTGGGGGGATTTGTTGGTCACTTCGCTTTTGACACCTCCGGTTGAATATTGCTGGCTAATAGGCAGGCATAATGACAACCCGCTCGGAAAACCAGAACAAAACCACAGTCGCCGTATTCTTTTCCATGCACCTCCAGTCTTTCAACAATCCATTGTTGTTCATTGTAGCATCATCAATATTCACAGTCAAACAACTCATGACATTGATGAACATGGCTAAATAAAGTAAACCGACAGCCAGTACATTCCGGCGGACAGCAAGCCAGCCACAGGGATGGTGATCAGCCATGCCGTCAAAATGTCACCGACCACGCCCCAGCGGACTTTGCCCAGACGTTCCGAGGCGCCCGCGCCTATGATCGCCGAGCTGACCACCTGCGAGGTACTTACCGGAAGCCCGATACTGGAGGCAGCAAGGACCACCACGCCGGAGGTAAATTGAGTGGCGAAACTATGCACCGGTCTGATCTTGTAAAACTTGCCGCCGAGCGTACGGATCAGACGCCAGCCTCCGAAGAAGGTGCCAGTTGCCATCGCCGCCGCACTGATCAGGATCGCCCAATGCGGCACGGCAAAACCTGCCAGTTGACCGCCTATGACCAGACTCAATGTAATGATGCCGATGGTCTTTTGCGCGTCATTGGTCCCATGACCAAAAGCCAGCACGACGGCCGTGACAAACTGGCTGTGTTTGAAGAAAGAGTTAATGTTCGGACTGGCATTTTGCGCCAGATAAAAGACCAGCCTCAAAACCAAAAAACCTGCCAGAAAACTGATCACCGGAGATATGAAAAGTGCCGCCAACACCTTGTACAGTCCGGATACCTTGATCGCGTCCACGCCGGCCGAGATCAAAGTGACACCGATCAAGCCTCCGATCAGCGCGTGTGATGAACTGCTCGGGAGACCAAAGGACCACGTGATCAGATTCCAAAGGATCGCGCCAGCCAGTCCCACCGCCAACGCCCTGAGCGAAAGCGCCTGGGAGGCGACAATGTCGTTGCCGATGGTCTTTGCCACAGTGACGCCGAACAACAATGGACCGGCAAACTCGGCAACGGCGGTCAACCCCAGGGCGGTCTGGGGCCGGAACGCACGGGATGAGATCATGGTTGCAACAATATTGCTGGCATCGCGCATACCGTTAATCAGTTGAAACAGCAATGCCAGAACGATCACCGTCAAAAGAGAATAAGTCATTAATGATCTGTCATGTTTTCTTTACAACAATATCTGCTATAACATTGGCGGCTTCGTCGCCGCGATCTGCCGCATTCGAAAGGTGACGGTAGACCTCGCGCATCTTCAACATCGCGACCACATGGTGGATATCCTCGGGCCCGCTGAACAGGTCGGCGATCGCTTCGCGATAGACAGCCTCCACGCGGTTCTCGAGCGCCTTGGCGCGCTGGGCGTGGTCGATGGCAACGTTCGGGTGCTTCGGCAGGCGCAGGACTCCCTGCCAGATCTCATAGGCGGCATCCTTCAACAGGGATGCCATCCGCTGCATGTACGGGGTCGGCCTGACGTTCAACACGACCATCTCCATCACCGTGGTATCGGCATAATCCACAACGTCGTCGATGGAACGGGATAAGGAAAAGATATCCTCACGGTCGAACGGCGTGATAAAGGTCAGGTTCAATTCATCGATCAGGATGCGGCGCACCTCGTCCGCCTCCTTCTCCTTGAGGGACAGTTCCTCCGCGATCTCCGAGTTGGTCGTCTCCAGATATTTGACGAGCAGTGTCAAACCTTCATAGGCGAGGATCGCCTGTTGCTCGATCAGTTTGTGGAACTTATCTTCCTTACGCTTAAGAATACGAAACATATACTCCTTTGATTGTTTATGAGATTGGTTCCAAATTCCCCGGTACCATCCCGGGGAATTCAGCCCGCAGTCTTTCCTCCACTTCGGCGGGGATGAGCGGGTCTGTGTTTTGCGCCATGATCTCCTTGGCGCGGTTCAGGGCGCGCGCCTGAATGTCCATCGCGCCTTTCTTCTCCCAGATCGTGCGCGCGTCGCGGTCCGCCATCTTCGTCAGGATGGCTTCCGTCTTCATGCGCTTGATGGTGTGCGGGTGGACAATGAACGATCCGCCCGGACCGATCTCCTTGATCAGGTTCACAGCCAGTTCAGCCTCGTCGAAGTTGATCCCGCGTTTCATGCGCTTCATCATCAGCGCCATTTCATCGTCGATGACAGCCTTGGCAAAATCGAAGGTCTTGAGCGCGTCGATCAGGCCGCCGATGTTGAACATATCCATGCCCGCCAGCACACCGGCGATCCCGGACATGCCCGACTCGTAACCCGCCTGGGCGTCGTTGAGCTTGGAATTGGTCAGGCCAATATAACCGCCGCAGGGCACATTATAGAAACGCGCCATCTGCGCATACGCCATGTGCAACATGCCGCATTCGATGCCGCCCGAGGCATAGGCGCCGGTACGCATATCGGCAACCGTTCCGAGCGTGGCATAGATCAGGGGCGTGCCTTCCCTTACCATCTGCATCAGGGTCGCCGCGGCGAGGAACTCGGCATTGCCCTGCGCCACCGTTCCCGCAATGGACATGGGCGAGGTCAAACCGGCATTGGGCACGATCGTCGGGTAGACCGGCAGACCTTCCCTGGCGAAGAACATCACATTTTCCGTGGACAGGTGGTCCATCGTCAACGGCGAGACAACCGGACAGTAATGATGCGTCAGGAAGGGATGCTCGCGATATGCCTCCTCGCCGCCCGCCACGATATACGCCATCTTGAGGATGCTCAAGGTGTCCTTCATATCGGTGGTGGTGACCCGGATCGGTTTGAGACAATATTTGAGCGACGGGAACAGCCTCGAGATTGTGAATTGATCCGCCGGCGCGTCGTCCGCCAGAGTCGAAATGGAGAAAATGTCGTATCCCGGCAGTTCGTTGACGAGATGCGCGATGCGGGCGATATCCGCCGACTCTGCACGTCTTTCCGCCCCGGTCACTGGATCGATGATATCGGGCGCCGAGCTGGCTGTGACAATGACCGGGCTGTCCTGCGGGATGGTTTTGTCGAATTTGGGATCGCGCCCGTGAAAGGTAAACGACGGCGGATACATGGCGCGGTACTTTTCCACGACCGCGCGCGGGAATTTGACGCGCTCCTCCTCCACTTGACAGCCGTGCTGTTTGAAGAGGGCGCGCGCCGGTTCATGACGTACCTTCAGCCCAGCTTCCTCAAGGATCTCCAGCGATGCTTCATGGATCCGTTCGACCTGTTCCTGTGAAAGTAAAGTTGCGAATGACATAAACAGCATCCTTCTCCAGAATTAAACCTTGAATATTTTTCTCTTGAACAATTCGCTCGTCTTCTTTTTCGGTATGAAGCGTTCCGCAAGTTTCCGGGCCTCCCGCACCAATGGATTATTTGGCGGGAGCTTGAGCAGCTTCTCGATCTCGAAGAACTGGTTGTGACGGTAGAACATGTGCTCCACCTTGAGGGTGGACGCGAGTTCCTTGATCTCTTCCACGGAGGACATCTTCAAGCCCGAATGGGTCACTTTTAACGAGGCCGCGGCAACCGCAAAACGGGCGCACTCCTCGAGGCTCCATTCGTTCAGGTAACCATAGATATAGCCTGCTGAAAACGTCGCCCCTGCGCCGGAGCCATCCACCGCCTTGACCCTGGGCGCATGCACCCGGACGATCAACTCACCCTGCACAGCCAGACATCCCTGTTTTGCCATGGTGATGAGGGCTGTCTTTATACCAGATTTAAATAATTTCCGCGCGACAGATAACATGGCGTTCCTGCCGCCGATCTGTGCGGCGTCGGTCACCGCCTGGCAGATGGTGACGCGCCCGGCGTATTTCCCCAGGAGTTTGTCATCCCTATGCCCATGTTCCAGGTTGAGGAACACCGGAATGTCATGGCGGTTCGCCTCTTCCATGGCACGCAGGATGTGCTCCCCATCATACCAGTCGGCGTAAAGCAGTTTCGCCTTTTTGATCATGGAAAGGTCGGCCGTATCGAGGGTGTTCAATATCTCGGATGAGCGCTGCCAGAAATAGGTGCGGGCACCGGTCTTGTCCGAAACGTTGACCTCGAGCGGGGTTCTATATTTCCTCGTAAACCTGACCTTGCCCTGCACGCCCATCTCTGCCAGTTGACGCGCAAGTTCGTGACCCAACAGGTCGTCGCCAACGGCAGTGCCGATCATGCCTGTGGGCACGCCCCACTGACGCAGGACGCAGGCGATGATGGCGGCATCGTCATAGATGAACTCGCTGACCTCATGCACAATGGCTCCCGTGTTCTTTTTCGGGAGGCGGTCCAATGCCATGATGTACACGGGAGTCAACATGCCGAACCCGACATACGCCGGAGGAGGTGTTCTTGTTCTCTTCGTCTTAGGCACGCAGTCTTTCACCTTTCGGGTCGAATAACACGGGGGCGGTCACTTCCGCTTCGTGGCGACCCTCGATCAGGTCCAGGGTGAAGCGGTTGCCCTGTTTTGCCAGTTCGGCGGGCAGATAGGCATACAAAATATTCCTGCCTATTGTAAAGCCATATCCGCCGCTGCGCACCCGCGTCAACACCTTGCCTTCGTGATAGACCGCCTCGCCGCCGTAGATCTGGGTGAATTCCTCCGTATCCGTCACCACCAGCGTGCAGAGTTTGCGCTTGACCCCTTCCGCTTTCTGTTTGACCAGCGCCTCGCGCCCAATGAAGTCACCCTTGTCGAGATGGACACAGAATCCCAGCCCGGCTTCGTAGGGTGTTTCAGACGGGGTGATGTCGGCGGTGAAATACTTGTATCCCTTTTCGAGCCTGAGCGGATCGAGCACCTTGTATCCGCCGAGTTCCATATCGAACTCTTCCCCTGCTTCCAGGAGCAGGTCCCATACCATGGTGGCGCGATTGTCCGGGATGTAGAGTTCCCAACCGAGTTCGCCCGCGTAGCTGACGCGTTGAGCCAAAACCTTCGCGCCGTTGATCGTGATCGGTTTCGTCATCAGGTACGGATGCGCTTCGTTCGAGACATCGTCGTCCGTGATCTTCTCTAGCACGTCGCGGGACTTCGGTCCCCACAACGCAAGACAGGCATACTCCTGCGTGATGTCACGGATGGATACATCGGCATCCATTTCCTCCGCGAACATCTGGAGCCTGGCGAAGTCGTTGGCAATGAAGCCCGAGCCTGTGATGACCCAGAAATATTCCTCGCCCAGGCGTGTCACGGTCAGGTCGGATTCGATGCCGCCGCGCGAGTTGAGGAACTGTGTGTAAACCGCGCTGCCAACCGGTTTGTCCACGTTGCTCGAGGTCATTCGCTGCAGGAGCGGCAGAGCACCCTTTCCACTTACCTCGATCTTGCCAAAGGAGGTCAGGTCGTACAAACAGACCCGTTCGCGCGTGGCGATGTGTTCCTTGCGCAGGCGCTCGAAGAATGGCGGCTTGGTCCAACCCCAGCCGCGCTGATCCTCGCCCATCCTGCGTGAAGGTTTGCCCGGGTCAAAGTAATTGACGCGCTCCCAGCCAAACTTCTCGCCGAAGACCGCGCCTTGTTCCAGTAAACGATAATGCACAGGGCTGACCCGGTGAGGCCGCGCCCATTCCTTCTCGTCGTGCGGGAAGCGCAGGCGATAGTAGTATTTCACGCTCTCGCGCGTGCACTCCGCCGCGTAGACGGGGTCGGCGTAATATTCCCCGAAGCGCGTGGCGCGGCTGCCGTAGATGTCCATCGGCGCCTCGCCTTCGATGATCCACTCCGCCAGCAGCTTGCCCATGCCGCCCGCGCCGCCGTATCCGTTCAGCGACATGCCCGCCAGCATCCAGAAGCCGCGCGCGCCGGGCATCGGTCCCAGCAGGGGCTGGCAGTCGGGCGTGTATGCGCCGGGATGGCGCACCAGCGTAATGATGCCCGCCTCATCCAGGAATGGCAGGCGGCGGATGGCACCCTCCAGCAGCATCTCGAACTGGTCGAAATCGCCGGGGAAACTCTTGCTCCCATGCTCCCACGGCGCGCCATCGATCCAGCGCGCGACCGGCTCCGGCTCGTAGCCGCCGATCACCAGTCCGCCCTGCTCCTGGCGCATGTAGACCAGATTGTCGGGGTCGCGCAGGCACGGGGTCCGCGGACCAAACTCATGTCCCGGCACGGCGCGCAATGCGATGTGCTGATGATCGACGGGAGTGGTCGGGATGTTGAGTCCCGCCATGGCGGCGATGCGCGGCGCCCACATCCCCGCCGCGTTGATGATGATCTCGCATCTTATCTCGCCCCTGTCTGTCACCACCGCCTCGACCTCCCCCTTCGCTGACATTTTGATCCCGGTCACGCGGGTGTTGGTGTAGGCCTCCGCGCCCAGTTCCTTGGCAAAGTTCACCATCGATGTGGTGGTGATGTACGGATCAAGCTGCCCATCGCGCGGGAGGTAGACGCCGCCGAACAGGTTCTCTTTGGAGATCTGCGGCATGTGCTTCAGGCATTCCTCCGGCGAAATGACCTCGCAATCCAGCCCCAATGCCTTCGCACGGCTGACGCTCCGTTCCAGTTCCTTGAGTTGTTCCGGGCTGGAGGCGATCCGCAAGCTGCCGACGTGGTCGAACAACCCCAGCTCGCTGTACAACTCCACACTGTACATGCGGAATTTGAGCATCGCCTGCGAGGTGGCGAATTGTGTGACCAGCCCCGCCGCGTGCGAGGATTCCCCGCTGGCGATCTCACCCTTTTCGATAATGACCACATCCTTGCGGCCATACTTTGCGAGATGATACGCAACCTGCGCCCCGAAAATCCCTCCGCCAATGACAACGATCTGTGCCTGTGTTTTCATTTGATTCACCTTTTGTTATCGGTGGTCTCGATACGGGCAGGGATTTCACCGGCCCGGCTCGACCACCGTTATTTTCTACTTCTGCACATCCGCCAGCCAGCCTTCGAACTCCGCTGCATCCATCTTTTCCACAGCCCTGCCCCAGCGCTCGATCGCCCAGCCCCAGAAATCGAACTCGATGGTGGAAATCCTTGCCTGGATCGCCGCCCACAACCCCCAGCCCACATCCGACATGATCATGTTCAACTTCATGCGCGCGATCATGTCCGCCCTTGCTTCGCCGAAATACGCGGCGCACACCTCGCGTATCTGTTCCTCGTTGAATTCCATTTCCTGGCAGGTGTTGCCCAGTTCGAAGGTCGGGTCGTTGTTGCCGCTATATTCGTAATCGATCAGCCATAGCTGACCGTCATGGTCTATGTAATTTTCCGCCAGCAGGTCGTTGTTGCAGGGAACGGTCGGCAGCGGATTGGCGTTCATCGCCTGCTCGATGCGCCTGACCGCCTGCATGCGATCGTTGTACCCGTCCGGGATCCTGATCTCGCGGTCGCGGCACAGGCTGAGATAATATTCCGTGAGGCGGAACATGTTGAAGTCCAGCAGGAAGCGTGGACCGGAGTGCAGCCGTTTGATGGCCTGCGCCATGCGCGTCGGCATCCCCGGCTGGTTCAGCGAATCCTTCGACATGGTCCTGCCATCGAGGAATTCCAGCACCATGGCGTTGTATTCGGCGATGTAATACAGGACCCTCGGTGCGACGCCCGCCTGTGCAGCCGCCCTGGTATTGTGATGCTCATTGTCCCGATCGATGGCAAGCAATTCCGTGCTCGCCCCCGGCACACGGATGAAATGAGGCTTGCCGTCCACGAGGACCTTGTAGTTGGTATTGGTCAGCCCGCCCGACAGCGGCTGGATGGAAACCTCCCTGCCCCTCCAATCCTCAACCCTGGCAACAACATCTTCGATTACAGACATCCGGCCTCCCAAAAGAATAATGCCAATGGTGGTCAGTGCTCGGATCGGGAACACTGACCACCTGCTCACGAACCAATAGAAGGATTTTATTCGGGCGGGATCTCCTTGAAGGCATAATCCACGTTGATGCCCTTCGATTTCTGTGCGTTCTTCGCAAGGAAATACCAGACCGCCGAGACCAGCAACACGCCAAATACCACCGTATATGCCAGCGTGCTGGTGAGGCCGAGCTGCGAGTAGAACATGAACATCAACAGCATGACGCTGCCGAAGATGAAGCCGACAATGCCGAGGATGGTTACAAGCGGCGTATTGCCGATCTTGTACTTCGCGCCCGGTGAAGATTCATAGACGTCCTTCGCCCGGTAGGGAAGCAGCGCCCCTGCGAGGCAGGTGATGACGAACACGTAACCGCAGGCGAATGTTACGCCGAGGGTCAATCCCACCCAGCCGGGATACATGTTGTAAAGCAGGATGACCGGAATGCTGGCAAGGAAGTATGCCCAATGTGCGTTCGCCGGGGTATGGCGTTTCTCATCCACCTTGCTGACCCATTCGGGGAGCAGACGGTCAAGCGACATGGCGACCATGACGCGCGTCATGCCGATGTAGCAGTTGTGGACGATCTGATGCGAGTTGAGGATATACCCCAGACCGATGATGACGACCACCAATGGGCTGGCGGTCAATGCTACCGCGATCATATTGGGCCATAGATAGAAGCCTGATATCAATGCTTCATCAAGCCCAAGCCAGTAGCCGGCACCGGCAACATACAGGAATTCAGTACCAACCGCTTTTTCCAATGCGGCTGCCAGAATCGCCAGGAAGATGCCCGTGAAGATCAACGAGCCGACAATGATGAACATCTGGCTGTTGAAGGAGCGGGCATTCTTGATCTCACCGTTCTGCTGGGCGGAGTAGGTTGCCCACTGCAGGGACGTCCACGCAATGGGAGCCACCAGCAAGGTGGCAATAAAGCTGAAGGGCGGATTCAGGTCAACGCCCGCCGCGACGGTGGCATCCCGCGCAGTCTGCACAAAGTTATCCACCCCGGCAATTGCCTTTGCGAATGCATCCAAATGCCCCACGGATGAGGCAGGATTCCCCATGAAGAGCACCACCAGCATGGTCACGAAAGCCAGCAGTGTACCCACGATCATCACATTCTGGAAGCGGACATAATTCTTGAAACCGCTGATGAGGATCATCATTGCAACGAACGCGTTCAAGATGCTCGTAATGATGATGCCCGTCGAGCCGGTGAACCAGATGCCGATGTTCGAGAGCGCGGCGCTGCCAGTCGTCGCGCCCAGGCCGAGGAACAACGGCGCGAACCCAAGATACGAAAGCAGCCATCCCGAAAGCGCCACCCATTGCAGGATCCAGATCACATAGCCGGACATCACGACCGTGAATGCCAGTCCGCCGCCGAACACGCGGCTCTGGAACACATAGTCGCCGCCGGAGCGGGGGAGCGCGGTCGAGAGCCAGACGTACACCAGCGCGATGGGAATCTCGATCACCATCGCCAGCAGAATGCCCCAGACGAGTTTGCCGCCGGGCAGCGCGCCGGGCGCCCAAAGATACGTCCACGGGAAGATCAGGCCCATCGTCAATATGTTGTAGACGAAGGCTGAGAACGGAGACATCACGCGCACAAGCCCGGAGGCTTTGCGGGTAAAGACTTCAGGTTTTGCAGTAGCTGTAGCCATATTCTCTCCTTTGGTATTCTATCGAACAGATTCAAGTACAAACAGTCTTGCCTATCCATTCCCCTGTCGACGATTTCTCTTTGACCAAGGCACCTCCTTTGGAACAGTTCTCCTCTGACTATCCGCTGGTCATCTGATACCCCTGCACCTCCCCGTCCACGAACGTGACGAGGCAGCCGCGCAGGATTCCCTCCGCATATTCGCTGCCCGGGTTGATGCAGGTCGTACGTCCGATCTTCGCAACGGATTGCGACTCATGGATGTGACCATGCAGACCGAGCATCGGCTTGTACTTCTCAATCGCCTCCCGCACGGACCTCGAACCTGCCCCGTGCATCACAGGCTGACCGCCCCGGATGATCTGTTCCGGGGGATCCTTGTCCCAATCCAGCATGGGACAGGTGTCCAGGGTCGAGTCTTTCGGCGGGTCATGGAAGTTGAAGATGGCCTTGCTCAAGTCCGGCACTTTCGCCGCCATTTCATCGATCATCCTGCCCAATTCCTCCTCGGAAGTTTCGCGCGGCGTCTTCCAGGGCGTGGGCGTGCTGATGCCGATGGAGATCATGGTGTGTTCATCGTCCACTTGGACCATTTCATTTTCACAGGCAAAAAAGGACCGGGTCGGCTGCTGTTTCATTACATTCAACACCTCCCACTCGTCATCGTTGCCGCCGGTAACGAAGCACTTGATGCCTGTGCCGTTCAACCTCTCCTCTGCCAGGCTCACCCAATTAATAAGCTTCTGTCTGGCGAGTTCATTGAACAGGGCATGCACAGCCTGCGGGTCGGACTGAAGGGATTGGAATTCATCCAATTCCATGACCTTGTAATAGAAACCAAGGATATCAAGTTTCCCCATCAGGGCATTCAATTCCTCCTCCGTCTCCAGATGCTCCACGCGTCCCTGTACGGTGGCCCGGTGGCGGCCGTTCCCCTCCTTGATGATGGGGATCATCAACTTGCCCTGTATATCCCCGCCCATCACGATCACGTTCACATCGTAGAACTTGCCGGCGTTGACGAACTTGCGGAAGGTCCGTTCGGAACCGTGCAGGTCGGTGGCAAAGAACAGACGGGTCGGATTCTTCCTGGGTTTCTTCGAGAACAGAAAGGACATGGCATCTCCAAAAATAAAACCTGATACGCCTGTCAGAGACGCATCAGGTTTGGATGACTTTGGGTTCGGCAATCAGGCATTCGACATCATGTTCTGCAAGCGCTTCGATGGCGGAGGGATCCATCTTCTCATCCGTGACAAATCGATTGATCTCCTCGATGGCAGCCACCTGGAAGTTGGAGACCACCCCCCATTTGCTGTAATCGGCCGCGACGATCACCTGCCCCTTGGTACGTTCGATCATTTTCCGCACCACTTCAGCCTCGGGCTTGGTCGGAACCGTGCATCCGTGTTTCAGGCTGATCCCGTCCACTCCCAGGATGGTCTTGTTGGCATAGATCTGTCCCAGGTTCTCGAGCGCAAAGCCGCCCGCCAGCGAATTCGAGCGCGGCTGGAACTCGCCGCCGATCATGTGATAGTGAAAGCCGGGTTCGCCCAGTTCGATCGCCGCGCTGACGTTGTTCGTAAAAATGGAAATCTGCAGATCACTGCGGACATGTTGTAAAACCTGCGTGGCTGTTGTCCCGCTGTTGATAAAGACGATATCGCCCTCTTCAATCAGGGAGGCCGCCAGTTCACCGATCCGTTTCTTCTCATCGGGGTGGTGCTGGGCTCTTTGTTGATATTCCTGTTCGAAGACCATGCGCTGGCTGAGCATCGCCCCCCCATGAGTGCGTTCCAAAACCCCTCTCTGTTCAAGCCATTCCAGGTCGCGTCGGACCGTGGCTTCCGAGGCATCCAACAGGTTGCACAGATCCACTGTGCGGGCGATCTGGTGGATGGCCAGATATTCCTGAATTTTTTCCCGTCTTTGGGCAGGAATGAGGGGTTTGCTCATCGTTTTGGGTTCAAATTGCCGTGAAGGAAAATGACCATTTTAAGGGTGAATTATATAAGATTATGAAGAAATTTGCAAGATTTTGATTTTTTCATTATAATAGCGGGGAGCAAAAAAATCGTGCTCAACCTGAACACATCGGAGAATGTATGTCGAATAGTTCCATTGGTATGCACGAACAGGATCGGTCTGAACGGGATAAGTTCGAGACCGAGTTAAAGGCAATACTCAAAGCCAGTGACGAGTCAGGCATCCTGCTGAGGGTGATCGGATCACTGGCTTTTCAAATGCACTGCTCCGAGTTCGGGTACCTGCAAGCCGCAATGGGGCGCGCCTATACCGACATCGATTTTGCCGCGTACAGCCGTCAGGCAAAACAGATCTCCGAGCTGATGGCAGGCATGGGCTACGTCGAGAACCGGGAGGTCTACATCGGCTCCGAGGGCGAGCGGGCGATCTTCGACAAGACCGGCACCAGTCTCCATGTGGATGTCTTCTACGAAAAACTGGATTTCTGCCACACCATCTATTGGAAGGACCGCCTGGAGGTCGACTCTCCCACCATTCCATTGACCGAACTCCTGCTCGAAAAGATGCAGATCGTCCAGATCAACGAGAAGGACATCATCGACACCATCATGCTGCTGCTCGAACATCCGCTGGGCGATGTCGACAACGAAACCATCAACATCAGGCTTGCCGCGCAGCTTTGTGCGAACGATTGGGGGTTGTGGCGCACCACCACCATGAACCTCGAAAAAGTAAAACAACTTGCCCACCACTACACACAACTTTCCCCGGAGCAAAAGGCGAAGGTTGAATCCCAGGTGGATGTGATCCTGGCACGGCTGAACGCTGAACCGAAACCCCTGGCATGGCGTCTGCGCGCCCGGGTGGGCGATCGCGTCAAGTGGTACAAGGATGTGGATGAGGTTTAATAAGGAGAGAACATGGCAAAGCTCGTTCGCGATTTAATGCATGCAGGGTTGATAACCTGTAAGACCGATGCCACGCTCGGACAGGTGGCCGTTTTGTTAAATCAGCATCATGTCCACGCGCTTGTAGTCACCGACCGCGATGGAAGGGAGGTTGGCATCATCTCCGACTTCGACCTGATGGCAGGTGAATGGCTTTCCTCTGATACCGAAAGTCTCGAGACCATGCGGCGCCTGACCGCAGCGGATCTGATGTCCCATCCGATTAATTCCGTGGAAGCAGGCACGCCCGTTGCCCAGGCAGTGACTGCCCTGATCGAAAAGCAGATCAGCCGCCTGCTGGTGACGGAAAACGGAAAGGCCGTTGGGATCATCTCCCTCTCGGATTTTGTCTCCAGCATCGCAAGATCAGATAAAGCAAAACGCGAGACCGTCGGCGATGTCATGTCAGATGCGATCCTGGTCTGCCGCGGCAAGACACCGGTTGCCTCCGCGGCGCGGGCAATGACATCCTCGGGCTGGCGTTCGGTGTTGGTGGTGGACGCCAAGGGAAAGGTACTCGGCGTGGTCAGCGGATATGACCTGCTGCGGTTTGTCCAAAATGGCGTGGACGAGAATTTGATCGTCCGGGATGTGATGCACCCCGCCTTGACCATCGATATCAATGCCAGTTTGCGCGAGGCGGCGAACATGATGATCCAGAACCATCACCACAGGCTGGTGGTCATCGATGCACAGGATCCTGATGCGTTCCCACTTGGCGCCATTTCGACCTTCGATATTGTGGCAGCGATGGCACGGCCCGATTCAGTCTGGCAAAGATCATAAACGTTCCCAAGGTATTGCAAACGGCAATACCTTTTCTATTTTCCAGAATATTTCTCGTCTCAAACCAAGGAGAGCACAAAGATGTCAGAATTTCCATCGCAGGCGCAGGCAGTCATCATCGGCGGAGGCGTGGGCGGGGCGAGCATCGCCTATCACCTGACGCTCATGGGTTGGAAGGACGTTGTCATCGTCGAACGCCACGAACTGACGGCGGGGTCAACGTGGCATTCGGCGGGGCTGGTCGGGCAGATGCGCTCGGATGCCAATCTGACGCGCATGATGCATTACAGCACCGACCTGTATCGCAAACTTAAAGCCGAAACCGGCGTGGACACCTCCTGGCGCGAAGTGGGCGGGGTGCGGCTCGCCTCCTCGGCGGAACGGCTGGAGGAGACAAAACGCCTGGTGGGCATGGCGCGCTCATTTGGCGTGCCCATGGAATTGATCTCCGCGAAGGAAGCACAGGACATGTTCCCGCTGATGGATATCAAGGGCGTGGTCGGGGCGGCGTACACACCCAACGATGGGAGCATCGATCCCACCGGACTGACCAATGCGCTCGCGGCCGGTGCAAAGAACCGCGGCGCAATAATTCTGACAAACACGAATGTCGAAAAGATCAACTTGAAGCACGGACGCGTCAGCGAGGTGGTGACCGATCGAGGCACGATCAAGACCGAGGTCGTTGTGAACGCCTCCGGGATGTGGGGACGCGAGGTCGGGAAGATGGTCGGGTTGAACCTGCCGGTCATCCCGATGGCGCATCTCTATATCATGACCAAACCCATCGAGGGCGTGACGAACAAGTTCCCGAACCTGCGCGATCCCGATCTGCTGGTGTACTGGCGTGAGGAGGTTGGCGGTCTCATCACCGGTGGCTATGAACGCCAGCCCGCAACGTATGGCATGAACGGCATACCGAAGGATTTCAAATTCCAGCTGCTTCCGCCCGATTGGGAACGGTTCAGCCCGTTGATGGAAAATTCCATCCGGCGCGTGCCCGCCATCGAAAATGCGGAGGTGGTCAAGCTGCTCAATGGACCCGAGGGCTTCACGCCCGATGGCGAATTTTTGCTGGGGCCCACTTCCGTCAAAGGGTTCTGGGTGGCGTGCGCCTTTTGTGCACACGGTCTGGCAGGCGCGGGCGGCATCGGCAAGGTGATGGCGGAGTGGATCATCGACGGCAACCCCGAATGGGATGTGTGGCGGCTCGATGTGCGCCGCTTTGGACCGAACTACAACAATCTCGATTACGTCGCCGCGCGCACCTTTGAAACCTACACCCAATATTACGACATCCATTTTCCCGGCGAAGAACGCATGTCGAAACGCAACGTGCGCACCTCCCCCACCTACTTTAGACTGCGCGATCTGGGATGTCAGTTCGGCGAAAAAATGGGATGGGAACGCCCGAACTGGTTCAAGCCGTATGAGGAACTTGCGACTCACGGTCATGAACCGAAGGGCTGGGCGCGCCACAACTGGTCACGCGCCATCGGATACGAACACCTGATGACGCGCGAACATGCCGGTCTCTTCGATGAGACTTCCTTCAACAAATTCGAGGTGCGCGGACCCGGGGCGCTGAAGTTTTTGAATGATGCATGCGCCAACGAAATGGATCAACCCATCGGAACGATCACCTATACCCAATGCCTCAACAAACGCGGCGGCATCGAATGTGACTTCACCGTGACGCGGCTTGCCGAAGACCGCTTCTTCATCGTCACGGGTACGGCGTTCGGTCAGCATGACATGTCGTGGCTGTCGCTGCAGATGCCGGAGGACGGCTCGGTTACGATGGAGGATGTCGGCTCGAACTACGCCTGTCTCGGCCTGTGGGGACCGAAGGCGCGCAGGATTTTGGAAAAAGTGACAACCGACGATGTCTCGAACGAAAACTTCCCCTACATGACGGCACGACGCATCAACCTAGGCGATGTGCCTGTCCTCGCGTCCCGCGTGACGTATGTCGGCGAACTCGGCTGGGAGTTTTACTGCCCGATGGAATATGGCCTGCGACTCTGGGACACCCTCTGGGAGGCTGGCAAACCCGAGGGCATGGTGGCAGGCGGATACAAAGCCATCGACACCCTGCGCCTCGAAAAAGGCTATCGCTACTGGAGCGGCGAGATCACACCGGATTACACTCCCTATGAAGCCGGGCTTGGTTTTGCCGTCAAACTGAACAAGGAGAACTTCCTCGGGAAGGAGGCGCTGGTCAAACAAAAGGCGGAGGGCATCAAACAAAAATTATGCTGCATCACATTATCCGATGACCGCACCATTGCGCTCGGAAAAGAACCCATTCGCGCCGAAGGGAAGATCATCGGCTGGGTGGCCTCGGGCGGATTCGGTTATTCGGTGAAAAAGTCCATCGCCTATGCCTACCTGCCGATGGAATATTCGAAACCGGGAACCAAACTCGAGATCGAATGCTTCGGCGAGCAGGTCGAAGCGGAGGTCGCGCCGCCCGTGCTGTGGGATGCGAAGGGCGAGAGGATCCGCCAGTAAACGGAAGCAGGCCCAAATCCGGGAGTGAGGCGTTTTTCGGAAAGGATGTCCATGTCCACACTTGCAATCGATCAAGCCATCGCGAAGGTCCCGTTCCTCGCCGGGTCGAAGAACATCAAGAAGATCCCGCTGAGCGGCGGCATCACGAATCTAAATTTCAGGATCGACGCGGATGGGAAGTCGTATGTGCTGCGGCTGACCGGACAGGACACGGAACTTTTGGGGATCAAGCGCGACGTGGAATATGCGGCAAACTTCGCGGCAGGACAACTGGGCATTGCGCCGGAGGTGATGTACTTCATCGAACCCGAAAACTATATCGTGACGCGCTTCATCAATGGCAGGGGGATTCCCCCGGAGGTCATCAAACAACCGGATTATCTGACGCGGGTCGCGCGAAAGATCAGGTTGTTCCACGTGCGCGGACCGAAACTCAACGGCGAATTCAATGTCTTCCGCCGCGTGGAGATGCTCACAAAAGTTTCAAGGAATAACAACGGCAGGTTCCCGTTCGATTTCGACTGGATCATGCAAAAGATGAAGGAAGTGGAGACGACATTATCGAAGGCGCCCTTCACGCCCGCGCCCTGTCACGATGACCTGCTCAACCTGAACTGGCTCGAGGAGGAAGTGCCCGGCGAGATCGGCGAGATCCGCCTGCTGGATTGGGAATACGCGGGGATGGGCGATCCGGTCTATGACCTGGCGAATTTCTGCTCGCACCACCGCCTGAACGACGACCAGGTGCGCTTCCTGCTCAACGAATATTTTGGTGAGGCGGACCCGAAGCATTTTGCACGCCTCAAACTGTTGTGGCCCATGTCCGAGATCCACGAAGCGATGTGGGGTACCACCCAGACCGGAATCTCAAAACTGGAGGAGGATTTCCAGGGCTACGCCGACCTGTGGTTCGGGCGCGTACGCCAGCACGTCACTGACCCGCGTTGGGATCAGTGGCTGAAAGTTGTACAATAAAAATGGATTGAAAGTTGAGACGCCTCTGACCCTTCATCCACCCAAACGTCGACTTTCATAAGCGCGAACAGGAAAGGATGGTGCGCTATGATCGAAAGTCCTGTTGAACGTCTGGCAAAGACGCATCCCGATCTCGAGATCTGGTGGGATTCGTCACCGTTGGTCTATGACCAATGGGTGCACAAGATGATCGATGAAGTTGAGCCTGCCCGCAGGCAGATCCTTGAGGAACAACTGGCGCGGTTGTACAACCTTGCGGAACCCGCCAAAAGCGTCTTCCGTGGCTGTACCACCAACCCGCTGCTTTCGTGGCAGGTCGTCAAAAGCGACCCGGCATTTTGGGTTGAGTGGGTGGATGATTTGATAGCCTCCCAGCCTGGTCTCAACCTGCACGAGCTGGCCTGGCTGACATACAAGGAAGTCGTCCAACGCGGCGCAAGGATGTACATGCCCATCTTCGAAGCGACAAAAGGACGCTTCGGCTGGATCTCAGGACAACTGGATCCACGCCTCTTCACCGAGACCGAACGCATGGTCCACGACGCCGAGGAACTTTCCGCCCTCAGCCCGAACGTGATGATCAAGGTCCCTGCCAGCATGCAGGGCATCGAGGTTGTCAGGATCCTGACGTCCAAAGGCATCAGCACGAACACGACGGTCTGCTTTACCCTGCCCCAGATCATGGCTTCCGCGAACGCTGCCATGGAAGGGGTGAAGATCGCGGAAGGGAAGGGCATCCCGTTGAACAAATGGCGTGCCGTCATCACCATGATGATCGGCAGGCTGACGGAGAATGAAGTATTGGATGTTCAAGCGCAGCGTAAAAATATCAAACTGTCCTGGCAGGACAAGCATTGGTTTGGCATCGCGGTCTTCCGGCGTGCCTATCGTCTT
>DIDP01000090.1 GCA_002418205.1 Anaerolineales bacterium UBA5797 | reverse complement strand
TCTTAAAGTGCAAAGATAGTGCTCTAAATCTACTCTGCATATACTCTGGATAAATTCATCATCCATCCCGCAGAGTGACCTGCATTCTACATGAAGATTCCCCATTCCGCGCTTACAGGATTGTTGGACCAGCCTGCATATTTGAAAGCCCAATTTAGCCATTTACATTCCTCTGCCCACCGTCAACCACCAACCACCACCAACTCCCCAACCACCCCCAACCTCACAGAAACCTCCGGGGGGAACTTTCAAATTGGAGTAAAATCAGGCGAATACCGGATCAAAGTACCACCGCTCGGAAATCCAGCCAACTCAGGAGGAGGCAGGTCATGTTCAAGACCCAGAACCTTTATCAGAACGACGAGAAGTGGAAGAACACCAAACTTGGGAATTCATCCGAAACCATCGGCGGCTGGGGCTGCCTGCTCACCTCCGCAACCATGATGCTGAACGGCATCGGCTACAACGAGACTCCCGAAACCGTCAACGAAAAGATGAAAAAGGCTGGCGGTTTTCAGGGAGCATTTTTTATCCCCAGCGTCCTGCCGTTCGTGTGGCCCAACTGCGCCTATCGCGATATGCAGCCCTGCGAAAACTCCCCCGCCCCCATCGCCCAGATCGACGCGGCGGTCGCGGCGGGCAAGCCGGTCATCCTGCAGGTGGACTGGAACAAACAGGCGGGCATCCAGACCCACTTCGTCCTCGTCAAGGAAAAGAAGGGCGACGACTACACCCTGTATGACCCGTACAAATACGGCGGCGATGGTCCCGACAAGGAAGTCTTGTTGACCGCCCGCTACAAATACAACGGCGCAACGCTCGCAAAAGAGATCAGCGCGGTGCTGTGGTTCGATTCCTACAGCGCCGCCCCGCCCGAGCCTCCCAAGATGACCAAAGTCCCCGCCCCCGCCGACAAGTTCATGCTGTATGCCGCCGAGGACGACCTCGCCCTGCGCGCCGAACCCTCCATTGGCGGTTTTCTCTGGAAGCGCATGGTCATGGGCACCGAATTGATCTGCCTCGAACCCCGGACCACCGCCAAAGCCAAGATCGGCGTCAACGGCCAGTGGATCAACGTGCAGGACCCGACCGGCGATCAGGGATACGTTGCCGCCTGGTACGTCTCGGATATAAAAGGCGGTGCTCCGGCTCCTGCCGCCCCCAAGCCCTTCGGCTCCGCTCAGGACAAGCCTGCTTCCATTTCGACCACCACCACCCCAGCCCCGGCTGTTCCCGCCGCGCCCCCCAAGCCGCTGCCTGCCGGCGCCATGGTATTCATCCCCACCGAGGAACTTGCCTTCCGTTCGAGACCCGAGATCGCGCCCGAAACGCTCATCCGGCGCATCCCGGTCACCGAGAAACTGGTCTCGCTCGATCCGCCCAGCTTCGCCATCGAAAAGGTCGGCGTGATGGGCAAATGGCTCAAAGTGCGCGACCAGCAAAACAAGGAGGGCTTTGTCGCCGCCTGGTACGTCAACTATGCGGGCGGCTCCACAGTTCAACAAACCGCCGCCTCTGCTCCAGCCGCAGCGCTGACCGGCGGAGCGACAAAGGTCAAAGCGACGATGCAGGCGGTGGCATTCCGCAAGCAACCCATTGTGAGCGATTCGACCCTGATCCGCTGGCTGCCGTTGGGCGAAGAGTTGACGGTCAACGAGCCCGGCGGCGAAGCCAAGATCGGCGCCAACAACCAATGGCTCAAGGTCAGGGACGCGGCGGGCGTCGAAGGTTATGTTGCCGCGTGGTTTGTCGGCAGATAGATCAGGGATCACATGGCGGAACCAATCCAGGGTCCGGTTGGAAGCGTATTCATCTCCTATTCGCGCAAGGATAAGGGGTTCGTCCAAAAACTGAACGAGGCGTTGGACAATGCGGGTGTCCATGCCTGGGTGGACTGGGAGGGCATCGAACTTGCCTCCGACTGGATGGCGACCATCTCCGAAGCCATCCAAAACAGCGACGCCTTTATCTTCGTCATCAGCCCGGACTCCCTGAAATCGAAGGTCTGCGCCGATGAACTTCTACTGGGACTCCAGTTAAATAAGAAGTTGATCCCCATCCTGTACCGCGAGCCGACCAAAGGCTCGACCATGCACGAAAAACTCGCCGCCACCAACTGGGTCTATCTGCGCAAGGACGACAACTTCGACGACACCCTGCCCCGATTGATCGAAGCGATCAACACCGATCTCGACTGGGTCAAAAAGCACACCCAGATCCTGGGGCAGGCGCGCGAATGGGAGGGCAGGAACAGGAACAACAGTTTCCTGCTGAACGGCGCGGAATTGGAGGAAGCCGAAAAATGGATGGCGGGAGCCTCCGGCATGGAGAACCGCCAGGTGCTGCCCCTGCAGGCGGAATACATCAGCGCCAGCCGCGTCATCGCCACCCGCAACCAGCGCAGGCTGACGATCACCATGTCGCTGTTGGTGGTGGCGGCGCTGGTCTTTGGGGTGTTCGCTTTGATCGCCCGCAACCAGGCAAACGAACAAAGGGTTGCCGCCGAGGAAAGCCGGGCAACCGCGGTATCCAGCAGAGCGACGGCAATCGCCAACGAACAGATCGCCGCCACCCAGAGAGCCATCGCCGTCGAGAACGAGACCATTGCCAAGAACAAGACCCTCATCGCCAATGCAGAGCGGAGCGCGGCGCAAGCCCAAACCCTGCAAAGCCGCGCCGGTGAACTGGATACCAGCACCATCCTGGCGATCGAATCCTACAACCTCAACCCCACCTTTCAGGCTGAGAACCTGATCCGCATGAACGCCAGCCTGCTGGCGGTCCCTGTGGCACACATGAAACAGGACGGGGCGATCTGGAACATCGAATGGTCGCCCGATCATCAATATTTCGTCACGGGCAATAATACCGACCCGGCGGACGAGGAGGCGGTCAATCAAGCCTGCGTCTATCGCGCCGACGATGGAACGGTCGTGTATTGCATCCCTCACGAGAATGACGTGAACGATGCAATCTTCACGAAGGATGGCAAATACCTGGTCACTGCCAGCGCGGATCAAACCGTAAAGTTCTGGAATGCCGAGGATGGAGCGCTCGTCGAAGAACTGACATTCCCCGGCGCGGTCCTCGACCTGGACGTGAGCGAATCGGTCGTCGCCATCGCCAGGGAGGACGATTTCCTCACGCTGTATTACCTCAACAAACCGGACCTGAAACCTGTGGACGTCCCACAGGCAGACGGGGTCAAGACCGTAAAGTTCTCCCCCAACGGCGATATCCTGGCGTTCGGTCTGCAGAATGGGCAGGTGCGGTTCTGGCAGGCGCGGAACAACTTCTTCTATAACGGACCCAGACACGAACGAAGCTCCTACCTTGTGCTCGCCTGGAGCCCGGATAACCTCTGGCTCGCATCGGGCGGCGGCGACAGCATCGCCCGCATCACAAAACGGGATGGGACTTTACAGCACGTGGTCTATCATCAGGATTGGGTGGAAGGCGTGGCGTTCGGTCCCGACCCCTCCTGGTACGCGACCGCCTCCGACGACAACATCATCCGGGTGGTGAACACCACCGACTCGGGCACGGGCACGGAACGCTTCCGCATGTCGCACACGCATTTCGCCCAAAAGGTGATCGTCAGTTCGGATGGACAGTGGATCGCTTCGACCGGCTACGATCAGGTCGTCCGCATCTGGGATTCGGTCTCGGGCGTTCAACTGCTCGAGATCCCGCTGGATTCCAACGGTTCGGCGATCTCTTTCAATGAGGACAATTCACGGATCGTCACCGCCGACGAAGATGGAAACGTGGGCATCTGGGATATTTCCTCGCTCAAGACGCGCGCCAGTTACATCGAGTTCACGGAGTTCGTCCGTGAGGCGGACTTCACGCCCTCCGGCGAATCGTTGATCGTCAACGCAGACGACTACCACATCTGGAAGATCCCTGCGGCTCAGGTGGGCGACCTCAAAAATGGGACTGAAGGCGAGATCATCGCCACCACCGAAAGCCTGACGTACGACACCGCCATCAGCCCCGACTCGCAATGGGTCGCGGTGGTCGAATATGACAGCGAGGACACGCAGAAGAACCGCGGGACGCTGGTCGGCATCGATGGCGGAGACCAGATCCCGCTGGAGCATGGAGGCGAAGTGACCGCCGTCTCGTTCACGCGGGACAGTTCGATGGTCATCACCTCCGGGGTGAACGGTCTGCTCTGGTTTTGGAGCGTCCCATCCGGCGAACGGCAGTTCAGCCTGGATAATTCCGAAAAGGTCTATGCCATGGTTGCCAGCCCAACCGAGGCCTGGGTGGCGGCAGGGCTGAACGGCAGGACGAAGGTCTGGAACGCGGATACCCGCGAAGAGGTCGCCGAACTGCCGCAGGCGGGCGACATCAGCAGCCTGGCATTCAGCCCGAATGGGAAATTCCTGGCAACGGGCAATTCGGAAGGCTCCGTCATTTTGTGGAGCATCGCGGGGACGAAATTCACGAAAGCAGGCGACATCCTGTACCTCAATGGATATGCCCGTTCGCTGGCATTCAGCCCGGATGGCAAATGGCTGGCGGGGGGAGGCTCCACGGGGTTCGCCTATCTTTGGGACATCGCCACGACCCAGGAGATGACCCGCATCCGGCATGGGAATAACCCGGTTACTTCCGTTTCGTTCTCGACGGATGGATCGCAGCTGTTCACCGTAGCGCGCAAGATCGTCCGGCTCTGGGACATCCAGAGTCTTGCGCTCGTGCCGAGGGACCAATTGATCCCGTTTGCATGCAAGCATCTGCTGACAAATCTCAGCCTGGAAGACTGGAAAACCTATTTCGCAAATGAAGACTATCATTCGACATGTCCCGGTCTGGAAGAGGAAAAATGAAACCGTCTGAACGCACACCCAAGTCAAACATGGAGGAACCCGTCATGGAAACCGAAGCACCGCGCACGATCCCCATTTTACAGATCGCATGGGCACGTTTCTCCGAACTGGATACAACCTCCCTTGCCCGCTCCAAATCGCATCTGCGAATGCGCCGCTGGATCGGCATCCTTGCGGTGCTGGCGACGTTGTTCGCGATCCTGTCCCAACTCTATCCGCAGGGATCGGGGCTGCCGGGTCTGGGCATCCGCTGGTTGCTGATCCTCACCCCCCTCATCGGGTCCGGTCTGGCGGCGTTCACCAAGATGTTCTATTCCACGGGCGACTGGCTGATCACGCGTGCAGGCGCCGAGGAGATCCTGAAGGAGATCTATTTCTTCCGCACCATCCTGCAGAAGAGGAAGAACCGCCGCGCCTATCTCGAAAAGCGGCTGGCTGAGATCCAGCGCCAGTTGTTCAGGAGCATGGGCAGTGAACTGGTCTTCAAGCCGTATAACGGAGAGTTCCATTCGCGATATTTTCCCGACGACCCGACCAGCGATCTCGGCTATGACGACCTGACGGGAGACGAATATTTCAAATATCGCGTCGAGAACCAACTGGCATGGCACCGGAAGGAAGTCAGGGAATATCAAACGGAACGGATCCGCCTGCAGGTGCTCATCATCGCCTCCGGCGTGGTCGGCGCATTCCTTGCGGCGCTGGGCGGCGCGTTCAGCCTGTGGGTCGCGTTGACCGCCTCGCTGACGGCGGCTTTCCTGGGCTGGCAGGAACTGCGCAACATCGATGCCATCGTCAGGAATTACAGCAAGGTGATCGTCGAGCTGTCGGTGATCTACGACCACTGGCTGAACCTCGAGCCGGAGGAACGCAACGACGGCGAGTTCTATCGCATGGTCAAGAGCGCCGAAGAAGTGCTGTGGGCGCAGAACATGGAATACATCAAGTCACAGCAGGAGGCGTTGAAGGATGCCGACCTCGAGGAAGAAGCGGGATTGATCAACCGCGTGGTCAGGGAATCCATCGAATCCGCTGAACGCGCAAAACAAGCCATGGCGGATAGTATCGTGGACCATGCCAGGCAATCGCTCACCGCGACGGAAGAAAAAGTGGAGGAGAACTTCAAGGCGGCGCTCGGGTCGCTTGCGGAGGAGGCCTCCTCCGAACTGGTCCAGCAGGAACTGGAGGCGATGCGCAAAGCCATGCTCGAAACCGCAGGGGAAGTCATGGAAAGGGCGTCGTCCTTCAAGTCTGCGCTGGCTGGGATCGCACAGGAATTCGCCCACGTGGAGATCGGCCGGGATACGTCCAAGGAGGAACTGAACGCCATCCTCGCCCGCTACCCGAAGACGAACGATGTCAAAGGATAAGAACAGTTTCGCCGCAGGCTTGCAGAGCCTGTTCGGATTCAACAGGAAGGATGAGCCGTCCATGCAACCAACCGCGCCAGAAACAAAAAAGGATGATGGAACGCAGGAACCGTCTGCCGCTGTAAAACCGGTCGAGGAACCCCAAAAGACGACAGCCGAAACGAAGACCCTGAACGCCGCAAACGAGGCGGTGAAAAAGTCTTCATCGCTGCGCCCCGAAATGAAACCGCATGCATTCGTGATCATGCCGTTCGGCAGGAAGAAGGGCGCGGACGGGTCCATCTATGACTTCAATGCGATCTACACACAGCTTATCAAGCCGACGCTTGAACTGGCTGGCTTCGAGGCGTTCCGCGCCGACGAGGAGACCACCAGCGGCGACATCCTGACCGACATGTTCCAGGAACTCCTGCTCGCCGACCTGTGCCTCGTGGACATGAGCATCGACAACGCCAACGTGTTCTACGAGCTGGGCATCCGCCATGCCTTCCGCAAGCGCGGCATCGTCCACATCCAGGCGGGACGCGCCTACATGCCGTTCGATGTCTTCAACGTGCGGACGATCCCCTATCACATCACGCCGGAGGGCGTGCCCGACCCTGAATTCCTAGAAAAGGACAAAGCCGCCATCGCCCGCGTCACCCGCGATACCTGGGCGTCCGATGCGGATGCAGTCCACAGCCCGGTCTTCAACATCCTGACGGGCCTGACCGAGCCGGAACGCAGTTCCCTGCGCACGCCGCTCGCCACCGGTTTCTGGCGCGAATACAACGAATGGAGACAGCGCGTCACCATTGCCCGACGCCTGAAACGCATCGGCGACATCCTGCTGCTGACGGAGGAGATCAGCAATCCGCTCATCAAGGAGGAGGCGATCGCCGAGGCAGGCAGGGCGCTGGCAGGCATGGGACGCTACGAACTGGCGCTGGGGCAATACCGCAAGGGACTGGAGATCAATCCGCGGAACCAGTTCTTCCGGCGCGAAGAGGCGTTCCACCTGAACCGGCTTGGGAAGGTGGACGATGCCATCGTCAAGATCGAAGCGATCCTGGCGGACCATCCAAACGACGGCGAGGCGATCTCCATCCTGGGGCGCATCTACAAGGAGATGTGGGTCGACTCCTGGAAGTGGGTGGCAGACCCGGAGAAGAGATTGAAGACCGCCTTCGATTCCTATCACTGGCTGATCAAAGCCATCGACACATATATGAAGGGTTACCGGGCCAACCTGAACGATTATTATCCGGGCATCAATGCCCTGACCCTTTCCAACATTCTCGCCCACCTGGCGAAAAAGTTCGAAAACCCCAAAAGCCCGGACCCCGAGATCGAGTGGGTGCGCAAGAACCTCGACGACCTGCACGGCTCGATGCTCTTTGCATTGGAAGCCTACATCGACGAAGAGAGGGCGGATTACTGGACGCTCGCTTCGATGGCTGAACTGCAGGTGCTGACCGCCAAAACGGCCAGTGAAGTGGTGCGGGCCTACCGCAAGGCGCTGACCGCTTCACGCCATAACACGTTCTACCTTCAATCCCCGCTCGAGCAACTGGAAATGCTGCAATCCCTGGCGATGCGGTCCGAGTTCGTGGAGGCGGGCATCCGGGTGATCACCGAGGAATTGCTCCGCATGCGCAAGCAGGAGGGGGACGAATCCATCGAAAAGAACGGCAGGAGGAAGGCGGAAGAGGACAGGGAGCGCGAAGGATATATCTTCCTGTTCACGGGTTACATGATCGACCTCGGCGGAAAAATGGATAGCCACTTCCCGCCGGAGAAGGAAGCTGACATCCGCGAGGCCATCCTGACCGTGCTCGATAAACACAATGCCGGACCGGACGACCTGGCTGTGACCACAGGCATGGACGCCGGCAGTGAGATCATATTCGTGGAGTGCTGTGTGGAGCGCGGCGTTCCCGTCCAGGCATACTTCCCGGTGGTGGAGGCGGCTTACGTGCGCGACTTCGTCAGCCCGGGCGGGGACGACTGGGTGGAGCGCTTCTATAAGATGCGCAACCACCCGCTGGTGGATGAGTTCTATCAGCCCGACCAGGTGGGTCTGCCGAAGGAGAACGACAACGCCTACGAACGCAACAACCGCTGGGCGCTGTATTCCTCCCTCGCCCGCGGCATAGACAAGGTGCGCCTGATCGCCCTGTGGGATGGCAGGAACGAACAATCGCCCGACCTCGACGTCCATCTCGTCAAGCACATGGTGGACCTGATGCGCGATACCGGCGGGATCATCGAACACATCAACCCCCACAAACTAACCAACAAAGTGGACGATGCGATCAAAAAGGAAGTGCCTGTGGGTCCCGTGCCGGTACAGAAGAAATTGCCGGGCAAGCCGCGCACAACAAAGAAGAAGCAAGCCTGAAATAAAAAGATGCCTGCCGGTCAATCGGCAGGCATCATCACATCCTCCACCTTGCCCTTCGGGTAGGGCCACACTTCCCCCCTCACGCCTTTCGCCAGATAAAAATCCCCGGCACGCACGGTCTCCGGTCCCTCCAGGCTGACGACGGTCACCAGTTGGTCCTCGTCGCCATCCGTCACTTCGGTGAGCGGCGCCAGCAGCGTGACCGCGTTCTTCACGCAATAGCCGGGGCGCGTGATGATATAACTTTCCTCGAAGATCACGGGGTCGATGGGCCAGTAATCGTTCGGGGTCTCCACTTCGCTCACCAGAAAATCGCCGCGCTTCGCCGTCAACTCCGCGCCCCAGGGGGTACGGATGTCCATGGATTGCGGCGCGCCCGGCTCGGGCAGGAACGGCACCACCCGTCGCTCCACCTTGCTGCGATACGGCTTGAAATCCAGTTTTTGCAATATCGGGTCGTCCGATGTAATTACGATGGGGTCGCTCATAATTCCTGTTGCGCATTTTACCATAGGCAAAAACACGGTGAACATTGCAGGTTTGCATCACATCGCAGGCGCAAAGGTCTGATTCCCTTGTGCCAATAAACGGATGGTCACCTTTCGGTGTGGTTGTTTTTTGAACCGCAAAGCCCGCGAAGGTTTAATGGGTTTTTTCTTTGCGTCCATGGCGTGCTTTGGCGCAAGATGATCAATGCAAACGCTATAATTGCCGCATGAACAAACTCATCACGATCGTCGGTCCGAGCGGCGTGGGCAAGACGGCGTTGTGTCATGCGCTGGCGAAGACCGGGCTTTTCAGCACCGCCCTCGAAGGGCATGCCGACCGTCCGTTCCAATCGCGGGCAAAGGACGATGCAAGGTTCATCTTCGCCAACCAGATGGATTATCTCATCCTGCGCGCCGAACAGGAAAGGGAACTGCGCGCCGCCTCGAAGACCGGGCTGATGGATGGCGGGCTCGACCTGGACTTCCACGGTTTCACACGCCTCTTCCTCAGCCGGAACCTGCTCAGCCCGAACGAATATGATCTCTGCCGACGCTTCCATGCCCTCGCCCGCGGACTGCTGCCATTGCCCGATCTCATCGTCCGCCTGCACGCGGATGAGATAACGGTGGCAGGCCGGTTGTCCGGCAGGAAGCGCATCAACATCGCCAGCGCGCAGGATGCCGCCCTGTTCGATTCCTTCCTGGACGAATGGCTGGCGTCCGTCCCCCCGATGCAACTGCTCGAACTCGACGTCACGCAGGAGGGACTCGACTACAGACGCAGTGTTGCGGTCATCCTTGATACAATCAGGAAAATTGCAGATTGACAAATCGGTTACGATGCAGTCCATTCACACCAACCAGAGCGAAGGAGAGGAAGAAGATGTACACAACAGACATGTATGAAGGCATCCTGGCGGAGACCGTGACGATCTCCGGCGCGAACGGGGATGCGATCAATGCGTATTTCGCCCGCCCGCTGGGACCCGGTCCGTACCCAGCACTGGTGCTGGCGCATCACATGCCGGGCTGGGACGAATGGTACCGTGAGGCGGCGTTCAAGTTCGCCAATCACGGGTATGTGACGCTGATGCCCAACCTGTATTTCCGGGTGGGGCACGGCACGCCAGAGGATGTGGCGGCGAAGGTGCGGGCGGAAGGCGGCGTGCCCGACGACCAGGCAGTGGGCGACCTGAGCGGCGCGATGAAAACCCTGCGGGCGCTGCCATACGTGAACGGAAAAGTGGGCATCTTTGGGACGTGTTCCGGGGGCAGGCACGCCTATCTCACCGCCTGCCGCACACCGGGCGGATTCGACGCGGTCGTCGATTGCTGGGGCGGGAACGTGGTGATGCCGCCCGACCGGTTGAGCGAAAAGAACCCGATGGCGCCGATCGATTACACCAAAGACCTCGCCTGCCCCCTCCTGGGGTTGTTCGGCAACGACGATACCAGCCCCAGCCCCGAGCAGGTGGACCAGCACGAAGCGGCATTGAAGAAACACGGCAAGGAATACGAGTTCCACCGCTACGACGGCGCTGGGCACGGGTTCTTTTATTACATCTATAAAGCCTACCGGCAGGAACAGGCGCTGGACGGCTGGCAGAAGGTGTTCGCGTTCCTGGAGAGGCAGTTATCCTAATAACCGTTCTTCAACCTTGGGTCTCGATACGCTCCGCTACCCGACCCACGACCACCCTTAGGGTACGACGTCGTTGCAATAGATGAAGGAGTTGGCTCATCTGCATAAGTATGCAGGGGACGAGACGGACAAATCACAAGCAGCACGAATGCTTTAGTTAACTGGTGGTTTCGATACGTTCCCCGCTGACGCTCGGAACTACTCAACCACCGTTTTGAAAGGATGTACCATGTGCACAATGATCGTGGAAAAGGTGAAGATCGAAGGCAGCGGCAAGGGAGCAAGCGGCTGGTTCAAGCTGGATGGCGCCAACGTATCGTACGACCATCCCTTCCATGCGCCGTACGAGCACGCCCTCAACATCGACTTTGTCAACGAGGCGATGGGACCCTCCGCCCGGGTGGCGGTGGAGATCAGCGCGGAGGCGGCGCGGGAACTTGCCCGGACGATCCTGGAGGTGCTCGTTGAAGCCGAGGCTGGCGGGCATCTATAAACTTTAAAAAGGAGAGTGTTCAATGTTCGACGATTCCTACATCGAACTCAACAAGGCCTCCCGCGAACGGATGCAGGCGCTGGCGGAAAAATTATCAGACGAGGAGATGCAGACCAAAGTGGGCGAACACTGGACGGTGAGCATCGTGTTCGCGCACCTCGCCTGGTGGGACCGGCGCGTGCTGTATGTGCTGGACAGGACCGAAGAGAACGGCAAGCTGTTCGTGCCGGAGATCGATATCTTCGTAAACGATCTGTCCCTGCCGTTGTGGGCAGCCGTCCCGGCGCGTGAGGCGGTGCGCATCGCCCTGGAGAATGCGGAGGCGCTGGACCAGCGTCTGGAGGAGTATCCCAGGGCTTTGCTCGAGGAGATCTACAGGTACAATAAGCGCTGGGTGATCCGCGCCCTGCATCGGGGCGAGCATCTGGACGAGGCGGACGCGGCGTTGAAAGGTTGAGAAGAGGAGGACGGATGACGATCAAGACCATCATCGAGTTGCAGGCGAAACCGGGCAGGCGCGAGGAACTGATCCAGGCGTCGAACGATGTGCTGGCGAGCATGAAGAACGCCCCCGGCTTCATCGGCGTGACTCGCTATGAGATCATCGACAACCCGGACAGCCTGATCGAAATTGCGGAATGGGAGACACCCGAAGCGCGCCAGCACTGGCTGGAGCAGAGCATGAAGACCGGCGCGTTGAACCGCCTGACCCTTCTGCTTGGAGCCCCGTTCAAGGCGATCACGGTGAAGAAACTGGGTTGAGGCGGGATATGATGCAGGCGGGGATTTTGTCCGTTGAGCCGCCCGACGTTCAGTGCTCCGCTTCCTCCGGACCGATCAGCCGGGTGACCGTTATGGACGTCGAATACGCCGCCCGGAATCTTATCGCCACGCCGGAGGTATCCGACTCCTACTCAGGTTGAGGCGTCGTCCAGAGGCGAGCGCACGGCGGAGGCGCCGCGTTGCAGTACATGAGTGTAGATCATGGTGGTCTTGACGTCCTTGTGCCCGAGCAGTTCCTGGACGGTGCGGATGTCGTAGCCGTTCTGGAGCAGGTGGGTGGCAAAGGAGTGGCGGAAGGTGTGGGGCGAAACAGGTTTATCGATCTTTGCCTGTTGGGCGGCTTTGCGGATCGCCTTTTGCAGGACGCCGGGATCGATGTGATGGCGTTTTTCCCTTTTCGACACAGGGTCAATCGAGCGCACCGAGGCGGGGAAAACATATTGCCACAGCCATTCCTTCGAGGCGGACCTGTATTTCTTTTCGAGTCCATAAGGAAGCGACGTTTCGCCGTAGCCCTGTTTGAGGTCCTTTTCATGGATCGCCCTGACGACGAGAAGTTGGGATTGCAGGTCTTCGATGATGGAATCGGGCAGGATGGTAAAACGGTCCTTTTCGCCCTTGCCTTCACGGACGATGATCTGGTGGTTGCCAAAATCGAGGTCCTTGACGCGCAGGCGCAGGCATTCGGTGAGGCGCAAGCCGCTCCCGTAGAGGATCTGCGCCATGAGCCTGGGGAGGCCGCGCATGTGACTGATGACCGCGCGGGCTTCCTGCGGGGTCAGAACGACCGGGAGCGGTTTGGATCTGCCGGGGCGGATGGTATCGGCGGGGAATTCGAGCTCGGTTTGCAGAACGTGGCGATAGAGGAATGTGACGGCGCTCAATGCCTGGTTTTGGGTGGAGGCGGCCACGTTCGCCTGGGTCGCAAGATGGACAATGAATTCCTGAACTTCCGGCACGCCCATTTCGCGGGGATGGCGCTTGTGGTGAAAAAGGATGAAGCGGCGAATCCAATCGATGTAGGTCTTTTCGGTGCGAAGGGAATAGTGTTTGGCACGGATGGCGTCGCGGACCTGTTCGAGGAGTTTTTTTCGGCGGGTTTGGGGGCTGTCTGCATGTTGACCTGTGGTTTTCTGGAGATTATAATTTGCTCATTCTAATTTAACCTATGACTGTCCAAAGTCCCAATTCAGTTAGGCGATTGGTTGGAACTGACCGTCCATAAGCAGTTGAACTAAGCGCTTCGCGCAGAAATCCCTAGATCATCAATCTGGATAGCCAAATACAATCAGACTATATTTCTTTTTTGAAATCAAATTCAAAAAGGAGATATGGCGATGAGTGCGTTAAGACAAAAGATGATCGAAGATATGCAGTTGAAGGGGTTGGCTGTTCGGACACAAGAGGCTTATGTAAACGCAGTGCTCCAACTGAGCAGACGTTTCAAGAAGTCACCCGATTGCATTGACGAGGAGGAACTGCGAGAATACTTTCTGTACTTGAAGAACGAGAAACAGGTGGCAGACAGCACCTTCTCAATTGCATTATGCGGGATCAAGTTTTTCTATGAACACACGCTGGGAAAAGAATGGCATACCCTGCAACTCGTCCGCCCGGACAGAAAAAAGAAACTCCCGGTTGTTTTTAGTGCTGAGGAGGTGAAGCGGGTATTGGATTGCGTGCACCGCTTTCAGTATCGAGTCTGCCTGCAGACCATTTACGCCTGCGGACTGCGCTTGCTGGAAGGGACCCGCTTGTGTGTGAAAGATATCGACAGCAACCGCAAGATGATCCATGTCATTCAGGGAAAAGGTGGAAAAGACCCCTACGTTCCCTTGCCCGACCATACCTTGATGCTGTTACGTCATTATTGGCTCTCACATCGCAATTTCACCTGGATGTTTCCTTCTCGAAACGGGCTGGCTGCTATTGATGAGACTGCCGTCCAGAAAGCGTTTCGAGCCGCGCTCCGTGAGAGCGGTGTACACAAAGCGGCCTCTGTCCATACCTTGCGCCATTCGTATGCCACGCATCTGTTGGAAGCGGGCGTCGATCTGCGGATCATCCAGATTTATCTCGGTCACGCTTCTCCTTCAACAACTGCCATTTACACCCATCTCACGTCTGTGACCGAAACTCAGGTCAATCAGCGTATCAATCAGATCCATGCTGATCTATGGGGCTAGAACTGGCTGACCTCTTTCGAGAGTATGGCGCAGACTATCGAAAGAAATATGCAGACAAACTCCTCCCCTCTCATCGTCTGGCTATGTGGGCGATTGAGCATTGTCGTACCGAGCGTCTGGGCAGGCAGGTGTATGGCTGTCCCACCTGTCAGGAGTTTCAATACAGTTATCACTCCTGCCGCAACCGACATTGTCCCAAATGCCAGCATGAGCAAACTCAGAATTGGTTGAAGGTCCAGCAGGAATTACTCCTGCCGGTCCCCTACTTCTTTTTGACCTTCACGCTACCGGCTGAGTTGCGCGATCTGGTGCGCGCCAATCGGAAAACTCTGTATTCCCTGCTTTTTCAGGCTTCCGCTGAAGCCGCTCAGAAACTGGCACTGGATCCGCATTATCTCGGCGGACAGATCGGTTTGGTGGGCGTCCTGCACACCTGGACCCGCAATTTGACCTTTCATCCTCACGTGCACTATCTCGCTCTCGCGGGTGGCTTACATGCGGATGGTCAGACCTGGCTGCCTGCGCGTCAAGGCTCCTTTCTGCCTGTCCGCGCACTCTCCAAATTATTTCGGACTGCCTTCAGACGCGGTTTGCAGAAATTGAAACTCCTTGACAAAGTCCCCTCCAATGCCTGGCGTCAGAAGTGGGTTGTGCATTGCCAGCCGGTGGGCGATGGTCAGGCTGCCCTCAAGTATCTGGCTCCCTATATCCATCGGGTGGCCTTCAGTAATCGTCGTTTGCTTGCTTTTGACAACCGCGGTTCCATGGAAAGTTCTCAGATCACTTTTCAGTATCGTGCTTCCGATACCGGTCAACTCAAAAGATGCAGGCTTTCGGTCGAACAGTTTTTCCAGCGATTCCTCCAGCATGTTCTCCCACGTGCTTTTGTGAAGGTGCGCTATTTCGGTTTCTTCGGCGCTTCTGTCCGTCGCAAGTTAACTGCCTTACAGATGCGCCTGGCCAGTCAGACGCTTGACACGGTTGAACACCAGGCTGCCTCTTCTCCATCCGCTCTGGAACCCCCTCAAAGATCCTTTGTCCTGCCTGTGGGCAACCGATGACCTTCCAGCGAAATCTGTCTCCCGAACAATGCCGCTCTCCGTAAAACTCTGAGATCCCTTCATGCTTTTCATCTCCGGCAGTTGTGGCTTATCCAACTGCCCGTTTTTCGTTCCCGTGAATACATTTCGTCCACTTTTCCCTTCCC
>DIDP01000050.1 GCA_002418205.1 Anaerolineales bacterium UBA5797 | reverse complement strand
ATCCCCGTGGGCGGCGTGATCGTCAACATGTTGATCGACCGCTCCCAGGTCACGGCTGATTCGCCAGAGTTCGTCCACAACCGCGTGGATATGCAGGCGCGCTACATGGACGATGTCTGGCAGAAATTCGAGGGCATGGTGCGGTCCACGTTGCCGCTCTACGAAAACGAAGTGCGCGGCACCGCATCCCTGACACGGATGGGTGATGCATTGTTCGTTTGAGGAGAAACATGGCGTCAAAGATCCCCCGCGCCCTCGGAGAAATTTTGTACGGATTGGCGATCCATGAGCAGGTGCGGACCCTTGTGCGGCAGCGCGGCGGATTGGAGCATCTCTTTGTGCTGATCAGCTTCGGCGACCTGCTCGGATTGCCGGTCCTGCCGCCATATTACAGCATGAGGCTGCTGCCTTATGTCGTGCCGCTCATCAACAACTGGAAGCGCCGCATTTTGCGGGAACGCGATCTGATGGACGCGATATTTTAATGCCATTCCGTGTCATTCGGAGGGAACGCAGCGACCGAAGAATTTCAGGCTGTTCGAATCTCGCACCCAAAAGAGGCGCTTCTTCGCTGCACTCGGAATGACCTGTCAGCAAGGAGGAATATATGGATTTAGGATTGAAAGATAAAGTTGCCCTCGTAACCGCCGCGTCGAAAGGGCTTGGAAAAGCCACCGCGCGCGAGTTTGCCCGCGAAGGCGCGAAGGTGGCAATCTGCGCCCGCAGTGAACTGGTCGAGGCGGCAGCGAAGGAAATCTCAAAGGAAACGGGAGCAAACGTCCTGGCGGTGCGAGGCGACCTCACGCAGGCTGAGGATATCGAAAACGTTGCCGCGAAGACGCTCAGGGAGTTCGGGCGCATCGACATCCTGTTCAACAATGCGGGCGGTCCCAAACCCGGCGACTTCCTCTCGCTCAACGAGAAGGATTGGGAAGTCGCCGCAAACCTGACTCTGATGAGCGCGGTCCGGTTGTGCTATGCCGTCGTTCCGAAGATGGTCGAGCAGGGCGGGGGAAGCATCGTCACGTCACAGTCGTATCTGATCAAACAACCATTGGATAACCTGATCCTCTCGAATGCCCTGCGGCTGGCGGTGATCGGATTTGTCAAATCGCTGGCGAACGAACTGGGACCGAAGGGCATCCGCGTCAACTCGATCAACCCCGCCTGGACCTGGACGGAGCGCGTCGAGCAACTGATGGCTGACCGCGCCGCCCGCGCCGGAACCACCCCTGAAGTGGAAGCCGCCAAAATTTCTAGCGAAATCCCGTTGAGGCGCATGGGCACGCCGGATGAATTTGCCCGCGCTGCGGTCTGGCTGGCTTCGCCCGCCGCCTCGTTCATCCACGGTCATGCCTTGATGTTCGACGGAGGGTTGGTGCAGATGCCGCTGTGATCCAGCGCCTCAAAACGTTTACGAACGTCTCGGAACCAAACAAGGTTTCGAGACGTTTCATTATGGTACACTTCGCCCATCCCCCACCTGGAGCATCGCATGACCAATCCTGTTTGCCTGAACTGTAATCGCACCGATGAGCAAGCCCCTCTATTAAACCTGGTCTTCAAGGGCGAAGCAAAATTCATTTGCCCACAGTGCCTCCCGACTTTGATCCACAAGATCCATCTGCTGGCTGATAAACTCCCCGGCGTGGAGATTCCCCCGCCTGCCGCGCAATAACCGATCCATCATGAGCAAACTATCCTTCCTGGCGCGCACTTCCCTCCTGATCGCGTTCTTCTTTTTCATCGACAAGGTCCTCGCTTTCGTGCGCGTGGGGATCATCTCGCGTCAGTTTGCGAATTCCGTCGATATGCTGGACACGTTCAACGCGGCGAACAACCTGCCCGATGTGCTGTTCGCGCTCATCTCCGGCGGGGCGCTGGCGATGGCGTTTATCCCATTGATGAGCGAATACCTCACCAAACAAGGGCGCGCCGCGGCATGGGATCTGTTCTCGCGCGTGGCAAACCTTGCTTTCGTGGTCACAGGTTCGATCGCCGTCATTGTAGCCATCTTCGCAGAGCCGATTGTGAACGCGGAGATCGGAATCGCGCCCGGCTTCGGTGCGGAACAGCGCGCCCTGCTTGCCGAACTTATGCGCTTGAACCTCGTCGGCACGATCATCTTTTCGATCAGCGGATTGGTGATGGCAAGCCTGCAAGCCAACCAGCACTTCCTCCTGCCGGCGATCGCGCCGACAATGTATAACGTGGGGCAAATATTCGGCGCGATCTATCTCGTGCCGCGCTTTGGAATTCACGGCCTCGTTTATGGTGTCATCATCGGCGCGGCGCTGCATTTGCTGATCCAGTTACCGGCTTTATCCAGATACGAATTCAAATGGACTCCCACACTCGACCTGCGCGACACCGGTTTGATCCAGGCGCTAAAATTGCTCACCCCGCGTCTTGCGACCATGGCAGGGATTCAACTCATCGTCATTGCGCGCGACAACCTCGCATCCCGGCTCGACCAGGTCGGCGCGGTGACTTCGCTCACTTACGGCTGGATGATCATGCAAATCCCTGAAACGTTGCTTGGGACAGCCATCGCCACCGCCATGCTCCCCACCCTCGCAGAATTCGCCTCACGCCAGGATTGGAGCGGATTCCGTTTAGCCATCGAAAAAGCCCTCCGGATCTTGATCGCGTTAACCATCCCCGTCGCGGCGGTGATGGCGGCAGGGATCAATCCGCTTGTGCGCGCCGTTTTTGGGTTCGACGAAGCCACATCCACGCTCATCACATGGACGACGCGCGCCTACCTGCTCACATTGACCGGGTATTCCATCCAGGAGATCGCGGCGCGTTCCTTCTACGCCCGCCAGGAACCGATGTTCCCGCTGTATGCGGTCATCATCCGGCTTGCCATCTTCATCGGGATCGGGCTCCTCGGGATCACATTCTTCAAGCACATCGGCGCGCCGGTCATTGCCTTCGCGGAGATCGCCCTGCTCATCGAAGCCATCATCCTTTTCACCTGGCTCAGCAACCGGATGCACGAACCGATCCGCGTGGGGAGCGCGGTCGGCAAAGGGATGGCCGCGGCGCTGATCGGAGGCGCGGCAGCCTACGGGTTGGCAGTGATCGTGCCCGGGTCCGCAGTACTGACCGCTTTGCTGGGCATGGTCGTCGGCGGATTGATCTGCCTTCCCATCATCTGGAACGAGATTAAATTGCTCTTAAACCTATAAAAACAAGGACTGTTATAATACCCGCCATGATCGAAAATAATACCAGCTCTGAAAGCACACAACCAAACCAGCCAATTAAGAAACCGAAGCGCGGACGAACGTTCCTGTTCAATGCCCTCGCTCTTATCGTCATCCTTGGGCTCGCCATATTCAGCGGATACCAGTCGGGCATTTCGACTCGCAGGCAGACGCGCGCCAATGCCATGATGGAGCAACTCGGTGAGCAATTCCAGAACACGCTTGTGGATATGCAGTTCGGACGATACGAGATCGCAAAGCAGCGCCTGGAATGGATCATTGCGAATGACCCGACCTTCCCCGGCGCGCAGGAAAAACTGACCGAGGTGCTGGTGCTGATGAACGCGCCATCTCCAACTGTGACGCCGTCCCTGACACCCACGCCCGATTTCAGCGGCGCGCAGGAAGCCTATACGCGCGCCCAGCAATTGGTCGCCTCACAGGACTGGCTCGGAGCGATCAGCGCGCTCGACGAATTACGCAAACTCGATCCATCCTACCAGACTTCACAGGTCGACGGCATGTATTATTTTGCCCTGCGGAATCACGGCTACAGCCTGATCACGCAACAGGGCAACCTGGAAGGCGGCATTTATTACATCACGCTCGCCGAGCGTTTTGGTCCGCTGGACCGCGATGCGAACGGTCTGCGCGAAGGCGCCCGGTATTACATCCTCGGCGCATCCTTCTGGGAACTCGACTGGGAACAGACCCTCTACTATTTCGATCAGGTCTATCGCGGCTGGTCCGGACTATGGGATGGCACGATGACCGCGTCCGACCGTTATCGCATCGCCTCCATGCGTTACGGCGACCAGCTCTTCGGGCAGGAGAGATTTTGCGATGCAGTTGTCCAATATGACAACGCCCAAAACGTCGGGCAGTTGGATAAAACCGCAAAGGATAATTTTGAAAGGGCATATCTTGCCTGTTATCCCGCCACAGCAACCCCCGTGCTCGAGACGCCCACTCCCACGCTTGACGGAGGAGTAGTGGTCCCAACAACCGAGTCTGCGCCGCCGCCAACGGAAACAGAACCCCCGCCGACAGAACAAACAACGCCCCAATCCTCCGGTGGTTAATGCTGACGACACCGCCCGCCTGGGCGCTGGCACTCACCTACTGGCTGCACCTGCTCGCCACCGTCGCGTGGATCGGCTCGATCATTGCCACTTCCATTCTATTCCTGCCTGCCGCACGCCAGGTGCTCAAGCCCATTGACCACCTGGCCCTGATCGATGCCATGCAAAAAAGGCTCGAACCCATCGCCTGGTTCTGCATGAGTCTCTTGCTTCTCACCGGCCTGTTTCAAATGAGCGTCAACCCGCATTATGACGGCTTCGTCTCGACCAGCACACAATGGTCGATTGCGATCCTCACGAAGCACATCCTGGGCGTCTTCATGGTCGTGGCAAGCGCCATCCAGACCTGGGAGGTCATCCCAGCCATCCGCAGGACTCTCATGAACAAAAACAATGCAGATGAGGGAAAAGTCATTCGATTGCAAAAGCGGGAAACGCTGCTCCTGCGAATCAATTTTGGACTTTCCTTCCTGATCCTGCTTGCGACGGCATTCGCAAGAGCATCATAAGCTCAGACATTCGCTGAGTAGAGCGGTGAATATCTGCTCGTATCGAAACGGAAACAGCCCGCCTCTTCATCAGGGACGGGCTGTTTCCGTTTAAAGCAATGAATTCGTTAACGTGGACAGGGTCAGGGCAGGACGGTCACTTCGAAAGGAAATTCCTGTGCGATAACAACGCCGCCTTTATAACGAACACCCACGACCACAGACATGACATCCTTGCCGCCGGGCAAGCGATCCGGAGCAGACTTGGCTGTGAACGTCACTTCAACCGTTGCAGATGTCCCGGCACCTGCATGGTCGCCGCCCTTTACCGGAACCACACCCTTGCCCGGGTATTGCGGATTGGGCATTGCCAGCACGGAGTTGAACGGAACATCACTGGTTACATCGACAACGACTGTATAGGTATCGCCAACGTGCATTGTGTCCGGCAGTCCCTGTACCAGCGTGAAATCTACATTGGGCATGGGAGCCGCTGCAGCAAGTACACCGGTCAACAAGACCATCAAAAGTGCCAAACCGAAATAAGAGAACAATCTTTTCATTTGAATGGACCTCCAGACAGAATTATGCCCCACATTTTCCGCAATATGGACGTTTCTTTCAAAAGAGCAAGGATGGAGATTACAAGTTTATCAGGGAGGGAACAGGTACACCTGTCAGGTCATATGCCATCGCCCCGGTGACCCTCACAGGGACGATCTCCCCGATCTTCGCATCCCCTTCGATGAAGACCATGCCGTCGATCTCCGGTGCATCGCGGTACGATCGTCCGATGGCGATCCCCTTGTCCCTGCCTTCCACCAGCACATCCAGCGTTTTGCCGACATACGACTGATTAACCTGCATGGAAATACCCTGCTGCAATTCCATCAAGCGTTCGAAACGTTCCTGCTTCACCTCCGCAGGGACCGGGTCACCCAACGGCTCGCTTGTGGTCCCCGGCTCGAACGAGAACTGGAACGTCCCCACGCGGTCGAAGCGGATCTCCTGCACGAAATCCACCAATGCCTGATATTCCTCGTCCGTTTCGCCGGGATATCCAACAATGAAGGTCGTGCGAATGGCAAGGTTGGGAATTTTCGAACGCATCTTGTCGAGGGTCTTATGCACCCAATCGACATTGGATGGTCTTCGCATACGATACAGCGTTTTCGGGTGGGCGTGCTGGAGCGGCATGTCGAGGTAAGGCAATACCTGTTTGTTTGAAGCCATCACGTCGATCAGGCGGTCCGTCACGTAGCCGGGATAGGCATACATGATGCGGATCCAGTCCAGGTCCGGGACGGAAGCGGTGAGTTGCTCCATAAGGATCGCAAGCCCGTCCTTCATCCCAAGATCATGACCATAATCCGTCGTATCTTGCGCGATGAGGATCAACTCACGTACCCCAGCATCCCGCAGGCGACGCGCTTCCTCCAGGATGGATTCAACCGGACGCGACACCGCCGTTCCTTTGATGAGCGGGATGGCGCAGAACGCACACGGGCGGCGGCATCCATCCGCAACCTTGAGATAGGCGCTCGCCCCAGCCACCGAGACGCGCATGGCATCGTGTTCGTCGGTGCCGACCGTTTTAGCTTCATCGGGCAGGTGATACAGCGGCTCGGGGTGCGGACCCTTGCGAAGCTCACGCACGACCTGCACAATATCCATCCAACGACGCGTGCCCAGAACCCCGTCAATGCCGGGGACCTTGACTGCCACTTCCGAGCCGTAACGCTGGGTTAAACAACCCGCCGCGATCAGGATCTGATTATTCTTCTTCCCCTCTGCAAGTTCACGCAGCACACTGATCGACTCTTCCTTTGCGGGACCGATAAAACCGCAGGTATTCACGATCAAAACGCCGGCGCGCGCCGGATCATCCACTGCGCGGTAACCGTCACGGATGAGAAGCTGTGCCATGGAATCAGAATCGACGGTATTTTTTGCACAGCCAAGTGAAACAAGATGAAAGGTGTTTTTTACCACGGGAAATTCCTAAAGTTATTATTACTGCACAGGTGTGCGTGATGGGATTGGCGTCCGGGAGGGAACGGGTGTATTCGTCGGCGGTACTGTGGGCGTTGGCGAGACGGTGTTCGTGACCGTCGGTGATGGAAGTGCGGTCGGTGTAATGATCTCCTCGGCGCGATAAATATTGGAAATCACCTGACCGAAGCCTCCCATAAGCCCGAGGTCGCGTCCATTATAAAGCACGCGGACGGCTGCGCCGCTTCCCACCAGGACTTCGATCTGATCCTCCGCCTCGAACGGATACGCGTTCCCGGGCGTTACCCGCCCTTCAAAAGCCACCTCCCCATCCACGACAACGCGCATATACGTCCGCTCGACCGCCACCAGATTGACCTGCACGCTGACATTGATATTGACTGTCGGGATGATGATGGTCGCGGTCGCTTCATCCGAAAAAGATTCGACCGGCAACAAAGTTGGGGTTGCGGTGTATTGGGACGGATCGGGTGAAGCCAGCAGGACATCGGAAATGGACGGCGCGGTCGGCTGGATCTCGCGCATGTTTTGTAACGTCACCACCCGGTTGATGCCCCAGATGGCGAATCCCACCAACAGAACCGCCATGCCAATGCCAAACACCATGTCACCGGCAATGAAAGTCCGCAGAGGGACATTTGCAGGCAGGATCGGCTGACCGGATTTGCGGGCAGGCTGCAGCGGATTCTTCTCGCGGTGGCGTGCCTGCAACGCATCCGCAAATCGGAGCAGGACCTTATCCACGTCCATATCGAGGAAGGAGGCATAATTCGATAACATGCCGCGCGTCTGCACGGTGGACGGCAACCTCTCCATGGCACCCATTTCAAGCGCCTCCAGATAATGCGCCTTGACGCGTATGTTGCGTTCGATTTCCTCGAGATGCAGGCTCAATGTCTCACGGCGATTGCGAAGCTCGGCGCCGATCTCTTTGAAGATCTCCTCTGAAGGTTGAAGATCGGACGCAGGTAAGGCTTCTGACCGGGAGGTTTCCTCCAAAGTTTCGGAGGGTTGAAAAGGCTCATCGGTCGGGGGGATTTCATCCCCTGCCCGCGGCTCAGTCTTCCGATTGGCGCGCGCCGGAATGACCGAACTGATCCGGTTCAACCAGGTTTGCCAGAGGCTTTCGCTGACGTCCGCCTGTGGAACGTCCTCTGGAGTCGGCAGAACAGTTTCGTCAACAACAGGTTCCGGCTGCGCGGCCGGTTCTTCCATGACTTCGGGCTGTGCATCCATGATTGGGGCAGGTTCGACCTTTTTACGTCCGCGGCGTTTGGGTTTGAGGGGCCCAGGCGCGGCTTCGGCCTCTTGAACCGAATCAACTGTCGGTGGAGAAGGAGGCGCTGCACGCTGAACGGAATCAGGCTGGGGAGTTTGGTCAGGTTGTTCAACGGTCAAGTCTGCGGGTCCGATGATCTCCCCGGAAGATTGTTGCTCAGAACGCATCTCCTCGAGCAGTTGCCCGAAATTCAGCCCGAGATACTCGGTGTAGTTACGCAAATAGCCGCGCGCCTGCACAGGCGATGGCATGACGGAGTGATCGTCCGCCTCCAGCGCCTGCAGGTAGGTCACGCGGATTCGCGTGGCTTCGAAGACCTTTTCGAGGGTGAGATGCTGGTCTTCGCGCGCGGCTTTGAGTTTCTGACCGATGGTTGGCATTACACAAAACGAAACATCACCAGCACCCCACCGAACGGGAATGAACTGGTGATGTCATGAACGGCTGGGTGTCGATTAAGCTTCGGGGGCGGCTTCGGCGGGCGCTTCAGGCTCAGCCTGCTCTGCGACCACTTCCTCCGCCTGCTCTTCGATGGCTTCACCTTCGCGGTGAACGATAATCTTTACCTCTGGGACGAGGTCCATGGTGAGGCGGACGTAGGCAGTATATTCGCCAAGATTACGGATCGGCTGCATATCCACCTGCTGTTTCTTGACCTCAAAACGGGTCTGCTCGGAGATGGCGGTTGCCACATCCTGCGTGGTGATGGAGCCGTACAGTTTCCCGGTCTCGCCGGCTTTGGCGCTGAAGGTCAGCAGAATGCCCTGGATCTTATCCGCCAGCCCCTTGAGTTCGGAGTTGAGTTCGGTGCGGCGGATCTCAGCCTGCTGGCGAATCCGCTCTGCCTGTTTGACGGCGCCCGCGGTGGCGAGCACAGCCAGTCCCTGCGGGATGAGGAAGTTGCGCCCATAGCCATCGGCGACCTTTTTGATGTCACCTGCGCGCCCCAATTTGTAAACGTCCTTGACTAACATTACTTTCATGGTTCAAGCCCTTTCGTGCTTTGGAGTGGTATGCCGCAAAAAACCGCGGCATTTCGGTCTCACGGTGTGATGACCTCAGGGCGAAGGGTACTACGCCCGGCGGAGTATTTTATCATAGGTTTTAGATTACAGGTCAAAAGCTGGGACTGGGGACTGTGATCCTCAACCTGCGACCTGAAACCTTAAACGGCTTTTTCCAGCAAATCCATATACGCGCCCTCGATGAGATCGCCTCTTTCGACGCCCAGGCTTGCCATCAGATCATCGGCAATCGCCTGCCCCTCGGCATCTCCCTGCCCCTCCTGCAGGACGACCTCCAATTCCATGAACCGACCCAGCCCCTCGACATCGTCCAGATGCACGCGCGTCTGCCCAACGAGGTAGAGATAGCGCGTCTTTTTCACCACACCGCGAATCCCGTATGCCAGCTCGAGCACGCGCTTAAGATCATCGGGGCCGGACGTGTGCGCGATGTGATAATCCGAGCGTTTCGGTCCCTCCTGATCGGGGCGCGTGTAATAGATGAGTTCTCCGTGATCCGCCGCGAGGATGCGCAGTTTCAAGCGTCCCTGCGGGACATGGAAAAAAATGTCCTCCTGTGGAATGACCTCAACAGGCACATCACTCAATTTTTCGGCGCGGTCTCTGATATCTTCAAAGTCCCGGGCACGCGCTTTGATCTCGATATTGGCTGGCATGGCTGGTTTTCCTTCCGAGGGTGGGAATCGTCAAGGCATTGGCTTTTCGGGCCAGGGGGCGAACTGCACCACCCCGACCCCGGCGCTCTTCAATTGATCGAACACCTCATCCGTATGTTCATCGAGCGGCAGGTTCTGGATCAGGAACAATTCCCCGACAGAGGTGACCGCGGTGATGGATGAAGCAATGTAATTCAAATCCCCAAATTCAGTATGACGATAGGAAAAATGGTCCACATTCGCCTCCCGGTCCTGTTCCGTGGATGAGACCATTTTCCAGAAGCGATCAAAGAAGGGGTATTCGATGGGATTGCGAAAGTTCTTCATCAGATATTTGAAATATGGATGGGCGCGATAACGCAGGCTGTTCACACGAAAGGAATGCATCGAATTCAACGCGTATTGTTCCCAGTTGTCTGTCACATGGTTCCGCCCTATAAGATCACGTCCGAAGTTCACACGTGCTGTATTGAATCCTCCGGGGATTTGCGCGGCATTCTCAATCATGGCAGTCGGAATCGCGTAGAATGCCAGCATCATTTTGTTTGCGGCGATCACGTCGCCGAATACATCCCCCAGATAGGAAGGCAGTCTGATCTCCTTGGTCAAGCCGATCATCCTCTCAAGGATCTTTTTGGCATCGAAAACATCTGTCTTCACATTGGCCGATGCCTGGCGCACGATCTGCTTCTTTTCCAGACCGCTTGCCGCCAAAAAGAATTCCCGCCGTTCCAAAGTGGTCAACTGGAGCGCGTTCGCTAAATTGAACAGGAGTTCCGGTTCGAAGTGCTTTTTGACCCCGCGTTCGAGTTGGCTGACCACAGCCTCATCGATCTCTGCAACTTCGGCAAGTTGGAACTGCGTCCAGCCCATATCCTGGCGAAGAGTGGACAGGAGTTGTCCAAAATCCTTGCGATTCATCGTGACTCCGGTTATACCACGACTCAAAAAAATCTTTGAGTCAATCCAAAAAATCGTTGCTGGACTTTTATGCCAAAATTTTGGATAATGTCCATATCTTTGTGCAGGAATGCACTTTCATAAGTAATTCGACCTGCAGGGGAACACAAAAAAACGGCAGATTGAAAAGGGGAATGCAGAGGGGAAAAGCAATGGGAAAAGAGACCTCGTTATCGAGGTCTCTTTTACTTTAATTTACGCTCATGAACCCGAACAGGCGCCACAACCCCCGCATCGCCGCGTGACCGAAATCCGGTTTCAGGAATTGATTCGGACACGAACCCGGGATGACCGTGATCCCATTGGCTTTGCACATCTCCACCGCCTCCTGCGAGACGCTGGTCATGCCCCCCGCCAAACCGGGCTTGGTGCCCATCATGCAGTGCATCCAGACGTGCTTGATCCCCAGATTCACACACTGTTGGACGATCTGGTCCGTCACCTTTGGGCTGGCAAGGATGAACACCGCGTCCGGCCTCTCCGGGATGGATTTCAAATCCGCATAACAGGGGTCACCGTTGAACGTGGAGATGCGCGGGTTGACCCCGAAAACCTGATACCCATTCTCCTTGAACTTGTTGTACGCCAGGTTACAACCGGTCTCGCGCTTATCCGAAACGCCGACCACCGCGATCTTCTTCTGTGCCAGAAAATCCTGCACCATTTTGTCTATTTTCGCCATGAGATACTCCTCCAATCTTGAAAATCAACAATTCATTCTACCCATACCATATTCGCAAAACAATTAATATTTGAACCATCTTACGGGTTACAAACATCCTCACTTTGATCCACCAAAAGGAGGGATCCAGCCTGGTTATAATAAATTCATGAATATCCAAAATGCCTACAATGAATGGTCGGACATCTACGATACGAACGAAAACCTGACCCGTGACCTCGATTCAAACGTGACCCGGAACCTGCTCGCCAATCGACGCTTTGACTCCATCCTTGAGCTGGGATGCGGCACCGGCAAGAACACCGTTTTCTTCGCGCAGATCGGGGAACGCGTCCATGCGCTGGATTTTTCAGAGGGGATGATCCAGAAAGCCAGGGAGAAGGTCAAGGCGGGGAATGTCCGCTTCGAAACCGCGGATCTGACGAAGGCGTGGAACTGTGAAAGCGGATCCTGCGATCTCATCTCCTGCAATCTCGTTCTGGAGCATATCGAAGATCTCGATCACATCTTCGCCGAAGTTGCGCGGGCGTTACAGCCAGGCGGCAGTTTCCTCGTCAACGAACTACACCCGTTCAAACAATACGGCGGGACCAAAGCCCGGTTCGAGCGCGCAGGTAAGTCGGTCGAGGTGGAGGCGTTTGTGCATCACATCTCTGATTTTATCCACGCGGCTTTCGATCAGAATCTGAAGTTGATCCAATTCGATGAGCACTGGCATGAACAGGATCAGGGCAAACCGCCGCGGCTGGTATCATTCATATTCGGGCGTCCACAACCTTAAAGATTTTTCTTACAAAACTCTTACTGTCATGAGGCCACAGGCGTTTTAAAATTTTGGTGAATTCTTCATGAGGAGGCAACCATGACGGACGCGAATTCAAAGTCGGCGCAGAGCAACGTCGAACAGTACACCTTCAAGGCAGAGACCAGGCAACTGCTGAACATCCTGATCCACTCACTGTACAAGGATCGGGAGGTTTTCCTGCGCGAACTGCTCTCGAACGCCTCAGATGCGCTCAACCGCCTGCGCTTCGAGATGGTGACCAACCAGAACGTGCTCGACCCGACGGCTGAACTGAAGATCCACATCCAGGCGGACAAGGACTCCCGCACGCTGGTCATTCAAGATACCGGCATCGGCATGACGCGCGAGGAGGTCATCGAAAATCTCGGCACCATCGCCCAGTCCGGCGCGCGCAAATTCATCGAAGCGACGAAGGACCAGCAGGTGGATTTCGCCCAGGTCATCGGTCAGTTCGGCGTGGGGTTCTATTCCGTGTTCATGGTGGCTGAGTCGGTGAAGGTCACCTCCCGTTCGTACCGCCCGGAGGCCGAATCCGTGACGTGGTACGCCACCGGCGAGGACAACTACACCGTCGGCGTGGGCGACCTGACCGAACGCGGCACGCGCATCGAGATCAAACTCAAGGAAGACGCCGCGGAGTTTGCCGAGGACTTCCGCCTGCGCAACATCATCCACAAACATTCTGATTACATCGGTTTCCCCATTTATCTGGGCGAAGGGAATGCACCGGTCAACAAACAAACGTCGCTGTGGCGCACGCCGCGCAAAGATGTGACCGATGAACAATACAAGGAATTCTACAAACAGACCACGCTCGATTACGAAGAGCCGCTGCTGCACGTTCACATGGTCACCGATGCGCCGGTGCAGTTGTACGCCTTGCTGTTCATCCCCGGCAAGGCGGAGCGCGGCATCTTTGCGTTACGCAAGGACGACGGCTTGAAACTGTACTCGCGCAACATCCTGATCGACGAATACAACAAGGACTTGCTGCCCGATTATCTGCGCTTCGTGCAGGGCGTGGTGGATTCGGAAGACCTTCCGCTCAACGTCTCGCGCGAAACGGTGCAATCCAGTGGACTCATGCCCAAGTTGAAAAAGGTTCTGACCAACCAAGTTATCAAGGAACTGGAAACGCTGGCGAAGAAGGAGCCGGAGAAATACCAGGCTTTCTGGCAGGAATTCGGCGGGCATCTGAAACACGGCGTCGCGTCGAGTCCAACGGACGCCGATGCCTTGAAACCTTTGCTGCGCTTCAAGACCAACATGAACCCGGAGACCTGGTCTTCGCTGGATGAGTACATCGGGCGCATGAAGAATGGTGAAAAGGTCATTTACTATATCCTCGGGGATGACCCGAAGTCTGTGTTGCGCAGTCCGCATTTGGATTATTTCAGCGGTCAGGGCACGGAAGTGTTACTGCTCACCGATCCCATGGACTCGTTCATGCTGATGGGTTTGCGCGACTACAAGGAGTACGAGTTCAAGAACGTCGCCCAGGCGGAGGTTGATGGAGAGAAGCAGGCTGAGGCGCAGAATGAAGCGGAGAAAATCCCGGATGAGGAATTCAAATCCCTGGTCGAACGCTTCAGGCAGGTGTTGGGCGAGCGCGTGACGGACGTCCGCGCCAGTAACCGGCTCTCGCAATCGGTGGCGCGGCTCGTGGATCCAGACGGCACGCTCAACCCCGAACTCCAGCGCGTGTATCGCCTGCTCGGCAAGGACTACGAAATCCCGAAGAAGATCCTGGAATTGAATCCATCACACACGATCTTGAAGAGCCTGATCAAATTGGAATCCGGTTCGGCGTTGCAGACCGCCATCATCGAGCAGATCTATGACAGCGCGCTGCTGGTCGAAGGCTTGCACCCCGATCCATCCAGCATGGTCACGCGCGTACAGCAGATCATGGAAGCGGCGCTGAACGGGCGTACAATATAGGCATGGACCCCGCTTCAGAACTTACCCTGGCGCGTCTCCTGCGGGAGACGCGTATCGCCGCGCTCGGCACCCTGCACGAAGGCGAACCGTATCTCGCCATGGTTGCGGTTGCCGTCGAAAGCGATTTTTCCGCGTTCTACATTCACGTCAGCAAACTCGGCAAACATACCGGGGATATGGAAAAGGACGCGCGCGTCAGCCTCCTGTTGACGGAGACCGATGACCGCCGCGCCGACCCGCAGACACTCGCCCGCCTCTCCCTCCACGGGACGGCTGGGGTTCTGCTCCGAACAGATCCACACTACGCCCAAGCCCGGCACCACTACCTCGAGCGTTTTCCCGAGTCAGAACAATTCTTCAGTCTGGGCGATTTCAACCTGTGGCAGATCAAGCCGCGCAACGGACGGTTCATCGCCGGTTTTGCACGCGCCTTCAACATCGTTCCGGAGACGTTGTTGAGGGTTTCCACGCTGTAAATTCCCACCCCAATCTGGATCAAAAATTGCAGTCCGAAGGCATGGCGGGGGACCTGTCTGTGCGCGGGTTGCCCCTTAAAGAATTGCAATTCAAAAATCATGCGGAATACGTATTCCTACTTATTGTGATATTTTGGGGACTTGGCATAATGTGGGCAGAACGAATAATTCATCAAAAAGGAAATGAAATGTTTACTTTTCGTACCCCCAAGTTTGCTGCTTTGCTCGTGATCGTGCTGGTCGTGATGTTGGCTACCTATGCCTTTGCCGCCTCCAACACGGTACCCGCCACCTATGCCGGTGAGGGTGCCAGTGTAACCAGCGGTTATACCGTCACGGATGTCGTCTATACATTGAACGCCACCAACCCGTCCAACATCGACAGTGTCACCTTCACATTGAACGCTCCCGCCACCACCGTGAAAGCCAGATTGGTGACCACCGGTTCGTACTATGCCTGTTCGAACACCTCCGGCACCACCTGGAATTGCAGCACCACCTCCCCACAGGTGACGGTCGCGGCGGCGAACGAACTCCGCATCATCGCCTCCAACTAGAGCACCCAACCGCCAACCTCCAGAGAGCCTGCAGACGCCTAGGGTTTGCAGGCTCTTTGCTGAACAAGCAGGCAGTTCAAGGCATGACAATCTACAAACGCTTTGCTCTCCATATTTTTTCCGGGTTTTGGGCCGTACTGCTCTTCGCCCTGTGGCTGGTGTTTGCTCCCACCCAGGTCGGCGGACAAGCGGCCTACGTCATCATCATCGGGGAAAGCATGGAACCGGGATTTCAGATCGGCGACCTGGTGATCGCCCATCAGCAACCTGTGTATCAGGTGGGTGAGGCGGTCGTCTATCATAATCCGGAGATGGAGCGCTACGTCTTCCACCGCATCATCGCCCAGGAGTTGGGGCGCTTTATCCTGCAGGGCGATAACAACCCATGGATCGATACCTATCAACCGCTTCCTGAAGATGTGCTGGGACGGCTATGGATCCGCATCCCGCAGGGCGGCACGTACCTCCAGAAATTACGCCACCCCATCTTCTTATGGTTGCTCGTCGGGCTCCTGGCGGGCAGTCTCTTTTTGGGCAGATCGAAAGGCAGCAAAAGTATGAACAAACAATCCATTCAGACATGGTTCCTCGATATGATAAAAAAAGGATAGCACTGGCTGGCCGAGCATAAAAGCACCGGGCAAACCCAGTCGCCCAAAACGAACCTTGGTGGCTTGTTGGACGGGTTATTCTTCAGTCTGGGCTTTCTGGCATTGGCATCCTTCATTCTGGTCATCATTTCATTTTCCCATCCCGCCACCCGCACCGAAATCCGCGCGCTTCCTTACGATCACATCGGTTTCTTTTCATACTCCGCCTCGGCACCGCAGGGAGTGTACGATGCGAACGCGCTGAAAAGCGGCGACCCGATCTTCCCACGCCTGACCTGCGCGGTGGACGTCAATTACAAATACATCTTCATGGCACAGCAAGCCGGGAATGTCACCGGGACATACCAACTGACCGCGGTCGTCTCGGAACCCTCCAGCGGCTGGCAACGCATGATGCCTTTGCAAAACGAAACCGCATTCAGCGGAAACGCGTTCGAGACCACCGCCAGCCTCAACCTGTGTCAACTGGAATCGCTCATTCAAGCCATGCAGCAGGAAACCGATTTCCACTCAGCTTCCTACCTGCTTACGATCAGCCCCAACATCCAGGTGGCTGGTGAGATTTCCGGGCAGGGACTGGACACCTCATTCGACCTAAACCTGACCTTCAAATATGACCGCGTCCATTTTGCCCTGCTCAAAGACGAAGAGAGCGGCAATCCGCTGAACCCGGTCGAAGCCGGGGCGCTGCCAGAGGAACGCCTCGTCCCCAACACGATCCTCTTGCTGGGCGCCAACCTGGAGATTTCCACCTTGAGATGGCTTGCCTGGCTTGGATTCATCATCTCCGCGGCTGGCATGACGCTCCTGACCCTGCGGGCGCAACGCCTGGCGCGTCATGATCAAGCCGGGTTCATCCGCCTGCGTTATCAATCCCTGCTGATCGATGTGCCGACAGCCGATCCGCTCGTGACCGCGCCCGTGATCGAGGTCGCCTCCATGGACGACCTCGCCAAACTCGCGGAAAGATTTACCGCCATGATCCTGCACACGCAAATGGGCGCCAGGCATTTTTATTATGTGCAGGGTGGCGGGAATGTCTATCGCTTCTCCCTGGTTGCCCCACAGGGGCGACCGACGGTTTCGGATACCGTTCGGGCAGATGCCTGACGACCTCAGGAGTCCCCATGCGAACCACACCCTCCTTTCGCTTGATTTTCCTGATCCTGACCTTGCTAATCTACGCCAGCTGCACGTATGCGTTTGCTGCCAATCTATCCGTGCCGGTCACCCGTCTCACAAACCAAGCCTTTGCTGTCACTGCCAACGCCCTCAAACCCCCGGAATGCGCAGCACTGAATCTGACCGCCATTGTGATCGGAACAAACACCAAAGGCACAAATGCCAGCGAGTTGATCCTGGGAACAGCCGGGGCGGATAACCTCGGCGGCGGCGGCGGCAGCGACTGTGTCGTAGGCGGCGGCGGGGATGACATTCTCAACGGCGGCAAGGGCAACGGCGATGTTTGCATTGGCGGGGCAGGGAACGACAGCTTCAAAGGTTGCGATACAGCAATCCAATAACCAAGGAGAGTCCTAGGACCACGCTGACGACCAATGTTGCCCGTATGCGTAACACATGGGCACGGCCCGATCCATTCCCTCCTCAAATCTCCTACTCAAGATTTGAAAATTTTTCAATGGGGGAAAACCCGATATTCGACCTTACAGTTTTCAAATCGCGTTGAAACACTTCTGCAAGGATTATATTTCCGGGGTATGCTATAGTAACGGTACAAGACAACATCCGATAAAGGCAAACCCGGTGAAAACCGGCGACGCAAAGCTATGGGTCTACCGCCGCGAACGCGGCAACGACTGCCAGGCCGCCGAAGATCACAAACACGATTTGTGCTTGTTTGGGCCTGGCTTATCAAAGCCAGGCTTTTTTATCGGGTGACCATATCACCATGCGAACCCGTTGGCTGCGGGGACGCAAAAAGGAGTAAAGCCATGTACCGTAATCTCAAAATCCTGTTCGTTGTCTTCGTCGTCGTTGCCATCTCGGTCGCGGCATACGCGTTTGCCGCATCGAACACCGTCCCGGACACCAAAGCGGGTGACGGTTCGGGAACCGTCAGTGGGTATACCATTACCAGCGTTCAATACACATTGAACGGAACTGATCCTTCCACGCTCGACAGTGTCTCATTCGACGTGGGTGCGGCTGCCGCGACCGTGAAAGTTCAGCTCGTATCTTCGGGTGGCTCCTGGTATGACTGCACAATTGGCACCGGCACCACCTGGTCCTGCACGACAACGGGGTTAAATGTCTCGACGATTGATCAGTTGCGCGTGGTCGCCGCCAGCAACTAGGCGACGCAGGTAACACTACAACCTGGTCTGTTCTTTCCAGTGCTGCGTTGTTTTAGCCGCGGCGCTGGTACCAGGGGCAGACCAGGTCTCTTACCCCATCACTTCATCATCATGAGTGTCAACAAGAGCCAGTCGCTTCTACTCGGGGCATTAACCTCCTTCTTTATCCTGCTTGGCTTCTGGATAACACTTGCGCCGACCCAATTGGGTGGTCCGGTGACCTATGCCATTGTGGACGGGATCAGCATGGAAAAACGGTTCCATCTGGGGGACCTGATCCTTGCGCGCGCGGTACAAAACTATCAGGTGGGCGATGTGGTTGTTTATCGAAATGAAGAGATGAAGAGTTTCGTATTTCATCGCATTATCGGTCTGGAGGCGGATCGTTTTATCCTGAAAGGCGACAACAACACATGGCTGGATTCGTACCATCCAACCCGGGATGAGGTCGTCGGCAAACTTTGGATGCATATTCCAAAACTTGGAAAGGCTATCGGGTGGGCGCGCACGCCGATCAACATGTCGCTGACAGCAGGTCTACTGGGAGTAATTCTTATGTCCGATATCCTAAAAAAACCAGCCGAGCATAAAAGGAACAAAAGATTGCCATCCGACTTTCCCAGCGGGATGCCAGCCGGAGCGTTATATATCTTCGGCCTGATCACGCTGGCGTCAGTAGTGTTCAGCGTTTATTCCTTTACCCGTCCGTTGAGCCGCCCCATTGGAGATACCACCTATACACAGGAAGGGTATTACTCCTATTCGGCAACAGGGACGCCCGGCGTATACGATAAAGAGACAGTTCAAGTCGGGGAACCGGTTTTCCCAAAATTGACATGTTTCCTTAACATTGGGTTGACCTACAACCTTACAGGAGCGAATTTTCAGGGCACAACAGGCAAATACCAGATGGTTGCCCGAATCATGGACGAACAGACCGGATGGCAACGCACAATCCCATTGAATCCGGGGACGGCGTTTAGCGGAAATTCTTTTTTCACCACAACCACCCTTGATCTGTGCCAGATCGAGTCGCTTGTCACATTGGTTGAACAGGAAGCCGGATTGAAACAAACTGCCTACACCCTGGAGATCGTCACAGACGTTGCCCTCACATCTGAAGCGGATGGGAATCAGGTAACAGATTCATTCTCCCCCACCCTCGTATTTACCTACAACAAGGTGCAATTTTATCTTGCCGGGAACAACATACAATCAGACCCGTTGCATTCATTACAACAGGGGACGATCAGCAATCCAGGCATGCAACCGAACACAATCACATTGCTGGGTTTGGCGCTGCCGGTCTGGATCATAAGATACATCTCCGTGGCAGGATTCGCAATTTCCTTATTCGGCCTGGGTTTCGCAGGCGTTCAGTTTTATCAAACCGCCAGCCAAAGCCAGGAGAAACTTATCGATTTGAAATACGGCTCCATGATCGTGGATATACCTTATCAGAGAATTTCACCTTCATTTTCGATCATCGACTTGGCAACATTTGACGATCTGACGCGACTCGCCGAGAAACACGGCACCATGATCCTTCATATGTCACGGAATTCCGCACATTCTTATTTCGTTCAGGATAACGGCACAGTTTATCGGTATTTCACCGGAGGGACAGAAAAAGATAACCCAGCCATCGAACCGATGCGCCCCGAAAATGTGGGGCACAAGAATGTCATTATCAAAGAACCCGCGCCGACTCCAACTCCCATTTATAAGGCAAGTCCGGTCAAGGAGGTTCAGGGACAGAGCAAACCAATGCCTGCGACCGCCACACTCCAAAATGAATACACGCAGCCCGTTCCTGTTCATCCTGTCAGGGAGAAAGATGCAAACTCCGAATCGGCTCCCGAGGAATTTCCGGAGTATTTTATCGACATCGGCAGACTGAAAAAGGCGAGGCCGCCACAGAATGGAAGCATCGAATATGTGATCAAAACCGGCGTGATCGAATATGCCATGCCACAACAGGACACGATCCTTTTGGGAAAGATCAAATTATGAACCTGCGCATCTTATTTCGATTATCGATCCTGGGACTGGGAACCCTTATCATCGTCACGTCGATGACAGCAGTTGCCGCCACGAATACCATCCCGGCCACGCGCGTCGGAGAACGGAACAATTCGTTCAACATCAATTACCTGAAACCATCCGCCTGTGCCGGGATCACCGTGACAAATCTGGTCAGCGGTTCAGGGTCATTGACCGGAACATCAGGCAACGACCTCATCCTGGGCGGCTCCGGCGCGGACCTCATCGATGGGTCCGGGGGCAACGATTGCATCCTTGGCGGGGGCGGGGATGATCAGATCGCGGGCGGAGATGGCAGCGATACCTGCATCGGCGGTTCGGGAACGGACGTGTTCACAACCTGCGAAGGCGAATTTCAGTAATGTAATTTGACTTGCTCCGGCTTAAGGTGTAAACTTTAATTACTCCGATGGGGAGTAGCCGCCCGGCTTTGTCGGGATGAACGGTCGTCAAGACGGAAAGAGATTTCCCGGCTGTTCAAGAAAAGAGCAAGACCATCGCCATTCTGGCGTTGGTCTTTTCATTTTCTTGAGGCAACGATGATCTTACCCTATTCGGATCGCAAACCCATCCATACCAACAAAACCCCATGAACGGGATTTTGTTGGTTTTTTTGTTTTAAGTGCTCCAAAAGGAGATCCAAATGTCCAATCGCACTTCACCCATTTCCCGTTTTCCGGCATTCCGGCGGCTATGGAGACCCGCACTTGCCACAGGCGCAGGCGGGACCGGCATCGTCATCTGGTTCGAAGAGATCATGCTGTTCGCGGTCGAGATTGTCAGCGTGATGCTCGTAATCGTCCTGGGAGGGCTGGTTTGCCTGTTCGATCATTTCTTCTTCAAATCCCGGATGCCGCGCCGGGAGGCTGAACAAAATAATAAAGGAGACAAGAATTAACATCATGGAAAAGAATAACTTCTGGCACGTATTATCGGTTGAAGAAGCGCTGAAGCAAGTCAAGAGCCAGCAACAGGGATTGAGCGCCGGGGAAGCCAAACGCAGGCTTGAGGAGTACGGCATCAACGAACTTGCAGCAGCCGAGCGCATTTCCCCCTGGCAGATCCTGCTGGAACAGTTCAAGAACATCCTCATCCTGATCCTCCTGGGGGCAACGGTCATTTCGCTTTTCCTCGGTCACGGCATCGAGTCGATCGTCATTGCGGTAATTGTCCTGTTCGCGGTATTGCTCGGCTTCGTTCAGGAATATCGCGCAGAACGCGCCATCGAAGCCCTCAAACATATGGCGGCGCCAACCGCCACCGTCCTGCGCGACGGAGAAGAGGTCAAGGTCCCGGCGCGCGACGTCGTTCCCGGTGACGTCATCCTTCTGCACACCGGCGACCGCGTCCCGGCGGATGCGCGCCTGCTCGAAGCGGTCAACATGCAGGTGGAGGAATCCGCGCTGACCGGTGAATCGGTCCCGGTGGAGAAACACACGCGCGCGCTTGAAAACAACGACCTGTCCATTGGCGACCGCAAGAACATGGTCTATGCCGGAACAGCCGTCACCTATGGGCGCGGGCGCGGGCTGGTCATTGCCACAGGCATGCAGACCGAGTTCGGCGGCATCGCCCAGTTACTGCAAACCGTGGAGACCGGCAAGACCCCCCTCCAGCAAAACCTGGATAAGGTCGGTTCGGTGCTGGCGCGCGCCGCGCTGGTTGTGGTGATGCTGATCGTGGCGCTGGGTCTGGTGCGCGGACAGCCCTTCGTGGAGATGCTGATCTTCGGCATCGCGCTGGCAGTTGCAGTGGTGCCCGAAGCGCTGCCCGCGGTGGTGACGATCTCACTGGCGATCGGCGTGCAGAAGATGGTCAAACGCAACGCCCTCATCCGGCGCCTGCCCGCTGTTGAGACGCTTGGCAGCACCTCCGTGATCTGTTCCGATAAAACGGGCACGCTGACACGCGACGAAATGACCGTGCGCAAGATCTACGTTGCCGGTCAGATGTTCAAGGTATCCGGCGCGGGCTACAAACCCGAGGGTCAATTTTCGGTCAACGGCGGAACGCCCGTCGAGGTGACGGATGAATTGCGCCGTTTCCTGACGGCTGGCGCGCTGGCTTCGGACACGCACCTGGTGAAGAACGGGAATCACGGCGATGATCCATCCGGGGAGGAATGGCAGGTTAAAGGGGACCCAACCGAAGGGGCGTTGATCGTTGCGGCGGTCAAGGCGGGACTGAAAAAGGAAACGCTGGAGGAGTCGAATCCCAGGGTTGGAGAAATCCCATTCACATCCGAATCCAAACGCATGACCACGCTTCACAAAACAAAGGAAGGCGCCACAGCCTATGCCAAAGGCGCGCCGGAGATCATCCTGAAAAGTTGCAGCCGGCTGATGACCGATAAGGGAATCGTCCCGCTGGATGAAGACGGGCGCACGACGATCCTGGCCGAAGCAAAAGGGATGGCGGATAATGCCCTGCGCGTGCTCGGCATTTCGTTCAAACCGGACGCCAAACTTGAATCCGCTGAAACGGACATGGTCTTCCTCGGGCTGGCAGGGATGATCGACCCGCCCCGTACCGAGTCGAAGGACGCGATCGCCGTCTGCAAGCAGGCGGGGATACGACCGATCATGATCACGGGCGACCACCCGGGCACAGCCAAAGCGGTGGCGCGCGAACTGGGTCTGCTGCAAAACGGGAATGTCATCACCGGCGCAGACCTGGACAGGATGAGCGACGAGCAACTGCTGAAAGAGGTGGAGACCATTGATGTGTATGCGCGCGTTTCACCCGCTCATAAGTTGCGCGTGGTGACGGCTTTGCAGGCGAACGGTCACATCACCGCGATGACCGGCGACGGCGTGAACGACGCGCCCGCCCTCAAAAAAGCGGACATCGGCATCGCGATGGGCATCACCGGAACCGACGTAACCAAGGAAGCCGCGGCGATGACGTTGACCGACGATAACTTTGCCTCGATCGTCGCGGCGGTGGAGGAGGGACGCGGCGTCTTCGGCAACATCAAAAAATATTTGATGTACCTGCTCTCATCGAACATCGGGGAGATCGGATTGATGGCCGGCTCGGCGCTACTCGGACTGCCGCTGCCGTTGACCGCGGTGCAGATCCTGTACGTCAACCTGGCAACGGACGGCCTGCCCGCGCTGGCGCTCTCGGTGGACCCGCCCGAAGCGGATCTGATGAAGCGCAAGCCCCGCAATCCGCGCACGGGCATCTTCACGCGACCCGTGGTCACTTTGATGGTACTGGGCGGCATCTGGTCGACGCTTATCAACCTCGGCTTGTTCGCCTGGGCGATGAACTCGGGTCGCAGCGTGGAGGAAGCCATGACGATGACCTTTGTCTCGCTTGTGTTGATCCAGTTCTTCAAAGCCTACAACTTCCGTTCGGACCGTCATTCGGTCTTGAGGAATCCGTTTGCCAACAAATGGCTCAACTGGGCGATCCTATGGGAGGTCGGTCTGCTGATCTTCATCATCTATCTGCCCTTCCTGCACGGACCGTTCAGCACCTATTCGCTTCCGCTCATCGATTGGGTGATCGTGCTCGCCCTCGCGCTGACCATTTCCCCGGTGCTCGAACTCGCCAAGTGGATGGAACGCAGAGGCTGGTTCGGAAAGATGGAGTAATATCTCCCACAAAAATCATGAGCCGCGGACGATGTATCCGCGGCTCGTTTGTTTAAGCGCCTGGGTTTTACAGGCTGACAGCTTTGTCTGAGTTACAAGTGACCCCATTCGCAGGCATGGTTTCAAACTTATCCAAAACGGTATCGATGCGCCACGCAAAGCGGATCACTCCGTTCCGGGCGGCAACAATGATCCCGCTGTCAGGCACGCCGTTCAGAAAACACCCGTCAGGGATCAGCGTGAGCCCAGTCTCCAGATCGGACAATCCCAAAACATCCTTCACCTCCCAAAGCGGACTGCCGCCCGCGTCGTATCCGGTGATCCTGCCCAGCCACAACATCTTGTTCCCGCCCTCCTGCACCATCGTCAAACCATAACCTTCTTTGTTCTGGATGAGCATGCTGAAAACAAGTGCGAGCCCCTCGGGCAGGGATGAGTAGGTCAACCCGATGTATTGGCTGAATTGTTCAGAATCCGGCACATCCGTCGGGAGAGGAGCCGGGGTGTCCTCCACGGGCTCGGGGACGCTGGTCGGCTCTTCGGTAACCGCAACCACCGGCGCGGACGGGGTTTCCGTCCCTCCGCAGGCGGCGAGAAGCAGGGCGATCATCAGAACCAAAATTAAATCTTTCATTTTCCTGTTCATGTGGACACTCCTTGTACCAATAACGGATCACTGCCAGAGTGACGACATCCACGTTTAGTTTGTTCCGCGAAATCCCAAGGTTTCCCCTGCTACCCGTCATTCAGTTTCCCCTTGATCCTTCCAGGATCGAATTCCTTTATACCCCTGCGATACCAATTATCATCGGGCTGAAATAGGGAACCAGCCAGACCAGCCAGACGAAAACGCTGAACCTGTGGAAGTTGACGATCATCTTCTCATCCTTCTTCACAAGGACAACCGTTGCCCAGACCGAATGGATGAGCATCAGGATGATGGCAAGCAGGCCCAAAATTCCGTGAATATCGAAGGACATGCCGCCCACGTAATCGAACATCATGCCCGTGCCCCATGTATCGCAGACAAGACCCATCCAGAAGAAAACGGTATGCCAGACTTTGAGCCTTCCTTGAATGCGTTCGCCCCACACGCCGATGGAGTAAAAGAGCAGAGCTAAATTGATGATGATCACAGCGACGGGATTCATGAAAGGTTCCTCCAGAATTGGTTTAATGCCTTGTGTATTCTATCCACCCGCGCATTGGGTTTGCAGTGTATTTCATCACACGTAAGAGGAACATTCAGTCCATTTGCTTGTTTTACCCCACATCCTGCAATGCAACCTCGATCGTCCGAACAACCCCATCCATTTCCTTTTCCACCTGATTATTCCAGAATCGGATCACCTTATATCCCTGCGCTTCCAAAATCGGGTTCGTTCTTCGTCGTATTCGGTCTGTTCGAGATGCTGACTTCCGTCTAATTCGATAACAAGCTTCTTTTTGATCGAAACAAAGTCAACGATGCAGTTGCCGACGGCGTGTCCTGCCCCCGCCGCTCTTGTGGGGTGTCTTCTCAAGCTTACTCCGTTGAGTTTGTTTCCACGCAATACAGACCAAAGCTTTCTCTCCGCAGGTGTAGATTCTTTGCGGAGTGCGCGGGCACGCTCGTAGGTTTTAGGCTTTGCTCGTTTTGGAGGCATGTTGGGATTTTACCCCCTCCGCCCGCTTCGCAGGCGCCTCCCCCAAATCCATGGATTTGGGGGAGGCTGGGTGGGGGTCCCACTCACCCTCTCTCCACGCCTTCCATCGCACAAATATATTACTACGCTGTACCCAATACTGATGATATAGTATTTCTATTAATCCCAAACATACCAGAACTTCGTTTTATTACGCCTCCACGAGAAATAACACCATAGCGCCTCCGCATTTCCTGATATCCATCTTCTGTAATCAGCACGACCCAGCCATATCCAACCTCAATATGCTCATACGGATTGTAAAAATCAAAACTACCATCTTGCCAATATATGCTCTCAACAACTAAGTTGTCTTTTTTATCTTTCCAAGAGAATAATCCTTTATCAACCGGTTTCCATCCCAAATCAAAACCGACCCTTGGATTAAGTGCCAACCAATTTGCCTTCCCCATTTGATAATTGTAGCCATTATGCGCAATAACCAATTCTCTTTCGGGATATTGTGTTATGTCGAGATAGTCCTTAGCAGATAAACCAAGAGTATTTGCGAAGGGTAAACGTTCTTGACTCAAATCAATATCATCCCAAATTTTGTAAGGAGCGATTGCTCTTATTAAAGATAAGCGTTCTTCACTCGGCCATTCATTTTGAAGTCGTTTAAGGTGTGTCCATTCAGCTAGAATTAGTCGTCCATCAGATGAATGCCACTTTAAAAGTGGCAGAGAATTCTCCAGTGTTTTACCCCAATCCTTTGGGAAGTCTAAGTAGATACCTAACTCACTAGATAGTCCACCTGCTCTTTCAATATAATCAGGACGAGGTTCTGCATCAACAAGGAATAAAGCAGGGTCATGATCCCTAAACATAAAATCTAAAAATGGCAAATCAGAAAACGATAATTTGTTCGCATCATATAATTCTGCCGCTATATGACCAATAGAATTTTTACACGGAAATATCTTGGGTTTATTATGTGAAATTCTCAGATCGATTTTTTCAAGAAACGCAGATAGCTTTGCAGGTTGTAACGCCAAATCATTAGAAAGCCATGTTCTCTGAATTTCTATATCCTTTAGTTTCTTGGCTGCGTGATAAAGCAAATTATTCTCTGGCACGCCAGCTTTTTGAGCTATTTGGCGAGCCTCGATATCTAATGGTTGCAATACTAAAGCAGGATCACCTAATAATACAGATTTACTATCTTGCTCTAAAGAATATTCCGTCTTATGTTGGGCAATATCAGGCAAATCAAGCATATAGATAGCGGGTAAACTTCGTTCTAATTTTGGCGGGAAGCTAGATTGATGAGAAGAATTAATCAATATTTTTGTTGCAATCATTCGAATAATTAGATTGGGTGAATTCTGCAAATCAGAAAGCTCTTTCTGAAAAGAAGAGATTTCGCTCGGTTTGTGTAAACTCACAACTTCTAAAGCAACCAGCCCATTTATTACTAATTGATCATGCTTAGCTAATGCTTGATGCAGGGCATCTTTGGCCACTGAACTGCCAGCTAAAAACAACCTAGAACAAGCTTGAATTGAATTACTAAATACAGGATAAGCTGGGAAATCAAGGAAAAGTACTAAGAGCTCAGCAAGAGCACTTCTAGAATCGTCATTTTGTCTCTCAGTAGAATCATCTAAAACTGATTCGACTTCAGGCTGCGGTTCTATTAATATCTCATTGAAAAGCTCATCCAAATAAGCTTCAACATCGGGCCATATTTTCAGATAAGGAATATCTTCAAACAAAACTTGTGCAATATCGCTCAAATCTCTTATTAATTGTTCTGGGTAACGATAACGTTCGCTTAAATCTCCCGCATAAAGTCTTACAATTTCATCTCTAGCACTGCTTCCAAACACACTGAGCATCTGATGCATTGCATCGTATTTTATTCCCCCATCATAGTAAGCTGACCAACCAGACGGGTTAGACAAGCCAAGTGCCTTTCGAATAAACTTCTTTGAATGATCAATATATCCTAACTCTTGAAGTCTCTTGCTAGCACCTATATATACACTAACCAAATAAGTTTCTGAACGCCTATCAATACGACTTTCCATTAACTTGCAAATTTCTTCTATTTTTTCAATTTCTCCTACTTGCTTGAGCAGACTGTTTGCCAACTCATGCCATCTAAAGAAATCCAAAGATTGTTTCTCTTCATTGTCGAGCAACGAGCGAAGGTCATCAATTGTTCTGACAGCGGCTATGGCTTCATGTAAAGTAAGTTGCTTGCCTGTAATTAAATGAAGGTTGTAATCCGAGTTACTATTTGAGCTTACACCTCTTCCGAAATCTTCTGGAATTTCAATTGAATCGGTGCTAATACCTACTTTTCTCATGCCATTACAAATATCGTCAATCCAACCATATCTATGGTTTTCTAATATTACAACGAGACTTCAT
>DIDP01000075.1 GCA_002418205.1 Anaerolineales bacterium UBA5797 | reverse complement strand
TCCACCCCACTGCCAACGCCGCCACCGGTCGTCCGGATCGAAACAGGCGATCAGGCATTGTTCTTTGGCGATTTCGATTCCGCCCGCGAGCAATATCTCGCCGCCTTCAACAACACCACAGACCGCGCCCTGCAAGCCGCCGCCCTATGGGGACTTGGACGAACGGAACTTGCGGACGGCAATTACCAACCCGCCATCGATAAGCTCACAACGCTGATCACAGACTTTCCCGAGTCAACCTACGCGGCGCGCGCTCATTTTCTGATGGGGCAGGCATATGACGCCTTGAAGCAATACCAACAAGCCGCGGCATCCTACAACACCTATATGGATAACATCCCCGGCGTGCTCGATGGATATATCCAGGAATACCGCGGAGACGCCCTCTTCGAAGCGCAGGATTACACCAACGCCCTGAACGCCTACGAAGCCGCGCTAAACGCTTCCCGCCTGGACGATGGCCTGACTCTGCAAATCAAAATTGCTCAAACCCGAGACTCCTTCGGCGACTACGCCGGAGCCCTGGCCCTCTACGACCAGATCTTCAACACAACAACGAACGACTATGTCAAAGCCCAGATGGATTACCTTGCAGGCAAGGCTCACATCCAGCTCGGGCAAAGGGATGAGGCGAACGCGCGATTCCTGCACACCGTTGAAAACTATCCGCTTTCATACAATTCGTATCTTGCGCTGGTCGAACTCGTGGACGCGAACGTCCCCGTCAGCGACCTGGACCGCGGGCTGGTGGATTACTTTGCCGCGCAATATGATGTGGCGCTCGTGGCTTTCGACCGCTTCATCAAAGAGAACCCTGTCAACGATGGGACGGCAGCCTACTACCGCGCCCTGACCCTGCGCGAGATGCAGCGCACGCAGGAAGCCATTGATGGACTGGATGCCTTCATCAAAGCGTATCCCGAACACCCGCGCTGGACGGATGCATGGGAAACCAAGGGCTTTCTGGAATGGGCAGTGCAGGGAAACTACGAAGCCGGGATCAAGACTTTTCTCGAATACGTGGCAACCGTCCCCGCTGCGACCCGGGCGCCTGAATTTCTGATGAACGCGGCGCGCGTCACAGAAAGGAATGGGCAGCTCGAAGAAGCCGCGCAAATTTGGGAGCGCGTCGCCAACGAATACCCGACCAACGAACAGGTCGTATCCGCGCTCTTCCTTGCAGGCATTTCCCGTTATCGCCTGCAAGATTATGCGGGCGCATTGACGGTCTTCCAGCGCGACCTGTTGCTCGCCACAAAAGCCGAGGATCGCGCCCGCGCCTATCTTTGGATCGGCAAAACCCAATCACAACTTGGAGACCGGACCTCCGCCGAAGAATCATGGCTGCAGGCGCAGACCACAGACCCGACCGGCTATTACAGCGTGCGCGCCCGCGATATTCTTTTGGGAAGACAGCCCTTCGAATCACCTCCCACAACCAACCTTGATCCCGATCTTGAGAAGGAACGAAAGGATGCAGAGGCGTGGGTTCGGGTCACCTTCAACCTGCCCGCAGACACCGACCTGACCGGCCCCGGTTCGCTTGCCCAGGACCCGCGGTTTGTCCGCGGCACCGAACTATGGGAACTGGGCATGTACGATGAAGCGCGTCTGGAGTTTGAGTCGTTGCGCGAATCTGTTGCCGCGAATCCGGCGGATAGTTTCCGGCTTGCGAATCATTTGTACGGGATCGGGTTATATCGTTCCGCGATCTTTGCCGCCCGCGAGGTGTTGACATTGGCTGGCCTGGACACGCAACCCGAGTCTCTGACCGCCCCGGCATATTTCAGTCACATCCGTTATGGTCTGTATTACCACGACTTGATCCTTGCGGAGGAGGAACGCTATGGGCACGATCCTCTGTTCATGTTCAGCGTGATCCGGCAGGAAAGTCTCTTCGAAGGGTTTGTGCGTTCTACCGCCGGCGCGCGCGGATTGATGCAGATCATCCCGAGCACCGGTGAGCAGATCGCCAACGAACTCAACTGGCCTCCGGGATATGACGAGACGGATCTGTACCGCCCGATCGTAAGCGTCCGGTTCGGCGCGTATTATCTGGATAAAAACCGCGACCTGCTTGGAGGCAGCATGTACGGCGGACTGGCTGCTTATAACGCCGGTCCCGGTAACGCGCTGGTCTGGAAGGAACTTGCAGGCGATGACCCTGACCTTTTCCTCGAGATCATCCGCTTTCAGGAAACACGCGATTACATCCGATACATCTACGAGATATTCAGCACCTACCGCACGATCTACAGTCCGAACAGTTGATAAAAGAGGCGGTCGCTTTTCAAGCGACCGCCTCTTTTATTTTTCTACTTCCCTGCTCCTGCCAACACATCCGGCAGCAAGCTCGCGGCTTCCTCCACCTGGTCCGTCGAACAGGAGAAGGCAAAACGGATGCAGCCTTCGCCCGCCGGTCCGAAGGCAGAACCGGGTGAGGAACCGATCCCGGCCGCGTCGATCAAATAATTCGTCATGGACCAGTCATCGACTTTACCATCATAACCGGGCCAGTCCGGAAGGATGCGTGCCCAAATGTAGAACGCGCCGCCGGGTTTGAATGGCTTCACGTATGGCGCATTTTCCAACGCGGAAAATAAAATGTCGCGTCGCTTTTGATATTCCTTCGCCATCGCCCGCGTCGCATCCTGCGGACCGTTCAATGCCGCGGCTGCGCCGTATTGCGTCACGGAGTTCACGCCGTTGATCGTACAGCGGACGAGCTTCTTGATCCGTTCGAGCAGGGCCGGGTCATTGATCACGAGATACCCGAGGCGGAGTCCACTCATCGCATAGGTCTTCGACATGGAATAGACGCTGATCGTGCGGTCCTGCGCGCCCGGCAGCGAACCGAGGCTGAGGTGTTTCACGCCATCATAAATGACGTGCTCATATGCCTCATCGCTGATGAGCAACAGGTTGTGCCTCTCGGCAATCTGCGCGATGGCTTCCAGGGTTTCACGCGCGGCAACCGCCCCAATGGGATTCTGCGGTGTATTGACAAAGATCGCCTTTGTACGCGGGGTGATCGCCGCCTCGATGTCCACCGGGTCATATTGGTAGCCGCGCTCTTCACGCAGCACAACCGGAACCGGCCTCCCGCCGCCGAGCCGGATGTTCTCCGCGATCTCCGTCCACATCGGGTCGGGCAGGATCACCTCATCGCCGGAATCCAACAGGGCGCGGAACAGGATATACAATCCGTGCATGGCGCCGTTCGTGACAACAACATGGTCATCGTTGGGAACGCTCAAGCTGTTTTCCGCTGTCACCTTTTGGTAGATCGCCTTGCGCAAAACCGGGATGCCGGTGGAAGCGGTGTAATGGGTCAAACCATCGCGCAGGGCTTTCTCCATTGCTTCCCGCGCATAGACCGGAATATCGAACGAGGGATCGCCCGATTCGAGCCGCAATACCTTGCGTCCCTGTGCCTGTTGTGCAAGCAGGCGGTCGCGCACCTGAACGATCGCCCCCAATGAGACCTGGTCAACAATATGAGTCATAGGTTTCCTCTCCGGTGATAAATTGGCGGGATTATTACACAACTGCCCATCTCTCACAAGAGGCAAAAAGATCCCCGACATATGGGCCGGGGATCTTTCTGAAATTCTGGCATATCTCAAGCAAGATGGGCGACGATGCGCTGGTGGGCTGTCTCCACATCCATGTCCATGATCGAGATCAACTTATCGCGGCCGGTCGCTCCTGCCACGATCTCCAGTTTGGATTTGGGCACGCCCAGAATCTCGGAGAGATACTCGAGCAGGGCGATGTTCGCTTCGTTATCCGCAGGCGGCGCGGCAAGCCTCACCCTGATCGTCCCATCATCGAGGATTTCTGCGATCTCATTCCGGCTGGCGCGCGGCGTCACGCGCACGGCAAGTGCCGAACCTTTTTGACCGTTGTGCAATTTGAATTTTCGATCAGACATGGTTTCACCTCAGGATAATGCGATCAGGAAGCGGATAAGTAAATTGGATGCAAGCTGGATCAGTATGATCAACACGATCGGGCTGAAATCGAACATACCCACCAACGGGACCACCCGGCGGATGGGAGCCAGCATCGGTTCTACAATGTTATCAACACCGCGCCGGATGGGATGATACGGATCCATGAAATAGGACAGGATCACGGAAACAATGACGAGCAGAATCAATATCTGCGACAACGAACTGATGATCTGGATCAGGATGGACATCTACGCTTCTTTCTCCGGGTTGTATTTGCGTTCTCCCACGATAGCCGTTCCCACTCTGACGAGGGTCGCGCCCTCCTCCACAGCGACAGTGTAGTCCGCGCTCGTGCCCATCGAGAGGTCGCGCCAATCCGCTTTCGGGTAAAGCGAAGCCAGATGGTCACGCAACAGCCTCAAGCTTCGAAAGAAGCGGCGCGAATCTTCCGGGACTGTTCCCAGCGGAGGCATGGTCATCAATCCCTGGACATGCAGGTTGGGTAAATCCAAAACGGCAGAGACATCCGGCAGGAACGCATCCCACGCGGACACATCCGAAGCCTCCCACCCGGATTTGCTTTCCTCACCGCCCACATTAAACTCAAGCAGGACAGACAGCACACGACCCCTTTCCGCAGCAAAACGGTCGAGTCGCCGGGCGAGCTTCAAGCCATCGAGGGAGTGTAAAAGTTCAAAATGATCCGCCACGAGACGGGCTTTACGACTCTGCACATGACCGATCATGTGCCATTCTACCCCACTTTGCGCGGGCATTGATTGAATCTTCGTGACACCCTCTTCAGGATAATTCTCTCCGAGAATTTTTACACCCGCTTCGATCGCCGACCGAACAACCTCCAGCGGTTGGGACTTGGTCACGACCACAAGGCGCACATCTTCCGGGTCGCGGTTGCTTCGATGGGCAGCGCCGGCGATCTGATCCAGGGCGCGCTGATAATTTTCCCGGATGGAGTCTACAAGACCAGACATGAGGATATTATAACCGTGGGAGCTATTGCAAAGCTATCAACGCCCCAAAGCGGCCCGTGCGCCCTTTCTCGGCGCGGTGGGAATACCAATCGTCCGTATGGCAGGCAGTGCAGATCCCGGCAAGTTCGATCCGACCAATACCGGCGCGTTCCAGTTGACGCTGGTTCGCCTTCCACAAATTGAAATGGATCCTCCCATCATGCGGCTCAAGCAGCATATCCGAGTCTTTTCCAAAAGTCTGTCGAACCTGGCGAATGACATCCTCCCCGACCTCATAATGATCGGGACCAATGGACGGACCGATGCAGGCGATTACATCGGCCGGATCCGAGCCGTATTCGGCTTGCAGAACATTTACTGTCCGGGTTGCCACATCTTTCACAGTCCCCATCCAGCCGGCATGCGCCACCCCGATGATACCTTTGCGCGGATCATGAAACAGCAAAGGGACACAATCCGCAAAGCGCATGAAGAGCGTGACCTCAGGACGATCGGTCAAAATAATATCGGCCTTTCGATACGGCTCATCGAAGCGCCGGGGAGCCCGTGCGCAGACGGCATCCGCGCTGTGCACCTGCCAGACATCGAAGATGGAATCTGGTTTGCATTCAAGCGCTTCAAACGAAAGCAGGCGATTCTGGCGGACGCGTTCGATCTCATCCCCCACCGTCCCGCCGACATTGAGAGAGTTCCAGGGTTCGGGGCTGATCCCGCCGTGGCGCGTGAAAATGGCGTGGCGGGCTTGCAGTGCATTAAATTGAAAATAGCGGAGTCCGTTGTGCTGGGTAAAGGGCATGATGCATCAGGCGTTTTGTTTTATCGAAGCGAATTTCTTGATGAAGAACTGCCTGGTCTCAGCCATGGATTCCTCGATGGACGGATAGGCAAACCAGGCGGTGGCAAACCCGAACAAGGCTCCGGTCAGCACGCGCAGGAACGGTGTGCTTTCGCGGTAGGGCAGGTATTGCAAAAGCCAGGACCATTCCATCTGGCTGAACAATTGTGAGAAGCCGTCCAATCCCACCGGGACCAGGCCGATCAAGATCCATAACATCCAATGCAGCGATTTCATCCGACGCCCTGTCACCGCGAAAAGGATGCCGAACAAAAAGATGGATACATAGATCGCCATGTCCCGTTCGCAGAGCGCCATCTTGTAGCCCATCGTTTCGTTGCCGGTGAACTGCCGGGCTTCGAGCCGCGAATAGCCTGCGGGGTTGTGCAGGTCAGTCAGGGCAGTCGCCTCATTGAATGAGATCACATCGTCCATGTGCGCTTCCGCAAGCGGATAATATGCCTGCTCGCCGAACAAAAAGAACGAGCGGAAGGCGAACTGGTGGCAGAGCGGTTTGTAGATGGTGTAGATTACGTTGGCAGGGGTGGTCGCGCCGGCTTTCATCAGGACCGGGGCAAGGATCGGCAGCCCGAAATAAAACAACATGACCATATTGAGGATCGCCAGATAATGGCGCGAGATCCAAAACATGACCCGGTCACTACTTGAGATCTGTCCGCCGCGCGCAACGCGTTCGTGATGGTCCTCGCGTCCAAGCCGGTCCAACTGGCCGCGCCGGTCGCTCGCCGCGCCGATGGTCATCATCAATTTTTGCCTGTCGAATGGAGCAGAAAGCCTATAAGGACCCACCTCGATCACGGGGATCTTGTCGAAATATGCCTTCTGCAAAACGGGATCGGAATCAATATCCACTTCCACGAGGCGATGCGGATATTTCTCCTTCAGCGATTCAAGGTCGGCTTTGGCTTGTTCGCAAAGGTGACAATCCTTCCGTGTGTAAAGCGTGACCGTAACCATTAAATCCCGAAATCGATCCAGAAGAATTGACCTGCCTGTGCAATACGCGCGAAGATACCGGAAAAGAGCATGAAGCCGACGATCACAAGGATCACACCCATGACGATCTCGACGTAATGCATCAGTTTGCCATATTTCCGCAAGGTGGCTGAAACCCAGCCAACACCCAGCGCGGCGATCAGGAACGGAATCGCCAACCCAGCCGAATATGCGGATAAAAGGGATACTCCTGTCGAGACCGAGCCGCCGTTCAAGGCAAGGGTCAATATCGCGCCGAGGACCGGTCCGACACAGGGCGCCCAACCCGCAGAGAAGAACACACCCATCAACGCTGAGGAGAGGTATCCCAGCTTGCGATCGGGTAACTGCTGGACGCGCGTATCATACTCAAGGAATTTGATGCGGAAGATGCCTGTCATGTGCAAGCCAAATATGATGACGACGATGCCGCCGACCTTTGCAAAAATCTCACGCAGATCGAAAAGCAGGCGTCCGAACGCGGATGTCGCCACACCCAATGTGATGAATACGATACTAAACCCAAGCACGAATGCCAGACCGTGTGTGAACGTGATGAAGCGGTTGTTTTCCGTCGCTTCGCCGCCCGCAGCGCGTCCGCCTAAATAACCGATATAAGCAGGGACGAGGGAAAACACGCACGGCGAAAGGAAGGAAGCCAGCCCCGCCAGGAATGAAAGACCGATTGTAACTTGAGCGATATCCATTGATCTCCTTCAAAAGACAAAACCCGAGGACGGTTCTCGCCTCCAGGTTGATTTCATGTTATAGCGCAATTTCCTTGGAAACGACGATCGTGCCATGGTCGGGCAGTGACATGCGCTTCTCGTTCTCTGCGAGCGAAACATACGGTGTGGTCCACCTGAAGATCCATTTTGCATCCTCAGGCGTGACGTTGATACAGCCGTGCGAGCGCTTCTCGCCAAAGGCATTATGCCAGAAGGCGCCATGGATGGCGATGCCATCACCGCTGATCATTGTTGACCAGGGCACCGCGGGTGTGGAATAGCCGGATTGAAATGTTCCGGCTGTCATGTTCAACGAAATGATCTTCCAGTGGGTGAACAGATTCCCAACCGGCGTGGCAAGTTTATCGCTCGTTTGTCCCGTGGCAGGATCATATTTGAGTCCACTGGAAATACGGCAGAAATATACCTCCGTAGTTCCTTCATAACAGGACAGGGTCTGATAATCAAGGTCGGCTTCGATGCGTTTATCGTTCGGATCGACATCAGGGCTGATCGGCGCGACATCCGCATCGGTAAGCACCTTCAAGCCTGAGCCATCGGCCCAGAAGAACTCCCCATACGCGCCATAACCGTAACCATGGCCGGCATCTTCATTCCAGCGATATTCGACAAAGCCATTGCTCGTGCGGATTTGATCGATCCACACCACCTGACCGTAATACAAACGCGGCGGGAAGTTGTAGGCAATGTGGTCCTGCAACCAGGGCGAAGCGACCGCTCCCTCGTGCGCCAGATCGACATACGGGACGGTCACTTCCGCCCAGAAACCGGGCACGCCCGCCGGGATCTCCGTGATCGGGGTATTGGGGCGATTGCGCGTGGGCTGAAGAACGGAACCGTAGATATATCCCTGCGGAGTCTCGACATAATGCTGGTTGGACAAACCGCCGATCACATTGCCAACCACCTGACGATTCCATTCCACAAGGGTATCCGCCGCGAGCTTGGCAATCGACGTATTCAAATTGGGATCGTTCGTCGGCTGACTGCGCAGATCCACGCCGGGATCGACCACGCGTCCGATGATCTCGCTGGCAGGGAACTGGGGCAATCGCCTGGGACTGGACAATGTTTCGAAGTCAAATGCCTTAAAGCGGTTGAGAGCCAGTGTACTGAGTCCAGCCAGGCCAATCCCGGAAACTTTTAAGAAATCTCGTCTTGAAAACTTTTTATGCATTCATTTCCTCAACAAAGTTCGCGGCGGTCGGAACCGCCGGAACCATTCATTCAATGGACACGAGGATAATCTCGATTCATACCTTCGTCAACTGGTGTTAAGAGAATCTTAATCTTCCAGATATGACCGTAAAGCGCGCAGGCAGGTTATGCTCACTTTATGACCCACCTCATCCTCACAATAGTTGATCCGTGCGCCCGCCTGTTCGAGCAACGCCACCGAAGCGCGCGCCCGATCGATCGGCACCATGTCATCCCGCGTGCCGTGTGTGACAAAGACCGTTTTGCCGGTCAGCGGGCGCTTCAGGATCAGGTCATCCAATCCGCTCGGCACAAAGCCGGCGAGGATACCCAGTTTGCGGACGCGCTGCGGATATAACAATGCCAGCATATTGGACATCGCCGCGCCCTGACTGAATCCCATCACATCGAAGGCAGACGCATCGAACCCAGCCGAGGCTGAATACTCGTCAATGAGGCGGATCAACCCTTCAGCCGCGGGTAAAAGTTCCTCGAAGCTGGGCCTGCCAAAGGTCCCGGTTTGAACCGGCCGCCAGGAATATCCACCAGGCTCCGCAGGATGAAGCGCGCGCGGGGCGACCATCCAGTAATCCGAAGGCAGGTCCCGCGCAAAAACCCACATGGAGTTTTCATCACCGGTCAACCCGTGCAGGAGGAGCAAAAGGCGGGGCGATTGATGCTTTGAGGCGCGGATCCGCAGAGTCCAGTCGTCGAATGTGATCAGAGAGGTGTTACTTAGGTCTGGCACGTTTGAGGATCCATTCGATGGCAACAAAGATGGAGAGAATGAGAATGACCGGGAAGAGCGCCGCCAGCAGACAGGTCAACCCCAACCCCGCCGCGCCGCCCCCATAAAAGATCCAGATCAGCCCCACCCCAACGATAAACAACAGGAAGAACGCGCCCAAAGCCAGGCGCACATTTGTTTGTTTTGCATATTCACGCAAGTCTCGCATATCTAAACTCCGATCGCGCGGCGCAGACGATTCTGCCACGCGAACAACTCCTTTATTTCGGATAAGTTTTCCTCGACCACTTCATCGCCTCTGCGCGCGACGACGCGGACATCCACGCGTTCCAGTATATCAATTTCCGTCACGCGCGGGCGAAGGATGATCTCGGGTTTGTCCACCTGCAGGCGATATTCGGTGATCGCGCGCGTCACCACATCAAGGGCGCGCAGGTAAACATCCAGCGCCTGGGTATAGCGCAATTTGCTCAGACGTTCGACCAGCAAGTGCGGGACGTACTCGGGCAATGGGATGTTCCATGTCTGCGCAGGGAGACCCATCGGTCTGGTGAGAACCACCGCAATGACCGGCAGTTTGGGCATGAGGGAACGCGCCGGCGCCACAGGGACCGGATCGAGAGTTCCGCCGTCCACAAGTTCCAGATTGCCGATCCATTTTGCGGGGAAGACCCCGGGAATGGCGATGGTCGCGAGGACGGCATCCACCAGCGGACCTTCGGAGAGCAGGACCTCCTGTCCGCTTTGCAGGTCTGCCGCGGTGAGTATACAGGGTAGCCTCAAATCACCGAACGTGCGATCACCGATGACTTCCTTCAGCCATTTCGTTGCGCCGGCAAGACCGAGAAATGAGGGACCATCATCCATGTCATGGCCGTAAAGGCGCCTCTGATCGAGCGTGGCAAACATTTCTTCGATCTCATCGGGAGCATATCCCAACGCATAGAAGACCGCGACAATACCACCGAAACTGGTCCCGGCAACGGCCTCGATCTTGATTCCTTCCTTTTGGAGGCGGCGGATGACACCAAGGTGGGAATTCCCCTTCGCGCCGCCGCCGCCGAGTGCAAGAGTGATGTTCATAGGGCTATAATTCTTGATGCTATAATTTTCATTGACAGTTCCATGGAAATTATAGCATCCCATAACCGCCCCGGTGAAACCCAGCCCCAGCCCGAAAGGATGACCATCTGCCATGCCCAAAGGAAATCCAGACCGCCCCGTTTTTGAACTACGCGTCGCACTAACAACCGTCGATTACGAACGATCCGTTAAATTCTATTGTGAAGGACTCGGCATCGAACCAGCCGCAATTTGGAACAACGGACAGGGCAAAGCCCTCATCCTTGACATGGGCAACGCCACCCTCGAACTCTTCGACGAAGCACAGGCGGAGACGATCGATCAAATCGAAACTGGAAAGCGCGTCAGCGGACAGATCCGGTTCGCATTGCAGGTCCCAGACTTGAAAGCTGCCATGGACCGTCTGCTTGCCCACGGGGCGACCCTGGTGCACTCACCGGTCACTACGCCCTGGGGCGATCACAATGTGCGGCTGCAAGATCCGGATGGGATGCAAATTACACTGTTTCAGGGGAGTGAGAGCAACATATAAACCGGGCAGATACAAATGACCAAAAACAACAACGCAACCCCGTTTCGTGGTTGCGTTGTCCTCATTATCGCGTCCTTCGTTCTGTTCATGGATATGAAGGAGGTTCTTTTACAACAATGGATGTGCCCAGCGTCGAACCGAACGCGTCACCGCTCCCGGTTGCCAGCCTCCAATATCCGGTATAACTCCCCCCCTTGGAGGGAGCGGTGAGAACGATCGATATTTGTGTCCATTTTCCCGGCTCGATCACCTTTCCCAATCTGCCACCCGGGTCTTCTCCACCCATCGCCTCGCCCCCGACGAACACGATACGATACTGAAGGAGCCAATCACAGGTGCCGTTATTCGCGACCTTCCAAGTCTTGGTGAATTTTTCCCCCGGCTTCATTTCAGTCCCTGCCGGGATGGTTTCATCTCTGAGCAATAATAAATTATTACATCCATTTGCCAGCGTGGATGGATTGGTCGTTGGAGTGTAAATCGTGCCGGTGGGCGTAATGGAGGGAGTCCACGTTGCCACGTTGAAATAGATCGCTGTCGCGGTTGGCTGGTTTGTCCCGGTCGGAAGTGCAATGGGAGAGTTCGTTGGAGGCGGCGTGGGCGAATCCAGCGGTGTTGGGGTTGCCACAGGCGCCAATGCCGTTTGGGTTTGCATGACCGATTCGACCACGGTCCCCACAGCCGCGGTCAGGACCTCATTAAGATCCTGTGTGGGAGCCTCAGCATTCTGCCCTCCACAGGACGACATCAGGATTCCTCCCAGCAACAAGACGATCAGGGCTTGTCGGGTAATGTTCATTTTTCACCTCAAGAATATGTTACTCAATCTCCACGGTCTGTCAACGATCTTCACGCCAGGCTGCATCATCGCAAACAACCGGATCAAAAATCGGTGGTCAATTTTTATCACAGGTCATATTGTCATCCAAACTACGAAACACCTACGAACAGACTACGACAGTTGGGCAAATCCCTTGCCGGTATATCATGCACCCGGCGGCAGGATCAACCCGGAGGCATCGCGTTCAACGATCGTCTTCAGGGTTTCCGGATCAAATACATAATCGATCCGGACGATCCCTCCTTCGGTTATTTGCAATATCACGGTGGACAGATTCGAATCACTAACGAATATCGCGGCATATTCACCCGCCGGATAATCTTCATCCGAATATGCTTTTTCCGATACCTGATAGACCGCATACAGACCGGTGACATTCAGACCCGGAAAGTCCCCGACTTCATCCACCCGCAAAAAACTTCCTTCAGGACCCAGGAAGGGAAGCACCTCCACCATGGTCCCAGCAGCCTCACCGTCCCGGCACTTCGGCGGTCCGCCCAAGCCTTCCGCGTTGGTGCAGGATGTTCGCGTATAGCGGAATAATTCGTGCAACGCATTCGGATCCCCGGATTCGACTGCATCAAGGACCACGTCAATATCCGGGATTCCGGTCCGGGTGGAGAGCGGATGGGACTGCGCTTCCACCTCACCGATACCTGTCTCCGTTATGGAAGAGGTTGGCATCACCTCCCGGGTTGAGGCAGCGGGTGAAGCACAAGCCAGCATCAACAACACGGGCAGAAAGAATATCAAGGATCGCGCTTTCATCGTTTCACTCCTAAAGCAATGACGACAAGGCACGGACCAGGATGTCAACATCTCGCTCCGTGTTATATCCCTGAACGGAAATTCGGACCAGTTTGTTCCCGTTCCATTCGAGAACCGGGATTTCCACCCTGTATTCGTCATATAACCGCTGTTTGAGGAGGAGGATGTCGGTACCCGCCGGGAGGGGCGCGGCAGCCATTTGACGGAACCAGCCTCCGGCTTGAGGGTGAAGCGCTGCAATGCCCGTTAATTCACAGATCCGGTCTTGAGCCTGGGAAACGAGTCGATGGCAGGATTCGCGCACTTCATCCCAGTTGTTTTCCTGTTGAAATTCGATGGCTTTCGGAACGGAAAGAAACGCCGACATATCGCGCGTGCCCCACCACTCGTGATGGTCAATAAAAGTGGAAGAACCCGGAAATTCAGATTCATATCCCCACGAGATGACCAGCGGCTCGAGCAAAGGCTGCACGTCAGGGCGGGCATAAAGAAAGCCCGCGCCTTTGGGAGCGCAAAGCCACTTGTGCAGATTGGCGCAGTAAAAATCCGCGCCGAGAGAATCAAGGTGCAGAGGCAATTGACCGGGCACATGCGCGCCGTCGATGACCGTGAGAATGCCCGACTCGCGGGCACGCTGAACGATCTCCTCCACCGGGAATATGATCGCGGTCGGCGATGTGATGTGACTCATGAAGATCACGCGCGTGTTTTTCGTGACGCCGCGCCAAAAATCCTCGATGAATTTTTCTCTTGTCGTGATCGGCATTTCGATATGGCGATTGATGTATCGGAATCCCCTTTCCTTTGAAAGAAACCGCCATGTACGGTCCATCGCGCCATACTCATGATCAGTCGCCAGCACTTCATCGCCCGGACCCAAATCAAGCGAATGCGCAACAATATTGACCGAGATGGTCACGTTCTGGGTGTAAACAAGGTCATCGGCAGGTAGGCCAAGATAATCGCCAAGCGCGGCACGCGATTCAGCCAGCAAGCCCGTGATGCGGCGGCCTAGGAATTCGACAGGCTGCCTCTCCAGTTCACGCTGCCAGCGTTGATATTCTTCGAAGACCGGTTTCGGTGTTGCACCGAAGGAACCATGGTTGAGGAAAACGATCGAGGGATCGAGGAGAAAGTGTTCCTTTAGAGAGTTCATGCGACCATTATAAAGTCGCCGCCAAATTCAGCCTGCACAATGTTCTAGATATATTAAAAAAGACATCACCTCTTTGGTGACGTCTTCCCTTTTCCTTTTATGAATTGTGGCTGCCGGACTTCGTCATCCTTTGACGCCGCCTGCAGTCAACCCTTCCTCCAGATATTTTTCCAGAGCCAGGAACAATACGACAACCGGAATGGTCATGATCGTGGATGCCGCCATAACCACATGCGGGCGCGGGCTGGGGTCATTGAAGATGGTGTTGACCTTGATGGGCATCGTGAATAGATCGCGGCTGTTCAGGAAGACCAGGGCATAAAGAAATTCATTCCAGGCAATCATAAAAGTATAGATGAAAACGGAAACCAGCGCCGGGATCGCCAGCGGCAGTGTGACGCGCCAGATCACACCCAGGCGGCTGCAGCCATCGATCAGGGCAGCCTGTTCAATCTCATCCGGGATGGTGCGGAAGTAATTTGTCAGCATATACATGGCAACCGGCAGCGTCTGTGCCAGGTAGGTGACGATCAATACGCCCAGGTTATCCTGAACATTGAACCCCAGGCGGTCCCCGATATTGGCGAGCATCGAAAATAACGGGATGATCAACAAAACACCGGGCAGCAGGTAGACCATCAATACGCCATTCAACAGTACGTTCTTTCCCTTGAACTTCAGACGGGCAATCGCATAAGCGCCCAACACAGAAAGGACCACCGCGATCAGGGCTGTCGGAATGGATACCTTGAGGCTGTTGAGAATGTTGACCGAGAAGTTCTGGAAGCTCGGGTGGGAAGGATCGAACAACTCCCGGTACGCATCCAACCGCAAGGCCGAGGGGATGTAAACCGGCTGCCTGCCGCCAATCTCAACCTGGGTTTTGAAGGATGAACTGACCATCCAGTAAAACGGGAACAGAATACTGGTCAGAAAGAACGCCAGGAGCAGAAAAAAGACGATCTGCCGGAGGGAGAAGCGCCGCGCCATATGCTGGATCAGGTTCATGCGTCTTGTTTCCATCATCTCTCTGCCTCCTATTGCTCGTCCACATTCCGCATCACAACACGGACATAGATCAACATGAATACGATCAGGATCGTCAACAGGATCATCGCCGCCGCCGCCCCGCGCCCAAAATCGAACAGACGGAAGCTGAACTCATAGGTCAGAACCGGCAACACTTTGGTCCCAAATCCGCCTCCTGTCAGGAGGAAAATATCGTCAAATTTATTGAAGGTCCACATCAAGCGCAACAGAAAGATGGCTCCCAGCACAAAGCGTAATTCCGGCAGGGTAATGGCAACGAACTTTTGCCAGGCATTTGCACCGTCCACATCGGCGGCTTCATAGAGGGTATTATCAATGGCCTGCAGGCGCGCCAGGATCATCAACATGGCAAAGGGAAAATAACGCCAGGCCTCAAAAAATATGACGAGCAACAATGCAAGTCCGCGTGTGGACAGATATCCCAGCGGCATTTCGATCGCGCCCGACCGCATCAACAAGTCATTGAGAACGCCAGACGGACGGGGATCGAGTATCCAGCGCCAGACGAATGCCACACTGACGATCGGCGCAACGTAGGGAAACAGGAAAATCGCCCTGGTAAGTCCCCGACCCTTGAAAGGGCGGTTGAGCAATAAAGCGGCAATCAACCCAATGAACACTGTCAAGATCGTAGCGGAAAAAGAATACACAACACTCGTAACGGCTGCGCCCAGGTTGTTCGGTCCCTGGTATTTGAAGGCAAAATCCTGGAAGACACGGGTATAGTTGGACCAACCCACCGAGGGGGCGTGAAAAACATCGTTCAGGTTATGAAGCCCCACATCATGAAAACTGATCCACACACTGAACACAGCCGGGAACAGGATAAGCCCGAAAACGATCAGGGCGGTCGGGAATAACAGGAACCACGCCAGACGCGCTTCGCGGGCAGGCAGGGTATTCCAGCGGGATGTGGCAGCTCGCTGGTTCATGGCAACTCCTTTTTGAGGGTTGCGGAGGTGCACTGAAGCACCTCCGCAACGATTGGCGGCATGACCTTGCTATTGACGGTCAGCCAGCAAAATTTCCACCTGGTCCTGCAGGAATTGGGCGCCAGTTTCAGGTGTCATCGTTCCTTCCAATGCGATCGCGCTGATCACTTGCGAAATCAACAGACGACCCTCAATATCGCCAACTACAGCCTTTTCGGTCGCATCATAATCGGGGCGGAAGAGCCAGCGTTGCATGCTGTCGTAGCCATTGGCAATCTGATCCAATGTATCATCAGTATAGTTGGCAAAGAACGGGCTGAGTCCCTTCCAGCCATCCACCGCGCTTATCAACACGGGCACCTTGCCAAAGGGAGCCAGCGCGAGCACATCCTGATAGTTCTGGCCGGTCATGAAGAATTTGACCACATCCTGAGCCACCGGATCAGCTTCCTTCATGATGCTCAACGTCACCAGTTGTCCGTAGGTGGCGGCGCCGTTGGGACCTTCCATCGAAGGCGCGAAACCAGTCTTTTCAGCGAGGTTTTCCACGGCGATCTGAACATTGCCTCCACCCTCCAGGCCGGAACCCTCAACAAGATCATCCATGATATAGGTGCTATAGAACATCATGCCGGACTGATCGAGTTGGTACATTTCGCGGGCGCCGCGCCAGTATTGAGGTCCGGGGGGAGCGCAACGGATCAGGTCGGTATAGAACTTAAGAGCCTCGACCATTTCAGGGGTGTTCATGGTGACGTTGCCATTCTCGTCGAAAGGCCAGGCATTGTTGGAAATCGCCACCTGTTCGAACACCTGATGGGGGTAGTTCTGGCCCGGATCATCGGGCAGGACCAATCCATAGAGCAAGTTGCCGGTGCCGGGAAGCGCATCGCAGGCGGCGTTGATGTCATCCCAGGTAACAGGCGCATTCAATCCGGATTCGGTAAAGATATCCTGACGATACCAGATCGCCTGGAGCCAACCGTCAAACGGAATGGCAGCATACTTGCCGGTGGACGGGTCGGTGACCATTTCAAGCGGACTGGCCCGGAAATCATCCTTGCCGATGCTTTCGATGGCAGCGACGGCGGCATCCTCGTCAAGGATCCCGTCTGCGGCAAAGGCGGCCACACGCTCCACGCCCATGCGGACGATGTCGGGCAATCGGTTGGCCGCCTGGGCGGTCGCGATTCGCTGACTGATGGTGGCTTCATCAATGGGAACAATGCGGATCTCCACATCGGGATTCTCAGCCATGTAACGCTGTGCAATTTCATCATACATATTGACGCGGGCTTCTTCGTTGTCAGTGGTCCAGAATTCGATGACGGTCTTCTCAGTGGGCTGTGCAGTGACTTCCACCTGAACTGGCACTTCCACCTCCTGAGTGACCACAACGGTCTTTTCAACGATCTGTGGCTGGCAGGCCGCCAGAGCAAAACTGGCGATCAAGAGCACAGCCAGTAAGAGATTAAACTTGCTTTTCATTCTTCCTCCTGGGTCATTTGATTAAGTTGAGATTCTGAAAACGGCGAAATTTAAGGACTGACCGAACAACCTCCTTTCCCGGGATCATCGAGCACTCGCTTTTCCACTCGATTCACGGATAATAAGTTCCGGCTGGAGAAGCGCCTGCGATCGTTCAAGGGTTTCTCCTTTTATCTTTTGCGCAAGCATTTCGCAAACCATGCTTCCGATCTGGTAAATGGGCTGGTCAACTGTGGTAAGCGGCGGATGTGAATGGGCAGCAATCGGAATATTGTCAAAGCCGGTGATGGATACATCCGTTCCAACGGTCAAGCCTCGATTCTGCGCAGCGCTCATGGCTCCCAGAGCCATCAGATCATTGAAGGCAACGATTGCAGACGGCGGATTCGCAAAGTCGAGCAGATCCAAAGTCTGTTCGTAACCACTGCGCTGTGTCAGATCGCCGACGCGGATCAAGCCCGGATCCAGCGACAAATCGAGTTCATCCAGACGGGATTGCAAGCCGTCCAGCCGGAATTGGGAAAACATCAACTCCGGTGGTGATGCTATACAGGCAATCCGCCGGTGACCCAACGCAATCAGATGATCGGCAACCAACCTCATGCCGGATTTTCCATCTTCATCAACAAAGGGAAAATCAATTTCTCCCTCCATCCGGCCAAATGCCACAAAGGGGAATTCGACCGAGCGGAGATATTCGATCCGCTCATCGTGTTTACGGGTGCGGACAATCACCAGGCCGTCGATGCGTCGTCCCTGTACCATCTGGCGATATGCGATTAATTCCTCTTCACCGGGAGAGCGTGTTGAAACCAAAAGATCAAATCCCTGAGCTGCCGCCTTGTTGCCTATCCCCGCCAAAAATTCGCTGAAGAACGGGTCCGAAAATCTGGGACCAAATGTCGGTAGGATCAAACCAATCGTGTCTGTTTTCTTTTTCTGAAACCTTTGCGCCAGTGAATTGGGAACATATCCCATTTCAGCAGCGGTCCTTCGGATCAAATCCTTGGTTTCCGCATTTACGTCATCGTAATCATTCAAAGCACGCGAGACCGTGGTTACTGAAAACCCCACGCGTTTCGCAATGTCCTTGATTGACACGCCCATAAAATCCATCCTTGGTATTTGATTTATTGGTTCCAAAACGTTTCGGAGACGTGATTATTATAACCCGAAACGTTTTGGATTACAACTCGCCTGCCTTGGAGCTTTTGTATTCAAACGAACAATCGACAAGGACGACCTTTAGGTGTTGACATGCCCCCCCACAATGAAACCATCTTTTGATCAGTTCCGAGTTTTTTTTACATCGGTTTCCTTCCCAAAATCAAGCATGACCAGCGACAAACGATTGTGGTAATATCGAACCGTGACCGAGAACATCAAAGTTGTGGCGACCAATCGGAAAGCCGGTTTTGAATACTTCCTGCTTGAGAAATTCGAAGCAGGTCTTGCATTGCAGGGCAGTGAGATCAAATCCATCCGCGCCGGGCAAGTCAGCATTCAGGAAGCCTACGTGGATATCGAAAACGGAGAACAAGCCTGGCTCGTGGAAGCGCACATCGCGCCCTACGAACAAGCCAATCGCTTCAACCACGATCCCAGACGAAAGCGCCGCCTGCTCCTGCACAAGAAGCAGATCCGCGAACTCTGGAACAATGTCCGAATCAAAGGCATGACCATTGTGCCCACCCGCGTCTACCTGAAGGATGGGCGCGCCAAGATCGAGATCGCCCTTGCGAAAGGCAAGAAGGCATACGATAAACGCGCGACCATCGCCAAACGTGATGAGGCGCGCAACGCAGAACGAGAGATGAGAATAAGGTAGGAGACATGACACCATCAACCATTGGTGGGATCAACAAACTTCCTGAAAACGAAAAACGGGCGATCTATGCCCGCTACATCCCGCAAGAATTGTTCCAACTGTTCAATCTCCCCGATCTGACAAACGACAAAGATCTATTGAAGTTCCGCTTTGCAGAAGGCTCCAGCGATGTCGAAATGATGCTCTATCATCAACCCGACTTCCCCGACCCAACCCTGTACGCACATCTTGCGGATACGCTCAACGGACAGATCCACGTTCTACTCTATATACTGAACGATCCAAACGCACCCCGCTTCGATGTGGATAAGATGCCGGATGGTAGTCCAACCCGCTTCGGGATCCGCAAACGAAACATCGAAGCAGAGACCGCCGCCTTGCAGGCTGGACTTTCGCCCGGGCAGGTGCGCCGGGGGCTCCACATCCTGCGTTCCGCCATGCTGGCATTCGATGATTTTATCGTCAGCCTGGGACATGACATGTATTATGTGGAGCCATTGTATTATCACAACGCGGTCATCTTCGAGCGTTATGGATTCAGCTACCAGATGGGGAGACGTCGCATGGAGGCGATCCATGCCGGGTTCCAGGAGGGATGCGAATTGAAACAAATGCTGGACGGCTCGAATCCGTTCCGGTCGCCCGAAGCTGCTGCCAGCATCCGCTTACGATCATGGGCGATCCATGACGGGATTTTGGGCGAACCGTTCACAAACGTGACTATGTACAAGCGCGTGGGGAAATCCGCCGGGATCAACACAACGCCCGGCTGTGATTGGTAGACAACTACCGATACGGACCAAACTTTTGCAATTTTTCGGGGGATATTAATTCCACGCGCTCGTTTACAGGACTGACCAAATAAAATTTTCCATTGCGATGCAGGATCGGGATTCGTCGCTTATGAGCTGAAAAATGATTGCGCATCCGCTCGGAATGATGGGCGTAGCTATCAAACTCGCCTTGAAACAGGGCGAACAGATGATCATAGGTGCGCACAAATTCTTCACGATATTTCCGCGTCACGCGTGACAAATTGCTGATCACCCAGCATTTTGATTCAAACTCCCATTCGTATGCCAGTCCGATAAAACGATAATTCGAGGTGACATACGGAAAGAAGGGAAATTGCCTGCAACTCAAAGCGCGGAAATCCCGCTGACAATGTGATGGTCCCAGGCAGGCCAACAGAATCATATCTTTCGGCATTTCAGCCTTGACGCGGGCGCGATCCCTTTTTGTTGCGCTTTCACATTCGTCCCCGCGCCAGACATGCCAGAGCATCGTATTCGGTTCGAGATAGTTCCACTCGCTTTTATACGCAGCCGGGACGGCATGGCAAACGTCGCAACAGAAGGGCTTGCCGGAAGGGTTATGCGGCGCGCATTTCCTCCCGCAATCCAGTGTCGCAATCGGGGAATCGAACCCGTAATATAGATCGCGTATATGTTGATCCGAAAGATCACCAACAGATTTCAAGATGTTCATATTTGCAGTGAGAATAATTTTACACGGATTGGATAAAACGAGACAAATGACAGGATATGCAAAATGCGCAGGAAAAAGAAAAGACCGTGAGATCATCACGGTCTTTTAGTAGCGGGGGCAGGACTTGAACCTGCGACCTTCGGGTTATGAGCCCGACGAGCTGCCACTGCTCCACCCCGCATCGAAGCCCGCCGATATTACCATAGGTACTCATCATCGTCAAGCAATGCATCTGTTTGCAAATAAAAACTAATATAGTACTTATCTCACAAGGCATGTCTTGATAAGATTCATGATTTGTAGTTTAATCGGCGCTACCTTAAAAATTCATTGGCAATGCGAGAGAACTTTTGTTAAGATTTAAGGTATAATGTTTTTTGCATCAGCAATCATCGCTCGCATCTTTCTTTCAATAATCATGAAAAAAGCCACACTATTAGTCATTGAAGGACGACACGCAGAAATCCCTTCTTTTGCCACAGACTTGCAAAAGAAGGGATTTGATGTTGTTTTATTCCAAAATGGCAGTCAGGCTGTTTCCAAATTAAAGCAGACCAACCCGGGCCTTGTCATCATCAACGCGGCATCGTTGAGGAGTACGGGCATTCGCATCTGTCTCTCCCTCCGCAAGAAGGACCCCAAACTTCCGATCATCCTGATCCTGGACAAGGAAAAATCCATAGACAAGGATCTGGCTGATTCTGTGCTGGCGCTGCCGTTCACAATACAAAAACTTGTCAACCGCGTCAAGGCGCTCCTGCCGGGTGACGGCGAGAATGTCATCAGCGCCGGTCCCATCCGGCTCGATCTCGAGAACAAACGCGTTCGGTGTCTGGGAAAGAACACCAAACTGACCCCACGTCTGATGACGCTGTTATCGATCCTGATGGACAAACACGGCGAAGTCGTTGAACGCGAAGCATTGTTCAAAAAAGTATGGGAAACGAATTACACGGGCGATACACGTACCCTCGATGTCCACATATCATGGCTGAGGCGCGCAATCGAACTCGACCCCAATAATCCCAAATTTCTCAAAACGATCCGCGGTGTTGGTTACCGCCTAGATGTTTAGCTGATACAAATTTCCCTTTGCAGAAACCAGCCGGATGCAGGCATTGCCTCCGGCTTTTATTTTTAATTCGTGAGGGATCTCCCCGCTTCGTGCCGGACGTTTTGCCTGCGCGGCGCTTTTGAACGTTTTCCCATCCCAGGCAGGATCGATCTCCCAGTAGTCCAAATCGAGTTTTGTATCCAACAAGATGCCATCCATCGACGCACTTGCGTTCGTGGATTTCGGCAGAGACGTATACGGGAATGCAAAATCAGAATCCCGTTCAATTGAAAAAGCAGCCCCCGTATCGATCATCCGACTCCGCGTTGTATGGACGGCTCGAAACGTTTCATCACACGCGATGGAGTGGCGTCCATGTTTTGCTGCAATGAATGGGGTTGTTCCGGAACCACAGAAAAAATCTGCGACGAGGTCACCGGGATTGGATGAAGCCAGGACAATTCTCTCCAGCAAGGCATTCGGCTTCTGGGTGGGATACCCTGTCCTTTCATTGTGCAACCTTGCAACCACCGGGAAGTACCACCAATCCTCCGGAACCTTACCGCGATCGAGATCGGGGACCTTGCCGAATCCTGCCTTCGGTGAAGATCTAAATGTATTCACTGTGTTCTGATTGTATGGTTCCCGGACCGCGTCCACATTGAAGGTGTAGTCCTTCCCTTTGACATAGGACAGGATCATGTCATGTTTGCGGTTGAAGGCGCTCCGAATCGGCGAAGGGCCATGGTATACCCAGATGATCTCGTTCAAGAGGTTCTCAGCGCCGAACAACTCGTCCAGCAGGAGACGGGCATATGCGTCCGCGTGCCAATCGAGATGAAGGTAAAGTGTCCCATTTGGCGCGAGCAGACGATACATCAAGGCGAGGCGCTGGTACAGAAAATCCAGATATTCATCCAGGTTTTGCCAGTCATCCTGATAACCCTCGACAAGTTTCCACTCATCCGGTTTACGCGAGTCTTCGCCGCGCCCGATGCGGGCCTGGAATTTTCGGTTTGTAAAAAATGGAGGGTCGGCATAAATAAGATTGATCCGCCCCTCGTACTCAGGCAACAATGCCGCCATGACGGACAAATTATCCCCCAGTATCAGACGGCTAGCGGGGTGTGCCCCGGGATAGCCGCGTCCGCCTGGGTATATGATCGAGTCTTGTATAAGGGAGGCAGGCTCCGGCTGCGCGAGACGCTTCCCCGCCCAATGGATGGATGGCATGGTGTTTAGTAATGGACCCGGACCAGCGTCCCGTATCCGCGATTGAATGTCCGGCCGATTTGATGAGGCGGCAACGCCCAGCGGAAAAGCCATTTGGCTTCCTCGGTGCGCATGTTGATGCACCCGTGACTCATGGGCACACCAAAGTTCTCATGCCAGTAGGTCCCATGGAAGGCATGTCCCTGTGTTGTGAAGAAACAGGTCCAGGGGACGCCGGGAAGCTCATAGTCATCGGCGTCGGCGAAGAGATTGCCGTTGCCCATGTGTTTGGCGGGCATTTTTTCAAGAATGCGAAACTCACCCTCGGGTGTCTTCGTGGAAAGCCCGTTGCCATCGCGCGGACCGCCCGGTATGCCGGACGAAATGGTAGTCTGCAGGACAGGCTTGTCGAATTCATAAGCCGTCAAAGTCTGGGTCAGCAGGTTGACATCGATCCGCTTGTTTTGTAACTCGACCTCCGGGCTGATCGGCGTCAACTCGTCCAATGGGATGGGTCTTACATGCAGTGGATTGATGTGATAGGGGAAACCTGTCAGGTCGTCATAGATTCGATACCACGGCTCACCCTGGGGACCCGGTTCAATCGCCTCCACCCAATGGACGGAACTGTAATACAGGCGGAAACCCAACTGCTGCCAGCCATAGGTTTTGGTGGAACGCCACGGCTGGGTGAACGGAACGGTCACCTCCACCAGACGATAGGTGCCCTCCTCATGGGAAGACATGATGGTGTTATACAGGATTTTCACTCTTTGAAGACGGGCACGATGCATGTACCCGCCCCAGACGCGATACCACACTGGGTTGTAGGTGGGTCCATCGGCGACAACCTCCTCGTAGACATGCACCAATTCATCCCGAAACCACTGCGAGACGATCCTGCTTTCGTCATTGGGCTGGCTGTGGACGCTGATGGAGTCGGTCGCCACTCGCACAAGATTGCTGTCGTCGAATTCGAACATCCGGCTCATCGAGGGAGCGAACGCCAGCGAGCCGAGGCTCAACCCGCCGAGTTTTAGAAAATCACGTCGTGTAAATCTGGGCATATGCTTCAAATTTTAATCGAAATCCCTTTCCGTTCGGGATATTCTCATGGAACGTTATAGTTCAGATGTACGCCCATTGTTTTCCCCTGCAAACATCCGGCGATAACACAACTGCCCTCCAGATGCTGGAGGGCAGTCGATAACGGATTCAATTGTCAGCTTATTCCTGAACCGGGACCACGATCATGTCCTTGAGCAAAATCTCGAGCGCCATGGTATGTCCACATCGTTTATGCGTAAGGAAGAATTCACAGTCACATTGGAAGGCGCCTTCTTCGTAGCTGACCTTATGGTCGTTGTTGTCGCCATGGAAGGTCAGTTCAAACCGGTTGAAGCGAAAACGGGTGCGGTCCTCCGCATAGCGTTTCGCCTTTTCCAACTTGCCGATCAGTCCATAATCCATAGGAGACTCCTTTTGAAAGTGGGTAAACAAAAAGGCACGCAATGAGGCGCGTGCCTTATTCACCAACCTGAGTTATGTAAGCATCTGCTCGCATGTTGACAGTATAGCCTCATTCAGCACCCAAGTCAACCGGAAATCGAGGATCGTATGGGAATCGCAAGGTAGGCGTCAGTCAGCAGGAGCACCGGCAAGGGTGGGCTCGTCCCCGTTGTAGGTCAAAAGGGCGGGCCATTTGCGGACGATCAGGGTCATGCCCAAAACGCAGGCGATCCCGCCGCTTACGATCGCGAACGGTGCACCAAGCAATTGCGCCACGATGCCGGCTTCCACCTCGCCCAACTGCGGACCGCCCTGAAAGAAGATCTGATTGACACTGGTCATGCGGCCGCGGATGTGATCGGGCGTTTGCAACTGGCGGATCGTGTTGCGGATGATGGTGCTGACCGAATCAGCCGCGCCCGTCACCGCCAGAGCGCACCATGCCAGGACCACGGAACTGCTGAGGCCAAAAAGGACCGTCGCGGCGCCGAACACCACAACCGATCCCAAAAAGACCTGTCCCTGCCGCCGCAGTTCGGCGATCTGCGATACGACCAGCGCGGCAAGCACCGCCCCAAAAGACTGCGCCGCAGACAACCAGCCATACTCCACGACGCCCACCTTCAGCACATCACGCGCCACGATCGGCATCAGCGTATTGGCGGAGGCAAAGAATGTGGCGACAAAATCCAACAGCATGGTCGATAGGATGATCGGCTTGTTCAAAATGAATTGAATGCCCTCGCGAATGGATGTCCAACTGACAACTTTGACGTTCTGTGATCTCTTTTGGGGCACATCCCCGATCAGGATCAGGGCAAGGATGACCGCGCCGTACGAGATCGCGTTGATGTAATACACCATCTCCTGCCCGGCAAAGGCAATCGCGAACCCGGTCAACGCGGGACCGAGGATCGCGCCAGTTTGGAAGGCGATGGAGGTCATGCTAAAAGCGTTGGGCAGATCCTTTGCTGAGACCAGGTTTGGCACGAGCGCCTGGCGCGCCGGTCCGTCGAAGGCGATCGCCACAGCTTGCAGGGCGGTCAGGGCGTAGATGTGCCAGATGGTGATATGTCCGAACTGGGTCAGCAACCCCAGCGCGAGCGCAAGCAGGGCCGCGGCGCTTTGCGTGATAAAAAGGATGCGGGTGCGATTCAACGAATCTGCGACCGCGCCGCCGATCAATGAGAAGACGATGACCGGCAGAATGCGCGCCAATCCCACACCGCCCAGCGCGATCGGTTGTTCGGTGAGCGTGCGGATGTGCCAGAAGATCGCCCAGATCTGCATCTGGGTCCCGGCGATGGAGATCAACAATCCCAGCCAGAGATAGAAAAAGCGGCGATGTTTCAGTGAAGGTGGAATACGGATCATTTTGTCTGTTTTGATTCCTTGCAACGTAAAGCAGAAGGCGCGCGCCTTCTGCTTTTAAGATTTCGAATATGGAAGTTACGTGCCCCAGTCGCGCAGGTAGAGAAAATCGTAGCCGATGGTGCGATTGCTTAGTTTGGCAATGGGCGGCATCATGCGCTTGAATTGATTGCGCCGGATCCGATTGATGACCGTGTCCACAAATGCCTCATCGAAGCCCTCTTCGATGCATTCCCGTGGACTGTAACGCTGATCCACCAGCAGGTAGAGCAACTGGTCCACTTGCTCGTAGGTAAAGCCGAGTTCGCCTTCATCGGTCTGACCATCCCACAGGTCTGCCGAAGGTGGTTTGTCGATGATCGGCGCCGGGACACCCAGATCGCGCGCCAGTTGACGCGCCTGCGTTTTGTACAGGTCACCGATGGGGTTGATCGCCGAAGCCATGTCGCCCCACAAAGTGGAATAACCGAGCAGGATCTCCGTTTTGTTGCTTGTGCCGATCGGCAGGGCTTTGAACACTTCAGACTGGTCATACAGGACGATCATACGCGCCCGCGCCATGATATTTCCCTTGCGGACATTCGAGATGCCGGGATCGCGTTCGATCAACGGATCGACCATCCCGGTAATATCAATGGTCTCGCTCGATATGTTAAATTTATCGATCACCATTTGGGCATGGGTCAGCGAGTCTGGTGACGAGGTGCGATATGGCAATCGCAGGGCAATCACGTTCTCGCGCCCCAGTGCCTCCACCGCCAGAACACAGGCAAGCGCCGAATCCAACCCGCCGGAAAGGTTGATCACTGCGCGCGAGTAGCCAACGCGCGTGACTTCCGATCGTATGAAACCGGTCAATATTTGACGGGCGACTTCGGTATTGATGGTCAGGTCAGTCACGGGACAGGATCCTGTTGAGTTCTTTTTGCACGAGCGAAGTCCGTTCATCGCGCAGTAACGGAAGGCGGGCACGCGTACGCCGGAGCTGGTTCAAATCCAGTTCCGCGATGGTGAGCGCCTCCTCGAAGTAGGGTCCCTGCGTGATCAATTCGCCGTTCGGGTCGAAGGCTGTCGCCCCTCCCCAGAAGTGCAATCCATCCTCGAACCCAACTCGATTCGAGTGCAGGACGAACGACGTGAACATGCTTGCATAAGCCTTGTTCACGCGCTCCACCCAGCGCGCCGACTCGAGTTTCTCCTTGTCGTTCAAGCCGCGTCCCGGAGAGGCGGACGAGAACAGCATGATGTCCGCCCCATCCAGCCAGAGCAAATAGGGCGGCGAAGCATGCCAGAAATCCTCACAGATCAACATGCCCACGCGCCCGAAGCGGGTATCGAACGAACGGATCGAATCCCCCCACGCGAAAAAACGTCCCTCATCGAAGAGGCCGTAAGTGGGAAGATAAACCTTGTGATGAACGTGCAAAACCTTTCCGGCGGAAAGATAGGCGGAGGAGATGTAGAAGCGATGACGAGAGTCCTCGTCCACGAAACCAACCACAAGGTCCAGGTATTGACTCGCCTTGAGCAGATGCTTGAAGACCGGATCCTCCTCCGTCGGCTTATGCGCGACCGACGCGACCAGGTCCTGCAGGACATATCCCGTCAGCGATAGTTCGGGGAAGACCAACACGTCCGCTTTTTGAGCTTTTGCCTGTTCGATGTATTCGAGGTGCTTCTCGAGGTTGGATTCGACATCCCCCAACCTGGTCGAGATTTGAGCCAGAGCGACATTCAGACGCATGTCACAATCTTACCACCGAAAATGAACCTTAAATACTCCAAATTCCGGCAAAGCAATGCATATGAGACGGTCCGCGGGACGTTTGTGGGACGGCATCTGCTTATTCTTAAGCTGGTTGATCTTAGGAGTATCACTCATGCGCAGGCTTTTCTTGACACTCAATGTACTGGCTGTATTACTCTCCCCGGGACTCACAAACCGCGCCTCCGCGCACACCGATGAAACGCGTCCCGCGGAGGTCGAGCCTGTTCCCGTTAAACCGGCCGTCTCCCCCGCCCTGAGCGTGAATCTGAGCGCCCCAACGGGAAGGACGATCACATTCAACGAACAAAACGAAGAACAGAAACCCGTAGCAGCGCCGCATAAACGCGAGATCCCTCATCTGGTACTGTATCGTAACGGCGTCCCAACCCCCGGCTTCGAGCGCGCACTGACGATCTCTATTGGGAATCTGGCTGTGCCAGGCACAGGGATGTACGTGAACCTGTCGATCGAGACCCAACATGGAGATCCCAACCTGGAACGCACCAATAATGTGAAGATCAAGGTGTGGGAGGAAACGAAATACGTTCCCTTCAACGCATTGACCCAACAGGGAGTCGCCGTCAACTTCAATGTGATCTTCGATCCCGTCACGAGGTTGACGCACAAAACCACAAAAACGCCAACCGATTATTACCGCTATCGAATCATCGTTTCCGACCCGATCGGCAATCAGATACAGACACATACGGAGGATTATGCGTTCCTGATGGAAAACCAGTGGCGTGTCCCCCTGCCCACAGTATTGGAGTCAGCGCCCGGGGCTGCGCCGGACGAACTGCTGGTCTACTACTACGATATGACCCCGTTTCAGACCAATCTCAAGGACCCATTCACACGGATCCCCAGAGAGGATGTGGACAGGTACATCCAGACGGAGTTGATCCCAGCGATGGTGGCTGCAATCCGGGTACAGTCTGATCTCTGGGAGTTCCCCTGGTATGAGGAATGGCGCAATTATCGTCTCGATGAAGAGCCAAAGACATTGAGCGTTGCGCTCGGCGAATACAATATCTGGTTCCACGGTCAGTCCCCTTCGCTGGGCTACTCGATGATCTCGATCCGCGTGGATGGAAGCGTCGGCGAATACGAAACCATGACCGACGGACTGATGAGCATCTTCCATCACGAACTCTTCCACAACCACCAGCGGAACATCAGCCTGCATTACGCGGGTCATGCTGCCATAGCAGGCAGGGACCAGGCCTGGATGATGTTCAGCGAAGGGACAGCAGTGCTCGCCTCCTCCGTCGGACAACCGGATGTGCAATTCACACAGACGACCACCCCGAGGAGCTACCTCAAGAGAGCGCACGCATTCATCGGTTCGGAAGACGCCATTGGCGGCGGGCTGAACAAAAGTTATGAAAGAATACCCTATCAGACAGCTGCTTATTGGAGGTTCTTGTATGAAAAGTGCGGCGGAATGCAGGATGGAACCGAGGATCCCGCCGCCGGAATGAAAGTGATTCGAACAACTCTTGAAACCTTGTACAGAAGCAAGGTCGTTGATATCACTGCCTCGACGGACCTTATCGGAGCCCTGCCGCACATCATGGACCTGGCATTGGCAGACACTGCGACCTGCCCCTTCCACACATACAAAGACAGTCTGTCTCAATTTGGGCAGGCGATCTATGCACTGAGACTCGAAAATGGCAGATGCCCGTCAAATAACAAGCAATGTGGATTTCATGATCCAGATGGACTCTACACGAATCCGCCCATTGAAAAGGTGCTCATCACGAACAATCCAGCCACATCCATCAACGGCAACATTCCCACAAGTTATGGGATCGATCTCGTCGAACTGGAAATTGACCCTGGTTCAAACGGCAAAACCATCAAGATCGTGTTCGATCAACCCACAAGCTCGATCGCAGAATACACGCTATCGGTTTGGATGCTAAAAAGCCCGGATCCAACGAACTCCGCCCGCGGATTGGCGCGGATCGATGAGTCGGACGTGTTGAATGTGGAAAATGGGTATCTTGTCATTGACGCGAAGCCCATGAACACCGAAGAATATAACCGCATCGGGCTGATCATCATCAGGATGGATCCATTTGAAATTCAGGACAGCACGGGCAATTACACCGTTCAAGTTCTGGTTAAGTGACGGGCAGGACAAATAAACACACCCTGGCAGGGAGTCTGACAGCATGCCAATACCGGCAGTGGAGATTCCCTGCTAAGGTATAATGCACCCTGTGCATGATCTGAGCATACAACTGTTCGGACCTCCTCAAATCAAACGCGGCAATCAACAACTCACCTTGCAGCGCCGGAAGGATCTGGCTCTTCTGGCGTATCTGGCCGTCACCGCCCAGCCGCATACGCGCGATACATTGGCCGCGCTCTTATGGCCCGATGCAGATCAAACCACCGCGCGCGCGAACATCCGCAAGACCATATCGCGGCTGAAGAATGAACTGGGGGGCGATATCCTGCTCACCACGCAGGACCAGGTCAGCCTTAATTCAGATCGATCCGTCAGACTGGATGTCAGGCAATTTCAAACAAACCTCCAACAACCGAGACAGCACCGCCATGCCTTGCAGGGGGACGGCAAGCCCCTTTGTCAAACCTGCCAGACTGCCCTGGAAGAAGCCCTGAGTCTATATCAGGGTGATTTTCTCGAAGGGTTCTCCCTGCCAGACTCCCCGACATTTGAAGAATGGCAATTCTTTCAATCCGAAGGTTTGCGCCAAAACCTCGGCGAGATCCTGCAATATCTTATTCAGGGATATATCCAGTCCGAACAATATAACTCCGCCGTTGAACACTGCCGCAAATGGCTGGCGATGGATATGTTGCATGAACCCGCCCACCGACAACTCATGCTTGCCTACGCCCTGGGCGGACAGCAAGCCGCGGCAATGCGTCAGTTTGAGGAATGTGTTCGTTTGTTGAAACAGGAGTTGGGCGTCGAACCCGAGCCGGAGACGATTCAACTCCATGACGCGATCCGGGACAAATCAATCAGCGGATCAACCGGTGGAAAGAATCGGGAAGTCGATCTTCTCAAATGGAAAAAGAAGGACGGACCTGCCGTCACAAGCAAACCGTCAAAAAATAATCTGCCCATTCAATCCACACCGTTCATCGGACGGTCAAACGAACTGAGAGAGATTCGAAAACTGCTTGAATCACCGGACTGCAGACTGGTCACATTCCTCGGACCCGGCGGCAGCGGCAAGACCCGCCTGGCGATCCAAACCGGATTCGAATCCAGCAACAACGGCAGATTCGAAGATGGGGTCTGGTTCATCCAACTTGCGCCGCTGACCGATCCGAATTCCATAATCTCCGCGATCAAGAAGGAATTGAACATCCCAACTCACACCGATAAATGTGAGCCACGGCAACAACTGCTCGATGCCGTCCAAAACCGCCAAATGCTTTTGATCCTTGACAACCTGGAGCACCTGCTGGACGCGGCGAGCATTTCCCTGTTGACCGATCTGATAAACCATGCTCCGAACCTGAAACTGCTGACGACCTCGCGGGAAAGGGTGAACATTCAGGGGGAACATCTCTTCCCGGTGGAGGGACTCGAAACGCCGGGGAACGAATCGCCTCTTTCCAACTCGGAGGCTGATCCTGAACAAATTGCATTTAGCGCCCTCCAATTATTTGAACAGAGCGCGCGCCGGGTTCAATCATCCTTTAAGATCACCCAGGACAATCTCTTAACGGTCTCCCAGATCTGCCGACATTTGCAAGGCATGCCGCTTGCCATCGAACTCGCCGCATCATGGACGGAGGTCCTGCCGGTGGAGGAAATCAACCGAGAGATCAAACAAAACCTGGATTTCCTTCAAAGTGAGTTGCACGATTTGCCGGATCGGCAGCGCAGTCTGCGTGCCATTTTCGACTCGTCCTGGCAGAAGCTGACAAAACCTACGCGTTCGACCATCAAAGCGCTGAGCGTCTTCCGTTCGGGTTTCTCGCGCCAGGCGGCGCAAGCCATTGCCGGAATATCCATGAAGACTCTGCTCGACCTGACCAACAAATCCTGGATTCAAGCGCGGGCAGATGGCAGGTATCAGATCCACGAACTGCTCCGGCAATTTGCCTTTGAATTGCTGGAGTGTGAAACCCTGACCTATGCACAGGTCAAGGATCATTACTGCATGTATTACAGCAATCGTCTCGCTTCATTATGGGAATCATGGAAAGAATCCGGTCAACCGAAAGCTCTTTCGGAACTGGAAGTTGAATTTGAAAACATCAAGAGCGCCTGGGCCTGGTCGATAACGGATCGGGGTTATGAAACTGCGATCCACGCCATACTTCCTGTTATATTTGCTTATTCCGAAATTAGAGGGAAATTTGATGAGCTTATGAATATGGTCGGGGAGATGCTCAAGTTGCTGGAAAGATTAGGGGGGGACGCAAAAACCACGAGAGCCAAGATCGTGCTTCGGACAGCGCAGGGAGCCTATTACTCCGATGGAGGCCCGATCCGTGAAGCGGTCTTCGAAGGGTTATATCCCATCAACATGGAGGGAATCCGGGAGGCGTGGTCTTTGTCGAAAAAATCCATTGAGCTACATGAGTTGGGATTTTGGGGAATCCTACTTGCCTATATCTACGGCATGGTCATTGACCTCAACGAGGCAACTCAACGGCTCAAGAATTCCATTTTGCATTTTCAGGAGAAAAACGATCCATGGGAGCTTGCCACGGCGAAGCTCCACCTTGCAAGGCTGCTTCTGGCACCGAATCAGAGTGAGTCCCAACACATGGACGAGTGGATCAATCAGAACCTGACGGAAGCGCTCGATATCTTTTCGTCCCTCGAGGACAGGATCGATACGGCTCATACTTTGCGGCAAATTGGATCGTTGCGCATGAGGCAAGGGAAAATCGAAGAAGCGATCAAACAATGGCAGGCAGCCCATGCCAGCCTGCTGGCGCTGGATGTGAATGAGTGGTCAACAGCCTCCAACATCGAATGGCAGATCGGTGATGCATTTCTGCAATTGGGTCAATTTGAAAAGGCGTTTGAATGTTTTCAGGATATCGCCCGTATCAACCTCGAACACGGATATACCCAACAAGCCATTGCCGCCCTCTCCAAGGAAAGTTTTGAAAAAGCCCGCCACGGCGATCTGATCGATGCTCTGCGTATCCGGCAAAAATGTCTGGACCTCATCAGGGAAGCAGGACCTGCCTATCAGGTTGCCTGGAACGAATGGGAAATGGGCGAATTAATGCGGCTGACAGACAAGCCGGAGGAAGCAAAAGTCTGGTTCGAACACTCCCGCCAGACATTTGAAAATTACAAGGATAACGTCGGATTGTCCTTTTACTGGCGCGGCATCGGTGATCTCGCGTTATCAATGGATGATTTCGAAATGGCGATTCAGGGTTTTTCAAAAAGCATGGAATTTGCAAGCCATGCCCAACATAACTGGATATCCGCTTACGCGCTAAATGGCCTGGGCGAAGCAGCACTAAAACAGAACGATCTACGCCTGGCTGAAAAACATCTTGCCAATGCCCTGCTGCTGGCAAGAAAAGTCCATGATGCCGGGATCGTACTCACCATACTTGCCAGCATGGCAAAATTATTTTTCAAACAAGGGAACGTTGAAAACGCCGTGGAACTGGGGGAACTGGTTCATACTCACTTTGCCAGTTGGCATAATACCAAATCACAGGCGCTTGAAGCGCTCTCATTCGTACAAAAGTCAATGTCACCCAAAAAATTCAACGAGCTAAAGAAAAAGGGGCGATCGTTGGATCTTTGGAAGACAGTAGACCAGATTCTCGCAGGTGATTGAATTCAAAGTGTCTGTATTGTATAATCATTGTGTAGTTTCATAACCACAGAGTTCCTTATGGCGGCCGGACAATCGCACATTTGACTATCACCCATCGGCGGGTGCCGGCATTGGCGATTTTTTACCAGAGGAGAGGATTTATGGATCCAGCAACACTTGCCGCAACAGTAACGTCCATTCTCGTCCCTTATTTGACGAAATTTGGGGAAAACCTGGCTGAAGACGCCGGAAAAAAGCTCTGGGAAACCATCACAGGGAAATTAAAAGAGAAACCCGCGGGCGCAGGTGCTGCCAGCGATTTGGCAGAAAATACAGAAGATCCAGACAATCAGGAAGCTTTTGCACTCCAACTAAAAAAAGCCCTAAAGGACGATCCCGACTTCGCAAGAATGGTCATGGAACTTATCGAGAAGGCAAAAGCAGAGGGGATAACAAATACTGGAAGTGGAGCGGTTGCGACCAACGGCAGCATCAGTGTAGGAGGAATTAAAATCTCCGGGGATTCCAGCGGTCCCATCATTATCGGAAACGATAATTCGGTGACACAGACAAATAGTGAAAGCGCGCGCAAGACCAGTCGCAATAAAAAGACCAGGGATTAGGTACAGGGAAATCGAGTTGAACATATGAGCAGGTTTGCGATTCCTGCATCTGCGAGACCATCCCCCGGAGCAGGAAACCCCGGCGCCATCAGCGTTGGAGACATTGACGTAAGGGGCAATGTCGAAGCACCGATTGTGATTGGGAACAACAACCAGGTATATAACTTCACATCCCATACAGAACACGGGGTTGTTGTTAATTTTGAAGCCCCTCCTTCCATCCAGAGACGGAGTGTCAATCCACAACCACCTCGCATCCCGCGCGGATTTGTCGGGCGCGGACAGGAACAGGGGGAACTGGAACAGCACATCAGGGAGAAAGATACGGTTCTGCTTCACGGGCATGACGGCCTGGGCAAAACCACCCTGCTAAAAAAAGTTGCACATGGCGCTGCAGCCGCGTCCATGCCGGACGGAGTCCTTTACCTCGAAGGAATCGGAGGAGATAGCAACCTGGGCTTTCAGGACATTCTCCAGTATTTGTTCGATGCTTTCTTCGAATCAAACCCACCCGTCAAAGTTTCAAACTCGACTGCACAGGTTCACCTTGGAAACACACAGTCTTTGATCATCCTGGATGGTTTCGATCTCCCAACCGATTCGTTAAACAAACTTCCTGATATGGTCTCAAGAGGCGGGCTTATTGTCACAGGCAAAACCGCCCCATGGGACGACACCTATCTTCCGATCGAACTGGCACCGCTTGCGCATCAGGACGCGATCCAATTATTTCTTGAAACATCGGGTATGGCATCAGATTCATCATCCCTGCCTTTGGTTGACCAAATATGTACACTGCTCGATGAAACACCTCTTGCAATCGCCAGGTTAGCTAAATTTATTGGTCAGGGAAGACTGACACTGCAGGCCGCTGTCAACGGGCTGGAGGGAATCCGCCCGCCTTCACAAAACAAAATCCAATCAGCGATAGAACGAAGCTTCGGCTTGATCTACACCCATCTCATGCCGGAAGAGAGGGAAATGCTGGCGGCTGTCGCGGCCGCTCCGGGCGTATCCGTGGATCGCTCATGGCTCGAAAGCATGGCAGGCGGCGAACAGATCAGTGAAGCGTTGGAGGCCGTGGAATTGCTTCAGGCAAACAGTCCGCGCCTTCGTATGCACGATTCCATAAAACAGATCCTGAACCCTGGCAAAGACGATATAAAGAACTACAGGGCGTCATTGTTGAAACATCTCACAACCGAGGCGCCAAACCGCGCCCGTGATTTTGGATATATGACCGACGAACTCGGCAATATCCTCGGTCTCATCCAATGGGCGGCGCAAACAGGTCGCTGGTCCAATGTCGTTGTGCTTGGGAAGGCTGTTGACCCATATCTGACAGGCAAGGGCTTGTGGGATGCATGGGAGGCGGTTCTAAACCTGGTGCTCGCGGCTGGCGAGAATTTAAAGGACCAGGCGATCCAAGCCTGGGCGTTACACCAGCTCGGATCGCGCGAAATTGGCGTTGGGCGAATCCCTCAAGCCATAAAACTCCTCGTCCATGCATTGAGGGTTCGCGATGCCCTTGGCGACCGTGACGGCGCTGCTTATACCCGTCACAACCTGAACCTGATCCTTCCTCCGTCCAACGATAAATCGGAGAAGGAGCCCAGGGAACCGTCCGGCGGAAACAGCACAATTGTGACTCAACGTTCCTGGGTTGACAGGATTCGCGGCTGGTATTTGGAAAATCCAGGATGGTTGATCCCAATATTATTTGGCGGTCTCCTGCTGATCGCCATCATCGGCGCCGGTTTGTACGATATATTCAATAATCCACTGGAATTAACCGTTCAGGCTGAGCGACAGATTTACACCGATCCGGATAATGATGCCATCGCATACACCTATTCCGTCCGGAACAAAAACGATATCCCGCTTCTGACCGGCCTAATATCTGTAACAAGCGACACCATCGGTTCGATCGACTGCCCGACGATTGCCAGCCTTGGGAACTTCGACGACCTTCTCGATTCCAGCGAGACGATCACCTGCCAATCCATTTACAAGATCACCCCGGAGGATCTGGAAAGAGGTTCAGTGACAAGCCGCGCCCGGGTTCAGACATCCGAGAATAAAAAATCAAAATGGATTTCGACTACAACTGTTCTTGAGCCGGGAAAGCCATCCATAGCGTTGTCAATCGTCCCTGACTCCACCAGCTACGATCAGCCCGGACAGGAGATCAGGTATACCTATACCATAACCAACACGGGAAACACCTTTCTGCAAAGATCCATTGTGGTCACCGACGACAAAGTAAAAGTGGACTGTGGGCAGACAACTGCTGCCACGCCCGAAGCCCGATATCTCCCCCCGAACGACACACTTACATGCACAGGTGTATACAGCATCGCTCAATCTGACCTTGATAACGGATCAGTGACAAACACGGCAACGGCTGTCATCGAAGGCCTCCCGTCCAACGCAGCAAGTTCGACCATAAGTGCAAAAGTGATTTATGGATTGGACTTAACCACAACTGCCGATTCCGAATCCTATGAAATAGTTGGACAGATAATAAGGTTTACCCATACCCTTGTAAATAAAAGCAACATTACGCTTAAGTCGCTGCCAATCATAAATAATGATATTTCAAGTAATCCCTGCACGGTTATGGACCTGACGCTTCCCGAAACCCTGGCGCCTGGACGTGATATGTCCTGCGTATCCATTTACACCATTACCCAGGACGATCTCGATAACGGTTCATTGACCAACCATGCAAGCGCAAGTTTTGGCGAGATTACATCTGAGACTACCACTGTCGTGAATGCCATCCAACGACCTGCGCTGGATGTGGCAATCACAGCCACGCCCGCATCTTTTGGGCGCGCCGGTGAAATAATCAACTATACATATGTGATTACGAATCGCGGTAATGTGACTTTGGGGAAAGATCAGCCTGTCATCGTCAATGGGAATGCTTCAGGACAGGTAAACTGCGGTGTGGACCGCATCATTATTCCGCCTGATGTATCACAAACCTGCACCTCGACATATTCCGCAACAGTGACAGACATTGATGCCAAAGCCATAACAAACAGGGCGGTCGCTTCAACAACCTACAAGGATGGCATCGTAGAGTCTCCTCCTGCATCCGCTGTCATTCTTTTCATTTGCCCGGGACCTCCGGCAAACTGGCGCCCATACACCGTGCGTACAGGAAACACATTGTCACAGATCAGTGCAGCGTTCAATATGGCTCCATCGATCTTTCAGGAAGCCAACTGCATGGGTTCGTCTACAGGGATCTATGCCGGACAAAGATTCTACGTGCCATATCTGGTCAATATTGGCGGACTGGTGTTCTACGATACAGATAAAAACGGATCACCGGATGGCGAAAAAGGCATCCCAAATTTCAACGTCACATTGAAATATGGAAACGGGAGCATCGTCGCTACCACAGCAACCGGAAGCGATGGGAGATATTTATTTGCAAACATGCTCCCCGGCAATTACTGGGTGCTCGATGCACAGGTGAACTTTATATCACGCACGCAGGGGGTCAGGGACTTCGGGCTTGTTCCCGTTCCCTGAAACAACAAGAACCCGCCCCAACCAGCCTGGCCGGTTTGGATCACATCCCCGGCTTCATCGGTTTAGCTATCTTCAGCTTTGCCGAAGAGTTGACGTTTATCGAAATAAGGTTTCAGGATGAGATAGGCGCCAAGGATGATCAGGAAAAAGGCTCCGTCCAAGGACCTCCAGCCCAACAACTGAATGATCCCGCCGATCAGGGACAGGATCCCGAGGAAGGTGGTAAATCCACTCATGCGGATGCCGTTCATATAGCGCGCGGCATTCAATCCAAGGAAGATCAGGCCGATCCCGATGGACCAAAAGCCTCTTTCGATTGTTGAGTCCGGAATGAACATGAACCCACCCAGCATAACGAGGAACAATCCCCAGCCGACCGTTTCGAAGCGTTTGTTCATCGCAACTTTCTCAGGGTCGATCTTCCTTTCGACTTTCGTTTGCTCAGCCATTTTAGTTCTCCTTGGTGAGATTCGAAGCGCAATATACTTTTGATCAGACCATCCGGGGGCAATTAAATCGAGAAATCCTATAAGATTTATTCACATACCCTCCCGAAACTCCATACACCATTTCTTCCACAAAATCATTATAGAGAATACAGAACTTAAATACAATGGGCAAAACATCCCGGGATATGAAAGGGAGGGATTCGAATATCACCCTCTCCACGAGGGCGCACGGTGGAATCAAAAACGCGCCCCTGCGGACGCGTTCACTGTCTGGCGGGAAGGGAGGGATTCGAACCCTCGGTGGACCGGAGCCCACAACGGTTTTCGAGACCGTCCCATTCAACCACTCTGGCACCTTCCCAATATTTTATTTGCGGGCGGTATTATATCCTATAATTCCGCGCTCGAATGCAGTTCAGGGTAATAGACCTCGTGCATGCCCTTCTCTTTAAGTTTTTCCGTGAGTGTGAGAGCGGGCTTTTCTTCGCCGTGCACCAGGAACACTTTTTTCACAGAATTCTTCACTCTGGTTGCATAATCCAGTAGCAGGTTCTGCCCCGCATGACCGGAGAGTCCGCCGATCGTGGCAACCTCAGCCCTGACCGTGTAAGGCTCGCCGAAGATCTTGACCTGCTTCTCGCGATCCGCAAGGCGGCGACCCAGCGTGTAGGGAGCCTGCCACGAGACAATACAAACGGTGTTCTTCGGGCTTTCGATATTATTGCGGAGATGATGCAAAATTCTCCCCGTCTCCGCCATGCCCGAAGCGGAGATGATCACCATCGGATCTTTGCGTTCGTTCAAAGCTTTCGATTCCTCCACTGACCGGATGTAGGTCAGCATCTTGAAGTCCAGAGCCGGATGACGCGCCTCCATGACAAACTCACGCGTTTCCGCGTCGAAGACCTCGGGATGATTCCTGAAGATATCCGAAGCATTGACAGCCAGCGGGCTGTCCACAAACACAGGCACGGGCGGCACATCCCGTTCGAACATCATGATGTTCAGGTTATAGACAAGTTCCTGCGTGCGGCCCACGGCAAACGCCGGGATGATCACTTTGCCGCCGCGCTTGATCGTCCGCGCGACAACCTCCTGGAATTCGTCGAAGGCTTGCTGTGGATCATTATGCGCCTTGTCGCCATAGGTCGATTCCATCAACAGGTAGTCCACGCTGTCAGGCAGGATCGGATCGCGCAACAACGGCAGGTTATAACGCCCGATATCGCCCGAAAACCAAAACCGGGTCTTTTTGCCCTGCTCTTCGATCTCCAATGAAACTGCGGCAGAGCCAAGGATATGTCCCGCCTCCACCAGACGCGCCACCACGCCGGGCACCACTTCAAATTCCTGGTTGTATTCCACGCCCCGCAGAAGGTCAGCCGCGCGCTGCGCATCGACCTCCGTGTAAAGCGGTTCGATCGGCGGTTCCCCTTTCCTCAATCGCTTCCTGTTTACGAACTCCGCATCCGATTCTTGAATGCGTCCCGAGTCTGCCATCATGATCGTGGCAAGATCGACGGTAGCGCGCGTGGCGTAGATCGGTCCTTCGTAGCCATTCTTCACGAGGTTCGGGAGGTTCCCGGCATGATCGATGTGCGCGTGCGACAGGATCACCGCGTCCACCGTGCGCGGGTCGTAGGCGAAATTCAGGTTCCGGGTGTAGGTTTCGTCGCGTCGTCCCTGATACAGCCCGCAGTCCAGCAGGAGGCGATGTCCGTTGACCTCCAGAAGATGTTGACTCCCCGTCACTGTCTGTGCCGCGCCGTGAAAACGGATCCGCATCTCAGCCTCCGATCAAGTGATAGATCTGGTCCCCAAACCGTTCAAAACGGTGCGGGGATTCGTGCATCATTGATTGCAACTCGTCCATGGTTTTAGGCGGACTTTCCGCCAATTCGTTCAAATAAAATTTCGGCAGGACGATATCCGACTCGACCTTCATTTCCCCGGCAACTTTCTTTCTCCAATTCTTGAGCTTGTCCAGCCGCCTGAGCATCGCATCATTCGGACGTTCGGGCTGTTCCCGCTTCACGAGCGGAGTATCCGCTCCGCGCCGGACAGCCGCCAAAATCTCGCCCCCCCACAGGCGGATCTGTTTCGGGCTCAGACCGATCCCCGCAAGGTCCACATCCTTTTCCGGAAGGTTGCGTGCAATATCGAGCAGCATGTTGTCGTCGATTACCTTGAACGAGGGGCGGTCCATCTTCTCTGCGATCGCGTCCCGGCAGACACACAACTCGCTCAGGATGGTCAACTCGCGATGCGAAACGTCCTTGCGAAAATTGAAGCGCTTCCACGAGGAGCCGTTCATTTTTTCCTTCGGCACATCCACCTGACACGCCAACCTGAAATCATCCCGGGCAATGTCCCAGCGTTCCTGCTCGCGCAATTCCTGCTCGAGCAGATCGCGCAGGGCGAACAGATAATGTGTATCGCGCCGGGCATAATCCAATTGCGCCGGAGTCAACGGTCTCGCGCCCCAATTTGCTTTTTGATGGCGCTTGTCCACCTTCACGTCGAACTTCTCTGAAAGGATTCTGTCCAGCCCGACATATTGATATCCCAAAATACGCGACGCCTGCATCGTATCGAACAGGTTGGAAAACTTGAATCCGAAATCGCGCTGAAGGCAGATCAGATCATATTCGGCGGCGTGGAAAATCTTTTCGATCTTCGGATCGGAAAATATGGGACCGAGCGAACGCAGATCGGTCAATGCCAGCGGATCGAGCAGATAATCCTTTTTCGGCGTCGAAAACTGGATCAGGCAGACTTTCTCGCGGTAGGCGTGCAGGCTGTTGGATTCTGTATCGACTGAGATTCGCGGCTGCGCGGCCAGATCGGCAACCATTCTTTCGTATGTATTTTGCTTATCCACGCAGACTGGCGGTGGAAGTGTATCAACGGTCATAGGCGGACATTATATCCCACCCTCCGGAACCTTTCTGCGATTCAGGACCTTTTCCATGACCAGACCATCTTCGCCGTCGTTGTAATACCGTCGCCAGACATCGATGGTCCGATACCCCTCTTTTTCGTACATCGAGACCGCGCCGTAATTGGAGAGTCTCACGGTCAATTTCATGCGCGGCAGTCTTGCCTGCTCTTCGACGGTGCGCAGCAGCATGCGACCAATGCCGCGTCGCTGATAGCGTGGATCCACCCCGATGGTGGCGATCCAGACCGCTCGTTGGGAAGGACGCGGATCAGCCGCCACGAATCCGATCATCTCCCCCTCCTCCACAACCTTCAGCCGGATCACTTCGGGCCATGTCAACACTGCAATTAAATCCAAGAGCGGCCAGGCATCCTTCTCGAAACAGGCGTGTTCGAGGCGGCGCAAGGCGCTGAGATCGAGCAGGTTCGCGGGCTGGACTTCCATATCTGTCAAATTCTATCAATAAAAAAGGTAGAAAGTGAAAGTTGCCCTCCACTCTCTACCTTCGACTTTCTATCTGGATGGTATCCGTTATTTCTTGCCGCCATCCTTGCCGAGGAAGTTATCGAGCAGGCTCGTGAACTCCATCGGGAAGATGTACTTCGTGGACGGGCTCATGCCCAGCGACTTGAGCGTATCGAAGTATTGCAGCGTCATGGTCTTTTGATCGACGGATTTCGCCGCGGCAAAGATGTGTTCGAGTGCTTTCGCAAAGCCCTGCGCCTTCAATTCCTGCGCCTGTTGCTGACCTTCAGCCTCAAGAATGGCGGACTGCTTCGAACCTTCCGCACGCAGAATGGCTGCCTGCTTTTCACCCTGCGCCACGTTGATGGCAGCTTCGCGCGTACCGGTGGATTCGGTGACGACCGCGCGGCGGATGCGTTCTGCCGACATCTGGCGGTTCATCGCCTCCTGGATCTCGCGCGGCGGGATGATCTCGCGGATCTCCACGTTGGTCACTTTGACGCCCCAGCGCTCTGTCACTTCATCGAGACGGGTGCGCAGCATGGTATTGATGTGTTCACGCTCTGAAAGCACATCATCCAGCGGGATCCCACCGATGACCGCGCGCAGGGTCGTGGTCGCCATGCCCTGTGCCGCAACCTCAAAGTTTCCTACCTGAAGCACAGACTCGGTCGGGTCGAGCACCTTGTAGTACCAGATGAAGTCCACCGAGATACCGGCGTTATCCTTTGTGATCGCGGTCTGATGCGGGATCTCGCGCACCTGTTCGCGCAAGTCCACTTTTACCGCACGGTCAATGACCGGGATCAAAAGAACGATACCGGGTCCTTTCGCGCCGACGCTACGGCCGAGCCGAAACACGACCAGGCGCTGATATTCGGGCACGATTCGGATGGCATTGGCTAAAAAGATGAAGCCAAGAACAAGGATCGCACCGACAAAACAAACAGCACCACTACCAACTCCTAGCAGATCCATAACAATCTCCTTTTTTGTATGATCGAGTATTAACCACTCTTTTCGACGACCAAAATAAACCCATCGCGTCGAACTACACGAACCGAACTTCCGACAGGAATGGCTTTATCACTGCGAGCAGACCATAGTTCGCCTGCCACCTGCACACTCCCTTCCCCATGAATCTTCGTCTTTGCTTCGCCGATTTGACCTACAAGCCCGTTCAAGTCGTGCGAAGGTCTGGCATGTGCAGCCTGAATGGACTTGCCCACTGCGATCCACAAAAATCCCGAGACGAATGCCGAGGCAACGACAGCAACCAACGGGTTGACACCACTCTGTCCATTGGTGCGCGGGAACATGAAGACCGAACCGATCACCAGCAGAAGAATGGACAAGCCCAGAAAAACCTCACGCTTCGGTCTCTGTATGGAATAGATGAACGGGACGATGCTCAACACGATCAGGATCAACGCCCACCAGTTGAAGGACAGGTTGTAGATCGCGTACCCAGCCAGCACAATGCAGAAGAACGCTCCAACTTCGAAGAACCCCGTCCCCGGTGTGGCAAGCGCAAGCATCGCCAATAACACACCCCCGAGCAAGAAGAGATAGGCAACATTGGGATCAAGCAGGAAGTCCATACACTCCTCCAATTCATTATACATCAGTTGACAGCTCCGCCGCCCACTGACATCCAATATGATTTACGGAATCCCAAACAAAAAGTTTCCCAAACAGACCCGCGCTTGGGCTGTATAATATGCCCGCCAAGGGAATATCCCTGCATGCAAGGAGTTCAAGTGAAATTCAACAAAATCTGTGTCCTGGGGCTTGGATATATCGGACTTCCAACCGCATCCACATTTGCCACGAACGGTCTCAAGGTTATCGGAGTCGATGTCAACCCGCGCGTCGTAGAGACGTTAAGCCATGGCGGCATCCACATCCACGAACCAGGCTTGCGGACCCTGGTCGAAGCCGCGCTCAAATCCGGCAATTTGACGGTATCAGCCAGACCCGAAGAAGCCGACGCGTTCCTCATCGCAGTGCCAACCCCATTCCACGAGGGTCAATTCGCAGAGTACGAAGGCAGGAAGTACAAACTCGCCGACATGGGCGCGGTGACATCCGCCGCGGAGGCCATCGTGCCATATCTTCGCAAGGGGAACCTGGTGATCCTGGAATCGACCTCCCCGCCTCGCACGACCATCGATCTGGTCGCCCCTATTTTGGAACGATCCGGGCTGAAAGCGGGTTCCGATTTCTTCCTGTGCTATTCGCCAGAGCGCGTCCTGCCGGGGCAGATCCTGCGCGAGTTGATCGAGAACGCCCGCGTGGTCGGCGGCGTGACACCCGAATCGGCGCAGTCTGGTCGTGACCTGTACGCAACGTTTGTCAAAGGCAGGATCATCGAAACGGATGCCACCACAGCCGAGATGGTCAAGCTCATGGAGAACACCACCCGGGATGTGAACATCGCCATCGCCAACGAATTCTCCCGTCTTGCCGAAAAATTTGGCGTGGATATTTGGGAAGCCATCCGCCTCGCCAACCTGCACCCGCGCATCAATATCCTCAGCCCGGGACCCGGCGTGGGCGGTCACTGCATCAGCGTGGATCCGTGGTTCTTCGTGGAAGCCGCGCCGGAACTGACGCCGCTCATCTACCACGCGCGCCTGGTCAACGACGGTCAGCCCCATTTTGTGGTCGATAAGGTACAGCAGGCGCTTGGTTCACTGGGAGGCAAAAAAATCGCCGCGCTTGGTCTCGCTTACAAACCGGATGTGGATGATCTGCGCGAAAGCCCGGCGGTCGAAGTTGTTCATTTGCTTCAGGGCGAAGGGGCGCAAGTCAAAGCCTGGGAACCCTTCAAGCCGGATGCAAACTTGAAGGGCATCGATATGACTCCCAGCCTTGATGAGGCGCTCAAAAACGCGGACGCGATCCTGATCCTTGTCAAACACTATGAATTCGTTCATCTCGAACCGAATACAATCGCCGCAAAAACAAGGGCGCGCCTCGCGATTGACACGGTCAACGCATGGGATGCGGATAAATGGGAAAAGGCGGGGTTTCAAATCGTACGGCTGGGCGTGAACAAATCATGAAAGTACTCTCCGTCTTCGGCACGCGACCCGAAGCCGTCAAAATGGCGCCGATCATCAGGTTGTTAAATCGAACGAAGGAAATCGATTCGCGCGTCTGTGTGACCGCCCAGCACAGACAAATGCTCGATCAAGTGCTGGACCTCTTCGAGATCAAACCCGATTATGACCTCGACCTCATGCGCGACAATCAGTCCCTGGCGGAGTTGAGCGCATCCATCTTCACCAACCTGGATCCGGTGTTCAGCGAATATCAGCCGGACTGGGTCCTGGTCCAGGGAGATACGACCACCGTCGCGATCACTGCCCTGCTGGCATACTATCGCCGCATCAAGGTTGGGCATGTCGAAGCCGGTTTGCGGACTCACAACAAGTGGGCGCCTTTCCCCGAAGAGATCAACCGCCGCGTGGCTGGCGTAGCGGCTGATCTGCACTTCGCGCCGACGGAATGGTCGATGGACAATCTGTTGCGCGAGAATGTGCCGTCCAAGACCATTGTGGTCACGGGCAACCCGGTCATCGATGCTTTGAACTTCGTCGCCAGGCAGGAGGAGTCGCAAGAGATAAAGGTTCTGCGTAAAAAGCTTGGAAGCAGAAAGATCATCCTTGTCACTGCACACCGCCGCGAGAATTTCGGTCAGCCCATCGAAAACATATGCCATGCGCTAAAGGGATTGGCGTCACGCGGCGATGTTGAGATCGTCTATCCGGTTCACCTGAACCCCAATGTACAGGAACCGGTTAACAGAATCTTGAAAAACGTCGATCACGTCACGCTGCTCCAACCGCTGGATTATCTCCCGCTTGTCCACTTGATGAAACACGCCACGCTCATCCTGACCGACTCGGGCGGCATCCAGGAGGAAGCGCCGTCCTTTGGCAAGCCCGTCCTGGTCCTGCGCGAGACGACCGAGCGGCCGGAGGGAGTCGCAGCCGGGACGTTGAAACTCGTTGGAACGGAAACCAGCCACATCGTCCAGGAAGCGACGCGCTTGTTGGATGAGCCATCCGAATACGAAAAGATGGCAAAGGCGTCCAATCCCTATGGTGACGGTCACGCGGCGGAACGGATCGTGGAGGCGCTGCTAAAGGTCTCCGGAAGTTAACCAAACTGGCAGGTGTAAATCGCCTGTCAGTTTTTTATTCTGAGTATAATGAACGCGATGAAAGCGGCACGTCGAGCGATTGCGTTCTTCATTGCATTTGTGGTTTTGCTGTCTTCATGGGGGAATGTTCAGGCGCAAAACACTGGGATGCGATATTTCCCCGAAACGGGACATAATGTGAGGGGCGCGTTCCTGCAATATTACAATGCCGCTGAGAATCCCCTGCTTGTATATGGATATCCGATCACAGAGCAGATCACCGGGCGCGACGGCAAGACGGTGCAATATTTTCAGCGCGCCCGTTTTGAATCGACTCCATCAAATACCGTTCAACTGACCCCATTGGGCAGATTGCTCTACACCCCGACCAGACCGCTCGAGATCAATACAAACGGGTGCGAGCTATATCCCACCGGGCATCACGTTTGCTTCACCTTCCTCGATTTTTACAAAACCAACGGCGGACCCAGCCAATTTGGATACCCCATCTCACCCTTCGAATCTTCCGAAGGGTTGATCGTCCAGTACTTCGAGGGAGCGCGCTTCGAATGGCGCGCCAACCGTGGCATGGAAAACTGGGTGGTGGTCTCCGATCTCGGACGCATCTACTTCGAGCAGCAAGGCGAAGACCCGGCGTATCTCAAACCTGTCCTGCCGCTCGATGCCACGATCAAACCCATCATCGCGCTCAAGGTCAATGCATTTGTCGCAAAGGCGGTAACGCTCAAAAGCGGAGATCAGACTGTTTATGTGATCGTCCAGGATCAGACCACGCAGGCGGTTTCAGGCGTATCCGGCAAGGCGTTGGTCCGTTTCCCGGATGGTTCGCGCTCGGAATTTTCGTTCACCACCAACGAACGCGGCGTTGGGCAGATCACATTCAATTTCAACGAACAGGCACCGGGGGAACTCATCCCGATCGAGATCACCGTGAACTATCAGGGTCTGACCGGCAGGACGACCACCTCATTCCGAATCTGGTTCTAAATTTCCCTCCACGCAAAAACGGGTCCGTCCTTGCAAGCCAGTTTCCAGCCGGATTTTGTGTTCACCGCGCAGACGCCGCAATCCGCGATTCCCCCGCACGGGACAGGCGTGTGGACCAGCACTTGCGCCTCTGCCAAAGCCGCTAACTGATTCCGCCCGCCCATCCTTTCTCTCAATCCCAACAGACTCCCGCGCAAGACATCAATGGCGATGAAATCCGCCCACTCGACAACATCATCCATGAGGGACAGTGGCTGTACCTCCACTTCATCGGGCAGGTTCGCCTCCTCCGATTCGCAAACGATCACAACGGATGCAGATTGTTTCAACGCCGGCTGGATCAATCCGCGCAAACGCGCCGGTGGACCATCGAACGCAATCAACGCCACCTTGCGCGCCGACGGAGGCAGATCGAATCCGCGTCCCAGCGGACCGCGCAAGAAAACTTCCTGCCCCGGATTCCACGCATCCGGCACGGGAGCGGAGGCGATAAAACCTTGAAGGGCGGAATCCGTAAAGAAAAGGGGCACAGGCAGCGGGTCCAAGATGGAGGCGCTGCCTGCGAGCAGGTATTGACCCGGAGAGGGAATCAGGTTGGCGGGGCAAGAAATCCGCGCCTGAAGGTGTCCATTCTCCAGTATCAGTTCAACGACCTGTCCTTTGCCCGTGTGCATAGCGCTATGCTATCATGGCGGTATAATATTTTCAATATCATTTGGAGGAACAATGAATATCGCTGATTTCATCAAGTCTTTGGCAGGTCTATCCTGGCTGGCTGTAATTGGTCTGGGTTTCCTGGCAGTCATGCGTGCAAGTCGCAAACAAAATGTAAAGGGTCTGACATCCCTGACTATCGGGCTGATCGTCTTAGCCATTGTGCTTACCGCGGTCGGTGCGGGTCTGGTCTTCATCGAACCAACGGAAGCGGGCGTTGTGATCACCATTCTCGGGGAGGGCGGTCTGCGCCCCGAACCGCTAAAACCGGGTCTGCATTGGATCGTGCCATTCGTTGAGCGGGTGGAACTGTACCAGACCACAACCCAGACCTTTACCATGGCGCGTACCGCCAGCGAAGGCGAGACGCAGGGACTCATCACCGTTGAGGCGCGCACCTCTGATGGCCAGCGTATTTTTGTGGATTCGTCCGTCATCTATCGCATCGAACCTTCACAGGTGATCGAGATCCATAAGACCTGGCAGCGCCGCTATCAGGACGACCTGATCCTGCCGCAGGCGCGCGGCATCATCCGCGATGCGGTCTCGCAATACCGGGTGGATGAAGTGCTCAGCACGAAGCGTTTCGATATGACCACCCAGATCACCCAGCAACTGGAAGAAGTGATGGCGAGCAACGGCCTGACGCTCGTTGATTTCGTGCTGCGCGACATCACCTTCACCGAGGAATATGCCCAATCCATCGAGCAGAAGCAGATCGCGGAGCAACAGGCATTGCAAGCCGCGTTCGTCGTCGAATCGAAGAAGCAGGAAGCCGAGCAAGCCCGCCAGATCGCGCAGGGTCAGGCTGACGCGGCAGTGATCGCAGCCAAAGGTGCAGCGGAGGCGCAGATCATCCAGGCGCAGGCGCAGGCGCAGGCAAATGAGTTGATCGGGCAATCGCTTCAGGCAAACCCCGAAATCCTGCAATACCAATACATCCTGAAACTGGCGCCGGGCGTGCAGACGATCTTCATCCCAAGCGGCAACCAATTCATTCTGCCTCTGCCAAATACGACCACCAACCCGCCGACCACGCCATCAACTCCGTAAAACCTTTTTTATGGAAAGTGGAAGGCAGCACCAACCACTTTTCACTTTCAAGTTTTTATAAAAATGCCGATCCCAAAAACCGGACGCGAAATCCGCCTGACGACCTTATCCGCCTGTGCGGGTTGAGCGTCCAAACTAAGCGCCGACGCGCTGACGCAGGTGCTGCGTCCTGTAAAAGACGTCTTTTCAGCCGCCTCCTTCCCGGACCTTTTGGTTGGTCTGCGGGAACTGGACGACGCGGCCGTTTGGCGTTTGGAAGAAGACCGGGCAATCGTCGTAACCACGGATTTCTTCACGCCGGTCGTGGATGATGCCTACGATTACGGCTCCATCGCCGCGGCAAACAGCCTTTCGGATGTTTACGCCATGGGCGGACAGCCCTTCCTTGCGCTGAACGTCGCGGCGTTACCCGAAGATCTGCCGAATGAAATTTCCAGCGAGATCATCCGCGGCGGCGCGGAAAAAGCGCGCGAAGCGGGCGTTGTCATTGCCGGAGGACACACGGTCAAGGACAAGGAACCGAAGTACGGACTTGTCGTCATCGGCTTTGTCGATCCGCGCAGGATGCTGAGCAAGGGAGGACTCAAGGAAGGCGACGCGCTGGTGCTTACGAAACCCCTCGGGTTCGGGGTGACGACCACAGCCCTGAAGCGCGAACAGGCGGACGACAAGGATGTCCTTGAAGCGGTCAACTGGATGAAGCAATTGAACAACAGGGCAAGCCTGCTTGCCAGCGAGTTCGGGCTACGCGGCGGGACGGACATCACAGGCTACAGCCTGCTCGGTCATGGCATGGAGATGGCGGACGCGTCGGGCGTGTCTTTGAGGTTTGAGTTTGCGAAGATCCCGTTCATCTCCTGCGCGCGGAAATATGCGGAAAAGGGATGTTTTGCAGGCGGCGCCTTTGATAACAAAAGCCACTTCGAGTCGAAAGTAAGTTTTGCGGGTTCGATCGATGAAGAAAACCAGATGCTTTTATTCGATCCGCAAACAAGCGGAGGATTGTTGCTTGGAGTACCGTGGGAGAAATTGGATTCCCTGCTTGCCCGCGCAATGGAATTGGACCAGGCCGTCTGGGTGGTGGGAAGCGTCGAAGCGGGATCAGGTATAAAAGTTGGGTGAGATGCGATATTCATAGTACAATAGCGAAGAACATAGAGAAGTTCACCGGATCATGTCAGACGAAGTTCCCCTAGATAGTAATTACTTTCAACACTTACATCCTCCCGCTGATGCTGGTCGGCGGGCTTATCGTGCTTTAAGCATATTCGTTAAGTGTCCACCCAAAATATACGCGAATAATAATCCTCGATGAATATCACCACGGAAATACTGATCATCCTAGCCGTCATCATACTCAATGCAATATTAGCAATGTCGGAAATGTCCATAGCTTCATCCCGCAAGGCGCGCTTGCAACAAAGGCTTAATGAAGGCGATCTACGGGCAAAAAATGCCCTGCAATTAATGGAGAATCCCAACCTGTTCCTTTCGACAGTCCAGATCGGGATCACGCTTGTTGGAGTGTTCACCGGCGCCATCGGTGGCGCAAGACTTGCAGCGCCTTTGGGGGCCTTGATCGGAAGAATCCCCCTGCTGACCGATTATGCCAATTCCATCGCATTGGGGATCGTGGTCATTGTCATCACATTCTTCTCGATCTTGATTGGAGAACTTGTTCCCAAGCGGATTGCCCTGCACAATCCGGAACGGATTGCATCGTTAATGAGCGGTTCGATGATCGTAGTTTCAAAACTCTTTTCCCCGTTCGTATGGGTACTCGGAAAAACAACCGAGTTCTCATTAAAATTTCTGGGCGTCGAACCCGGAAACGAACCTCCAGTAACGGAGGAGGAGATCCAACTGCTGATTGACCAGGGGACACAGGCCGGCATCTTCGAGGAAGCCGAACACGACATGGTGGAGGGCGTCTTCAGCCTGGGCGACCACCGCGTGTATTCGCTGATGACGCCGCGCACGGATATCGTCTGGCTGGATATCGACGATACGATCGAGGAGATCCGCGCGAAGATCGCCGCGAACGAATTCTCACGGTTCCCTGTACGTCAGGGAACGCTGGATGTCATTTTGGGCATTGTCAAGGCAAGAGACCTGCTCGTGCCAAGCCTGAAAGGCGAAAAGATCAACCTCAAGGAAATGCTCAAGCCTGCCTTCTACGTGCCCGAGACAATGCTCGCTTCGCGCGCATTGGAGATCCTGAAAGAAAAAGGGACGGACATTCTCCTGGTCATTGACGAGTTCGGCGGCTTGCAGGGACTGCTGACGATCAACGACATCCTTGAAGAGATTGTGGGTGAGATGGAACAGGACGAACCCCAGGCCACACAACGGCAGGACGGCTCCTGGCTGCTGGATGGCATGTTGGAAGTTGACGAGTTCAAGGAGATCTTCAACCTGCCGATCCTGCCGCACGAAGATGAATACGAAACCCTCAGCGGATTCGTGATGATGTCGTTGGGCCGCGTGCCGCAGGTGACCGATCATTTCGAGTGGAACAGTTACAATTTCGAAGTCATCGACATGGACGGCCGCCGCGTGGACAAGGTTCTGGTCACCACGCTGCCGCAAAAACCTCTGACACAGGAACTGCGCGGAGAATAGGCTATACACCGGAAAACCCCGGACTTTTACCCCCCAAGTATAAAACCCATCATGTCCCGAAAAATCATTCGCGCTGTCATTCTCGATCTGGGCGGAACGCTCATGTACGGACGCAGTGATTGGCAGCCCGTCATGGCTCACGCCGACGAAAAGCTCACGAGATACCTTCAATCCCAGGGCATGGAACTCAACCTGTCTACGTTTCCGGTTGAGTTCCGCCGGAAACTTGACGACTATTTCAAACAACGCGAGAAGGATCTGCTCGAAACCACCTACACCTCCGTCCTGCGCGAGTTGCTGAAAGACAAGGGATACGAGGATATTCCCAGCGAGGTCATCCGCGATGCGCTGAATGCGCTGTTCGCCGTCACGCAGACCAACTGGGTGCTGGAGGAGGAAGCCATCCCGACCCTCAAGAAACTTGCGGATAACGGCTACAACCTCGGCATGATCTCGAACGCAGGCGATGATGATGACGTTCAGCAACTGGCGCGCAAGTTCGGCATCAGCCGCTACTTCGATTTCATCCTGACCTCCGCGCATTGCAGTTACCGCAAACCGCACCCGCGCATCTTCGAACTGGCGCTCTCGCATTGGTATTGCAATCCCGGCGAGGCAGTGATGGTCGGCGATAATCTGGATGCAGATATCCGCGGCGCACAGAACGTGGGACTATATGGGATCTGGATCAGCCGCCACGCAGACCCATTCACCGAGGAGCAGGTTCAGGTCCAGCCGGACGCGAGCCTGGGTTCGTTATCCGAAATCCCCGCCGCTCTTGACCGTCTCCAAGTCGAGTAAACCGCAAAGTTACGATATAATCCCAAAAGCCAAAGTCACAAAAGGAGCAGCTCATGGAGATCAAGGTTTACGCAGAAAACGGTCGGGTCCCAGTCACCGTGATGCATGTGGATGGCAACATCGATTCATCCACGTATCAGGCTTTTCAGTCCAGGGCGGAGGAGTTGATCGAAGGCGGCGCCCGCTACATGCTTGTGGATCTTACCCATACGAAATTCATCAGCAGCGCCGGTTTCCGCACCTTGAACGTCCTCTTCAACAAACTCCGTTCCCTCAACCCGGAGGCCAACTTAAGCGAAGAGGATATTAAAAAAGGCATCAGCAAAGGGACCTATAAATCTCCGCATCTGAAATTGCTCAACCTCTCGGACGATGTGCGCGGCACCTTCGAAATGAGCGGATTCGACATGTTCATCGAAACCTTCAAGGACATGCAGACCGCCATCGCCTCCTTCTAAGCCGAAGATCGATTCCATTATGGGACGCCTGGACGCGTCCCATTTTTTGATTCCGCTAGAGTTCCGACCCTCGCAACAGTTGTGCATTGATCGCCACCACGATCGTGCTGATGGACATCAGCAGCGCGCCCACCGCGGGCGAAAGCAGGATGCCCCAATTGACAAGCACACCTGCCGCCAGCGGGATGGCAACGATGTTATAACCCGCCGCCCACCACAGATTCTGGATCATCTTGCGGTAACTGGCGCGGCTGAGTTTGAAGATCTTGACCACGTCCAGCGGGTTACTGTTGACCAGGATCAAGCCCGCCGATTCGATGGCAACGTCCGTGCCGCCGCCAATGGCAATGCCCACATCCGCACGAGTTAATGCAGGCGCGTCGTTCACACCGTCGCCAACCATGGCCACGCGCTTCCCGGACTTTTGTAACTCGGCAACCTTTTCATCCTTGTGTTCCGGCAGGATCTCGGCAAAGACGCGCTCGATCCCAAGATCCTTCGCGACCGCCTCCGCAACGGGACGGCTGTCACCTGTCAGCATGGCAACTTCGATGCCCATGCGTCGCAACTCATCCACGGCAGGTTTGCTCTCCTCGCGGACTACGTCCGCGACGGCGATGGCGGCGAGGATGCGGTCTTTCTTCGCGAGGTACACCACGGTCTGCGATCTGGACGCGGCTTTTTCGACGAAGGTTTTCATGCCGCCGTTGGGTTCCAGGGAAAGCATTTCAAGCAGGCGAGGTCCGCCAACATAGTAGGTCTCGCCTTCGTGATCGGCTTGCACGCCGCGTCCCTTCAGGGCGGAGAAATTGCTTACGGGCGGGATGACCAGTTTCCGGTCACGCGCGAAGCGACGGATGGCTCCCGCGATCAAATGCTCGGAGTCAGATTCCACTGCGGAGGCGAGGGCGAGCGCGCGGTCAAAGTCCCAGCCATCCGCTGTCTCCACATCCACCACGCCGAATTGACCCTGAGTCAATGTTCCTGTTTTATCGAAGATCACAACGTCAATTTCGCGCGCGGCTTCGAGCGCAAGACGGTCGCGGACGAGGATGCCGTTGCGCGCGCCGAGCGCGGTGGTGATGGCAACCACGAGTGGAATGGCAAGACCCAGGGCATGCGGACAGGCGATGACCAGCACGGTCACGACGCGGTTGAGCACGTCGAGGTTGAACGACTCGGCGAGCATCCAGGCGACGCCGGTGAGGAGCGCGGCGGCGAGGGCTATATAAAAGAGCCAGCCCGCGGCTTTGTCGGCGAGCACCTGTGTTTTGGATTTGGACTGTTGTGCCTGCTCGACGAGCCGCATGATGCCGGCGAGGGCGGTTTCGTTTCCCGTCGCAGTGACGCGTACACGCAGGCTGCCATCGCCGTTGATCGTGCCGGCAATGACCTTCATTCCGCTCATTTTGTGGACAGGTTTGGACTCGCCTGTGATCATCGCTTCGCTGACGCTGGAATGTCCGTCAACCACCTCGCCGTCGGCGGGGATGCTCGCGCCGGGGCGGACGAGAATCAGGTCGCCGCGTTTGAGCGAAGAGACAGGGACACTCTCGGTCATGTCGCCGTGCTGGATGCGCTCCGCCGTATCGGGCATGAGTTTGGCGAGTTCATTGAGCGCGCCCGAGGCTTGACGCACCGAGCGCATCTCCAGCCAGTGACCGAGGAGCATGATGTCGATCAACGTGACGAGTTCCCAGAAGAAGCCTTCGCCGAGGGCGATGAACTGCGCCGCGACGCTGTACACGAACGCGACCGAGATCGCAAGCGAGATGAGGGTCATCATGCCGGGTTTGCGGTCTTTCAATTCGGGGATCGCCATGTTGAGGAATGGAAGTCCTCCGTAGGCAAAGATGATCACCGAAAAGACGAAGGGAATCCATTCAGCGAAGGGAATCCATTCAGCGAAGGGAATCGCGGGTGGAGTGAATCCCAGCCACATCTGGAGCATTTCACTGTAGATCAGAACGGGGATGCTAAGGAGCAGACTCCACCAGAAGCGGAGGCGGAACATTTGCTCGTGACCTGTGTGGTCGGTTCCATGGCCAGCGTGGGATGAGTGGTCTTTCGTCTCGGCGGGCATGGCATGTCCTTGATGCGCGGAATGATCCATGCCGGCTTGCTGTGCGCGAGTCGTTTTGTCCGCAGGCTTGGCGTGCGTGTTGTGATGAGTATTTGTGCTCATGCTTACCTCTAATCTTTCCTCTTATTTGGACACGTTTCCACTAAGAACGCTTACGTCACCTTTCACGTCAGCAGGAGAATTGACCATGACATTTCCTGTCAGCAGGGATACATCGCCCGCCACTTCTCCCTCTACGATCAGATTACAGCATACCATGATGACCGACCCGTCCACAGAAGAACCCGCGGAGAGGGTGGCATTTTGCGAGAGGATGATCAGATTGCCAGCGACGGTCTCCCCATCAACCAGCGTGAAATTTGGGTCGCCGGCGATCTGCGAACATCCGCTTGCAGCGAGCATAACCAGGGTTGCCAGCAGGAAAAGAATAATTACGTTGTGTTTCGAAGTTTTCATGTGTTTACCTCGTTGAAATATTTTATTTTGACAGCGGTCACATTTTAAAGAAGGACCCGATGACGTGATAAGGGATGTAGAAGGCAACCCGCAAAAGAATCGCCGCCAGAAAGCCGTATTTTCGAAATAAAACGGCTTGAAAAAAATTTGCGGCGAAGGCCTGGACAAGCACAAAAGCCAGAGCAAGTGGCGCCAGATACTGTGATGCAGCGGTGTTGGTCAGGGGTTCGATCAGTGAGGTAAGGATCGCGAGCACCCAAAAGATCTTCTCGCGGGCGTTTTGTCCTCGAACAACGATCGAGAACATTCCAAGTAACAACGGGATGATCAACAAGCGATAAACCACCTCGACATAAATTGCGCCGGCGGAATACACAAATAACGAGGCTGGAAATGCGACATCGGTTGACTGAATGTTCAAGTGCTCCTGTTGCAGCCGGGACATGCCCGTAACCAGGTCAGTTGCCAGGAAAAGGGAGCCAAACAATAAGCCGGCGACGATTGGAATCACCAGGCGTTGTTTGTTGGATATCCTGACATCCCAGGCATTGGGGAAACCTGTACGCATCGACAATAGGACACCGATCAGCCCCATGACCCCGATCGCGATCACAGCCTGCGCCTCGAAAAATCCCGACTGTGAACGGTCAACGAATTGAACGGGAAACACAACCGTGACGAGTAACGAGGCAAGACCGAGATATGCAACGAGCAGCAACCAGATGATCGGGGAGTTGTAACGTTCCCAGACAGACCTTGTTCGGTTTTGATCTGAACTTGATATAGATACGGACATTTAAATCTCCATTAAGTGGTTGTAGGTTGAACTCTTACTTTGGCCGATCAAAAACTTCCTGTGACGAACTGCGGCACATCCAGATCATTCATAACTCCAGTTAGTTTCTCCTTCATTTGCATCCGCGCCCGCGCCAGGCGACTCTTTACCGTGCCAATGGGGATCTGCAGCGCCTGTGCCGCTTCCGTGTACTCGAGTTCGTACAGATCGATCAGCGTGATCACATTGCGATATACCTCAGGCAATTCATCCAACAGTTGGTAAATGTGTCTCGCCTTCTCACTCTGCTCCACGCTTCCCTCCACCGAGGCGTTCGGGTCGGCGATCCAGGCGGGGGATTCCGCCTCGTCACCGTACTCATCCTCCGGGAAGAGGGGCTGGGTGGGGCGACGTTTCGACCTGCGCAACACATCGTAGGCTGAATTGGTGACGATCCTCAGCAGCCAGCCTCGGAACGAACCGCCTCGGAATCCGCCCAGGTTCTGGAACGCCTTGATGAAGCTTTCCTGCACGGCGTCCTCCGCAGCGGCGGGATCTCCGAGCAGGGCAAGGGCATGGTGATACGCCATGTTCTGATGATCCAGCACCAATTGGTTGAAGGCGTCCAGGTTGCCGCCTGCCGCCTGACGGATCCGCATCTCTTCCGCATCCTTTGATTGGTTCTTGAATTCCATCTCTCTCATCCTTCTAAAACGGTTGCCTGGTTCCGATGTGTCTACTTTATTCTTTTTCGCAATACTTTGGTCTGAATAATCCACACAATCCACTGGACAAAAAATAGTACAATTGCCCGCGTTCAGAGACTTCATGGAGAGAGTATGGACCATTCATTCGGCACGTGGGTGAAGCGCAGACGCAAAGCGCTCGACCTCACCCAGCAGGAACTGGCAAAACAGATCGGCTGCTCCCCCTCTCTCATCTTCAAGATCGAGGCGGATGAACGCCGCCCCTCGCGGCAGATGGCGGAACTGCTCGCCGAAAAACTGGAGATTCCCCCCGATCAGCATTCCCTCTTCCTGAAAACCGCTCGGCAGGAAAAAAACGCCGACGTACTGGACGCCATCCCGCCTCTTTCCCCGCTCGCATCGTCCCCGAAGGGAGAGGCTGCTTCACCTCCCAAACCTTATCACAGCCATTTGCCTGTCTCTCCCACCCCGCTCTTCGGGCGTGACCATGAACTCGACCTCATCCCCAAGCAAATGCTCGAACCCTCCTGCCGCCTGCTCACGTTGACAGGTCCCGGCGGCATCGGCAAGACGCGCCTCGCCATAGAAGTGGGACGCGCCCTCGAGCCGCACTTTCCAGACGGAGTGCACTTTATCTCCCTGGCAGGCGTCGGCATGCCGGAACTCATCCTGCCCGCCATTGCGGATGCGCTCGGGTTTGGATTCTCGGGTCCCGCCGACCTGACGATCCAGCTCATCAATTTACTGCACGACAAGAAGACCCTGCTCATCTTCGACAACATGGAGCACCTGCTCAATGGGAGGGAACTGCTGGGCGGAATCCTTCAGGACACCCACCAGCTGAAAATGATTGTCACCTCACGCGAGCAAATGCACCTGCAATGGGAATGGCTCTTCGAGGTGCAGGGACTGACTCTCCCAGAGGAGGGCAATGAGCACGCTCTGGAAACCAACAGCGCCATACAGTTGTTCGTTCAACGCGCGCGCCAGGCTTCGCAAGGTTTTACACTGGAATCCGATGACGGCTCCGCTGTTGTGCGCATTTGCCGGCTGGTGGGAGGGCTTCCGCTTGCCATCGAGCTTGCTGCCTCGTGGGTGCGCGTCCTCTCTGTCCGTGAAATCGCGCGGGAACTGGAGAAGAGCCTTGATTTCCTCGAAACCAGTAAGTTGGATGTTCCCCAACGCCACCGCTCCATCAAAACCGTCTTCGATCATTCATGGAAATTGCTCACCGAAAATGAACGCGAACTGCTCATGAAGCTCGCCGTCTTTCAGGGTGGTTTTACACGTGAAGCTGCACATAAAGTCACCGACGCTTCGCTCTTCCTGCTTTCCTCGCTAGTTGACAAATCCCTGTTGCGCCACAGCAATAATCCCGACCGTTACGACCTGCACGAACTGGTCCGCACGTATGCATTCGGCCGCCTGCAGGGCAACCCAACTGACGAGGAAGAAGTCTCCGTCAGATATACCTCCTATTACGGTGAATGGATCCAGTCGCTCGAATGGGAGTTTAAAAGTCCGCGCCAAACGCAAACCTCACATAGCATCCGCGCCGAGACGAACAACTGGCTTGCTGCCTGGCACTGGGCGGTGCGGCATCAACGCCTCGGCCTGGTGCGCAGGATGATCCCCACCCTGAACTGGTATTTTGAAGTCAATGGCTACTACGACGAAGCCCTCTCCGCCTTCAAGTCTGCCGTTGACCATTTCCGTGCTTGTGGCGCGCCAGCCAATCTGAAGACCGGCGAGGAAAAGTCTGCGGTTGCCTTTCTTATTGATTCTTTCGGCTGGTTCGAGTTCCGTAAAGGGAATGTGGAAGCCGCGATTCCATTGTTGCAGGAAAGCCTCGATATCGCCCGCGAACAGGATGATCCTGATGTCATGTACTACATCCACGGGAATTGGGGATATCTCTCCCTGTTCACGGGTGAGGTGGAGGAGGCGCGCAGGCTCACATCCGAAAGCTTGCGGTATGCACAGGAACTCAAGCCCTGGCATCAGGCGATCCCCATCAGCGTGCTGGGTATTGTGGCTTATCAGCAGGGAAATTTCCAGGAAGCTCATCGACAACTCTCAGAAGGGTTGAAACTTTGGCGCTCCGTGGGCGACCCGCGCGGGCTGGTCTTCACCATGACCTACATGGGAATGACCGAACTTGGCATGAAGGAGTATGACGCGGCAAAATCGATTCTGACCGAGAGCAATCAGATCGCTGAAGCCAACATGGACCGCTGGGCACACGCTTTCGGTTTGGACCTGCTTGGGATCGCGTCGATGTCCCAGGGTCAAAATGAAGAAGCGCTGGTCCACTTCCGCCAAAGTGTTGCCCTCTACAACACCATCGGTGACCAGATGAACAGCGCGCAGGCCACCATCCACATGGGTCAGGCATACGCGGGGATGCGCCGGGATGCTGAAGCAAGGCAGTTGTATCTTGAAGCCTATGCCAGCGCCCTATCCAACAAATGGCCGCCCGTGTTATTGAATGCCCTCGTTTCCTTCACTGAAATGCCAAACGATATTCCACATGGAACGAAACTGGGAGTGGCGTTGTCGGTCCTTGCCCATCCTGCAGTTACCCCATATCTCCGCGACCGCAGCGATGCAATGCGCGGTGATGCAATATCCAACTTGAGCGAGGAATCAATCAAAGCTGCGGAAGAGATCGCCAAAGATAAAAGCCCTGAGAGTTGGGCACAGGAACTTTTGAAGTAACGTGGAACACTGAATGCGAAAAGCCCGTCTCCTTTTCAGGTGAGACAGGCTTTTCGCTTCAGATACTCGATTCGGCGGCAGGCCGATTTCCGTTTACTCGAAACCACCTTTTTCCACCAACACGCCGTGCCAGTACAGAGTGCCGTCCAATAGATAGAAATGCTATAATCCTCGTCATGTCCGATCTTTTTGACCACGCCATGCAGGAACGCATGAAGCAGGAGGCGCCGCTCGCCGCGCGCATGCGTCCGCGCGCGCTCGAGGAATACATCGGTCAGGAGCACATCATCGGTGAAGGCAAACTCCTGCGCCGTGCCATTGAGTCGGACAGGCTCTTCTCCTCCATCATCCTGTGGGGACCGCCCGGCACGGGGAAAACCACGCTCGCGCAGGTTATCGCGAATACCACCAAGAGTCATTTCGTCACCATCTCCGCCATCCTGGCTGGCAAGGCGGACCTGCGCGTGGTGATCGCCGAAGCCATCGAACGCAGACGGTTGCACAACATCCGCACCATCCTGTTCGTGGACGAGGTCCATCGCTGGAACAAGGCACAGCAGGACGCGCTCCTGCCGCACGTCGAGGCGGGAGTCGTGACCCTCATCGGGGCAACGACGGAGAATCCGTACTTCGAAGTCATCAAGGCTTTGATTTCGCGCTCACGCGTCTTCCAACTCCGCAACCTGAATCAACAGGAAACCGGCATTCTCCTCGACCGGGCATTGACAGACAAAGAGCGCGGCTACGGGACCAAGCGCATCGTTCTGGACCCCGACGCCCGCACCCACCTGATCGAAGTTGCCTCCGGCGACGCGCGCAATGCGCTCAACGCGATCGAACTGGCTGTTGAATCTACCGCCCCCGATAAGGATGGGGTTATTCATATCACACTTGATGTCGCGCAAGAGTCCATTCAACGCCGCGCGGTACTGTACGATAAAGACGGCGACGCGCATTACGACACCATCTCTGCTTTCATCAAATCTGTGCGCGGCAGCGACCCGGATGCGGCGCTCTACTGGCTTGCCAAGATGATCTATGCAGGGGAAGATCCACGCTTCATCATTCGCCGCTTGATCATTCTCGCCGGAGAGGACATCGGTCTCGCCGACCCGATGGGGCTGGTCGTCGCTTCGTCCGCTGCCCAAGCCTACGATTACATCGGTCTGCCCGAGGGCATCTACCCCATCGTCGAAGCGACCCTCTATCTCGCCACCGCGCCCAAATCCAACAGCGCCGGCGCCTACTTCACTGCCATGAAGAAGATCGAAGACGAGGGCCAGACATCCGTACCGCGTCACCTCATGGATGGCAACCGCGATGCCGCCGCGATGGGTCACGGCAAGGACTATGTCTATCCTCACGAATCCGAAGGGCATTTCACCCCGCAGCAATATTTGCCCAGGCGATTGTTGGGCACTTATTTCTATCAGCCTTCGCAGGAGGGATACGAGTCGCAGGTCACCGCGCGGCTCGAGATGTGGCGTGAAGCGCAGCGCAGGGCGTTGGGTATCACAAAGGTTGAAAACATCCCTGCCATGAGCGAGGAACAGGTTCAAGAGATGAAGCGGAAGATCAAATAGCATGGATGAAATCCGCCCCTGGCTGTTCATCGGCAGACTTCGCGACACATTGGACAACAATTATCTGCGTTATAAATCCATTCAAGCCATGCTTCAGCTTGCTGAAGAGGTACGACAACCTGATATCGCTCACCTGTATCTCCCTGTGGAAGATTTTGCCCCACTAAAGTTTAGCCTGCTCGAAAAGGGCGTTGCCTATATCCTGGAGCAAAAGAGACTCGGCAACCGCGTGCTGGTGGCATGCGGAGCTGGGATCAATCGTTCGAGCACGTTTTGCATTGCCGCCCTGAAGGAAGAGGAGGGACTGAGCCTTTTCGAGGCATTCAAGGAAGTAAAGAGAAAACATCCCGAATCCATGCCGCACGGACCCGTCTGGGAATCACTTTGTTCGTATTACGGTGAGGACTTTCCGTATCTCGATATCCTCCGCTTTCGTCCCTGAACACCTATGGTAAACTTTTTTTAGCGGATCATTCCGGTCTGCTAAATTCCACCGAGAGGGTAGCAATGGCAGAGACGATCACAATTGGCATGGCGCGCATGCATGCAGAGTTTGGGGAACGACGGGATTTTTTACCGGGGTTCGCGGCGAGACTGATCCGCCGCGGGGCAAAGGTCATTTTGGAACACGGTTATGGATCGGGGATGGGATTTACCGAGGAAGATTACCGGACCGCGGCTCCGGATGTCCAATTTGCGGCGCACGAAGAAATATACAAGCAGGATTATGTTCTCGTCCTGCGCTGTCCCACAGAACAGGAACTCAAGCAACTCAAACCGGGCGCGACATTGATGTCGATGCTGCACTACCCCACCCGCCCACAGCGCGTCCAATTGCTCCGCTCACTGGGCGTGGAGGGCATCTCGCTCGATTCACTCAAGGACGACAACGGCAGGCGTCTCGTTGAGAATCTAAAATCCGTGGCGTGGAACGGTCTCGAAGTCGGATTTCAAGTTTTGAGGCGCACGTATCCTGCGCCCGGCATGGAAGGCAGGGACCGCGACCCGATCAGGGCGACGATCATGGGCGTGGGCGCGGTCGGCGGGCACGCGGTCCAGGCAGCGAGCCGTTATGGCGACCTGCAACTCTGGCAATTCCTGGCTACGCACGATGTGCCCGGCGTGCAGGTCACTGCCATCGATTATGATGTAGTCAGGGATGAAAAGACCATGCGCGAAATCCTCAGCCGCACCGATATTCTCGTGGACGCCACCCAGCGTCCCGATCCCAGCAAATATGTCATCCCCAACGATTGGCTCGGCTGGATACCCGAACACGCGGTCCTCGTGGACCTTTCGGTTGATCCGTATAATTTTGACATTGATCCACCCGAGGTGAAAGGCATTGAGGGCATCCCACAGGGGAATCTCGATCAGTATGTGTTCGCACCCACAGATCCGGCGTATGAGCGCATCCCAGCCTCGGTGTCCACGAAGAACCGGCGGCACGTCGTCTCATGTTATTCGTGGCCCGGCATCCATCCGAAGGAATGCATGGAGCTGTACGGCAATCAACTCCGCCCGATCATGCGCATGCTCATCGAAAAGGGCGGCGTGAAAAACATCCGCCCAAAGGGATTCTATTTTGAGCGCGCCATCGCCCGCGCCATGCTTTCGAATTGGGCGGGGTCGGAAAAATCTGAATTCGTGGTTACATCCGAAAAAAGAATAGAAAAGAGGAACGAAGAATGAGTCTTCCAAAATCCATCGGCTTTCCGCGCATGATGCAGGAACCGGGGGAAAAACGCGTCTTCCTGCCGGAGTTCATCCAGTTCATCGCCGGGTTGGGCATAAAGGTTTATATCGAAGAAGGTTATGGTTCGCGATCAGGCTATACTTTTGAAGATTACAAACGCGCCGCGCCGAATGTGTATATGTGCGGCCGCGCCGAGGCGTTCCAGAAGAATGTGGTCTTGATCCTGCGCTCGCCCAAGCCCGATGAGTTTCAACTGGTCAGGCGCGGCTCGATCCTCATCTCCATGCTGCACTACCCCACCCGCCCCAAACGCATCGCCCGCCTCAAGGAGCTTGGCATCCGTTCGATCTCGCTCGACAGCATCGCAAACGACAACAACCTGCGCATGGTCGAGAACATGAAGGCGGTCGCGTGGAACGGCCTCGAAGCCGCGTTCGACTGGCTGGAAAAGGAATGGACCGGCCTCGTCCGCCCGGACAAGCAGCCCATCAACGTTTTGATATTGGGGACGGGAATGGTGGGCAAGCACGCAATCGAAGCTGCGACCAAACTCGGCAACGTGGAACGCAACAACGAGCACATCGCATCGAACGGACCCGGAGCTGTTGCCGTTTCGATCGGCCGCAACATCGCCTCGAACGCCTCCACGATGAAAGACCTGATGGAACAGGCGGATATCCTCGTGGATGCCACACAGCGCCGGGACGCATCCAAACCGGTCGTTCCCAACAAGTGGACCGCCTGGCTTCCCAAACATGCCGTGGTTGTTGACCTCGCCGTTGACCCGTACACGCTGGATGCAGACCCGCCAGTGGTGCGCGGGCTCGAAGGCATCCCGCAGGGCAGCCTCGATCAATACGTCTTCCCCGCCGACGATCCCAAATGGGACAGTCTCGTGCCCGACTCGATCCCATCCAAACATCGCCGCACCACCGTAACCTGTTATTCGTGGCCCGGCGTCCATCCCGAAGCGTGCATGACGCATTATGCCCAGCAATTGGAACCCTTCATGGAAGTGTTGTTCGAAAAAGGGTATGATGGACTGTCGTTGGATGGAACATACTTCGAACGGGCGTTATACCGCGCCACGCTCAAAGCCTGGATGAACGAAGACGAGGCAGAGCCACGGATCGTCCGCGAAACCGATTAACCAAAAAGGACAACATGCCTCTTTTATTACTCATCCGTCACGGCGAGAATGATTACACCAAAACCCATAGACTGGCGGGACGTCTGCCGAAGGTTCATCTCAATGAGCATGGACAGAAACAGGCTCAGGCGTTGGCAGAAGCGTTGAAGGGTGTCCCGATCAAAGCCGTGTATTCGAGTCCGCTCGAGAGGGCAACGGAGACCGCGGCGCCCATCGCAAACGCGCTGGGGTTGACGGTCCAACGCGAAAAGGGATTGCTCGAGACGCACGTCGGCGACTGGCAGGGGAAATCGCTCAAGCGCCTCTATCTGCACAAACATTGGAAGGTGGTGCAGCGGGCGCCTTCGCGGGCGCAGTTCCCGAACGGCGAAACTTTTTACGAATGTCAAAACAGAATCGTCGGCACGCTCGACGCGATCCTGTCCAAACACAAACCAAAGGACGTTATCGCGTGTGTCTTCCACGCCGATCCCATCAAACTTGCTGTAGCCTATTACATCGGATTACCGCTCGACAACTTTCAAAGGCTGGGCTGTGATACCGGCTCCCTGACCGCCCTTGCAGTTGGAGAAATGGGCGCACAACTCGTGAAGATGAATCAGCGCCCGCCCTTCGATTTCCTCCCGCAGAGGAAAAAGTAGGGAACGATTTATACCCGCTGCTTCACATCCCTTTTCAGGAACAACAGAAACCCAAGCAAGCGCAGACCCGCGCTCAACCAAAGCGCCCCGCCCAGGCCGATATAACCCGCAAGCCATGTCCCCAACAACGGGGCAAGGATCATGGACAGGTACTGCATGGACTGCGAGATGGCAACGAACGTCGCGCTGTATTCCGGCGGGACCGTCTTCATCAGTTCGTCAAAGAAGACCAGATCGAGTCCGCCCTGGAAGAGTCCGGCGATCCCGGCATAGATAATGATGAGCTCCACGCGCGGCGTTGCGGCGCTCAAGGCCGGGTAGAAGGTCATCCCCAAGGTTGTCGCCAGTAACACAGATCGCCCGCCAAACCTGCGCGAGACGCGGGGCCAGAGGTAATAACCGACCAGCATCACGAGCGTCAATGTCATGTTGATCGTGCCGATCTGGCTGTCGCTTGCTTGAACATCACGCACCAGAAACAGGGGCATGATCGGAGTGCCCAGAACGATCGCCGAAAAATACACGAACCGTTTCAACGAGAACGAAAGGAAGGCGGGATTTTCTTTTAACAAATCAAGGATGTTCTGCAAGCCCTTCAATGGCTTGCCCGCATTTGTAATCGGCGGCGGGACCTGATCCGGCAGGAGGATCTTTCTCGAAAAATAGAAACTCAGAAATCCGCCCAAAGATAGAACCAGAAACATGATCGCGTAGTTCAGCGGGAAATCGATCAGGTCGATCAGGCGGGTGACGATAAAAGTACCGATCACGCCCGTAAGACCAAAGATCGCCCAGCGGCGGCTGAGCAGGGTATAACGGCCCGCCGGTCCAGCCACTGCGTTCATCACAACCGAGAACGCCACTGCAAGGGCAGTCTGCGGGAGGGTGGCAAACGCCCAGATCGCCAGCGTGGCAATGATGGCGAAATCCTCGTTGACCAGCAAGGTCAGGATGCCGGTCAACGCGTAGCACAGGATGACCATCAGTCGTGAGAGGCTGTACCACGGCACGATATTTCTTCTGGATTGCAGGAATCGCCCGACAAAAATGGCGAGGATCAGCCCGGTCACGCCGGGCATGGAGGAGAGCAGGCCCACCTGGAAATTGGTCGCGCCGAGACGCGTCAGGAATACGGGCAGGAAGGGTGCAGCGACATTGGAGATGCTCACACCGACCGCGTCGATCTGCACGTAACGGAAATTGTCCTTCTGATTTCGGAGTTGTTCTGCGTTCAATGAGGTATTCATGGTGTTGGGATTCCGGATGATTATAACGAAACTCTGCGCTAAAATCGGCAGATGATCGAGATCAGACCCATCCAGGAACATGAAATCCCCGAAGCCAAACGCGTCATTTTCACGGTGGCTTTCGATGTCTTCCATGAAGCGGATACATTGGAGGAGTCCATTGCAAGGTATTTGGCGCGGGGCAAATTAAGAGAGATGGATGACATCCAAAAGAACTATTTCAATAACGGCGGGACTTTCCTTGTGACGTGCGACGAGAATCGCATCATCGGTACGGGTGCGATCCATTATCTCGAAGAGGACGTCTGTGAATTGAAACGTTTGTGGCTGTTGACCGAATATCACGGGCGGGGACTCGGCTACCGTATGATGCAGGAATTGTTCGCGATCGCGCGCAGGCATGGCTACAGGTCCATGCGCCTGCAAACGGACAAGGTTGTGCAAACGCGGGCGATCAGTTTTTACAAGAGGCTGGGGTTTTATGAGATCCCGCGTTATGAAGGCGACGACCCGCAGGACATGGCAATGGAAATCGTTCTATAGACGCACCGCGTCCAGCCAATCGGGCAGTTGCTCGATAAGTTGTTTCATGATCAGGTTTGTGCGCTCCTTGAAAGCCTCGATATCCCCATAGATTTCCCCGCCATCTGCGTCGACCAGGTCACTGACCGCGCGCAGGATCAGCAGCCTCTGGTGGTTTTTATTTGCCACCCAGGCAAGCGCGGCTGATTCCCAGTCCGCGGCGATGGCGCCTTTCGAACGCAGGAATGGGATCTTTTCCGGCAACAGGTCGCTGTCGGCGGAGGCGAGAGTCCCGCGCCGGGCGGGATGAGGATGAGGCTCAGCGAGCCAGCCGAGGTCCAGGGAGGAAGCGTAATAGGGCGTGACGTCCGAATCGTCCATCAACTCCAAAATGTCGTAAACAAAGGTCCGTTCCACGAGGATCACATCCCCGCGATCCACAACCCCGGAAAATCCGCCGCACGTCCCCAGGTTGACGATGAGGTCGGGCGAATAACGATCAATGACAAATTGGAGCGCGGCGGCCGAGGCGATCTTGCCCCAACCGGCATGCACAAACGCCAGGTCACGCCCATGGAGCGCAACCTGCATCGATTCGCCGAACGGGGTCATTTGAATTTCGGCCTCCGGGAACAAGGGCTTTACAGCCTGCCATTCGGCGCTCGCAGAGATCAGAATGATGGTTTTCACGGGATACTCCCAAATATTTTTATATCGTTTCAAATTATAGCCAGCAATAATCCTATTGTATAATTTTGACATGCCAAATCTTGCAGGCAAAATGCTCGGAAAAGTGCGCGTGGACATGTTCCTGGCACGCGGGGGCATGGCGGAAGTCTACATCGGCATGCACACCACCCTGCAGCGACCGGTCGCGGTGAAATTCCTGAAGGGCGACCTGCAGGAGGAACCCGAACTGCGCGAGCGCTTCGAGCGTGAGGCGCGCGTGATCGCGATGCTGCGCCATCCGAACATCGTTCAGATCTTCGATTTCGACACCTACGAAAATCAGCCATATCTGGTCATGGAATACGTGGCGGGTACTTCGTTGAGCACATACCTGCGCGAACTGCACAAGAACAACCAGCGCCTCGATTTCAACCAGACCAATTCCCTGCTCCAAAAGATCGCCAACGCCCTGACGTACGCGCACGACAATAATGTGATCCATCGGGATGTCAAACCGGGGAACATCCTGCTGACCTCCCGCACCACGCCGGTCTCGCCGGAAAAACCCCTGCCGCCGGATGTGGAACCGATCCTCACGGATTTCGGTCTTGTGCGTTTCACACAATCGAACACCAGGACCAGCACCGGCGTCATCACCGGAACGCCCGCATACATGAGTCCGGAACAGGCACGCGGAGTTCAGGTCGATTCGCGCACCGACGTGTATTCGCTCGGGATCACCGCCTATGAAATGCTCGCGGGACGGATTCCCTTCGATTCAGATTCAGCCCTGAGCCTGCTCCACATGCAGATCCATGACCCGCCGCCGCCCATTCAGGGAATTGGAGAAAAACTTCAGGAAGTGATCGACCGCGCCCTGGCGAAAGATCCGGATGAACGCTTCCAGACTCCGCTCGAATTTGCCGAGGCTTTCGATAAGGCGCTCACCGGGACGACCGAAGCCGAAACGGTACACTTCCCCTCTGCAATTTCAAAAGTTGCAACGATCACCCGTCAAAACATCCAGGCGGTAGTATCAGACAAGAAAAGCCGTGGAATGTCGATCAGGATCGGGCTATTGAGCATGATCGTCATTGCGGGAGCGATCCTGCTGGCACGCCTGCCGCGGCAAGCCTCCCCGCCGCCAGTGGAATCGCCGACTCCAACCGAAGCGCCCACCCAACCTCCGAACACGGAACCAGCCGTCGGCGCGCCTGAAGCGGAACCCGTTGGCTTGCTGCGCTTCCAGGATGGGACCGCGGCTGTTGACCAGGTGACCTTCTCGACATCGAGCATGCCTCTTCCGCCGGAGGGCAGTCAATACGAAGCGTGGTTGATCGAAGACGACAATGAGCACCGCATCAGCATCGGCGTGATCCAGTTCGATGCAGAGAACCGCGGCACATTGACCTATGTCGATGACCGCGGACGAAACCTCATCACGCTTTATCATGGCATCGAGATCACGATCGAGCCGGATCCGGATAACAGCCCAAACCCATCCAATAACGTTGCGTTTTCCGCCACGCTACCCGCCGGAGGATATTCGCACGTCAGGCACCTGCTGTCGGCATTCAGCTCAACCCCGAACAAAACTCCCTTCATCCGCGGCTTGCGGACAGATACCGACATGCTCAGCAGTCTGGCACAACTCATGCTGACCTCGTTCGACGCAGGAGACGAAGCGAATGTTCGCCTGCACGCCGAGACCATGTTGAACATCATTTTGGGCGTGCAAAGCGAAGATCACAAGGACTGGAACGAAGACGGGAACATCGATGACCCCGGTGATGGCTTTGGCCTGCTTTTGAACGGAGACAATATCGGGTACATCCAGGGAGCGTTCTCGCACGCCGATCTGTCCATCCAATCGCCCGATGCCACAGAGAATATGCTGATCCACGGGGAACACGTCAAGATCGCCGCGACCAATGTCAGCGAATGGACCCCGCAACTGCGCGACCAGTTGATCACCATCCTTGCCGCCCAATCGCTTGAAGAATCGGAAGGGGCGATCCGGCAGGCGGTGGTGCTGGCAAACCAGATCCGCAGCGGGATCGACATCAACGGAAACGAAAACATCGAGCCGATCCCCGGCGAGGGCGGCGCGCTGACAGCTTATGAACATTCGTATTACATGGCGGATATTCTTGTCTTCCCACCGAAATAAAACCAGACCTTATCTGCGCTCCACAACCCCCGCACCCTCTTCGGCCTGACAGATATATATTTTCGCCTGCCGATTGGTTCGGCGCTCATACGCAACCGCGAGTTTCTGCGTGAACCCGGCCGCTTTTTCGATATCGACCAGGTTGACCGTGCATCCGCCGAATCCTGCTCCGGTCAGGCGCGCCCCACGACAACCCGGCAGGGACTGGGCGATCTCGACCATTGCATCCAACTCCGGACAGGAGACCTCGTACAAATCCCTGAGACTCGCATGGCACTCGTTCATCAACCGGCCAAAAGCTTTCGCGTTGCCCTGTTTCAACAAAAAGACCGATTGTTCCGTACGCTGGATCTCCTCCACAACATGTTGTGCGCGCCGCGCAACCATTGCTGGAAGTTTTCCTCGATTCCGATGGAACATCTCCACGCTCACATCGCGCAGGGATTTAACGCCCAGCAAACGCGCCGCTTCCTCACAGGCGGCGCGCCGGTCGTTATAGGCGCTGGTCGAGAGCGAACGTCTCACCGTCGTATCCGCGATCACGATCGCCGCATCCTTTGGCAGAGGGACGGTCTGCCATTCCAACGACCGGCAATCGAGGAACAGCGCATGGTTGCGTTGCCCACACGCCGACGCGAACTGATCCATGATGCCGCAATTCACACCGACGTATTCATTCTCCGCCCGTTGACCGATCCTGGCGCGCGTCATCCCATCCGCCTCCCACCCCGCCGAAGCCTGCCACGCGGAAAGGAATCCCATCTCCACCGCGGCGGACGAACTTAACCCCGCGCCGCGCGGCACATCCGATGCGAAGACCGCGTTGAGCGCCGGAGTCTCGAATCCAGCCGCGTTCAATGCCCAGGCAACACCCGCGGGATATTCCGCCCAATGCGGCAGGGGCTGTCCAGCGAGGTCGGTTTTGGCAGCGATCGTTTCGGATGAAAAGGAAACGCGCTCGGACAAATCCACAGCCAGAAGGGTGGAATGAGGCGCCTCCGTCGGCAAGCCGGCGATCCATACCGCGCGGTCGATCGCCGCCGGCAGGACGAATCCGTCGTTGTAGTCCACGTGCTCACCGAGCAGGTTCACGCGTCCCGGCGCACGGACAACGAACGCAGGTTCCTCATTGAAAGTCTCACGAAAGATCCGGGCGGTATGCTCTTGAAGGTTCATCGGTTACAATTTTAATCCATGAAGACAAAACAACCCAATTCAAAAATGTGCCTGATCTGCGGGCTGGAAAATCCCGTTGGCTTGCATTTGCATATTTACGAGACCGAACCGGGCATTGTGGAATCGACCTACACCGCGCCGGATAATTTCCAGGGATATCCCGGCGTGTTGCACGGCGGGATCGTTGCCGCCATCATCGACGAATTGAGCGGACGCGCCCACATGGGCAGTGATCCGCTGAACCCGCGCTTCATGTTCACGGCAAAGCTCGAAGTAAAGTACCGCAAAAATATACCCATCGGCAGACCCTTGAAGATCATCGGCAGGGCGGGAAAAACGAAATCGCGCTCCGCCGAAGCCTGGGCAGGGATCTATGACGCAGAGACGGATGAATTGCTCGCCGAGGGCAGCACCCTGCTGATCAATGTCCCCGAAGAACAATTCGACGCATCGAGATTAAGCGAACTCGGATGGAAGATATACCCGGAATGATTCTCAATTGATTGGTGGGTATAATTGATTCGCAACAAGGAGAAACACATGATCACCGCCTACCATCGCCCCAAAACCCTTGACGAAGCCCTGACCCTTCTTGCTCAACCGAACATCCTGCCCCTCGGCGGCGGCACGCTTCTTTCCAGACCGACATCTGATTCCGTTGAAGTCGCCGACCTGCAAGCCCTGGGCCTGGATACGCTCACCAAGACCGGAAACACCCTCGAACTCGGCGCATCGCTCACTCTTCAGGCATTGCTTGAATCCGAACATTTTCCGCCCCCCTTGAAAACTGCGATCAAACTCGAAGCGCCGTTGAACATCCGCAACGCCGCCACCGTTGCAGGGACGCTGGTCGCCTGCGATGGGCGTTCCACTTTCGCGGGCATGCTGCTGGCAATGGACGCGAAGATCACATTGAACAGTAAGCAGTCGCCCGAAGAAACGCTCAATATTGGAGATTTTTTGCCATTGCGCGAACAGGTGCGCGGCAAGCTCATCACCAAGATCGTCATTCCCCTCAACGTAAAACTCGCCTTTGAATCTGTCGCGCGGACCCCCACCGACAAGCCCATCGTCTGCGCCGCGCTTGCGCAATGGAACTCAGGGCGCACACGGCTCGCGCTCGGCGGCTATGGCAAGAGTCCCATGCTGGCAATGGATGGGACCGAAACCGAGGGCGTGGACGCTTCGTCTTCGGACGCAGTCCTCCGCTCAGCACAAACCGCCGCCAGGAACGCCTTCCACGAAGCGACGGATGAGTGGGCATCCGCGGATTACCGCATGGATGTCGCTGCGACGCTGGCAAAGAGGTGCCTGGAGTCACTGAACCAGGATCAATGACAACGATCAGGGACTTCATTACAAAAAACCAGGAGACGCTGGGGGCTGTTTTTGTTCCAATTCCAATCGTGATCTATTGGGCTTACTGGACACTGCATCCAAGTTACTGGTTCAACGCCGACCCGGCCGCTTTATATTTCATCGACTCGCTCTCAGTATTTATCGGAAAATCCTACGAATACGTGGACCATCCCGGCACACCCGTTCAGGTGATCGGGTCGTTGTTGCTGGCAGTGACGTATCCCTTTTTTGAAAGCCGGGACGCGTTTGTAAACTTTTTCCTTGCCAGACCGGGTGCGTTCTTCCTGATGGCCCATGTCTTCCTGCTGGCGGCAAATGTTTTTTGCGCGGTGGTGTTCTACAAAACAGTCACATCGGCGCTCAAGCAGAACCGTGTCATCAGCGCAATTTCTGTGAGCCTGCTGTTCTTTGCGCTCCACCCCTACAGTTACCAATCCCTGACCCTGTGGTCGCACAACTCCCTGAATTTTCCCATCGGAACCCTTCTGCTGGTTTGGATATATCGAGAACTGCGAAAGTCGCAAGAGATCAAGCCTGGAAAATTGATCGCAATGGGATTCGCCTGCGGGGTCTTCGCAACCGCTCAAATGTATTTTCTTGCCTGGCTGGTCAGCGGAATTTTCATCGTCGCACTATTTACGCTCCGGCTTGGAAAGGGTTTCATGCGGGCATTGACCGCGGGCGCGTGGACCGCGGTCGGCGGGGTCCTCGGCATCACATCGATGTTAATCCCCATTCACAGGGAACTCCCCCGCTTTATGAACTGGCTTGGGGAGATCGTTATGCACCAGGGAATTTATGGTTCCGGAGAAAGCGGGATATTTTCCTTCTCCATGGTCCTCGCAGGCATGGCTTTCTGGTGGGCAACGATCCGCCCGATGATTTCCATCCTTGTTTTCGTCCTGCTTACGCTCGGCATTTTTGCCTGGTTCAGAAGGAATGCCAGACCGCAATTGGAAGCAGGCGATTTCGCGATGACGGTCGGTCTCCTGTTTCACATTGCACTCGTACTGCTATTGATGGTCAAGGCGACCATAAAGTTACGCTATTCCCTGTCCCTGGCAGCGTCACTCCCGGTTCTAATCTTCCTTGTATTGAAACTCATCGAAACCACAAACTGGCGGGTTGGGAAGATGGTTACCCTGCTGTTCCTCCTTGCCATCGCGGGAGTTTTTCTGTCGTTGCCCTCCCAATTCGCGGAGATCGACAAACGTGCTCTCGTGGAAGAAAAAGCCCAGGCCGCGAAAACAAAAGCCGTAAATAAAATTTCCCGTCAGACCGGTGTGCCGGAGGAGGAGGTTGTTGTCGTGTATGCCTTCTCGGTCCCGTTGAAGTGTGCGGGCTTGTTACACGCCAGCAATTGGACCGGATACTTCAAGGAGGAACTCTCGGAGATCTGCCCAAATCAATATGCCATCTGGGATTCGAACATTGAACTGAACACCGCTGTTCCGGTCATAAAAATCACAGAGATAGACTGGGATCTGGTGATCTGGCCCGGCAACGGATCCGACCTGCCGGACTATTTGTACTCCGTTGGTTCGGTCAACGTACCCCGTTCCTGGCACGTGGAATATTCAAAGTGGTTCTTTATCCACTCGGAAATATTGGAGGAATAAAATTCACATGCACAACTCACTTTGTTGGCGTTTACCGAAGAACTTTGCAGAAAGCCTCGAAGCATGAGAGCCGCCGTATTCCACCAATGCGGAGATGCATCCCAGATAAAGATCGAAGAGGTACCCGAGCCGCAGATCGGAGCGGGGCAGGCGCTCATCCGTGTGCATGCCAGTGCGTTCAACCATCTGGAGCTTTGGGCGCTGCATGGTCCTGTTGACGAGAGCTATCACTTCCCCATGTGGACAGGCTCGGATATGTCAGGCGTGATCGAGCGTCTCGCGCCCGACGTCACCGGCTGGTCGGTGGGCGAAGCAGTGGTGGTCAACCCGTCGCTTTCGTGCGGCAGATGTGAGCGCTGTCTCGAAGGCGAGGTCAGTCAATGTGACGATTACGATATCCTCGGCTCGGGCGGCAACGGCGGCAATGCCGAATTTGTCGCGGCGAACGTCGATAAACTCATGCGCATGCCGGAAGGTTTCGATTTTGTCAAAGCGGCGGCGGCTCCACTGGCATATCAGACCGCCTGGCGCGCGGTCACCAAACGCGCCAAACTGCAAAAAGGGGAAGATGTTTTGATATTGGGAGCAAGCGGCGGGGTGGCAGTTGCGGCGATCCAGATCAGTAAAATGCTCGGGGCGCGCGTCTTTGCCGTCACCTCATCCGAAGAAAAAATGGATAAAGCCCAAAGCCTCGGCGCGGACTTTGTTGTGAATCGCAAAACGTCCGATCCGTTTGACGAAGTGCACCGCCTCACGCGTGGACGTGGGGTTGATCTCGTTATCGAAAATGTTGGCGCGGCAACCTGGAGCGGAGCACAGAAGATCCTGCGCAAGGGCGGGCGCATCGTGACGTACGGGCGCACAACGGGGCGCGAAGCCATCACCAATCTCTCGCTCCTGTTCTGGAACGAACAGACTCACATCGGTTCGACGATGGGCAGCCTGACCGATTTCCGCGAGGTGATGGAGCTTGTCTTCGATGGAACGCTGGACCCGGTCATTGATTCGGTCTTTCCGCTGGAACAAGCCGCAGATGCCTACGCCAGATATGAGCGCGGCGAGCAATTCGGCAAGATCGTACTTCAGATGCGTTAGCGTCTCCCCTCAGCCTCGGTTCGCCTAATCGCATTGGCGGAATCAACAAATCCAATATTTAAGGGTTGTCATCCAATCTGCACGAAACCGGACGATGGTCACTGGACCTGGTGCTTGAGTTCGCTCCAACGTTATGCCGTTCGTAAGCCTCATGCTCCACCAGACCGGCGTGTGCGTTCACCTGCAAAGGCAAATCCCCGCGGCATAATGGCTGACTGAGGAGGATGTGGTCGAGCAATAGAGGGTTCTGGCTTTCCGGGATCCCCAACACTTTATCCGCGAATTTGGCTGACCAACTCAAGTCGTCGGGAAAATCGAAGAGGGCATGGTTGAAGAATTTTTCAGAGATCAACACATCGCCCTGGATGTTCGTGATCAAATCGAAGAACAGATATTTGTTCTCGAACTCATCGATGCCGGGACCATCGTTGCAATCACCCATCACGATCAAACCGGGGTTTGCCACCTGTTTGAATTTGACCTCCACATATTGACGGACATTCCGGGCTTCGGTGGCGAGTTTTATTCTGGCCTGGAGCGACTCCCTCAGGAACTCGCCCGTCAGATTACCGTTGGCATCGCGCAGGATGGGCTTCAGGCTGATCTTTGATTTGAGATGCACCCCGATGATCTCGATCTGACGGCCGTTGCCGACATCGAAAAGAAGCACCTGAGGATGTCGAAAATGTGAATGGAGTGTTGGCGTCTCTTCCCCCCACAGGAATGTCGTCCAGGTCTTCGCACCCACAAAGGACTGCCACACGGTCGGGGATTGCAGTTTGCACCTGTTCTTCAACCCCGGCTTGACGAGAAACCAGACCCACTGGTTCCCCTTCATTTGATATTCCGAATCACGCGCACCCAGCGGTTCCCCCGGCTGGCGCAACAGGACCGGAATCCATTCGTTATTCAGCACCTGCGTGCAAAACTCTTCGATGGTTTGTTCCCCATCCGGTCCTTCCTGAATGCAAAGGATGTCAGGGGTGATCTCTTCCAGCGTTTCGAGAATCCGTCTGCGGCGGTCGAGTATTTTGGCTGATGGATTGTTCACAAGGAGCTTTTCCGCGTGTTCGATATTCCAGTTTGTGATTTTCAGTGGCATAAAAACCTCCGTTGCTTTCAACCAACATTCTAATGATCCAAAGGTCATTGTCAATAAGCAAAATTCATCAAAAATTCCGAATGCCCTGACCTGTTGAAAGGTATAATTTCCCTCGTGACCAGTCTCCCCGTCAGCCAAATCCTGCAAGGCGATTGCACCGAGGTTCTCAACTCGCTGCCGGAAAATTCGGTGGACTTGATCTTTGCCGACCCGCCGTATAACCTGCAACTTCGCAATGACCTGTATCGCCCCAACATGACAAAGGTGGACGCGGTCAATGACGGCTGGGACAAGTTCGGTGGTTTCAAAGAATATGACGAATTTACATCCGAGTGGCTATCCGCAAGCAAAAGAGTATTGAAAGAGACGGGCACGATCTGGGTCATCGGGTCGTATCACAACATTTACCGCGTCGGCGCGATCATGCAGGACCTGGGGTTTTGGATCCTGAACGACATTCTTTGGATCAAGGAAAATCCAATGCCCAACTTCAGAGGGGTGCGTTTTACGAATGCCCATGAGACAATGATCTGGGCACAGAAAAAGAAAGGCGCAAAATACACATTCAACCATCACTCGATGAAGGCGTTGAACGACGATCTGCAAATGCGCTCGGACTGGCGCATCCCGCTGGCGACAGGCAAACAACGAGTCAAGTTGAACGGCTCGAAGGCGCACTCCACGCAAAAGCCGGAGGCATTGTTGTACCGCGTGATCCTGGCCGCTTCGAATCCCGGTGACGTGGTGCTCGATCCGTTCTTTGGCACAGGGACGACCGGCGCGGTGGCAAAGAAACTTGGACGCAACTGGATCGGCATCGAGCGCGACAAAAAATATATCAAGGTCGCAGGGAAAAGAATCGCCGCGGTGACGGAGGCGGATTCGGAGGCGGTCCATATCGAAAAACGGAGGCAGGCGCGGGTCCCGTTTGGAGCGCTGGTCGAAAACGGATTCCTGAATCCGGGGCAGAGTCTGTATTTCAGAAAGAACGGCAAACGGGCAAAAGTCCTGGCAAACGGACATATCAAGTGCGGCGGGCTGACGGGTTCGATCCATGGTGTTGCCCGGTCGCTGATGGACGGCGCACCCGTGAACGGCTGGGATGTCTGGTACTATAAAGATGAACACGACCAGCGCCAGCCGCTGGACAAGTTGAGAATTAAATTTAGAGAGTTAACCGAGAGATCGTGAGTTGAGATGTCTGAGATATTTGTCATTGAAGAGTATGCAGTTGCCTTATTGTTGATCGCCACGCTGGTGGGAATCGTCGCGCGGCGCTCGCGCATGCCTTATACGGTTGGTCTTGTGATCGTCGGCGCGGCGCTGGCGATCCTGTACCAGCCGTTCCACATCGAAGTGGAACCGGAATTGATCCTTGGAATTTTTGTACCGCCATTGATCTTCGAAGCTGCGTTCCACCTGCCCATCAAGGAACTCCGCCGCAATATCACATCGATCCTGGCGCTCGCCATTGTCGGTGTGCTGCTCACCACATTTCTCGTTGGCGGCATCGTCCATCTCGGTTCGGGAATGGATATCACCAGCGCGATCGTGTTCGGTTCCATTATTGCAGCGACCGACCCGGTCGCGGTCATCGCGCTGTTCGGTTCCCTGGGCGTTCCCAAACGCCTGCAGGTTCTGCTGGAAGGCGAAAGCCTGTTGAACGACGGCACGGCAATCGTCGTCTTCAACATTGCGGTTACCGCGGCGGTGACGGGGAGTTTCGATCTGCGCGAGGGAATCGGCGAATTCATTTTCAGCGCGGGCATGGGACTGGGGATCGGACTAGTACTGGGGCTGGTCGCGTCGTTCATCATCTCAAAGGTGGACGATTACCTGATCGAGACCGCCATCACGTTCGTGCTGGCATATGGCGCGTTCATCCTTGCGGAAATGATCCATGTAAGCGGCGTGCTGGCGGTTGTTGCGGCGGGACTGGTGAACGGGAACATCGGTCCGCGCGGCATGTCCTCCACCACCCGCATCGTCGTGTATAACTTTTGGGATTTCATGTCGTTCCTTGCGAACTCGTTCGTCTTCCTGATGATCGGTCTGGTCGTGGATCTGCCGCTTCTGGTCGATAACTGGCGCGCTACCCTGTGGGGCATCCTTGCCGCGCTGCTCTCGCGCCTCATCGTCATCTATGGGTTGTTTCCGCGTTCCAAAACGCTCCCGTTTCGCTGGAAGCATATTCTATTTTGGGGCGGCTTGCGCGGCGCCATTTCGCTCGCTCTGGTCCTGGGATTGACAACGAAGATCGGACGGGAGGTCAGCGGTCAACTCCAGGCCATGGTATTCGGGCTGGTGGTGTTCACATTGCTGGTGCAGGGCACAAGCATGAACTGGCTGGTGAAACGCACCGGCATCATCCACCGCCGGGAAGAACGTGATGAATACGATCTAAGGCGTGCCCGCGCCTCCACCACCCGCGCGGCTTACGATCACCTCAAAAAGATCCACAAGGAAGGCATGATCTCGAAACATGTCTGGGATATCATTACCAAAACGGTGGAATCATATTCCGATGAACTCACCAAATCCCTCCAGGAAATACTGAAACAACATCCGAATGTCGAAGCGGAGGAGCTCGATTCCGCCTGGCGCGAGTTCCTGCAATACCAGCGGCTGGCGCTTGCCGAACTCCTTGCCGACCGCGGCATCACGGAGGATGTCTTCAACCAACTATCCAGCCGGATCGACAACCAGCTTGCCTCATCCGAGATCGCCTGGGATAGTGCCGAAAAGATGGACCGGAACCTCTGGCAACTGGGTGCGCGTCGCACCGACCTTCGATCTGATTCCGATTAACAACTTTTTTCTCACATCAAATATCCGCAATACAGGAGACCCCATGTCCAAAAAATTCACACTGCTTCAGGAACAGAACATTCCCGAACTGAATTCGACCGTCCGCTACTATCTCCACAAACGGACCGGCGCGCGCCTGCTCTCGGTCATCAACGACGACGAGAACAAGGTCTTCTCGATCAACTTCCGCACACCCCCGAAGGATTCCACCGGCGTGGCGCACATCCTCGAACATTCGGTGCTGAACGGTTCGGAGAAATACCCGGTCAAGGAGCCGTTCGTCGAACTGCTCAAAGGCTCGCTCGCAACGTTCGTCAACGCGATGACCTACCCGGACAAGACCTGCTACCCCGTCGCCAGCCAGAACGTCCAGGATTTCTACAACCTGATCGACGTCTACATGGACGCCGTCCTGCACCCGCTCATCTCGGAACAGACCCTCATGCAGGAGGGGTGGCACTACGAACTCAACGACCCGTCCGAGCCGCTGACCTACAAGGGCGTGGTCTTCAATGAGATGAAGGGCGCCTATTCCTCGCCGGATGGTGTGCTGGAGACGCGCGTCATCAACTCACTCTTCCCAAAGCACGTCTATGGCGTGGATTCAGGCGGCGACCCGCGCCACATCCCCGATCTCACCTACGAAAACTTCAAAGCCTTCCACGCCAGTTATTATCACCCCTCCAACGCGTTCATCTTCTTCTACGGCAACGACGACCCAGACAAACGCCTCGACCTCATGGAGGAATATCTCAAGTCCTACAAAAAGATCCGCGTCAAATCGCAGATCCCGCTGAAGAAACCTTTCAAGCGCGCCAAAAAGGTGCAATATGTCTATGACGCCGGTGAAGATAAAGATATCAAAAAGAAACACTATCTCACTGTCAACTGGGTACTGCCCGACACCTCCGATCCCGTGATGAACTTCAGCCTGCGCATCCTCGGCCACATCCTGATCGGCACGCCCGCCTCCCCCCTCAAGAAGGCGCTGCTCGATTCCGGTCTCGGTGAGGACCTGGCAGGCATCGGTCTCGAATCAGACGTGCGTCAGATCATCTTCTCAACCGGTCTCAAAGGCACGCGCGCCCGCGATGCAAAGAAGATCGAAACGCTGATCCTTGAAACGCTCGAAAGCCTCGTCCGCGACGGCATCGATCCCGATATGATCGCGGCATCCCTCAACACGGTCGAGTTCCGTTTGCGTGAGAACAACACCGGCGCGCTCCCGCGCGGCATCGCGCTGATGCTGCGCGCCATGACCACCTGGCTCCACGATGACGACCCCATCAAACTGCTTGCCTTCGAAGCGTCACTGGAAGCCATCAAGGCAAAACTCACCAACGATAACCGCTACTTCGAGAAGTTGATCCAGACTTATCTGCTGGACAACCAGCACCGCACCACCCTCCGCCTCAAACCGGACCCGGAGTTTGGTCGCCGTTTCGATGAGGACGAAAAAGCCCGGCTGGCAAAGATCCGCGAGTCGTTGACGGAGGATCAGCTCAAGGAGATCGCCGAAACCACCAGACTGCTCAAGAAGCGCCAGGAGACTCCTGACTCAGAAGAAGCGCTGGCGACGCTTCCCGTTCTCAAACTGAACGACCTTGAAAAACAAAGCAAGACGATCCCGATCGATGTAATGGAAATGCAGGATACAAAAGTTTTGTATCACGACCTGTTCACCAACGGCATCGTCTATCTCGATCTTGGCTTTGACCTCCACGCCCTGCCCAGGGACCTGCTTCCGTTGATGGAGGTCTTCGGGCGGGCATTGCTCGAGATGGGAACCGAGACCGAGGATTACGTGAAACTATCCCAGCGGATCGGAAAAAGCACAGGCGGAATCCACAGTTCGGCGGTGACCTCAACAGTGATCGGGTCCAGAGAGAGCGTTGCAAAGTTGGTGCTGCGCGGCAAAGCGACGGTGAGTCAGTCGTCCGAATTGTTGAACATTTTGAAGGATGTCCTGCTCACAGCAAAACTCGACAACCAGGAAAGGGTCAGGCAGATCATCCTCGAAGAAAAGGCGGGACTGGAATCGGCATTGGTGCCGCGCGGACATCTTTTCGCCAACCAGCGTTTGCACGCGCAGTTCAGCGAGGCAGGCTGGGCAAAAGACCAGATGAGCGGCATCGGTTATCTGTTCGCACTGCGCGATCTGGCGAAGTCCATCGACAGGAAGTGGTCTTCAGTTTTGGAGAAATTGGAGGCCATGCGGGAGGCGTTGATTAATCGCAAGGCACTGCTCGTCAACGTCACTGTGGATGCCGCAAATTTTGAGGCATTCAAACCGCTACTGGACTCGTTCCTTGGGTCACTGCCTGCCAAAGATGTGAAGGTCTCCGACTTTAATGTAAAAGCTGTTCAAATGAAGGAAGGCCTGACCATTCCGGCGCAGGTCAATTATGTGGGCAAGGGCGCAAATTTGTATGACCTTGGGTACGAGTATGATGGTTCCGCCGAAGTCGTGGTCGGTTATCTGCGCATGGCTTATCTCTGGGAAAAGATCCGCGTACAAGGTGGCGCATACGGCGGATTCTCTCTATTCGATGAAAATTCCGGAGTGTTCACCTTCCTCTCGTATCGCGATCCCAATGTCGCCTCGACGATCGCGAACTACGACAAGGCTGGTGAGTTTTTAAGGAGCCTTGATTCATCCCGCCTGAACGATAACGAACTGACCAAAGCCATCATCGCCGCCATCGGCGACCTGGATGCGTACCAACTTCCCGATGCAAAGGGATTCACATCCATGATGCGCCATCTTACCGGGCGCACGGATGAAATGCGGCAAAAGATCCGCGAGGAAGTGCTCTCCACGAACGGAGAGGATTTCATCGCATTCGGCGAAGTGTTGGAAAAGGTCGCGCAGTCGGAGGCGGTGACCGTGATCGGCTCGCAGTCCTCCCTCGAAGCTGCCGACATTGGCTTGAAAGTGACAAAGGTTCTATAGCCTTCGGATTCAAACTTAACCTCACCCCTCTCCCCAAGGGAGAGGGGAATGGAGCGACCCATGAACATCACCCTCACCATCAATGCAAACAAACATGAAGTTGATTGCACCCCCTCCGAAACACTGTTGTCTGTCGTCCGGAGGCTTGGGTACTACGGCGTCAAATTCGGCGATGAGCAGGGACTTTCCGGCTCGGACACGGTGCTGCTGGATGGCAAGCCGGTCAACGCGGGTTCGATGCTTGCCGCGCAAGCCGAAGGACATAACATCGTCACCATCGAAGGACTGGGCGAACATCCCGACCAGGGCTGGCGCAAGACCGAAGGTTTGCATCCATTACAGCAGGCGTTCGTCGAGTCGGGCGCGATCCAATGTGGATATTGCACGCCCGGGCAGATCCTTGCGGCGAAGGCATTGCTCGATGTAAATCCCAATCCGACAGAGGAACAGGTGCGCGAGGCAATTGCGGGCGTGTTGTGCCGCTGTACCGGTTATCTCAAGCCCGTGCAGGCTGTTATGAAAGCCGCGGCGGTGATGAGAGGAGAAATTCTGGGAGATGGAGAGTCGGTCCATTGGGACTTGGGAAATTGGGAACGCCAGCCCGACTCCCCCGATCTTCCAGCCGACCAGTTTTCCAACGTACTGGTAAAGCCCAAAGTGGTGGTCACCCCCGAAACCCAGACCTACCAGACGGTTGGCAAGCCCGAAAAGAAAGTGGATGCGATCAAACTGGTGCAGGGCAAGCCAGCCTTCACCGCAGACATGGACATGCGCGGCATGTTGTATGCGCGCGTGTTGCATAGTCCGCATGCACATGCCCGCATCAAGAAGATCGATACGAGCAAAGCCAAAGACCTGGAAGGCGTTGCGGCGGTGCTCACATGGCAGGATATCCCGCGCGTCGTCTATTCGACAGCGGGACAATCCGACCCGATCCCGGGTCCGCTGGATACTTTTTCACTGGATAACAAAGTCAGATTTGTCGGGGACCGCGTGGCGATGGTCGCCGCGGAGACTCCCGAGATCGCGGAAAAAGCCCTAACCCTAATCGATTTGGAGTACGAGATCCTGCCCGCCATTCTGGATTCGCGGGAGGCCATGAAACCGGATGCGGTTCGGATTCACGATGAGCCTGAGTACGTTAATTTCGCCGACTCGAACCCGGAAAAGAATCTCGCCGCCGAGATCCGCATCGACATCGGTGACGTGGAAAAAGGATTCGAGGAAGCAGACGAGATCTTCGAAGCCGAATACGAAGTGCCGAAGGTTCAGCAGGCGCACATTGAGCCGCACGTCTGCGTCACGTATTGGGATGAGGATGATCGTTTGGTGATCCGCACATCGACCCAGGTTCCGTTCCATGTGAGGCGGATGCTGGCGCCGGTATTGAACCTGCCGGTGAAACGCATCCGCGTCATCAAGCCGCGCATCGGCGGCGGCTTCGGCGGCAAGCAGGAAGTGTTGATGGAGGACGTCCCCGCACATTTGACCATCGCAACGAAACGCCCGGTCATCTACGAATATACGCGTGAGGAGGAATTTGTCGCGGCGCGGTCGAGGCATCCGATGAGGATCAGGATGAAGACCGGCGTGAAGCGGGATGGGACGATCACCGCCAACGAAATGTACGCGCTGTCCGATACGGGCGCGTACGGCTGTCACGCATTGACCGTCACCGGCAACACGGGACACAAGGCGATGGCTTTATATGTAGGCGACGGGGAGTTCCGCAAGAGTCCCAACATCCGCTTTTACGCGGACGTGGTCTACACCAACACGCCGCCGGCCGGCGCGTTCCGCGGCTACGGCGTCCCGCAGGGATACTGGCCGCTCGACCGTCACATGGAAAAGATCGCGCGGACATTGGGCTTCGACCCGATCGAGTTCAGGCTGAAGAATGCCATACGGCCCGGCGAATATCATCCGTTCTCAACAGCATGGAACGAGGGACGCGAACCGCGACCCGAGATCATCCATACAGTGGGGTTGGAACAATGCGTGGTGCAAGGCAAAGCCGCCATCGGCTGGGATCAAAAGTTTGGGAATGAGGAATGGCGAAATCAAATTTCAAGTTCCAAGTCTCAAGTCTCAGGTGAAAAACCTGAAACCTGGAACCTGAAACCTGGAACCTCCGCGAAGCGGAAAGGTATTGGTGTTGCGATGGTCATGCAGGGGACAGCCATCCCCTACCTCGACATGGGCGGCGCATCGATCAAAATGAACGACGACGGCTCGTTCAACCTGCTGGTCGGCGCCACGGACCTCGGCACCGGCTCGGACACCGTCCTTGCGCAGATGGCGGCGGAGGTGTTGGGCGTGCCCGTGGAGGATATGATCACATATTCCTCCGACACCGACTTCACGCCGTTCGATAAAGGCGCTTACGCGTCATCCACAACGTACATCTCCGGCACGGCGGCGGTCAAGGCTGCAAAGATCTGCGCCGAACGGATAAAGGCAAGAGCGGTTGAAATGTTCAAAGTTGAAGGTTTGAACGTTCAACCTTCCGACCTGCAACTTTCAAACAGGAAGGCAATTGCACCAAACGGACAATCCATTCCATTCAGCGAAATTGCCCTCGACAGCCTGCATCGTAACAACCAGGAACAGATCATGGGAGTCGCTTCGTACGTTTCCCCGGTCTCGCCGCCGCCGTTCGCGGCGCAGTTCGCTGAAGTAACCGTCGATACAGAAACCGGCGCGGTAACGGTGGACAGGCTTGTGATGGCGGTCGATTCGGGCGTCATCGTGAATCCGCTCACCGCCTCGGGTCAGATCGAAGGCGGGATGACGCAGGCGCTCGGCTATGCCGTCTGCGAGGAGATGCGCTACGACGAAAAAGGCAATGCCATTGAACGCGACCTCGACCGTTATCACATCTTCCGCGCCGATGAGATGCCCAAACTCGAAACCATCTTCGTCGAGACGTTCGAGCCGAGTCATCCGTTCGGGGTCAAAGCTGTGGCAGAGATTCCGATGGATGGCGTCGCGCCCGCAGTCGGCAACGCGATCCTCGATGCGGTCGGGATCAATGTGGACGACAACCCGGTAACGCCGGAAAAAGTATGGAAGGCGATCAAAAGCAGATGAATCCCATGTACGGGTAAAATAAGGACATGCAATCCAAAATCTTCGTCATCGGACACGTCAACCCGGATACGGACTCCATTGCATCGGCAATGGGGTATGCCTGGCTGCTGCGCGAGCGCGATGGCGCTGATACCATCGCGGCGCGCGCCGGCGCGCTCAACCCGCAGACCGCCTGGGTACTCAAAAAACTCGAACTGGATCCGCCCATTCTGCTGACCGACGCTTCGCCGCGCTTCGAATCCGTGATGCTCCGGCTCGACAGCATCCGCCCGGAGGCGCAACTCGGCATGGCATGGACGCTCGCCAGCCGCACCGGCGGTCTCGCGCCGGTTGTGGACGAGGACGGCAAGCCCTACGGCATCATCCACGGGTACAGCCTGTTCAAATATTTCACCGAGGTGCTCGGTCCGCGCCCAGGCGATACGACCGTGCGCGAGATGATGTCTGCGCCGTGCAAGGACGCGGCGGATACCACGGTCCCCAAATATGCCGCCAACAGCCACATCCGCGATTCGCTCAACCGAATTCTGCGTGATGAGACCGACGATTATTGGGTCGTGGATGAAAACGGTCTATATCTTGGCATTGCGCGCCAGCGCGATATCCTCAACCCGCCGCGCCTGAAGATCATCCTTGTGGACCACAATGAGCCGCGCCAATCCATCGCCTCGCTCGAGGAAGCCGAACTGCTCGAAATTCTGGACCATCACCGGCTCGGCAACCCGCACACGCACACCCCCATCCGCTTCACGGTGGACATCGTGGGATCGACCTCGACTCTCGTCTCCGAACAGACAACCGAGGCGGGCCTCTCGATGCCGCCCAACCTTGCCGGTGCGCTTCTCGCGGGACTTCTATCTGATACCCTTATATTGACCTCTCCCACCACCACACCGCGCGACAAGGATGCCGCGCAACGATTGGCGCGCTGGGCATTCGTAGGCGGGAGTCCGCTCAAGGGCGAGACGATCGAATCCTACGGAAAAGCCGTGCTCAGCGCGGGCGCGGGACTCTCGAACCGCAAACCGGAGGAGATCGTCAGCACGGATATCAAGGCGTACGAGGCGGGCGGATTCAAACTTGCCATCGCCCAGGTCGAAGTAACGGACCTCGTCCAACTGGGCGAACATCTGAAACCTCTCACCAAAGCCCTCGATGAACTCAAGGACAAACGCGGTCTCGATTTCGCGATGCTGCTGGTCACAGACGTGGTGCGCGGCTCGAGCAGACTTATCATTTCATCGAACCCGCCGCCCATCCTTGCCGACCTGCCCTATCCGCCGCTTGGCGATGGCACGCGCGATGCATCGGGCGTGGTTTCAAGGAAGAAGCAGTTATTGCCGGTCGTGCTGGGGTTGCTGGAGAGATGAAATTATCGTAGAGGCGCAATATATTGCACCCCTACGGGTTGGACAAATGAACAATATCTACCAAGCCATTACCGAACTCGAAAAGAATAACGAATCCGCCGCGCTGTGTACGGTGACCAAAAGCGAAGGTTCGACGCCGCGGCATGTGGGCAGTAAGATGCTCGTGTACCCCGATGGAACGTTTATCGGCACGGTGGGCGGCGGGGACCTGGAACACCGCGTCATGGACGAAGCCTGGATCGCCATCGCGGAAGGCACCGCCCGGACCTTGAAGTACAGCATGGTGGACCCCAGCCGCGGCGACCCGGGCGTGTGCGGCGGGACAGTGGAGGTATTTGTGGAACCGATCCTACCCCCTGCGATGATCGTGGTCATCGGCGCGGGTCACGTTGGCAAGGCGGTTGTACACTTGGCAAAATGGCTGGGATTCCGCGTCGCGGTCAGCGACGACCGCGAGGAGTTCTGCAATCCCGAGTCCGTGCCGGGGGCGGACGCGTATTACCCGGTGGAGATGGGCAAATTAACGGAACAGCTCAAAGTGACACGCCGGACCTATTTGGTGGTGACCAGCCGCGGGTCCAATGTGGATGCGAAGGGACTGCCAAATCTGCTGACTTCGGACGCGGCATACATCGGCGTCATCGGGTCGAAACGCAGATGGCTGACGACGGTCAAGGCGTTGAAGGAGCAGGGCGTATCTGAGGAACTGATCGGGAAGGTGCATTCGCCGATCGGGCTGGAGTTGAATGCCGAAACGCCGGAGGAGATCGCGGTCAGCATCCTGGCGGAGATCCTGATGATCAAGGACAAGGGGACGGGAAAACCGATGAAGGAGTAATCGAGACCCTAAAGCCTGTGAGACCTTTAGGGTCTTTCTGCGTAGATAAATAGGAAAACTGTTCTTGTTCGCACATATTCATTGGACTATAATCGAATGAGCGAGCTTCAAAAAGGAGAAAATCATGGCCAGAATTTTTGACGTTATCGAATACCCCAGCGAGATGAAGGATGAACTCGTCCATCGCTTCCCCGAGCAGGGGATCGGCGATTACCGCATCGGTTCGCAGGTGATCGTGCGTGAATCGCAGGCGGTCGTCTTCTTCCGTGATGGTCAGGCGCTGGATGTGTTCCGGGGCGGGCGGCATACCATCACGACTGCGAACGTCCCGCTGCTGATCAACCTGATCGGCAAGGCGTTCAACGACCGCACACCCTTCCCGGCGGAAGTGTACTTCGTCTCGATGAAGGAATTCGCCAATGAGAAATGGGGGACCCCGCAGCCGATCATCGTCCGCAACCCGGGGATGGGATTGGGCGTGGCATTGCTCCAGGGATTCGGCACGTATTCGTTCCAGGTGAAGGACCCACAGCAATTCGTCACACAGGTTGTGGGCGCGCAGGGAGCCTATCGCACCACCGACATCGAAGAGCGGTTGAAGACGATGCTCCTCGCCACGCTGGCAGACACACTGGGTGAAACCACCGCGGCCAAGAGCGTGGTGGACCTGATCGGTCTGACGGAGGAGGTCGGCGCGGCGGTGCGGGCGAAAGCGCAGGATGACTTCGAAGCACTCGGCCTGACGCTCAAATCGTTCTACATCGGCAACCTCAAACCTTCCAGCAAATCGGCGCAGGAACTGCGCGATATGGGCATGCTCGACATGGCAACCTACACTCAACTGCAAGCCGCGGACGCGATGCGCGATGCGGCGCAAAACCCGAGCGGCGGCGCGGGTCTCACCGCCGGCATCGGCGCCGGGATGGGCATCGGCAACCTGATGCAGCAGGCGACCTCCGGCGCGATGCAGCAGGGACAACAGTCCAGCGCAGGCGGAGCCGCCGCGTCCAATGGCATCCCGGATGTGATGACCCCCTCCGAAGCCGCGGCGATCCTCAAGGTCTCTGAAGAGGATGTGAAAGCCGCCATCGCCGACGGCAGTTTGAAGGCAAAGAAACTCGGCAATGCCTATCGCATCAGCAAGAGCGCATTGGAAGAGTTTTTGAAGGGATAGAGGTTGGCAAATCGGTAATTGGTAAATTGAAGATTGGTGCGAATCAAAAAGAGGAGTCTGGGAAAGCAGGCTCCTCTTTTGGTTGAAAGTTGGAAGGTTGAAGGTTAGGTTGACGGCTGAACTTTCAAACCTGTACCCTTCAACCTGAGACCGTTATTCCAGATCACTCAACACATCGGAAACGGAATCCAACACATCGCCCGCCAGCACGGAGGCGGCGGTGCCGAGATCGTCGGCGGCGTATAAGCCAGCCTGCGCATGGATCCAGGCACCCGCGACCGCGGCGTCGAATGGTTCCAAGCCCTGGGCGCGCAGACCAACGATCAGTCCCGCGAGAACGTCGCCAGTCCCGGCGCGGGCAAGCGCGGGCGAGGCAACCGGGATCAGGGTCGAGCGTCCGTCCGGCGAAGCGATCACCGTGAACGCGCCCTTGAGCACCACCACATGTCCCCACTCCTTCGCATATTTGACCGCGACGGTCTGACGGTCCTCCTGGATCTCCTCAATCGATAATCCCGTCAACACAGACATCTCACCCGGGTGCGGCGTCAGGATCGAAGCGGCGGGCAGTTTCGCATGCCAGTCCTTGATCTGCGCCAGCAGTTTCAAACCGTCCGCGTCCACGATCATCGGCGGCAGTTGCGTCAAGGCTTCATCCGGCTCGCCCTCCTCCTGATGGATGAAGCCGATGCGCGGGGCGCCTTTTTTCTGAACCGCTTTTCCGGCGAGCAGATTTTCGATGAAGATCTTCGTGGTCGCGTCCATGCCGAAACCGGGACCGACCAGCAAAGCAGTGGCGCGCTCGAAATGTTTTTTCAGGACCGCGGAGGCATCTTCGGAGATGACGCCCATCTCATGCGGAAGCAGAACCCAGGTGGCTTCGGGGAATTGACCGGCGAGCACGCCATGCAACGGAGCCGGGACCGCCAATGTGACGAGTCCCGCGCCGGAACGATATGCCGCTTCTCCCGCAAGGACGGCTGCTCCCGTGTAATTGACCGAGCCCGCGGCGATGAGCGCGGTACCAAACGTCCCTTTGTGTGAATCGGGCAGTCGCTCAGGCAACAGCGCGGCAACGGATTCATCCTCCGCCACCTCCGTCGTCAACTCCTTGAACGACGCAAGGTCGCTGGGCAGACCGATATCCACAACGGCGAGTTCGCCGATGTATTCGAAAGCGGGCAGTTTGACCAGTCCCTGTTTGACGGCCGCCATCGTGACCGTGAGGTCGGCAGGGATGGTCTCCTCGGCGACCTCGCCGGTATCGCAGTCCACGCCGGTGGGACAATCCACCGCGATGACGAGCGGCGACTCTTCGAGTCCGTCCAGGATGTCATTGACCTGCGAGAGCAGTTCGGCGACATCCTTTTTCAGCGGCAGTTGGATGCCGGTGCCCAGCACGCCATCGAAGAGCACATCGGCAACCTCGATTGCCTCGGCGAGATTCTCGAAGGCATCCTGCCCGGAGATAACCTCGCCGCCGGCTTCGGTAAATTGCTTGACGAGGGCGTCCTTTTTACGTTTGACGAGATAGGCGCGCGCCTTCCAGCCTTCGTTGAGCAGGGCGGTCATGGCGACCAGCGTATCGCCGCCGTTGTTGCCGGGACCCACCAACCCCACGGTCTCCGGTTCGATCTCCTCGACGAATACTTCCAGGACGACATCCGCCAGTCCCTGACCGGCGTTTTGCATCATCTGGTCATAGGTCAAGCCTGCCGCGTCGGCTTCCTTCTCGATGGCTTGCATTTGTGATACGGTGACAAGTTTCATGTATGTCTCTCCATTCGATGGGAAGAATTGTACTGCAAAGCCTCCGCGAATACCGAGCCGTCATACCAATCTCTAACAAAAGTTACATCCGTCCCTTTTTGTTGACCCATGTGGTTTGTGTGGCTATAATTCGATCGGTCGGTTTTAATCTTTGTCCATACGAAAACAGTTTTGCGACAGCATCGTTGGTCGGTACATAAGCAAACAATTGATTTACAATTGGAAAAAGATGGAGGAACCATAAGCCAATATCAATATAAGCAACACACCATACAGCGATTCTATTGTTTATTTACAGTTTAACAACCAAAGGAGAATTGCGATGTATAAGTTTACAAAGAGCGTTTTTATCAACCGTCCCCGACAAGATGTATTCGAATTCCTGAGCAACCCCGCCCATATGCCCAAGTGGCAACCCGCTTTAATTTCAGCAGAGTGGACATCCCCTGGCACGCCTGCCATCGGGTCAACTTATAGAACACTGGCAAAAGGATTTGGGGGAACAGCGGAATATTTGCTCGAGATCACCCACTGGGATCCACCCAATCGTTACAGTTACAAGTCAGTCAAGATTCCATTCCCTGGAAGTATTGAGTCATCTTATACGTTTGCGTCAAAGGAGAATGGTACGCAGGGGACCTGGGAAGTTCAAATTACAGCTGCTGGCCTACTTAAGATTGCAGAGAGTATGCTCGGCAAGCAGGCTGAGAAGCTAGAAGGTGGCAATCTTGATCTCGCAAAACAGTTCTTGGAAGCGGGTTAGTATCTCTTGTGAAACAACAGTTGATCCGCAATAAAGAAAAGCGGGCTAACACAGCATCATCAGAAACCGACCCGTTACGAGCACCAATGACAAGATCTTTCGAGTTGTATTGAATGTATATGAGACGGTGAATCTGCAAAAAATGTAGCAAAATACCGTCATGAGAATTTCCGTCAACGACGCGGATGATCTGTGGAACGCGCTCTTTGTCCATGCCAAAGACAGTTTTTCGACAGTCGCGTTGGATTAACGCACATCGTTGGGCATATAAGGAGTGAGAAGTGTTATGCTAAGTCTTGATAGCCCCAGATGGTCAGAACTATCACACGCCTATGGCGCAGCTTCTGATATCCCTGAACTTCTCCGCCAGCTTGAGACAATGCCATCATCAGATGGCGAAAAAGAACCCTGGTTCTCCATCTGGAGTTCCTTGGCTCATCAGGGTGATGTTTATTCTGCCTCGTTTGCAGCTGTACCTCACGTAGTGCGAATCCTGGCACAAGCTCCAAATCGGGCGGACTTTTCATACTTTCAGTTTCCTGCATGGGTTGAGATCTGTCGTCAAAAGAAATCAGTGCCAGTCCCAAAGGCATTGGATTCAGATTATTTCTCCGTATTACAGCAATTGCCATCCTCGGTGAGCGCGGCGGCTAATCGTGAATGGGATGAAGGTTTCCTTTTGTGTGCGCTCTCAGCGATAGCTGCTGCAAAAGGCTATGGCACAGTGGCAGAAGCTATCCAAGAGCTTCATTCAAGTGTCGCGGAAGAGTTCTTGGAATGGCTCTTCAGTCACTAGGAATGCGCCTAACACAGCCTCCTAAGAAACAGCTAGCTCGCCTTCTGTCTGCGATAGAACGTGCCAAAGGCACAATCCGCTCGCATCATCGAACCCGCGGTAAAACAAAACGCCTGCCCCACTCCACTTTGCGGACAAAAGCCAAAGTGGATGTACAATGGACGCGTACGCGGTTCGCTCTGGTCCACAATATTGGCAAGATCCCCGCCTTTGGGGCGATCCGCTGACCCCTGGCGGAGCGATAAAACCGACGACTGTCTATAAATACAAGGAATTGGGAACCGAGACGAGATGGTCTCCCTACAAAATAGGTTTTTCGACAGTCTCGTTGGGCGGCTCTTTCCTGAACATAATGGTGTTAAGCAAAATGAGCATCGATAGGTTACGTCAAGAGATCAGTGAATTCCTACGGTTCAGCATTTCAGATGCTCCTGTTTCCTATGTAATACACGAAACGATTGAAGAAGACGGCTATCAAAGGCTTCGGATCAGTTATCCAAGCCAAGAGGGAGATCAGATTCCAGCCTTTCTATTATTACCAGGAGGAAGAGAGCTATTCGCAGCCGTACTTGTGCATCACCAACACAATAGTCAGAGGCACCTGGGAAAGAGTGAAGTCTGTGGCTTGATGGGCGACCCTTTCCAAGCGTTTGGCCCTGCTTTAGCAAAGCAGGGAATTGTTGTTTTAGCACCTGACTCCATTTGTTTTGAAGATCGGCGCAGCAATCGAACAGGAGTTGAGCCAGATGAGGCAGATGTGGATCAACATTACAATGAGATGTGCTATCGTCTATTGCGAGGAGACACTCTTATGCACAAAGTCCTCAGGGACTCTGCTCAAGCCATTTCCCTTCTGAGTACACATTCTCTCGTTGACCCCGCACGCATCGGCATTCTTGGACATTCCTATGGTGGCAACACTGTGTTGTTCCATGGCGCACTGGATGAGCGGATCCGTTTTGCGTGTGCAAGTGGCGCAGCCTGCACATATCAATACAAAATGGCACATCAGCTCGGCATTGAAATGGCGGAGGTGATTCCAGGGTTTGTGAACCACTACGACATTCCCCATCTGGTCGCCTGTTTTGCACCGCGGCGGGTTCTGCTAGTATCGGCTACAGACGATAAGGCTTCACAAGATGCAGATAGAATTGCGGCACAGTCTCAAGAAATTTGTACTTCTGAGGGCGTAATTGCTTATCTTGAGCATGAGCGTGCCATAGGAGGGCACGCCTTAACACAACAGCGTTTTGATAACATCCTACATTGGGTAACTGCGTGCGCGGCATAATAGAGTCAATTCAACACAACCGCCACCCAACACCGCGTCCTCAGAAACCGTCCCATTACGAGCGTCTCAGATATCATCCTCCGAGGCGCTCTTTTTTGGAAGACAAGCTCGATCTTCCCTTCCAGGCCATGAAAGCGTCAAAAATCTTGTGGGGATTAAATGCAAAGCAGGCCTCACGCAATGCATGACGCCGAGCGGAGCACAGCTCTGCCACGTTATGAAGGCACGAGTTGGCAGCCGAGCTTCGCTGCCCTCTTTCGCATGTACTTCGCCTGCTGTTCCCCATACTGCATCTGGTATTCGTTCAAACTCAGCGGATCGTATTCCACCCTTCGACCTTGCTCAGGGCAAGCCTTGTGTTTAAGCATTTTGTAGATCACCCGCGCGATTGCATGGGCCGTTGCCACTTTGCGGACAAAAGCCAAAGTGGATGTACAATGGACATGTACGCGGTTCGCTCTGGTTCACAATATCGGCAAGATCCACGTTTTTGGAGGTTGATCTGAGCCCTGGCGGAGCGAAAAAATCGAAGACCACCTGCGGCACGAAAAACCGGTCTCCCCCTGGAACCCTGGACGGGGAAGGCTCTCCCAAAAATCGGTTTTTCGAAAGTCTCGTTGGGCGCTTGTTGTGATATTGATGAGTTCTTTATTTCACCGTTGGATGTGTTCAACACAAACGGAGAATAGAATATGTCAGGCAAAAGAACACCGAAAGTAAACAAGAATAAAGCAATAGCAGGTAGGGAAAATTCAGGAAAAGATAAAGATATATCAAAAGTAGGCGAGGAAAAGTCATTTTGGACTCCCGCAGGCATTGCTGCTTTGCTTGGTGCAATTGCTACCATTATTACTGCAATTAGCACCATAATTGTACCGATTTATCTTGAGTCACAGAAAACATCCCCAACTCCTCTACCAATTTCCACATCAACCAGTGGCGTTGTTTATTTTACATCCACTTCAATCCCAATAGCTACTCCTGGTTATCAAGGAGTAGCAACACCATTTGCAGATACCCATTCCTTTATAGGCACCATTAAAAAACTTTCAGATGAAGGTCACTATATAAAGCAGGTCGCTTTTACCACCGACTCGGGTTGGGTACTCCTTTATGATATAAGCGGTGTCGCATCATTTGGAATTCCAGAGAATGCTAATAACATGCTCGAGCAACTCAGTGAAACTGGAGAAGATATTAAGACCATTGCGTTCACAAATGACTCTGGATGGGTAATCCTATACAACAAAAACGAGGTTGTGTGGCGTGATATACCAAACGATGCAGCTATGAAACTCCTTGAACTTGGCAACTCTGGCGAGGAAATTAAGTCAATTACGTTCACGAAAGACTCTGGATGGGTAATCCTTTATGGCAAAAACAAAACTGTGTGGAGTAATATTCCTGAATATGCAGTAATGAAACTTCAGGAGCTTGATAGTGATATTAGTGATGAAATCAAAACCATTGCTTTTACACCCAATTCGGGATATACAATCCTACTTGGCTGGGCGAATGCATGGCATTCCAATGTGCCAAAAGATTACTTAGCAAGATTTCAGGAAATCACCGAGGCTGGCGATGATGAAATCAAAACCATTGCTTTCACGAAAGATTCTGGATGGATAATCATCCTTGATCAAAGCAATGCATGGTGGGCAAATGTCCCACCTTAGGATAGTAACTACAGCGCGATAAACCCGCCTACCGATTAACAGCAGTGTGTGCGACACGAA
>DIDP01000066.1 GCA_002418205.1 Anaerolineales bacterium UBA5797 | reverse complement strand
CGCACACCGACCAACACGCGCACACCCACCATCACCCGCACGCCGACGAATACACGTACCCCCACGAACACTCCCACCGGCACGCGCACACCCTCCGCCACACCGACCATTACCTCCACCCACACGCGTCGGCCAACGCCGACCCCGCTCTATCAACTCATCGATGTGTACTTTGCCAGTCGCTCGGCTTATGAATCGAACACCCCGCCGATCGAACGCGCCGGGGTCCGCTGGGCGCGCACGAATGCGTTGCTCCAAACCGCTCTCAATGAATATTTCAAGGGTCCCGGCGCGACCGAACGCTATTCCTATGGCTGGATCGCGGTCAATAACGGGTTCACCGGTTACAGCAAATTGGAAGTAACGGGTGGCGTCGCACATGTTTACCTCACCGGCGTGTGCGCGTCAGAGGGCAGGGATTTCAATATTGCCGACCTGCTTCGATTGAACCTGAAACAATTCCCTGAAGTGCGGTTCGTCAAGATCTACGATCAGAACGGGCAGACCCAGAACCCGAACGGGCAAAGCGATTCAGAACCGCTCTGTCTGTCCGAAGTCTATACCCCGCCGCCGACGTTCACGCCGACCCCCACCCGGACGCTTCGACCCACCGCCACACCCCGGTATCGACTCATCAACGTTTACTTTGCAAGCCGCGTCCGCTATGAACTGGACGCGCCTCCCATTGAACGAGAGGGAGTCCGTTGGTCACGTTCAGACGTGGTCTATGAAACTGCATTGAATGAATTCTTCAAGGGTCCCGGTGCGACCGAACGCTACTCCTATGGTTGGATCGGCGTCTATAACGGGTTCACCGGTTACAGCAAACTGGAGATCGATAACGGCGTCGCGCGCGTTTATCTCACGGGTGCGTGCATCTCCGAAGGCAAAGACTTCAACATCGCCGACCTCATCAACCTGAACCTCAAACAATTCACCGAGATCCAATCTGTAAAGATCTATGATGCCAACGGGCAGACCCAGAACCCGAATGGAACGGGTGACTCCGAGCCGTTCTGTTTGTCGGAGGTCTTCACGCCTCCCCCGACGGCAACCGTCACGCCGACCCCGACCCGCACCCCTACGCGGACGCCGATCCCCACGAACACGCGTCCGCCCACCTCCACGCCGCAGTGGACTTTGGTCAATGTGTATTTTGTGGGAAGATATGCGTATGAATTTAATATTCCACCCTACGAACGCGCCGGAGTCCGTTGGGCGCGCACGAACAACATCATCGGCACGGTTCTGGATGAATACTTCAAGGGTCCCGGCGCGACCGAACGCTATTCCTATGGCTGGATCGCGCTATACAACGGTTTTACAGGCTACGACAGGTTTGAAATCCGTGACGAGGTCGCGCATGTCTACCTCGAAGGAACATGTGACCGCGCCGGCGCGACCTACACCATCGCGGATTTGTTAACCTACAACCTCAAGCAATTCCCTGAGATCCAATTCGTGAAGATCTACGACGAAGACGGGTCAACGCAGAATCCAACCGGAGCGGGTGATTCGATCCCCGCATGTTTACAGCCGTAAAATATAGGGGCGATCCAACGGATCGCCCCTATATGATTTAAACCACCGCCGCCTCCACCGATTGGATCGGCGGCAGGAAATCCGCCAGTAATTCCCAACTCTCTCCTGAATCGCGCGTGTAGAGCAATTGGCCTGTGTTCGTGCCGAAGTAAATACCCGCGTCATCGAACGAATCCGTGCCCATCGCCTCGCGCAGGACGTTCACGCGGGCGTGTTCGGGCAGGCCGTTCGTGAGTCTTTGCCACGTGTCACCCGCGTCGCGGCTGCGCCAGACCGCCAGACGACCATCCACGCTCATGTGATACTCCTGGCTTTCCTCGAGCACAACATAGATCGTGCGCGGATCGGTGGGATGCACCGCGATGGGAAAACCGAATCGTGTGGGGAGTTTCCCCTCGCCGAGATCGATCCAGTCCTCGCCCGCGTTGTCGCTTCGATACACGCCGCAGTGATTCTGTTGATAGATCACATTCGGCGTGGAGGGGTGCATCGCCATCTTATGCACGCACTGACCGAACTCCGGGTAAATATCCGGCATGAAATCGGCGCGCACGTTCTTGTTATGAGGCGCCCAGCTTTTCCCGCCGTCGTCGGTGCGATAACATCCCGCCGCAGAGACCGCGATATACATGCGGTTCAGGTTCGTCGGGTCCAAAAGGATCGTGTGCAGGCACAGGCCTCCCGCACCGGGGTTCCATTGTCCGCGGTGTGGATGGTCGTACAATGCCTCGTTCAGTTCCCACGTCTCGCCGCGGTCTTTGGAGACGAAGAACGAGGCGGGCTGCGCCCCGGCATACAGGACGTTCGGTTCCTCCACCCGCCCGGGTCTGATGTTCCACACCTTGTTCATTTTCTCCGGCATGTCCTTGATATCCTCGCCGCCTTCGGAGCGGAACGCCTCCTCCACCGTGCTGGCGGGTCTGCCCGATTTCGATGGACGCGAAAGCATCGGCGAGACCTTTGCCTGAGTCCATGATCTTCCAAAGTCATCGGAGTAGTGGGTGGTCGGACCGTAGACGAAGTGACTCGTCGCGGCGTGCAGGCGGTTATCGCGCGGATCCAATTGCATGTGCATCACGTTCCAACCTTTAAATAGAATATCGCTCACCTGCCATTGTTTTCGGTTTTCATCACTCTCGAAGATAAAACCGCCCTTGCTTGTTCCAACGAAGACCATCACCTTTTTGCTCATGGGTAAACTCCTCTCGTCTGAAACAGAATAAATGTTCTAATAATTATACCATGTCTGTCCGATTTGGTTGTGACCCAACGGACTATTGCAGTAAATCCATGATGTGGTTAAGATTTCATATGAAAAGGAGGAAAGATGAGAAACCGCCAATGGATCGTTGTCCTCGTTTTGATCCTGGCATCCTGCAATCTGCCTGCCGATCGGACGACAGACACGCCTCCCCCCGACCCGATACTTGATACGCCGCCATCAAGTACATCTACCCCCACGCTTGTTCCCATCGAAACCCTGCTGGCAGTTGACACGCCGACCGTGGCGCCAACCTCGACTCCCAGTTTCATCCTTGCATCGCCAAAGGACCAACCTGTAAATTGCCGTTATGGTCCGGGGATCGCGTATGCGGTGGTCGGGGCATTGATCGTGGGCAGGCAGGCGGAGGTCATCGGCAAAAGCATCGATGTCACCTGGTGGTATGTAAAGAATCCCAACGACCCTTCCACCAATTGCTGGCTTTCCGCAGACTTCGTGACCGTGACGGGGAACGTGGATTCGGTCCCGGTGGTGGGTCCGCCTGAGATCGGAGTGAACAACATCCGGGTCCGGGTTGAACCGGTTTCGATGAATGTCGGATGTTCGGCATTCCCGCAGAGCGTCTCTGTGAGCGCGGAGATCACAACGAACGGTCCGACTCTGGTCACCTGGCGCTGGGAGACAAGCGCGGGTGGCGTGTCGGAGGAAAAGACCTTGTTGTTCGAATCCGAAGCCACAAAGACGGTTCAAACGATACTGACGATCTGGAGCGCGAACGATTATTGGGTCAACCTGCATGTGGTTCTGCCCAACGATAGATCCGGGGGTGCGAACTTCAAAGTCACCTGCACGCCCTGAATTTTTTCCAGGCAATCCGCCCTGTACCTTCAGGGCGGATTTTGTGTTGTTTCATGTAAGTGTTTGCAAGGTGTTTCCCATGGGAGATAATTTATAATCGTTCTGGAGGAGTTCGTTTTGAGAACGGGTATTTATGCGTTGATCTGCGTCATTTGTGTGGTAACGGCCTGCGTGCCTGTGCGTGAGATTCCCGCCGAACAGAACAGGGACAAGCTGGCTGAGATCAGAGCCAGAGGCACACTGGTCATTGCAACCGACGCGGATTATGCGCCGCAATCGCAACTAGTGGATGTGCTGGCAGACGAGGACACCTGGTGCGAACCCACCCAATACACGGCGAACCAGTTCGATGGGTTTGACGCGGCGGTGGCGAAGGAGATCGCGCTTCGCCTGGGTGTGGAGCCGTGTTTTGTCACGCCGCCCTGGAGTCAACTCGTGGCAGGGAATTGGGGCGATAATTGGGATATCCATGTCGGTTCGGTGGCGATCACCTTCGAGCGGCTGCAAAACCTTTACTTTTCCATGCCGTATTATGCAACTCCCACCGTTGTGCTTGTCCACAAGGACAATACAACCTTCGAAAAGCCTGAAGACCTTTCTGGTAAACGCATCGGTGTCTGTGTGGGCTGCACGTTCGAAGATTATTTGAAGGGCACTTTGAAGATACCCGGCGAGGAGATCGAATATCGGATTCAAAATGCAGAGATGGTGGGTTATGAAAACGAACTGCCCGCCATCGAAGACCTGTCCGCTGGTGATGGGGTGAATCTCGATGCTGTGATCACGATCCTGCCTTACGCGAACGGCGCGATCCTGTCCGGCAAGCCTGTCAAGATCATCGGTGACCCGTTGTTGTATGCCTATGCCTCCGTCACAATGGATCGCGCGAGCAAACGGGAAGTTGCGGGTTTGTGGAACGAGATCAATCGCATCGTTGAAGAAATGCACAACGATGGGACACTTGGTCGATTATCGGTGAAATATCAAGGACAGGATTTGACGCAGGAGGCTGCCCGCTTCGATATTTCAGTCCTCGGTCAAAACCCCTAAGAATGATCAGGTATCCCAGGCCATTCCGCAACTCGAAAATACAGAACCGTCTGGTTGGGTATTATGTTACGTTCGCGGTTGCCACCGTGGCTCTGCTGACCTATCTGACATATACCCAGGCGGCGCAATCCCTGCGCCGGACGGTGGAGGATAAACTTCACACGATCGCCGAATTAAAGGTGTATTCCCTTGAGAATTGGGTGGATGAGCAGCAGGGCAGCGCTCTCTTCCTATCGCGCCTGCCGGAATTGCAGTCACTCTCGGGTATATTGCTTGACCCCGCCTCCTCATCACAGGATCGGGACTCAGCGCAGATGGAGCTCACCAACCTGGTCACGTTGATCGCACAACGCACCTCCGATTATCAGGATATTCAGATCATCGACCTGAACGGAAAAGTGGTTGTGTCGGTCTCATCCAGGAACATCGGCATCTCGCAGGTGGAGCAACCCTTCTTTATTGAAGGTCAGACGAGAACCTTCATTCAAAACTTTTATGATTCCGATCTGCTTGGCGGCACAACGTTTACCATTGCCGCTCCATTGTTCGATTCGAAGGAGAAAAGGGTCGGTGTCCTGGCGTTGCATTTCAACATGAAGAAAGTGGACGACATCGTCCGCGAAAACCCCGGCTTGAACGAAGCCATTCAAAGTTATCTCGTCTCCTCCAACGGAAAGATCATCACGAACGACCCGATCGTCCTTTCGCAGTCGCGAACGTTGAGTTCCTTTGCAATCGATGAGGCGCTGCAGCGAGGAAAAGGCAGTGCTTCCTATGTTAACCATGCCGGCACTCCGGTGATCGGTGAATATTACTGGATCGAGGGAAGGAACGCGGCGCTCATCGTCGAAATAGATGAAGAGACCGCGTTATGGCCTGCGCGCAGTCTTGCCACCAATGTCGCGTTGACCGGATTATTGATCTCACTCGTGCTGGTGGTCATCGTATTTGTGATGGCGCAGCAGATCACCGCTCCCTTTCGCGCCCTGACGCGCACCGTATCCCGCATCACAGCGGGGGACCTGGATGCCTCCACGCCGGTTCTTTCGGACGATGAAGTTGGCACCCTTGCCCGGTCATTCAACGCCATGACGGAAAAACTCCGTCAAACGCTCGCAGGACTGGAAAACGAATTGCAAGAACGCAAGCACGCGGAAGAGGCAATGCGTCACAGCGAGGAACGTTATCGGACATTGATCGAAGGGATGCAGGACGGCGTCTATCGCAGTACACATGACGGCAGGTTCATCGATGTCAACCCCGCCATGGTCAAAATGTTCGGTTATGACAGCAGGGAGGAACTGCTCGCGGTCGATATCAAAACGGAACTGTATTTTTCGGCCGAGGATCGCCAAAGCCTGTTTCTGGATACCGGGCAGGAAAAGGTGGATATATTTCGCATGCGCCGGAAGGATGGCTCTGAGATTTGGGTGGAGGACCACGGGCGTTACGTTCACGATCCGGATGGGAATGTCATCTATCACGAAGGTCTTTTGCGCGATATTACTGCGCGCATCCATGCGGAAAACGCCCTCCGCGAGAGCGAGGAACGGTTCCGTAAAGTGTTCAACGCCAGCCCGGTTGCCATCTGCATCACGACGCTGGAAGAGGGCAGGCTGCTGGAGGCAAACTACGCCTACTGGGACATTACCGGCTATGACCCGGACGATGCCCTTGGGCGTGACGCGGACGAACTGAAAATGTGGGACGATCCAAACGAACGGGTCGAATTCGTCAAGAGGTTGAAGCAAAAACGCTCCATCTATAATCCCGATGATTATTTCTACCATCACATCGATGGAAGCCTGAAACAGGTCATATCATTCTACGAGTTGATCCAGATCGGAAATACCGACTGCATCCTTGCCATGTTCTATGATATGAGTGCCCAAAGAAAGACCATGCAGGCGCTCCAGCAAAGCGAGGCGCGTGTCCGGGCCCTCCTTGAAGCGATCCCCGATATGATCATGGAACTGTCGGCTGACGGGACGGTCATCAACGTGATCCCGCCCAAAGGCATGGAGAATGCCATGCTTCCTGAACGCTTCATTGGCAGGCGGGTCGGTGAAATTCTCAGCTCAGAAACCGGGGAGAAGACACAATTGGCGATCGAGCAGGCCTTCGCCAGTGCCCACATGAGCATCTTCGAATTTGAAGAAAAGATGGGAAAAACCAGGCGGGTGATGGAAGCCCGCGTGGTGGCGAATGCCTCCAATACGGCGCTCATGATGGTCCGGGATATCACAGAACGCAAATGGATCGAAACAGAGCGCGAGAAACTGATCAATGAATTGGAGATCAAAAACCGGGAGTCCGAGACGCTCCGCGAAAGCCTGGCAAGCATTGTGGGCACCTTCGAGTTTACCGAGATTGTCCAGCGCATCCTGGATCAGATCCAGCTTGTGGTTCCGTATGACAGCGCCTCCGTCTGGAGGGTTGAAGGGAATTTGCAAAAGTTCATCATTGGTCGCAATTTGCCGGACGAATTTCTGAAAACAAATGTGGAATTCTTGACCGACGAAACGAACTCCGCATTGCCCATTCTGAACGGCAAGGTCTCATATGTATTGAATGGCAATGTGCAGGAGGAATTACCCGATTTTCAGGGACCGCCGCACGATTATGTGAACTCCTGGCTGGCAGTGCCCTTGAAGACCAGAGGCAGGATCATTGGCTTGATCGCTCTGGACGGAAGGAAAAAGTTCCAATTCAATGAACACCATGCGGAATTGGCGGTCATCTTTGCCAACCAGGTGGCGATTGCACTCGATAACGCCGATCTTTTCTCCGATCTTCAATTGGAGCTCGATGAGCGCAGGTTGTTGATCCAGGAACTGGAACAAAAGAACGCCGAGGCTGAAACCCTGCGCGAAAGCACCGCCATTGTGGCTGCAACCCTGGAAATATCAGAGACCGTTCAACGCGTCCTGGAACAGATCAAGCGAGTCGTTCAATATGACAGCGCCTCCGTCTGGTTGTACGAGAAAACGAAGGCGGTCATGGTGGGTTCGAACGGCCTGCCTCCGGGAGCGGAATTGCCGGGCGAGTATGGGTTGGGCGCGCACGAGCCGGATCACGCATTTTGGACGGATAACGTCCCCTATGTCCTGTTGGAGGATATACAGGTCCAATATCCCGCGTTTCGCGAGCCGCCTTTGGATTACATCCACGGCTGGCTGGCGATCCCGTTGCAGGCGCGCGGAAAATTAATCGGCTTCGTTTCACTTGACAGCCGCGAACCGGGGAAGTTCAGCGAACACGATGCCGGATTGGCGCTGACCTTTGCAAAACAGGTTTCGATCGCCCTGGAAAATGCCCGCCTGTTTGCCGAACTTCAAACTGAACTGGAGATGCGCGAGAAACTCATCCGGGAACTGGAGGAGAAGAACGCCCAGACGGAAACATTGAGCGAAAGCGCGGCGATCGTCACAGCGACGCTCGAGAAGACCGAGGCAATTGACCGGATTTTGGAACAACTCGAGCGCGTGATACCCTATGATAGTGCATCGGTCCAATTGGTCAAAGGAAAGATGCTCGAGATCGTAAGCGCCAGAGGGATTCCGGATTTCAAGCTTGGTGAGGAGAGTGCGTTCGAGATCAACGAGGAGGAGGCGGCGTTTCTGGTTTTGTTTCATGATGCGCCTTACGTCCTTTTTGAAGATGTGCAGGAACAGTTCCCGGCTTTTGCCATGCCGCCGCACAATCGCATCCACGCCTGGATGGCGGTGCCGCTCAGGGTAAAGGGACAGATCCTCGGCATCATCGCGCTGGATGGATACCGGGTAGGACAGTTCACCGAGCGACACGCCCAACTGGCTGTGACCTATGCCAACCAGGTGGCGATTGCTCTCGAAAATGCCCGCCTCTTTTCGGACCTTCAGGCTGAACTCGCCCTCCGAAAAGATCTCATTTCAGAACTGGAATCGAAGAATGCCGAACTCGAGCGGTTCACCTACACCGTCTCCCACGACCTCAAATCGCCGTTGTTCACCATTCGCGGCTTTCTGGGCTACCTCGAACAGGATGCCTTATCGGGCAACCACGAACGCCTGAAATCGGACATGCAGCGCATCACTGCCGCGACCGATAAAATGCAGCAGTTGTTGAATGAACTGCTCGAACTCTCCCGCATCGGGCGGATCAAGAACGAGTCGGTGAAAGTCCCGTTCGAGGAATTGGCGCGCGAAGCCGTTGAATTGGTGCATGGTCACATTACGGCGCGCGGGATCAACGTGCATGTGGATGCCGGCATGCCCGAGGTGTTCGGCGACAGGCAGCGCCTTGTGGAGGTCGTGCAAAACCTTGTGGATAATGCCGCCAAGTTCATGGGCAATCAAATAGAGCCGCGCATCGAGATCGGGTATGCCGGAGAGGACGCCGGGAGCGGCATGCCCATCTTCTATGTGCGTGACAACGGCATCGGCATTGCTCCCGAACACTACGAACGCGTCTTTGGCTTGTTCAACAAACTGGACGTCAAGACGGATGGCACAGGGATCGGACTTGCCCTCGTGAGGAGGATCATCGAGGTACACGGAGGCAGGATCTGGGTCCGGAGTGAAGCGGGGAGGGGATCCACGTTCCTGTTCACGCTTCCGACCAGGCCGGAAACTGATTCCGTTATATAATACGTTCATTCCATCCTAGGAGATTACCAATGAAAAGAGCGGTCAGTATCAGTCTCGGTTCCACCAGCCGCGACAAAGCCGTCGAGATCAATTTGCTTGGCGAAACGGTGCGCATCGAACGCATCGGTACGAATGGCGATGAGGCGAAGGCGCGCCAGATGTTCCGCGAAATGGACGGCAAAGTGGACGCGTTCGGCGTGGGCGGCATCGATCTCGGTGTGCATACACCATGGAAGTTTTACCCGCTTTATGGCGCGCTCAAGCTGGTGCAGGATGTGAAACAAACGCCTTATGTGGATGGAGGCGGGCTGAAGGAAACGCTCGAAGCGCGCGTCATGCAATGGGTGGAACAGAAGATCGGCGATCAGATTCATCCCAAGACGGCGTTCCTCGTCGCGGGTATCACCCGCTACGGCATGACCGAATCGTTCATCAAAGCCGGATATCAGTGTGTCTTTGGCGATCTGATGTTCGGTCTGGATATCCCCATTGCCATCGGTTCCATGAGCGCCCTCAAGACAACCGCCAAGCTGCTCATGCCGATCGTCGGGCGGATGCCGTTGAGCATGTTGTATCCCACCGGCGAAAAACAGGAAAAGGTGACGCCCAAATACGAAAAATACTATCAGGGCAACACGGTCACCGGCGGCGATTTCCTGTACGTAAAACAGCACATGCCTGAGGATATGCGCGGCAAGATCATCGTCACCAACACCACCACACCTGCTGATGTGGAGTTCCTCAAGCAACGCGGCGTTAAATATCTTGTCACAACGACACTTAGCTTTGACGGCCGTACCTTTGGCACCAACATGATGGAAGCGGCGCTGGTGGCTGTTGCAGGCAAGGGGCGCGTCCTCACCGCCGAAGAGTTGAATGCACTGATCGACCAGCTCGGCTTCGAACCGCAATTACGGGAATTAAATTGATGTACGATTTGCGATTGAAGGTTTTCCCTGCAATCGTAAATTCAAGATCGTAAACCTGAAATCGTAAATTGAAGGAGAATGTATGGATGCAATCGTAACCGCCGGCGGAATTCCGCAACCAGACGACCCGCTTTATACGTATTCGCATGGTGATGCCAAGGCGCTGATCGATATCGCCGGTAAACCCATGATCCAGTGGGTGCTGGATGCCCTGGGCGACTCCAAGCATGTGGACAATGTGATCGTGATCGGGCTTTCCCCGAAAAGCGGAGTGACCTGTAAAAAGCCCCTGCACTTCCTCTCGAACCAGGGACGCATGCTGGCGAACATCGTTGCAGGCGTGAACAAATCGCTCGAACTGAATAAAAAGACCAAATATGTGCTGGTCGTTTCCTCCGATATTCCTGCTGTCAAGACGGAAATGGTGGACTGGCTGGTGGAAACCTGCATGCAGACCAGGGATGATTTGTATTACGGGGTCTGCCCGCGGGAGGTAATGGAGGCGCGTTTTCCCGGCTCCAAACGAACGTATACCAGGCTCAAGGACATCGAATTGTGCGGCGCCGATATGCATGTCTCTCACGTGCGCATGGCGACCGAACATCTCGACACCTGGGAGTCCCTGATGGGCAGCCGCAAGACACCGTGGAAGCAGGCTGGGATCGTCGGGTTTGGAACGCTGTTCGCCTATCTTACGCGCAGCGACACACTCGACGAACTGGTCCAGCGCATCTCCAAACGGATCGGGATCAAAGGTCGGGCCATCGTCTGGCCTCATGCCGAGCCTTGCATGGATGTGGACAAACCTCACCAGCTCGAACTCCTGCGTGAAGACCTCGCCCGGCAGGAACGCAAAACTCTTGCCCACCAGAAGCGGGCCGCCAAAAAGACTCCGGTGAAACGAACCATGAAAACGACTGCCGGAAAGGCGGCAACAGCCAAAAAGACAGCCGCAAGATCCGCCAAAGCCGCAACCCAATCGAAAGCGAAGCCGAAACGGAAATGAGTCTGCGTTCGCTTCTCGAATTGGATGCACGTCTCTCGAACAAAATGCGCGTGGCTGAAAAGCCAGGCGCATTGCGCGCTATTGCGGTGTTCTTCGCCCATTCCGGCGATTCGTGGTTTTGGTGGCTGGCGCTGATCCTTTTATGGTTTTTCAGCAACTCCTCCTGGAAAAAGTGGGAGGTTGTGGAGTTCGTCGGCATCGGCTTGCTGGCGGCTTTGGTCATGTGCATCAAATTCCTCGTGCGCCGGAGGCGTCCTGAAGGGGAGTGGGGAGGCATCTATCGCAATACTGATCCGCATTCGTTCCCATCCGGTCATGCGGCGCGGTCCTTCCTGATCGCCGTGGTTGCCACCGCGCTTGCCCCCGCGTGGCTGGCGATCGTGTTATGGATCTGGGCGCCGCTGGTTGCGCTGGCGCGCGTGGCGATGGGCGTGCATTATGTTTCCGATGTGGTGGCTGGGGCTTTGCTTGGCATCCTGGCTGGGTTGATCGGCTTGCAGATCTACGAGCCGCTGTTCCTGTGGATCACCCGCCTGATCGGCATCCCGCTTTGGTAAAAAAAGTGACGGTCACCTGAGGGTGGCCGTCACTGCGCTAACTTCCCCTTTTCACATTTTCCAAATGTTCCTCGATATGGGCAAGGTTCCGCTCCACCCAGGTTTGCAGGGTGAAGCCGCTTCCCAGGGTGGCGTGCCGCGACTTGCGCGCCCAGGCCTCCACCGGAAGTTTCTTTAACATTTCCGCCTGAGCCTCCAGACTTTCAACAAAACCATCGAGCATTTTATCCAGCGGTTCGTTCGCGTCGTAATGCTCCGCCATATAGGCATCGCCATCGAAGTTCTGGAATTCAGGGTTGTCCTCCTGCGCGGTGCGTCGTACACGTAACCCATAGACGAGTTTATCCACATCGCGTGTATGCGCGGCGACCTGATGGACATTCCAGCCGCCCGCCTCCAACGGGGCATAAGGGTCCTGTACGGCAAGGCAGGCTTTCCGAAATCCCCCTGCCGCTGCGACAAGTTTCTCGATCAGCCGCACGCGATATTCTGTCAGTTCCTTCATGTTTCCTCCAATCCCTCATCGAACAACGCAAACACCTTCTGGACGATCGTGTCCTGCGAATTTTTCAACGCAAAGACCCGGATGCCATATGGATGCAACTCACACGCCGCTTGACGCGTCAGCCCCTCCAGGCCCTGCATGCTTGCAACAAAGGCCGCCTCATTTTGGACCTTTGGGTCTGTTTCCGTTATCAAATTGACGATCACCCCCGAACCCTGGCTCCGCATCACGCGCCCCATGGATTGAGTCATCAGAAACGCGCCCGTCAAATTGACATCGAGCACGCGATGCCAGTCCCACTCATCCATATCGAGCAATGGCACTTGCGGTTCGACCGCCGCGTGGTTGATCAGTACATCGATGCGGCCGAAATCATCCTCGACCTGCTTGATGACATTTTGCGCACCCAGTTTCTTGGCAACATCTTCGATGTATGCCCTGGCGCGTTTGCCCTGCTCATTAATCTCATCCACAACCTCTTCCAGGTTGATCGGGGAGATGTCATTCGCTGCGACGATGGCATCGCGTTCGGCAAATGCCCGCGCAAGGACGCGTCCGCTGCCTTTGCCCGCGCCGGTGATCAATACGACTTTGTCTTTGAGATTGTTCATGGTTTCGTTAATCGGCGGACAGGTTGCATAGGGGCACCTGGTCCCGATTTTCATATGCGTTCAAAGGTAATCCCAAATAAGGCGATGGGTCAAGGGTATTATTGATCTCCAGTTCGTTTTTGAACCCCCCATTGCCGTCGTCTTCGACGATGGAGAAGTGGAGATGGATCCCGGTTGGGTTGTTCGGGTCGCCGGAGTAGTCTCCCTGATAACCGAGGAAGGTCCCGGCTTCGATGGGTTGTTCGATTGTCCCGGGGGGAAATTCCTCCGATACAAAGGAGTTCCCGTTCTCGTCTGCCATGTGTGTGTAATACAGCCAGATCTGTCTGCTGGGCTGTAGTGGATCGTTGGGGACGCGCACGATGACGGTCGATTTCCAATCGGGGAGGCGCGTCAGGTAGCCGGGGTAGGCGGCGATGACGCGTGTGACGCCGATGCCGGTCCCGGCGAAGATGTCGATGCCCTGGTGTTTATGCCCGGGGCGGAACGAGTCGCCCCACAGGAAACCGACGAAACCATCGGTTGGAAAGATAAAAGGGGCGGATCCGCATTGGGAACCGGCGGTCAGTTTCCAGTCCGGGTGTGAAGCGGGATCGTTAATCCAGGCGCGAAAGGACAGCAGGCGCGCCGCGTTGGGGCGGTAGGTCCTAAAGAGGTATAGTCCGGCTGAGAAAAGAGCAACGAGCAATGCGCCGATCAACATGTTTCGTTTGGACATGAGGGCAGATTATACCGTTTCTGATGTAACCTTTTAAACTTGAATCTTGCCCGAAAAACGGGTAAGATAGGGATGTAACTTTAATAGTGGCTTTGTGCTGATTTGAGAGGTACCGATCAACCTCGAAAAGGTAAACCCGTCGCGAGGCGGGGGCGCAAAGTCATGGATCCCGCGATGGCGGGACCGCCAGACTGCCGAAGGGTATTTTGACCTTCGGCGTTTTTGTTTTTTCGTCACGAATACTACAAATCGCTTGGTGATTTGTAAACGAATTACAAATCTTGTGAATTGTGTCGGGTCTGTCAGAATGTGTTGTTTTTGTGTACTAGAAAGGAGGCGAGATTGATAGAGAATTTCCAATTTGCAGTTGGATAAATACAACCAAATCTAACTAGAGGAGAATGATCGATGAAAGCAAAATGGTTAAGCATGATTGCGATTGTGGCAATACTTGTGATTGCCATTGTACCGGTTGCTGGTGCCTCTTCAGGAATGTATGGTGGGGCAAATGACGAACCTACATATGCTCCAAAGGAAGACAACCGACCGGATCCATTGACAACCAAACAGCAGGAACTCAAACAGCAGGCTATGGAAGCCAAGCTTAACGGCAAGGCGTATGGCAAAACTCATCAGGTGGCACGCGGCCAATTTGTTGAACTTGCCCGCGAAGGTGAAGGCGCCATTTGGACAGTACTAGGTGAGTTTCCCGATTTGTTGCACAACACCATGCCAGAGCCGGATAGAAGCATTGATAATACAACCCTGTGGGTTCAGGATTTCAGCCGGGACCATTACATGGACATGCTTTTCAATGACGGACCCGGCGCGAACTCGATGCGCAACTTTTACATTGAGCAGTCATCCAATCGTTACACAGTACATGGCGATGTGACCGATTGGGTGCTGGTCTCCGGCCCAGCCGCGAGTTATGATGACGATTTCGATCATCCATTGGGCGGTAATCAGGTCTGGTACTTCCTGGATGAGACGATCGATGGCTGGTATAGCGCCCAAATCGCGGCTGGCATGACCCCCGCGGAAATCAACGCCTACCTGAGCCAGTTTGATGTCTGGGATCGTTATGATTACGATGGCGATGGCGACTTCGACGAACCCGACGGCTACATTGATACTTTTCAGTCGGTTCATGCCGGAATAGGCAATGAGTCTTGTTCCCCGGCATGTGACGATTGGGCGATCTGGAGCCATAGCTGGTATGCGTGGTCGAGCTTACAGGGTGTCACTGGACCTGCCTTCAACATGCTCGGCGGCTTGCAGATTGGCGATAGCGATTACTGGGTTGGCAAGTACACCATTCAGCCTGAGAACGGCGGCGTGGGCGTCTTCACCCATGAATTTGGCCATGACCTTGGCTTGCCCGACCTGTACGATACTTCTGGCGGCGAGAATGGCACCGGTTTCTGGACTCTGATGTCCTCCGGTTCTTGGATGGGCGATGGACTCGAAGATATTGGTTCTAAGTCCAGTCACATGGGTGCTTGGGAAAAGTTCCAACTCGGCTGGCTGAACTATGAAGTGGCTGTTGCTGGTCAGAAATCCGAACATAAGCTTGGCCCCATGGAGACCAACACCAAACAAGCCCAGGGTCTCTTTGTCATCCTTCCCAAGAAGCCTGTAACTACAAACATCGGTTCCCCTTATGCCGGTTCATATTACTATTACAGCGGTTCAGGCGACTATCTTGACAACTTCATGTATAAGTCGTTTAACCTGCCTGTTGGAGCAACGCTTACAGCGAAGGTCAAATACAATATCGAACTTGACTGGGATTATGCATACCTGGTCGTGTCAACGGATGGCGGTGCCACCTGGACAAGCCTGGAAACCAACCTTTCGTCCACGACTGACCCACATGGTCAAAATTTCGGTTATGGAATTACAGGTGTATCCAGTGGTTGGGTGGATTTGACAGCTGCTCTTCCGACAGGCAATGTGTTGCTTGGTTTCCGTTATTGGACAGACCCCAACACCGGCGGGTTTGGATTCATGGTTGACGACATTCAAATCACCGGTTTTGATTTGGATGGTGCTGAAGCAGATGCGGGTTGGACGTTTGATGGCTTCAAAGTGACAACTGGAACCGAGACCGCATTGTTCAGTCATTACTACGTTGCCGAGTACCGCCAATATTGGGGTTATGACAAGACCCTCGAAGTCGGTCCATATAACTTCGGATTCCTCGATAATCCGGCGTTGGGCGATTGGGTTGAGCACTTCCCCTATCAGGATGGTCTGCTGATCAACTACTGGGATACATCCCAACGGAACAATCAGGTCAGGCGTCACCCCGGACAGGGTCTGCTTTTGCCCGTTGACGCTCACCCAACAGCAATGATTCGCGCGGATGGCGGTGTATGGCGCAACCGTATGCAAACCTATGACGCAACCTTTACGCTCGAACCAACCGAAGCGATAACGCTCCATTGGCGCAGCCAACCATCATATCACCCGAGTCTGCCAGCTGCACCAGTATTTGACGACCGCAACTCATATTATGATCCTCTCAACCCGTGGGGAAGTGTGATTGTTCCAAACACTGGCACGCAAATTGTCATCAGGAGTATCAGCGCTTTGGGCAACTTTATGCAAGTACAAGTCCGCCCAGCGAAGTGAACAACAAAATTGACTTTGCCTGATTGAGATACGAAAGAGCCCGCCTTTTGGCGGGCTCTCGCATTCTTGATGATGTAATGAAGTTGTAACTTTTCAAACCGTCTGGCGTCATGAAATTATTCAGGCAGGAAGTTGGTAACTAAAAGGTTACAATAGACTTGCCAGATTTGGGGGGTGTACTATAATAGCCTGCATCGAAAAGGCAAACCCGTCGCGAGGCGGGGGCGCAAAGTCATGGATCTGTCAATCTGATGCGTACAGATTGACAGACCGCCAGACCGCCGAATTTTTTTATTCGGCGGGTTTTGTTTTAAGGAGGTGTCTCTGTTCATAATCAAGAGGAATGTTTCCATATCAAGTACGTCCACGCAAGCCCAAGTTAACTATAAGAGGAGAAATAGTTTATGAAAGCAAAGTGGTTTAGTACGTTATTGGTCGTTGCCATGCTGGTCGTCGCGATTGTTCCGATGGTCGGCGCGGCGCCCGCACCGGCAGGTAACGGTGCAGATGAAGTGATCTATTTGGGGGCGAATACCGATAATCCCAGCCATCCGTTGGGAGTGAAGCAGGCGGAATTAAAGCAAAAAGGCTTTGAAGCCAAAATGAATGGCAAGGCTGATGGTCCGGTCAAGGAAGTCGCCAAGGGACAGTTCGTTGAACTGGAGCGCCAGGGCGAGGATTCCATTTGGACCGTCCTTGCTGAATTCGGTCCTCTGGATCATCCTGCTCCCATTCTCTATTCCGGCATTCCCGGTCCGTCGCACAATGAGATCCCTGAGCCCGATCGCAGTGTGGATAACACCACAATTTGGGCGTCTGATTTCTCCGAGGCTTATTACGAGAATTTGCTTTTCTCGGAAGCTCCCGGCGCCGTGTCCATGCGCAACTTCTACATTGAGGAGTCCTCCAATCGCTACACAGTTAACGGCGATGTGACGGATTGGGTGCAGGTTCCCTATAATGCAGCAGCATATGGTCGTAACTATTGCGGCGGTATCGTATGTGCCCAGACGTGGGTCTTCGTCAATCATTCGATTGATGCCTGGTACAACTCCCAGATCGCGGCTGGCAAGACCCCGGCTGAGATCAATGCCTACCTCGCCCAATTCGATGTTTGGGATCGTTACGATATGGACGGTGATGGCAACTTCAATGAGCCCGATGGTTACATCGATCACTTCCAGTCGGTCCATGCCGGCGAAGGCGAGGAGACCGGTGGCGGCGCGCAAGGTTCGGATGCGATCTGGAGCCATCGCTGGTATGCGTATTTCAGCGCCAATGGCCCCGATGGAGTTGGACCAAACGCCTACGGTGGTGTGCGCATTGGTGGCAGTAATTTCTGGATTGGTGATTACACCATCGAGCCTGAGAACGGCGGCGTGGGTGTCTTCACTCACGAGTTCGGTCATGACCTCGGTCTGCCTGATCTCTACGACACCTCCGGCAATACGGGTGGCGCTGAGAACTCGACCGGTTTCTGGACCCTGTATTCCAGCGGTTCCTATGGCAGCACCGGCAAGCCTGAAGAAGGCATTGGCTCCAAGCCGATCCCGATGAGCGCCTATGAAAAGATCTTCCTCGGCTGGTCGAACTACACGGTCGTTGGTTATAAACAAAAGGCGTCCGTCAAGCTTGGTCCTGCAACCGACAACACCAAGCAGGCCCAGCAATTGGTACTGCTGTTGCCTGACAAGAGCGTGGACTTCCCGGTTGGTGATCCTTATTCCGGTGATTTCTTCTACTTCTCCGGCTCTGGCAATGACCTCGATAACAGCATGACCCGTAGCGTCTCTCTGCCGGCTGGCGCATCCCTGACTGCGAAGGTCAAATATGACATCGAAGTGGATTGGGATTATGCCTACCTGACCGTCAACGGCAACCCGGTTGCCACGAACCTCTCTACCAATACCAATCCTAACGGACAGAACTTTGGCAATGGTATCACTGGTGATTCCGGTGACTCGTGGGTAGACCTGACTGCGGATCTTTCGGCGTTTGGCGGTCAGACGGTTACGATCGGCTTCCGTTATTGGACCGATGTGGCTGTTGCCAACCCCGGCTTCTTCGTGGATGACATTGCAATCTCCGGTCAACCGCTTGATGATGCCGAGACCGACCCGGGTTGGAACTATGCCGGCTTCATCCGCACGGGCAGCACGGTGACCTTGTCGTTCTTCAATGCCTACTTCGCCGAGTTCCGCACCTACCGCGGATACGATGATGGCCTGCGCACCGGACCTTATAACTTCGGCTTCCTGGATAACCCGGCTCTGGGTAACTGGGTCGAGCACTTCCCCTACCAGGACGGCTTGTTGGTCTGGTACTATGACACCTCCTTCGCGGATAACAATGTGGGTGACAACTGCGCTTCCGGTCGCTGTGGCGGCTTGTTCCTGCCAGTGGATGCACACCCTGATCTGTTGCTCCGCCCGGATAATGGACTCGTCTGGCGCCCGCGCATTCAGTCTTACGACGCGACCTTCGGTCTCGACAAAACTGATGTGATCTGTCTCCATGCCAACAGCATCGAGCAGTGCTACGGCGGTCTGCCAGCCAATCCGAAGTTCGACGACACCCAGGCATACTGGTTCCCGCCTGATGCCTCCATTGGTCATTTTGGCTGGGCGAGCGTTCCTCTGCCCGCCACGGGTACGACCATCCGTGTGACGAGTGTCTCAGCGCTGGGCAACTTCATGCAGGTGCTTGTCAACAAATAGTTGACTGATTGTCCCTGTACGTTGGTTTCAAGATCCCCCGCAGAATTCTGCGGGGGATTTCTCTTATATTTTTTCTACACGGGGTTATCCCTTTTCTTACATTCACCAAATACACTATGCCCAATTCGATAACAAATCAAGGAGACAAGCCATGACCTTCTATTTGCAAACCTTCCCGTACAACCGCCTTCAGCAGAGACCCATCCGCCGCGTGATCCGTCAGTGGGATGGGAACGATCAGCATACCCTGGGTGTGAACATCCGCGAGGAGGAGGAAGCCTATATCCTTTCCGCACTGGTCCCGGGACTCAAATCCGATGATCTGAACATTCAGGTGCTGGAGGATATCGTCCGCATCGAGGGCGAGTACAAGCGAAGTGATCCCGCGGACAAGCAGGATGAGAATCAGTACCTGATGCGGGAACTGCCGCACGGTTCATTCACGCGGACCCTGCGCCTGCCGACCGCCATCGAGGCGGATCGCGTCGAAGCGAAGATCACAGACGGTGTCTTGACGCTGACCCTGCCCAAGGCTGAATCCGCCCGACCGAAGAAGATCAAGATCGTCCACAAGTAAGAGCCAGATATTTCATCCAATGGGAGACCGCGTAAAGACGCGGTCTTTCCATTTAACGGAACCATCCACGAGTATAATTCGTCCAATCACTACCTTGGAGAATCTTTGTGCGAAATAAAACCAGCGTCTTTTTTGTAGCCCTGGCGTTGCTGTTGGGTGCCTGCGGCGCGCCGGAGGGATCGGCACTCACATCCACACCGCCGCCAACGGATACCGCGGTTGCCCTGCCCGAGATCACCGCCACACCGGCTGTGCCGCTCGCGATCCTGGTCCTTCCTGCCGACATGGACCCGGAGACTTCGAATACATATCAAAAAACGGTTTATGATCTTACGCAGGCCTCCGGCTGGCGTTTTCAGGTGCGTAATGAATTGACGACCGCCGATGTTGCCGAGCCGGGGTTGCAGGTGGTCATCGCCCTCCCGCCCGATCCCGGCATCGCCGCGCTTGCCGCCGCCGCACCGAACGTGCAGTTCCTTGCGATCAATATTCCCGATGTACCGGCAGGCGGCAACGTCAGTGTGTTGGGGAGCAATACACAGGTGGAGGTCGCCGGGTTCCTGGCGGGTTATACCGCCGCATTACTGACCGAGGATTATCGCATCGGTATGCTTCTCCCCAAAGGCGATGATGACGCGGTCCGCATGTTCAATGCCTATTCGCGCGGCATGACGTTTTACTGCGGTCTCTGCCGCCCGTTCTATTTTCTGCCCTGGTCGTACCCGCAATATCTCGAGATCCCCGCCGAGGAGGATGTGAATAACTATGATGCGTACGCGGATATCCTGATCCTGCAATACAAGACCCGCACGTTGTTGATCCATCCCGGAATCTACACGGAAGACCTTGTGAATTACATTGGCACGACCGGCACGCTGATGATCGGAACGGTCAGCCCGGAACAACGACCCGCGGGTTGGGTCATGACGATCCAGCCGGATACGATCAAGGCGATCCAGACCGCCTGGCCCCAACTGGTCTCCGGGCAGGGCGGGGTCACGGTTCAATCGCCCCTCGGCCTGAGTGACGTGGACCCAGGCATTCTCTCCCCGGGAAAGCAGCGTCTTGTTCAACAAACTCTTGAAGATCTGCAGTCGGGGTATATCGCTCCCTGATTAAATGGATGCTCCCGCAATTGCGGGAGCATCCATTTAAAAGGAGGTTGAAAATGGGGAGGAGTTTCGTGCTATACGGTCACATTCACGTTCATCATCGATGACGTTCCTCTGCGTTGCCCGTGCCCCAGCCATGCCATTGCCTTGACGATGAGCACTGCCGGATTGACGGGCTTGACAAGGCATTCATCCGCGCCAGCCCGGTTGGCTTCGAGGATATCATCCACGGTATCTGCCGTGACCAGCAAAATGATCGGTCCGCGGCCGGTTGCGCGCAATTCCTTCAGAAAAGCGTTACGTTTTTCCTTGGAGAGATTCATGTCAACCAGAATCAGCGAGGGTCCCACCAGGCGCGCGGTCTGCGCGGCGTTCTGTAAGTTGGACTCGGTGAGCACAATGCAGTTCCGCTGGTGGAAAAGGGTCTCCCACGCGGATATACTGTCCGTTTGATCGGAAGCGATCAAAACGGTGTGGAGGGGGACAGTGTCAACGTCAGTTTTCCAGGTAACCATAAAATAGCCTTTCTCATTCTCAATTACTTGACGGAAAACCGGGCTGCATGTTACACTCGCGCCGGTTCGAAAATTCCACAGAAAGGAGGCGCACGACAATGGCAATCAGCAATATGACGCCCGCAACGAAATCATTCCGTTATCAGACCGGCGGTTCTGGTTTTGTTCCTTGTCGTAGTGCGCCTGCTTATCGTTAATTTACACGCAATGTAATTTGACAGCCGCGGCGCACTCGCCCGTGGCTGTTTTTTTTCGCCTCAGCCATGGGTCAGAAGCCTGTGGCTGTTTTTATTTCAGAGGAGAATGACATGTTCGATATACAAACCCAATTGTTTGAAGGAAAGGATGTCCGCTTTGGTCCGATCGATCATGAGAAGGACGCGGAGATCGAATCCAAATGGACGCATGATTCGGATTTCATGCGCATGTATGATTTCGAGCCGGCACGCCCGATGTCGGTTGCAATGGTGAAGAAGAAATACGAAAAACTCGAGAAGGAGATCGAGGAGGAAAAAAACATGTATTACTTCACCATCCGCGCCCGTGAAGACGATCGGTTGATCGGAAAGGCACTGGTCCATCGCATCGAATGGTCGAACGGCAATGCCTGGATCCGGCTTGGGATCGGTTCGAAGGATGACCAACGCAAGGGTTACGGTTCACAGGCTTTGCAGATGCTGCTCCGCTTTATGTTTGCCGAACTGAACCTGTACCGCGTCGCTGCACCGGTTCAGGAATATAACGAGGCTGGGATCGCCTTGTTGAAGAAATTCGGTTTTACGGAGGAAGTCCGCAGGCGCCAGGCGCTGGATCGGGATGGCAGGCGTTGGGATCTGCTCGTCTTCGGCTTGTTGCAGGATGAATGGGTGAATCAGGCTGGAGCGTAGAAGGAACCGGATTCACATCCGAAAGGAGAATGTGATGAGAGATTTGTTTCGCGGAGAATTGGTACGCCTGGCTGCCGAAGAACCGGAGACGCGCGCCAAAAGAGAGGTCCATTGGCAGCGCGATTCGGAGTTCCATCGGCTGGCTGATTCAGAGCCCGCCATGATGTTTTCAGAGAAGAGGCTGAAGGAGTGGGTCGAAAAGCAGATGGAAAATGGCTTTGAGCCGCAGCGTTATCCTTTTTCCATCCGTTCCTTGGAGGAGGATGAACTCATCGGCTTCATCGGTCTGTGGGTCGATCTGATCCACAATGAAGCCTGGGTTGGGATCGGGATCGGCGAGCGCGGGTTCTGGGGCAGGGGCTATGGCACGGACGCGATGAAGTTGTGCCTGCAGTATGCCTTTACCGAGTTGAACGTGCATCGCGTGTCGTTGGGGCTGCACTCGTACAATCCGCGCGCGTTGCGTTCGTATGAAAAGGCTGGTTTCAAGCTGGAAGGCTGCACGCGCAAGGATATCCGGCGCGAAGGCAGATATACGGATGGTCTATGGATGGGCATCCTGCGCGAGGAATGGTTCCGGATGCAAAGTGGAGAGGCACAATGAAGGATATTTTAAAGGGCGAACTGGTCCGCTTGAGCGCCATGGATATGGAAGAAATGAGCAAAGCCTTCTCGTTTTGGAGCCGCGATACAGAGTTCAGGCGGCTCCTGGATAGCGGCGCGGCGCATGTATCGTCACAAAACGCCGTCAAGAAATGGCTTGAAAAGGGACTGGATGAACAATCCATCAACATGCACTGGTTCAGCATTCGCAAATTGGACGATGACCGGTTGCTCGGCGATATCGACCTGTATGTGAACAACTGGCCCGGCCGCGAGGCCTTCGTCGGGCTTGGCATTGGCGAGCGCGAGTTCTGGGGCAGGGGCTATGGCACGGATGTTATGAAGGTGATCCTGCGTTATGGTTTTACCGAGGTCAATTTGAATCGCGTCACATTGGTCGTGTTCGAATACAACCCGCGCGCGATCCGCTCGTATGAAAAGGCGGGTTTCCGCCATGAAGGACGGATGCGCAAGGTCTTGAACAGGGAAGGTCGTCGCTGGGATATGCTCACGATGGGCATCCTGCGCGAGGAATGGATGGAACAAAATGGTTACAAAATTACAAACTGACACAACGCTTCCTGCCCTGGACCTGAAGCTGCGTCCCGCGCAATGGGCAGATCTCGAAGCTGTGGCTCAACTCATCCTCGAGGTCTGCACGCACGATGGCGATCCGACGGTCGCGGTTTCGGTTGCGGAACTGGCGAACGAATGGAAGAATCCCGGCTTCGCACTCGAGACCGACGCCTGGGTCGTTGAGTCGCACGATGGGCGTATCGTCGGTTATGAGGAATTCAGCAACCGTCATGCCCACGCCTCCCTGATGGGGGACGGATATGTCCATCCCGATTTCATGGGGCGCGGCGCAGGGACCGTCATGATGCGGGCGCTGGAGGCGCGTGCCCGTGAAGAATTGAAGCTCGCCGAGCCCGACCTGCGTGTGTACATCCGCAATGCCATGTCGATCGGCGATAAGGTCGCGCGGGAGATGCATGAGAACGAAGGCTATCAGGCGATCCGCTTTTCATGGCGGATGGAGATCGCGCTCCGGGAAGCGCCTGTCCCGCCGCCGTTCCCGGATGGGATCGAACTCCGTCCGTTCGTTTTGGAACAGCATAACCGTTCGGTGTTCGAGGCGCATGAGGAAGCCTTCAGCGATCACTGGGGGCACACGCCCGGAACCTTTGAAAGATGGCAGCATCACATGACGAGCCGCGAAGGGTTTGATCCGTCGCTCTGGCACATCGCCTGGGAGGGCGATCAGATTGCGGGTTATTCCCTTTGCCGTTATCGGAATGGACTTGGCTGGGTGGGTACGCTGGGAGTCCGCCGTTCGTGGCGCAAGCGCGGTTTGGGCGAGGCATTGCTGCTGCATTCGTTTGGCGAATTTTACAGACGCGGGACCAGCACCATCGGTCTGGGTGTGGACGCCGCAAATCCCACCGGGGCGACGCGTTTATATCAAAAGGCGGGCATGCACATTGCCTCCGAATATGTCATCTATGAGAAGGAGTTGCGTCCCGGACGCGAACTCGAAGAGCAGGAATAGGAGTAAAAATGAAAACATTACTACAGGAACAAGAGGAAGTTTCACTCCCTGAAGGTTTCACTGTCCGAGGAGCGGTATTGGAGGATGTGACCGAAGCGTTGGATTTGTTCAATCGCTGGTCGCGCTCCGTCATCCATGAGGATGAGATCACAGACCCGGTGGCGATCCGCACCGAATGGGTCTCTCCGGGTTTCGATCCGGCGGATGATATCCGGCTGGTATTCGCACCGGATGGCAAAATGGTCGGTTACGTTGAAGTCTGGACGACCGCCAAGCCGCCCGTTCATCCGTGGATCTGGGGACGCGTGGACCCGCGCTACGAGGGCAATGACATCGGCACATACCTGCTCCAATGGGCGGAGGCACGCGCCAATAAGGCTTTGGATCAAGTCCCGGCCGGACTGCGCTTCGCCCCACAGGTTGGAACCTATCGCCAGGCAGACTCAGCCCGTGTATTGTTCGAGAATATGGGTTATCGCCGGGTCCGCAGTTCGTATACGATGCGCATCAATATGGAAGGAACTCCCACCGCGCCGCAGTGGCCTGCGGGCATCACCCTCCGCATATACAACCCTGAGACCGACCTTGTGCCCGTTTATCGCGTGGTGGATGAGGCGTTCAGCGATCACTATGGACATATACCGACACCTTTCGAAGAAGGGCTCGAGCGATTCAAACACTTCATGACCGGCTATGATGGATTCGATCCCACGTTGTGGTTCCTTGCCATGGATGGGGAGGAGGTGGCGGGGGTCAGCCTATGCCGGGACCGTTCATACGACAACCCGGATGTCGGCTGGGTGAGCACGTTGGGTGTCCGCCGCCCGTGGCGTAAACGCGGCCTCGGGCTTGCCTTGCTCCGTCATTCATTCGATGAACTGCATCGGCGCGGCAAGCGCATGGTGGGTCTGGGTGTGGATGCCGAAAACCTGACCGGGGCGCTGCGTCTCTATGAAAATGCCGGCATGCACGTCCACCTGGCTTTCGACCGCTTCGAAAAGGAAGTGCGACCCGGCAAAGAAATCAGTGTACAATCGCTTTGAGAAATGTAACGTCCCGAAGGCTTTTGTATGATCCTTCGGCCTCGGCTCAGGATGAGCCTTCGGGACGCTAAACAACAAGGAGACCAACATGAACCTTCGCTGTTCTTTTTGCCAGACCCCCTTCACCATCGGACGTGTCGAAAAACTCGATGCCTTGCAGCACATGTACGCCAATAACCTGACCCATTACGACGCGCATTGTCCGCGCTGCCGGCGCGCAACGCCTGTCCTTCGTCAGAAACTGGAGATGACCATGCCGAACTGGCGCGAGGCGCTCAAGGAATTGGAAAAGGAATTGAAAGCGCACCCGCAGCCGGAGGCGCCTCTTCCCAAGCCGGAGGCTGAATCTGTTCCTGCGGCTGAATCCAAGTCTGAGCATCGAGCGCGGACCGGCAAGGCTGTGCAGGCTCCTGCAAAGGACAAGCCTGCCGTGGAAAAACCTGCAACGCAAAAAAAGGCTCCCGCCAAAAAGGGGACGGCAAAGAAAAGTAAATGAGCATCAAAGCCGTCTTCTTTGATCTGGGCGGGGTCATTGTCCGCACGGAATATCAGGCACCGCGCCAGCATCTGGCGGAACGCCTCGATATGGAATACGATGATCTCGTACGCATCGTTTTCGACAGTGACTCTGCCCAAAAAGCGACCGTGGGCGACGTCACCTCCGCCGACCATTGGGCAACAGTGATGAAACGCCTGAAACGTCCCGGTTCGGAGATGCAGACCATCCGGGATGAATTCTTTGCGGGCGATATCGTCGACCGTGAATTGCTGGACTTCATCCGCTCATTGCGCGGCGACTACAAGACCGGACTCATCTCCAACGCCTTTGATGACCTGCGAACGTTCATTGTGCGTGAGAAGTTCGATGATGCCTTCGATCACATGGTCATTTCTGCCGAGGTTGGCGCAGCAAAACCGGGGGCGAGGATCTTTCAGATTGCGTTGGACCAACTCGAAGTGAGTCCGAAAGAGGCGGTCTTCGTGGACGATTTTCAAGAAAATATCGAAGGTTGTGAAAAGCTTGGCATCAAGGGCATCCATTTCAAGGATCCCCAGATTGCCTTGCAGGAACTCAAAACTTTACTTTAGATGACTGTCCTATTGGGCGGTCATTAATAGGACAGAAATGTTAACCAAAAGGAATATCATTTTACGAGACCTGGGAGACGGGCTCAGCATGCGCCGCTCCTCAGCCGAAGACGCGGACGCACTCTCGGAGTTTAACGGCATGATCCACAGTGAGGATGAAGCGGATCGCCTGCGTCTCATTGCCTGGACCCGCGACCTGCTCACGCGTCCCCATCCCACATTCCACGCCGACGATTTCATCCTTGTCGAAGAATCTTCAAGTGGACGAATTGTCTCATCGTTGAATCTGATCCCGCAAACCTGGAGTTACGAAGGCATCGAGTTCGGCGTGGGGCGACCTGAACTGGTGGGCACATTGCCCGAATATCGCGGTAGGGGCCTCATCCGGGCACAGTTCGAGGAGATCCACAAGTGGTGTGTCGCACGCGGACTTCCCGTGCAGATCATCACGGGCATCCCATATTTCTATCGCCAGTTCGGGTATGAGATGGCGCTCGATTTCGTCGGGCGGAGGTTTGGGTATGAAGCCAATGTTCCCAAATTGAAGGATGGCGAAGCGGAAAAATATGCCGTTCGCCCAGCCTCAAAGACCGACCTGCCTTTCATCTCCAGTGTATATGACCAGGCTGTTCAACGGCACATGGTCAGGTGTGTGCGAACGCTCGAAATCTTCGAATATGAAGTGACCGTACAGGATGTGAACGCCATCAATCGCTTCGAGACGCATGTGATCGAGAGCGCGGCTGGCGAACCCCTGGGTTATCTCCAGCACTCGAATTATCTGGGTCAAACGGGTTTGACCGCCATTTGGTATGAACTGAAACCCGGCGTCTCATGGCTGGACGTGACCCCGAGCGTGATCCGCTATCTTTGGAACAAGGGACAGGAATATGCCAGGCGCGGTGGGAAGGAATGCACCTCGTTCGGATTCATGGGTGGCGCGGACCATCCCGTCTATCGGGCGCTTGGGAGGGATTTGCCCTCCGTCCGCGAACCGTATGCTTACCAGGTGCGCGTGCCCGATCTGCCCGGGTTTCTGAATCACATCAGACCCGCGCTGGAGAAGAGACTGGCTGGGTCAATCGCGATAGGTCACAGCCGCGAGATCAAGGTCAGTTTTTACCGCGAGGGTCTGCGGATCGTGATCGAAAATGGCAAACTCACCACCATCGAAGAGTGGATGCCTTCCCCCCAGGAAGAGGGAGATATCGCCTTCCCGGATCGCACATTCCTGCAAATGCTGTTCGGTTATCGCAGTTACGATGAACTGCACGCTGCCTTTGCAGATTGCTGGTGCAACACCGAGGAGGTGAGAGTCCTGATGAACATCCTCTTCCCTAAAAAGCTTTCGGATGTTTATCCGATTGCCTAGGATCGAATTGCGCCATTCGTGTCGATTAAGGTACATATGTTTTCCAACTTAAAGTTAAACGCAAGGACGGTTTACATTTTCATCGAGTTCAGCGCCTCTGTGTTCTTCGCGATGATGTTCACGGTCACATCGTTGTATGAAGCCACCGTCGCGGGACTGACGCCCGTCCAACTGATCCTCGTCGGCACCACGCTGGAAATCTCCGCGTTCGTGTTCGAAGTGCCAACGGGCATCGTCGCCGATGTATATTCCCGCAGGTCGTCCATCATCATCGGCTACATCCTGATGGGGCTTGGTTTCCTCATCGAGGGGCTCTTTCCATCATTCCTTCCCATCCTGCTTGCACAGGTGGTCTGGGGGTTGGGCTACACCTTCACCTCCGGTGCGACTCAGGCATGGATCTCGGATGAGATCGGCGAAGACGATGCCAACAAGCTCTTCATCCGTGCCACGCAGATCGGTCTGTTCGCCTCGCTGATCGGCATGGGACTCGCCACGCTGGTCGGCGCGAACAATGTTGCGCTCCCGCTTCAATTCGGCGCGCTAGGTGTGATCCTGATCGGCGTCACGCTCGCGGTCATCATGCCCGAGACGGGCTTTCATCCCACACCGCGCGAGGACCGTACGACCTGGGGGCATATGTGGCACACCTTCAAACAGGGCGTGGATGCCGTCCGTGCGAAGCCGCGCCTCATGAATATCGTCTTTATCGGTCTGTTCTACGGCATCTACAGCGAGGGCTTCGACAGGTTGTGGGTCAAGCACCTGCTCGACACCTTCGAACTGCCGGTGATCTTCGGTAACAATCAGGTCGCGTTCTTTGCGGCATTGCGGGTGGCAGGGACGATCATCACGATCTTGGCGGTCCGCTTTGTGGCAAAGCGCGTCGACTCGACGAGTCCCCTGGCAATAGGACGTGCAGTCTTGATCGTAACAGCTGGCATCTCGGTTGCAATGCTTGGCTTTGCGCTCTCGCCGTTTCTCATCCTAAGCCTGGGCTTGTATCTCGTGATTGACGCTCTGCGCGACGTCCATATCCCTTTGCAGACCGCCTGGGTCAACCAAAAACTGGATTCCAATGTCCGCGCCACGGTCCATTCGATGTTCGGACAGGTGGATGCTGTCGGACAAATGCTGGGAGGTCCCATCGTGGCGGTGGTCGCGGCAGTTGGTTCCGCCGTCGCTTCACTCGTGACCTCAGGCTTGCTCCTGACCCCCGCGCTGTTCTTCATCCGACGCGCCAACGCCCAATCGGTGAGCGAAGCCGATGGGGAAATGGTGCCTGCTGATTAAGAACGCAGGGACGGCCGTCCCTGCGTGTTTATTTTGGATTCCACTTCATTTTCATATACACATTCCCCTTTCTTAATTCATCCAGCATTTGCTCCAACCGTTTTTGCCGCGTGGATTCAAGTTTGGTGCGCATGATCCAGCCGATGTAATCATTTTGCTGGTAGGGTGGACGTGTTTTGTAGTCATCCATCAAATTATTTTCATCAAGCGCATCACGCATGAATTTGGGCATCGGGTAACGCGGACGCTGTGGCATGATTAATCCTTTTGTTCCCAGACGTTGAATCGCACACCGAATGGGTCTTCCACATAGCAGTCCTGTCCCCTGCCTCGCCAGCGCAGAATCTTGCATCCATTGGCTTCGAGATATTCGCGTGCTTTATCCAGGTCTTCTACAAACAGCTCCATGACGGGACCGCGAAATTCATCGTCCTCAAGTACAAACAGGTTGATGGGGTTTGCATCGAAGTCTGCAAGATCGGGATCGGTGGATCGGTTCTTGAAGCCGAGCACATTCGAATAGAATTCAACAGCCTTTTCGAACTGTCGCTGTGTCCTTACTGCTACGTTCGGGCTCATTTTGAATTTCATATCACATCTCCTTCTCGCATTGCAATTACTTCAAAGTACACAAAGCCTGGCGGATCTCGCCGAGGTGATAGGCAGTATGCACCACGATCGCCATCGCGCCGCCGATGGAATCCTCATTCCATGTTTCGGTATCGTGGAACATCTTCTCGATACGGCGATAGGTATCCATGAGTTTGTTTTTGTACGCATGCCATTCCTCTGGCGTGACCTTTTCCACGGTGCGCCAGATCAGTCCCCAATCGGCGGGAGAGGTGTCATGGTGGAGAACATAACGCTCGAGCACCTCAAGATAAAAAGTGACGTGCGCAACCTGGGCGGCGAGTGAGGCGCATTTGCCTCCAACCGGGATCGAAGCTTCTTGCGCGGAAACAGTTTCCAGCGTCTCGAAGAGCGAGGTCCCTTTATCCAGAAAAATGCCGTGATGCTTCGCCTCGAAGGTCTCTTCCATTAAGGCAAACAGGTTGTTTGCAAAATCCTGGGATGTGGTCATTTATCCTGCCTGTTCAAAAGCGGACTTCAACCACGCGATCAGTTCGGCATCCACTTCCTTAGCGTCGGTCAGGTTGACAATGTAATTGCACATACTGCCCTTCGGTTGTTCGAGCAGACGCGAATTTTTATTGAAATCCTTTGCGTTGATCCCCACCTCGAATCGTGTGTTGGTCTTCGGTCCGATCATTGCGAATTGCTTCTTGCGCCGCAGACTGACGTAGCCCTTCTTTGGCGCGATCTCGAACTCGCCGAACTTGTTGATCTCCTTCATCAACTTTTCATGAATGGGGCGGAAGCCAGCCTTGGCGCCTGAATAAATTTCATCCAGCACAGCGTCTGGTGATTTGCCTTCCGCGGCGCGCGTGCCGTCAGATTTGAGCACCACATGGACGAGCGTGTTGGCATCACCGTGACCCAGCCCAAGCTTTTTCTTGAGCATGTCGCGGATCTCGCCGTGCTTGGTCAAACCGCTTTTCTTCACGATGGCGGCAAGCTCCTCGAGCGATTTCCCCGTCTTCTTTTGGATATTATCGATCTGGGTCTGGACGGCTTTATCAAGGGAACTCATCGTTTCACTCCTTTGGCTAAATCGGATAACGATGATCTGGATTATAGAACACTTTTTCTAAAAAATCAATCTTTGAATTGGAGCGAACGCGGGTCGAAACGGGATGACTCTTCGATCAACTGTTTCAGGTCGCCCCACGGCGCTTCCTCATAGGACCTGATCCTGACATACCGTTTTGCCTTTTGATTCCCCTCGAGCAGATGTTTCGGATCGGACAGAAATGCCCCGTGGATGAAATCCAAACGGACATACCCTTCATGGACGCCGATCTGACAGATCCCCGCGCTGACGATGCCCCCGCGTCCTTCGTGAAAATAGCTGAGTCCGCCCCACCGAACGACCTCCACCGCGTCTGACGCCACTTCGGCGATGAGGTTGCGGAGTTCGAAGACGATATCTTGTAATGGCGAGGGAGTGTATTTCAGAAACGACTCAACCTCATGGATGGGAAGCACGGTTCAGTTCACTCCTGTTCTGCCAGCCTGACAAGAAACAGACCATGAATGCCTCCAACGATCGCGCCCGCGGCGAAGAGAGTCAATGCCATCAGCAAAACGGATTCCCAGATCGCGGACATTTTGAACGCCATGTCGATGCCCCAAAAGATGACCGGCATGCCGAACGTCCATGCCAGCATGTTGGCGGGGATCCACAAACCTGCACGCCTGATCTTACCGCGCATGACCAACCACTGCGCAAAAGACAGCACCATGCCGCCGATAGCTCCCATCCCAGCCGCGAGCAGAAGGACGACCCATTGCGGTGGTTCAACTACCGGGGCGGAAGAGGAAGCGATCGCTTCGCCCAAGCTCATGATCGTGGAGGGTAGGTATCCCAGTACATACGCGATCAACGCGCCGATCAGCGTCCCGCGCCACCATGCAAAACGGTCAATTGATGGGAACCATCGACACATCGCCCACCATTGGGCGAGTCCAACGAACGTGGCTTCGACCGCACCGCTTGCCACAGCGAAGCCGAAGGTTAACAAAATACTGGTCATTGTCCCCAAGCCATCCAGCCTGGAAAAGACAAGACCAGTAATGAGAAACGTAAGCCCCAGCCCGATCATTTCACTGAGCGCGTTCGCAAGCGTCCACCGTGACCATAATTGATTCTTTGACATGAGACCCTTCCTGAATTGTTTGTATCAATTAGGTTTACGTTCAAGGTTCGTTCAGGTTGCTTCTATGTGAATAATTTGTTGAATTCCTCTTCCAGATCCTTGCGTGATCGAATATCGATGGGGGAGTTGAGGTAATGGCGCAACGATTCTTCAGTATATTCCTTCGTGTAATGGTCACGATACATTTGAACGATGGAGACCGTCTCGCCTGTATATTTTTCGATTGTGACGGGATCCCCTGCTTTGACCACACCTTCTTTGATAACACGAACGTACAAACCAGGTCGTTCCGCTGCGCGAAATTTCTTGACCCATTGCGGATCGCCCATGCGCGTGGCGAACGTCCCGCACGGGATGCGCGGCGCGGTGACCTGCAACGTCACTTCGCCAATGCGGATGTAATCGCCGACGTTGAAACTCGCGCTTTCGATGTTGCTGACCGTCAGGTTGTCGCCGAAGGTGCCGGGCGCGAGGTCTTTGCCGAGTTCCTGTTCCCACCACGTATAATCTGCGCCGCCGTAGAGGTAGAGTGCCTGGTCGGGTCCGCCGTGGTTCTTTTTATCGCAGATGGCATCGCCTTCGATGCCGAGGGATTTGATCTCAACGGGTCCTTCCACAGGAGTTTTGTAGATGCCGGTCGTCTCGACGTAATCTTTCCTTTGTTGTTGGCGTTCCCCGCCGATGTTGATACTGAGCAATTTCATTTGGTTTCACCTGTAGGGGATTTCTGCATCTGTTCAATTGTAACAAACTCAAAACCCTTCGCTTTGAGTTCTGGAAGGACAGAATCCAGAATCTGCGCGACCTGCCTGCCATGTCCATGACCATCGTGTAATACGACCACTGAACCGGGGAGGGACCAGTTAAGGATTTGAGCCGTTGTCCATTTTGAAGGCTGGAGGAAGTGCAGGGGCATATTGTCCCAGAGCACAAGGCGATAGCCCCACCCGTTCAACCGGGACAGGGTCCTGGCTGTAAAGATTCCATACGGCGGGCGGATGTGTCGGATCGAGTCAGGGGAAATGCCGCAGGCGTTGGCTATGGCATTTCGAGACCGATCCAACTGTCGTTTAAGGGACGAGGCGTTCTCCAGTGGGAAGGGCATGTGCCGGTAACAGTGCAACGCGAGCTGATGTCCGTTTTTGTGGATCTGGTTCACAAGTTGCGGATTTCTCTCGACGCTTTGTCCGATCAGAAAAAACGTTGAGCAGACGTTATGCTGTGCCAGCACTTCCAACACTTGAGGCGTATCGCGCGGATGCGGGCCGTCGTCGAAGGTGAGGGCGAGGGCGCGGCGGGTGATGTCACCATGGAAGAGAACATCCGAATGCCGCTTTTGCATTGCGCGGTAGAAACGATGGGGGAGGGACAAAGAGGGCATCGCGTTTGTTTCCATTGACCGTATAATGGTTTGAGTAATTTTATCCGTATCGCTGTAAAAGGAGAATTGCATGGAAGCACATCCCTGCCCCAAATGTAATGAGCCGATGGACGAAGGTTCGCTGACCACAAGCGACCAGCCGGGTTATGTGTCCAAAAGACAGACGGGCATGCTGAGAACTGTGACAAAGATCAGCCTGGCGCGCGCCTGCCCGAACTGCGGTTATGTGGAAATATATCTGGACCCGAAGGAGTTGAAATCAAGGATCTCCTGAGCCAGTGTCACGGCAGGGATACGATTTGATCCCGCCCGTTATCCTTTGCCATGTACAGCGCCTTGTCCGCCTTTTGAATCAGCGTATCCAGGGTGTCGTGCGGATCGGATAGGGTGGCAAGGCCAAAGCTCGCAGTGAGATGCATCGGTTCTTCGTCACCGGCAAAGCCATCTTTCAATGCGGCTTGCAGTCTTTGCAGGGATTTGTATGCCTGCTGCATGTTCGTCTCAGGCAGGAGCAGGACGAACTCCTCGCCGCCGAAGCGTGCGAAAAGATCGATGGCGCGGATGTTGCTTGTGCATATTTTCGTAAAACGGACCAATGTCTCGTCGCCGACTTGATGACCGTACGTGTCATTGATCCTTTTGAAATGATCCAGGTCGATGATGGCGAGCGAAATGGGCTTATGAGTCCGCTTGAAGCGTTCGTATTCGATCCGTGCCAGGTCCAAAAAATGACGACGGTTATAGACGTGGGTCAGCGGGTCTTTTTGCGCCAGTTTTACCAGCTCCATCTGGACGAGCTTCAACTCGGATATATCGCGCCAGACGACCAGACGTCCAAGGAAGTTTTGACGCTGGTCATGTAACGGGGAGATCCGGACATCAAGATGGGCACGTTCGGTCTGGACCTCGGTGCGGATACTCATCACATCATGGAACTTGGCGACTAGATCAGGCCATCTGGAAAAGACCTCCCTGACGGGCGTTCCCAGTATGAGTTTTGCCTCCCCTCCGAGCACCTGTTCCGCAACTGGGTTCAGGTCTGCCAGGCGGTTTTGCGCATCGATGACGATCACGCCGTCGCTCATGCCCTCGATCAAAAGATGGCGGGCGATCGGAACGATATCGAGAAAACGATAGCGGAGGATGGCATAAGTGAAGGCGAGCCCGGCGATGGTAAAGGAGAAGGGCGTGTTATCAGCCCCGGGAATGGGGTTGAGACCGATGATGAAGATGATACTGTTCAACCAGGTGATGCTGAGACCTGCAAGGATCACGCCGATCTGCTGACGATGGATACCGGCGGTCTGGATGAACCTTCGGATAAGAAGAATGAAACCGATCAGCAATACCAGATAGGAATAGATCAGGTTTGCCAAAAAGACGGGTCCTCCATCCAGGATCATTGCCGAATTCTCGAGACGTTTCCCGGCAAAGAAGAGCCCGTGCATGGGATCTGTCCACAGCAGGATGGTCACCAGAAGCGGTTCGATCGCAAGGGAGAGCAGGAACGGTTTCTTCAGCCAGCCTCCCAGGTCGGACAGTTCCATCGCAAAGACCAACAAGGCTGCAGGGACAATGACCGTGCCCAGATAGGTGATATCCAGCCAGAAGAAGGGAATGGGACCGGGCGCGCCCGCCCAGAACAGGCTGTAGCTTGAATCCCACCAGCTCAGGGCAAACAGCAAGACCATCAGCGGGATGGAACCTGGCGGGAAGGGACGTCTTTGAGAGACGATGATGCCGGCGATAAGACAGATCATCCCTGCTAGCATGAGAAACGCGCTGTAAAGAATATTGGGCGGTGACATCAGCTTTCCAGTGAACGGACTTTCCTGCCCCATAGATTAACACAAAATATCATGGAAGATTATTGCAAGTTTATTCCCGCTTGTTGAGTAGACCAATAGTTGATTCTTCGAAACTTTTCAATCCCCGTAAACGTGGAGCAATTCCATCTCCGCCTGAGGAGCGATGACCAGCACATCATCGCGCATATCTAGAAGGTGTCGCATGATCAGCGATTCTTCAATTCCCGCCGGTGCATAGACTGTGAAGACCACATTCCGCGTGGACTCGCTGATCTGCGTCCGCTGGTCGGGACCGTAGATGATGTTCGAGATGATCCCCGCCTGGTCGCTGATCATCATGTCCCCTGCTTTGACGGTTTGTTCCTCGCCGCGCATGACTGTATAACTTTCCGTCCCTTTGGTGACATCGAGAGTCAACGGCAATTGCAGTTTATCCAGGTCATGACCTGCCGTGAGCAACATGTTCTTCACCTCCGCCATGAACATGCACTCGACCAGTGACGCCACACTGGGAATGGACTTGCCTTTCAAAACGATGGATTCCAATTGCAGTTGCACGTGGTAGGTCTTCTTGAATCTTTTGTAATACTCCCCATAGACTTTCAAAACGGGATGGCTCGCGATTGCAGCGCGATCCTGCCCGCGAATTGGACACGGAGTGATTCCTCGAGTTCGGCTTTGCGCTTCTCCAATTCGGCGTTATGCGCGGGGTTGGATGCGTTGCGCATCACCAAAATCCCCGCGTGGGCGTTGGGGAAGGAGGAGTGCCAATCGGAAGTAACGCTAAACATTTGATCTTTCTCCATGATGTCAGGCACAATTATCCCATAAACAGCTCTCATACTTTCCTCCTCGCATCAGACTTTCATTAACCTCCCCCTTCGTCCAGTTGCAAAATCAGTCTACTCGTCGTATAGTCCGCTTGTCGGCTGGTCAAACCCTTTACTGCCCAATGGCTGCCAGACTAGCAGACTAGAAGACTAGAAGACCAGGAGACTACAAAACCATGCACGGATACGGCTGGTGGATGTCCATGCGGCAGGGCGACGAAAAGCCCAAGGTAACCAAACAACTTTTACTGCGCGTCCTTTCCTACGCGCGCGGGTACTGGTGGCATATCGGGGGGATGCTCGTGACGATTCTCCTCACGACGGGTTTGTCCCTGCTCACGCCGCTCATCTTTCGCAACATGATCGATGTGGTGATCCCCGCCAAGGACACGACCCGGCTCATCTGGCTGGGTGTGGCGCTGCTCGCCATCCCGGCGGTCAGTGGCGGAGTCAACGTCATTCAACGCAGGCTCAACTCCACGGTGGGGGAGGGCGTCATCTACGACCTGCGCTCATCGCTTTTTGCGCGGCTGCAGAGAATGTCCCTGCGCTTCTTTACCAATACCAAGGTCGGCGAGTTGATGTCGCGCCTCAACAATGACGTGGTCGGTGCGCAGAACGCTATCAGCAACACCATTGTAAACATCGTGACCAACCTCATCGAGGCGATCGCGCTGCTCGCGGTCATGCTTACCCTCGAATGGCGCTTGACAATTGTCAGCGTTTTGATCCTGCCGCTCTTCATCATCGCCGCACAAAGACTTGGCACCGTCCTGCGCGATATTGCGCGTCAAGCCATGGAAATGAACGCGCAGATGAACGCGCATATGAACGAGACTCTCAACATCGGCGGTGCGCTGCTCGTCAAATTGTTCGGTCGCGCCAAAGAGGAAGAATCCCGGTTTCGTGAACGCGCCGCCAACGTGCGTGATGTTGGCATCCGCCGCGCGGTGGTCGGCTCCACCTTCTTCGTCATCTTCGGCCTCGTCAGCGCGGTGGGCACGGCGCTGGTCTATGGTCTCGGTGGTTATTATGTCATCACCGATGTCTTCACCGTCGGCACCATCGTCGCGTTCGGCTCGTATCTCGGTCAACTGTATGGCACGTTGCAGGGACTCGCCAGCGCGCCGGTCGATTTCAGCACCAGCATGGTTTCGTTTGAGCGCGTGTTCGAGGTCATTGACTTGCCGCTCGACATCAACGAAAAAGAAGAAGCGCTTGAATTACGTGATGTCAGAGGCGAACTCGAATTCGATCAAGTCACGTTCAACTATAGTGTGGATGCGTCCAAGCTGTTGAAGGATGTCAAACGTTATGGAAGGCATGAGGACGTGAGCGCGGTCCTGTCGCTGGTGACGAATGTGGCGAAAGGTAATGGGAAGAAGAAAGATGAAGAACCCGCATCAGACTCAGGGACGTCTGACGCGACATCCCAAGCCAGAGAGGTCGCTTTGAGCGGAGTCTCCTTTATCGCGCGTCCTGGAAATTTGGTGGCGTTGGTCGGTCCCTCTGGCGCGGGCAAAACCACGCTGACGTATCTCATCCCGCGCCTGTACGATCCCACTGAGGGAGTCATCCGCATCGACGGGCATGACCTGCGGGAGGTGACGCTCGATTCGCTTTCGTCCGCCATCGGCATGGTAACGCAGGAGACGTATCTCTTCCACGACACCATCCGCACGAACCTGGTTTATGCCAAGACCGAAGCGACCCAGGCCGAGATCGAAGCCGCCGCGCAAGCTGCCAACATCCACAATTTCATCATGGACCTGCCCGACGGCTACGACACGATTGTCGGTGAACGCGGCTATCGCCTGAGCGGGGGCGAAAAACAGCGCATCGCGCTGGCGCGAGTGATCCTCAAAGACCCGCGTATTCTCGTGCTTGACGAAGCGACCAGTCATCTCGACAGCGAATCTGAAGCATTGATTCAAGACGCGTTGAAGCGCGTCATGGCAGGCAGGACGAGCATCGTTATCGCCCATCGCCTTTCCACTATTCTTGCGGCTGATTTGATTCTGGTGATGGATCGCGGTCAGATCGTGGAACGCGGCACGCATGAGGAGTTGCTCGCGTTAAATGGGTTGTATGCACAGTTGTATGAAACGCAATTCAAGAGGGAAAGAGTTTAATTCTTAGCCACGGATTGCACTGATTTGCACGGATAAATCGTAGAGGCGGACCATCGGTCCGCCCTTTTTGCTATCTGTCCAAGTCCCACACATATGTAGGCTTATCATCCGCATATGGATAGCTCAGTGACGAATACGAGACACCCACCTGTGCGCTTTCAGGAAGGAATTCAAATTGACTGTGATGAACTCTTGACAAACTTACTAACTAGTAAGTAAAATCGGACGATAATGGTCAAGATCGAGAACTCCAAGCGGACGATATTGAATCTCGCCGAATCCCTTTTGCAGGATATGGGCTACAACGGTTTCAGTTACGCTCATATTGCATCTGAATTGGGCGTGAAGAACGCCGCCATTCATTATCACTTTCCCACCAAGGAAGACCTGAGCGTGGCGGTCATTCAACGCTATCGTGACCGATTCAAACTATGGATCAACAATGCACGCGTCAAAGACCTGGCACCCGAAGAAAAACTGGACTGGTTCTTCAGTATCTACACTTCCATGCGCGCGGACAAGGGCAAGGTCTGCCTTGTGGGTTCGATGGAGGCGGAGTTCAATTCGATCCCCGAAGGGTTGCAGGGTGAGGTGCAGTCACTGCACAGGGAGATGCTTGCCTGGCTTCAAACTACACTGGCAGAAGGCAGGGAGGCGGGCGTATT